>NZ_JBQDSX010000011.1:0-83346 GCF_052099035.1 Microbacterium sp. | reverse complement strand
TCATCGAAGAGGAACGTACGAGGAGCACCATGGCACACGACGACGACTCGCAGGCCCTTGACAGGGCCTACCAGCCCTCTCCCGGGCTGGGTGTCGCAGTCAGCGATCCCGTGCAGAATCCTGGTCTGCCGCAGCATCGTGAGCGGATGACAGACAAGGACCCGAAGGCTGAGAAGCGCGCGGCACGCACCGTTTACACGCTGTTCTACCTATCTTTGGCCGGCAGCATCTGGGCGGTCGCCGCCTACATGCTGTTCCCGATCGAGGACGGTTCGCTGGCCTCGATCCGCAACAACAACCTCTTCATCGGCATCGGCATCGCCCTCGCACTGCTGTGCATCGGCATCGGCGCGATCCACTGGTCCAAGGCGCTCATGAGCGACAAGGAGCACATCGAGTACCGGCATCCGACCCGCGGCAAGGACGCGACGCGTGAGGCCGCCATCGATGCTTTCGCCCAGGCGAACGAGGAGTCCGGATTCGGACGCCGCACGATGATCCGCAACTCGCTGATCGCCGCCGTCGTCGCATCCATCGTCCCCGGTGTCGCACTGTTCCGCGGCCTGGCCCCGCACAGCACGCCGGACAGCCCGATCGCAGGTGACCCAGTCGCACTGCTGAAGCAGACGATGTGGGACAAGGGACAGCGTCTGGTCCGTGACCCCGATGGCACCCCGATCCGCGCAGCGGATGTCACTCTCGGCTCGGCGTTCCACGTGATTCCCGAAGACCTCGCGAGCCTCTCCCACCACGACGGCTACCTCGAGGAGAAGGCCAAGGCCATCGTCCTGATGATGCGCCTGCGGCCCGAGCAGCTCCACGAAGCGGAGGACCGCAAGGACTGGTCCTACGACGGCATCGTCGCCTATTCCAAGGTGTGCACGCACGTCGGTTGCCCTGTCGCTCTCTACGAGCAGCAGACGCACCACCTGCTGTGCCCCTGCCACCAGTCGCAGTTCGACGTCACCGACCATGCCAAGGTCATCTTCGGCCCGGCCGCGCGTCCACTGCCACAGCTGCCGATCACGGTCGATGACGACGGTTACCTCGTCGCACGCAGCGACTTCACTGAACCTGTTGGCCCGAGCTTCTGGGAGCGCCATTGAGCACCGCAACGCTGTCTAAAGAGGACAAAGACAACAAGGCTCCTCTCGGTGGCCGATTCGTCGGTGCAACCGCGAACTACATCGATGAGCGCACCAGCCTCTCCGGCTTCGTCAAGGAGCTGGGCCGCAAGATCTTCCCCGACCACTGGTCCTTCATGCTCGGCGAGATCGCGCTGTGGAGCTTCGTCGTCGTCTTCATCTCCGGCTCGTTCCTGACGTTCTTCTTCCAGGCGACCATGGTCGAGACGCACTACACGGGCGCATACGCTCCGATGCGCGGCATTGAGATGTCGGCCGCGCTCGAGTCGACGCTGCGTATCTCCTTCGACCTGCGCGGTGGCCTGCTGGTGCGCCAGATCCACCACTGGGCTGCTCTGGTGTTCGTCGCCGGTATCGGCATCCACATGCTGCGCGTCTTCTTCACCGGCGCGTTCCGCAAGCCGCGCGAGCTCAACTGGGTGATCGGTTTCGTCCTGTTCATCCTCGCGCTGGCCGAGGGCTTCACCGGCTACTCCCTGCCGGATGACCTGCTCTCGGGCAACGGCCTGCGCATCATCGACGGAATGGTCAAGGGCATCCCGCTGGTCGGCACCTGGATCTCGTTCCTGCTGTTCGGTGGAGAGTTCCCCGGAACCGACATCGTCGGGCGTCTGTACTCACTGCACATTCTGCTGCTGCCGCTGCTCGTGATCGGCCTGATCGTCGTGCACCTCATGCTCATGATCATCAACAAGCACACCCAGTTCGCCGGCCCCGGCCGCACGAACGACAACGTCGTCGGTTACCCGATGATGCCGGTGTACATGTCGAAGATGGGCGGCTACCTGTTCGTCGTCTTCGGCGCAATCGTCCTGATAGCGACCTTCTTCCAGATCAACCCGGTGTGGAACTACGGACCATACGATCCCTCTCCTGTCTCGGCCGGTACACAACCGGACTGGTACATCGGATTCGCCGATGGCGCCTTGCGTCTGGCCCCACCGAACTGGGATATCGTCTTCCTCGACCACACCTGGTCGTTCGGCATCCTCGTCCCGGTCGCCGTTCTCGGTCTGTTCATCGTGCTCGTCGCGATCTATCCCTTCATCGAGGCATGGGTGACGGGCGACAAGCGCGAGCACCACATCGCCCAGCGTCCGCGCAACGCCGCGACACGCACCGCGATCGGTGCCGCCGGCGTGATCTTCTACGCGGTGATGTGGGCAGCAGCATCGTCTGACCTGATGGCCACGCACTTCCACCTCACGATGGAAGGCGTCATCCATACCCTGCAGGCGCTGCTGTTCATCGGACCGATTCTCGGCTACTTCATCACCAAGCGCATCTGCCTCGCGCTGCAGAAGAAGGACCGCGAGATCGTGCTGCACGGCTACGAGTCCGGTCGTATCGTGCGCCTTCCCGGTGGCGAGTACATCGAGGTTCACCAGCCGGTCGACGCGTACGACCGCTGGAAGCTCATCGATGTCGACGTCTACGAACCGCTCGTCGTGCGCCCCAACGAGAAGGGTCGCATCCCGTGGACGCAGAACCTGCGTTCATCGATGTCGCGCTGGTTCTACGAAGACCGTCTCTCCCCGCTCACGCAGGCGGAGGTCGCGGCAGCTGACGCTCACCAGCATCACGTCACGACGCACATGGATGAGGCCGAGACGGCCGAGATCCAGGGCGCTCACGACCGCGCGGGTGCACCGGATGCTCCTGTCCACCCCGAGGTCGAGACGCACATCGGTGAGACGCCGAACACCCCGAGCTCGGTTGTCGCCTCGGAGCCGGTGAAGAAGCCCAAGAAGGACGAAGGCGACAAGTAGTCGTCCACTCCCCTGGTAGAAGGCCTCGTCCGCTCGGACGGGGCCTTCTGCGTCGTGTGAGGGAGAATATGCTGGTGCCATGATCGAACGCGCTGACTACTTCGCCGCCAAGCTCGCCTACGAGACAGATGCGAGCGATGTCTACGTTGCTCAGAAGGCCGGAGAGGAGCTCACGGTCATCGATGTGCGCTCCGATGAGGCGTGGGCGCAGGGACGCATCCCTGGCGCCGTACACATGCACTACAGCGAGATCGCAGCACGTGCTTCCGCCGAGATCGCGCCGGGAACTGCGGTCGTCGTCTACTGCTGGAGCCACGGCTGCAACGCTGGCGCGAAGGGAGCGCTCGAGTTCGCAAGGCTCGGATACCCGGTCCGCGAGATGATCGGCGGCTTCGAATACTGGGCGCGCGGGGGCTACCCCATCGAAGATCACGACGGCGTCCACCGCCGCCCCATCGACCCGCTCGCGGGTGTCCCCCGCATCCGCACTCGCGCCTGATCAGTACTCGCACCCCAAAACGAGGAGGGCTCCTGGACCGAAGTCCAGGAGCCCTCCTCGTTTATGAGGCTCTGTGCGAGACTCAGCGGGCGAAGTTCCCGCGGTAGTACTCGTAGACCCACCCGACGATCGCGACGGCGAAGATCGCCACACCGATCGGAAGCAGGAAGTGTCCGACGGCCATTCCGACGAGGAAGACACCGGCGGATGCTGCCAGCACCATCGGCCACCAGGACCACGGGCTGAACTCACCGAGTTCCGGGTCACCGTCATCGATGTCAGCGGTCAGGACGTCCTCGGGCAGCTCGCCGCCCTGTGCCTTGTAGGTGCGGTCGAGGTAGACCGCGACCATGGCAGACATGAAGGCGACGAACAAGAGGGCGATCGTGCCGACCCACTCGACCTTCGCAGCTCCGACAAGCTCGGGATACTCCAGGATGTGCCACAAGGTGTACACACCGGAGATCACGACGAAGAAGACGGCGAGAATCCACCAAAGAACAACGTTTGAACGCATGGCTTACTTCACCTCTCCGCTCGCACCAGCAGCAGCGGGCTCAGGAGCGCCGACAGGATGCTCTGCGGCCTCGGGGTGGTTCAGGTCGAACGCAGGACGCTCGCTGCGGATGCGCGGGATTGACGTGAAGTTGTGTCGCGGCGGCGGGCAGCTCGTCGCCCATTCGAGCGATCCACCGTACCCCCACGGGTCGTTGACCGTGACCTTGGGTGCCTTGCGCGCCGTGATCCAGACGTTCAGGAAGAACGGCAGCATCGAGGCACCGAGAATGATCGCACCGATCGTGGAGACCTGGTTGCCCCAGGTCCAGCCGTCGGCCGCCGAGTAGTCCGCGTAGCGTCGCACCATGCCGTCGACACCGAGCCAGTGCTGGATGAGGAAGGTCATGTGGAAACCGACGAACAGCATCCAGAAGTGCACGTAGCCGAGACGCTCGTTGAGCATTCGTCCTGTCCACTTCGGCCACCAGAAGTAGAACCCGGCGAACATCGCGAACACGACGGTTCCGAAGACGACGTAGTGGAAGTGAGCGACCACGAAGTAGGTATCGCTGATGTGGAAGTCCAGCGGCGGCGACGCGAGGATGACGCCGGTCAGACCTCCGAACACGAATGAGACGAGGAAGCCCAGTGAGAACACCATGGGTGTCTCGAACGTGACCGAGCCTCGCCAGAGAGTTCCGATCCAGTTGAAGATCTTCACACCCGTCGGCACAGCGATGAGCATCGTCATCAGTGCGAAGAAGGGCAGCAGTACGCCACCGGTGACGTACATGTGGTGCGCCCAGACGGAGACCGAAAGCGCAGCGATCGAAATGGTTGCGTAGATCAGCGTCTTGTAACCGAAGATCGGCTTGCGGCTGAACACCGGGAAGATCTCCGAAACGATGCCGAAGAACGGCAGCGCGATGATATAGACCTCGGGGTGTCCGAAGAACCAGAACAGGTGCTGCCAGAGCAGCACACCGCCGTTGGCCGGGTCATAGACGTGGGCGCCCAGGATGCGGTCGGCAGCTGCGGCGAAGATCGCCGCTGCGAGCACGGGGAACGCCATCAGGATCAGGAGGCTGGTGATCAGCGTGTTCCACGAGAAGATCGACATGCGCCACATCGTCATTCCCGGTGCGCGCATCGTGATGACCGTGGTGATGAAGTTCACCGCACCGAGAATCGTTCCGAATCCGGACATGCCCAACCCGACCATCCACAGGTTTCCACCGGCGCCGGGCGAGAACGAAGCATTCGCAAGAGGCTGATAGGCGAACCAGCCGAAGGATGCTGCACCCTGCGGGGTGAGGAATCCGGCAACGGCGATGATCGAGCCGAAGGCGAACAGCCAGAAGGCGAACGCGTTCAGTCGGGGGAACGCCACATCCGGAGCGCCGAGCTGGAGCGGGAGGATCGCGTTGGCGAATCCGGCGAACAGCGGGGTCGCGAACATCAGCAGCATGATCGTGCCGTGCATCGTGAAGAGCTGGTTGTACTGCTCCTTGGTCGGAACGATCTGCATTCCGGGAGCGAAGAGCTCGGCGCGAATGACAAGCGCCATCACACCGCCGAGAAGGAAGAACAGCACCGAGCTGATCAGGTACATGTACCCGATCGTCTTGTGGTCAGTGGACGTCATCCACTTGACGACGATGTTGCCCTTCTGCTCCGTGCGCGAAGTGCTCAGCAGAGCGGCCTGGCGGGCCGGAATCGTGGTGGGGCGAGCGCCAGAATGCTGGCTTGGGGCCTCAGTGGTGGTAGTCATGAGGATTTACTCTCCCTCTTCCTCGGAGTCCGTCCCCGGAGCGCCCGTCCCCGGCAAGTTGCCGAGTCGGTCGTAGGCATTGTTGATGTCGCCAGTGTTGCCCTTGTCGCGGAGAGTCTCGAGATACGCGTCGTACTCGTCCTGTTCGACGACCTTGACATTGAACAGCATCATGGAGTGGTACTCGCCGCAGAGCTCAGCGCACTTGCCGTCGTACTCGCCGACACGCGTCGGGATGAAGGACCAGGAGTTGTCCTTCCCGATGTACATGTCCTTCTTGTAGAGGAAGTCGACGATCCAGAACGAGTGCACGACATCGCGCGACTGAAGGCTGATGTGCACCTTCTGGTCAACCGGGAGCACGAGCGTCGGCAGCTCCTCCGTGTCGATGTTGCCGTTGGCGTCGGGCTGAGCCTGGATGCCCATGGTCCAGACGGCATCGGACAGATCGTCGTCTTCGCCGCCGTACATGAAGTCGAACGCCCACTGCTTGCCGATCGCGGTGATCTCCACATCGGCGTCATCGCCCCACTGCGTTTCGATCTCGGCCTGATCGCGTGCCGTGAAGAAGAACATCGCCATGACGAGAATCAACGGAATGACCGTGTAGAAGATCTCGATCGGCATGTTGTAGCGCATCTGCACGGGAAGGCCGGTCTGGCCCTTGCGACGGCGATAGGCGATCGCGGCCCATCCCATCAGGCCCCACGTGATGATGCCGACGAGGAGCAGGACGATCCACGAGTTGACCCAGAGCGACCCGACACGGTCGGTCTGGTTCGTGGCGGCGGTGCCGTCTTCCACAAAGCCTGGGAGGAATCCGTGCAGCTCGGTGGGAGAACATCCCGCCAGGGCCACGGCTGCCGCAATTCCCAGGGGAATAGCGGCCCAACGAAGGCGGCGTTTCGAGGGCACGATGCACCTTTCAAGATCGCGGACAGGGCTCCCCCAGTCTAGGGCAAGCTCACACCTGATTCATGCCAACCACGCAGGCTGGATACGGCTGTTGTTCAGTTGAAGCTGTCGCCGCAGGCGCAACTGCCCGCAGCGTTGGGGTTGTCGATCGTGAAGCCCTGCTCCGAGATCGTGTCCTTGAAATCGATCGCTGCACCATCGAGGTACGGCACGCTCATGTTGTCGACGATGACCTCGACGCCATCGAAGTCGACGGTTTCGTCACCATCGAGGTAGCGCTCGTCGAAGTAGAGCTGGTAGATCAGACCAGAGCATCCACCCGGCTGGACGGCGACACGCAGACGCAGGTCTTCGCGGCCCTCCTGCTGGAGAAGGTTCTTCACCTTCGATGCAGCAGCATCGGTCAGAGTGATGCCGTGGGCGGTCGTGGTCTCGGAAGTGATAGTCGTGTCGCTCATGTCGCTCCTTGTGACAGGCCGTGCATGCGCACAGCTGGTACCTGCGATTCTACCGCCGGAGGCGGAAGAAGGCTCGTCAGGCCGTGACTTCATTCATGCGGGCCAGCATGAGCGCCTCGGTGGCGACAGCGTGGCGGAAGGTATCCAGGTGCAGGGACTCGTTCGGGCTGTGCGCGCGCGAGTGCGGATCCTCCACTCCGGTGACGAGGATCTGGGCCTCGGGGAACTCCCGCACGAGGTCTGCGATGAAGGGAATCGAGCCGCCCACACCGAGGTCCACCGGATCTGCGCCATAGCCGTCGGCCATGGCCTGGCGCGCCATCGCCACAGCCCACCCACTCGTATCGACGAGGAACCCGTTGCCGAGATCGACGTCGGAGAAGGTCAACTCAGCACCGAAGGGCGCGTGCGCACGCAGGTGCGATTCCAGAGCCGCATAGGCATCTTCACCGCTCTGACCGGGCGCAACACGAGCGCTGACGACGACGGACACTTCTGGCAGGAGCGTGTTGGAAGCCGATTCCACGCTTGTCGCATCGATGCCGATGACGGTCACGGCAGGCTTGTTCCAGATTCGGCCGAGGATGCTGCCACGTCCGATCGGCGACGTGCCGGCGAGGAGGCCGGTCTCATCCCTCAGAGTTGCTTCGTCGTAGTCGGGGGTCGGTGCGTCGCGATCGGTCATCCCGTCGACGGCGACAGCACCATCGGCATCCCACAGCGTCGAGAGCAGCCGCACGGTCGCCATCATGGCGTCCGGCACCGCCCCGCCGAACATCCCGGAGTGGGATGCATGCTCAAGAGTGCGCACGGTGAGGGTGAAGCGGGCATTGCCACGCAGCGAGACGGTCAGACCGGGCGTCTTCGAGTCCCAGTTCCCCGAGTCCGCGACAACGATGGCATCGGCCCGCAGCGCATCGGAGTTGTCGCTGAGGAACTGGCCGAAGGAACGGGAGCCGTACTCCTCCTCGCCCTCGATGAACAGCGAGACGCCGAGCTCGAGGTCGTCGCCGAGGACTTCGTGCACGGCACGCAGCGAGGCGATGTGCGACATGATTCCGGCCTTGTCATCGGCGGCACCGCGCCCGTACAGCCGACCATCGCGCACGGTGGGCTCGAAGGGAGGCGTCTCCCACAGGGCGTCATCTCCGGGAGGCTGCACGTCATGGTGTGCGTACAGCAGGATCGTCGGCTTGCCGCCGCGGGCGGCACGAGTTGCGAGCACTGCAGGCTGGCCGACCTCGTCCGTCCCCGGCACGGCCGCGCGCAGCACACGCACCTCGTCGAAGACACCGGTGCTCTCGGCAAGCTCTGCCACGCGCGCGGCGCTGCGCTCGAGCTGAGTCTGATCGAACGATGGCCAGGCGATCCCCGGAATGCGCACCAGGCCCCCCAGATCGGACAGTGCACTCGGGATGCCGAGGTTCACCGCCTCGGTGACGGCGGATTCGACAACGGGATCAGCTGTGGGCGGCATGGAAGTCATGCGAGTAATCTTAAGGCTTCACCGTATTCAGATTCGAGGAGTTCCGTGGCCACCCCCACCCCATCGACGAACGACGAGTCCCCGGAGACGCCAGTCGTCGGCAAGGGACGCGCAACGCCCAGTCGCGCAGAACAGGAAGCCGCCCGTCGCCGTCCGCTCGTCGCCAACACCAAGGAAGCACGAGCCGCAGCGAAGGTGCAGATGCGCGAGCAGCGCGAGCGTGCGCAGGCCGGCATGGCCGCGGGTGAGGACAAGTACCTTCCGCCGCGCGACAAGGGGCCGCAGCGCCGTTGGGTGCGCGACTACGTGGATGCCGGATGGCACCTGTCCGAGTGGGTGATGGCGCTGATGGTCGTCGTCATCCTCGTCTCGCTCGTGCCAGACCCGACCTTCTCGTTCTATGCCTTCGTAGGCCTGTGGGGCTTCATCATCCTCGCGGTGCTCGACATGGTCATTCTCAGCGGACGCGTCAAGAAGAAGGTGGCCGAGAAATTCGGCAAGGACCGCCTCGAGAAGGGCCTCGGCTGGTACGCGGCGATGCGATCACTGCAGATGCGTTTCATGCGCCTGCCCAAGCCGCAGGTCAAGCGCGGCCAGTACCCCGCATAGCCCGCAGTCCCTTGTTGATCTGCCGTGCCCACAGGGGGCCACGGTAGAGGAATGCGGTGTATCCCTGCACCAGAGTGGCGCCGGCATCCAGTCGATCCTGAACATCGGATGCCGTCTCCACTCCCCCGACGGAGATCACGCAGAAGTCGCTCGGCACGGCGGCGCGGACGATGTGCAGCACCTGCATTGAGCGCTCGCGCAGCGGCGCCCCGGACAGACCGCCGGCACCGGCGGACTCGACGATCGCAGCATCCGTGGTCAGCCCTTCGCGACTGATCGTGGTGTTGTGCGCGATGATGCCGTCCAAGCCCTCATCCACGGCGAGACGGGCGATCGCGGTGATCTCGTCGTCAGGCAGGTCGGGAGCGATCTTCACCAGCAGCGGCGTCGATCCCGCGGCGTCTTTGACCGCGCGCAGCAGTGGCGCGAGCGTCTCGACTGCTTGCAGTCCGCGCAGGCCCGGTGTGTTCGGAGACGACACGTTGACTGCCAGGTAGTCGGCGAGCGGCGCCAGCGTCGTCGCGCTCTGCACGTAGTCGGCAGTCGCCTTGTCGACGTCGATGACACGGCTCTTGCCGATGTTCACGCCGATCACGGTCTTCGGGCGGCGGCGACGCAGCTTCGCGAGGCGCTTGGCCGCAGCATCCGCTCCCGCGTTGTTGAACCCCATCCGATTGATCACGGCGCGGTCCGGCACGAGGCGGAACAAACGCGGTTTCGGATTACCATCCTGTGCGATCGCGGTGACGGTGCCGACTTCGACATGGCCGAAACCAAGAGCCGCCAGGCCACGAACGCCGACAGCATTCTTGTCGAATCCGGCCGCCACGCCGAACGGCGAGTCGAACGTGAGACCGAGCGTGCGCACCTGCTGTCCTGCAGACGGCGCACACAGGCTCCGTGTCACCCACGAAAACGGCGGTATCCCCAGTACCCGGATGACAGCCATCCCGGCATGGTGCGCGAGCTCGGGATCGAAGCGCGACAGGACGGTGCGAAAGAGGAGGGGATACATCCCTGCCAGATTACCGGTCGGCGGCGCCGGACTCGGACGCACCGTGGTCCGTGCGCAGATCCGTGATCGCGGTCTCGAAATCGTCCAGGGACTCGAATGCCTGATAGACACTCGCGAATCGCAGATAGGCGACTTCATCGAGATCGCGGAGAGGTCCGAGAATCGCCAGCCCGATCTCGTTCGCATCGAGCTGCGAGACGCCGGTCTGACGAACAGCCTCCTCAACGCGCTGCGCGAGGATCGCGAGATCTGCTTCGGTGACCGGACGGCCCTGACACGCCTTGCGGACTCCGGCGATGACCTTTTCGCGGCTGAAGGGCTCCATCACTCCGGAGCGCTTGATGACGTTGAGGCTTGCCGTCTCGGTCGTGGTGAACCGGCCGCCGCACTCCGGGCACTGCCGACGTCTGCGGATCGAGAGCCCGTCATCGCTGGTGCGGGAGTCGATCACGCGAGAATCGGGATGGCGGCAGAAGGGGCAGTGCATGGTGTTACAGCGTAGCCGCTGCGTCGTCTGCTGCCTGGAAGCGCGCTTCGATGGCCTCACCGTGCGCAGGAAGCACTTCGCTGTTCGCCAGAGCGACTACTCCCGCACGCACCGCAGCGAGCGCGGCGTGATCGTAGGAGATGACCTGCTGCGGCCGCAGGAACGTGTACGCGCCGAGCCCTGGCGCGTAGCGCGCCTGTCCTCCTGTGGGCAGCACGTGGTTGCTTCCGGCCATGTAGTCGCCCAGGCTCACCGGAGTCTGATCGCCGACGAAAACTGCTCCCGCACTAGTGAATGCGGATGCCGCGGCCTCTGCATCTTCGAGGTGGAGTTCAAGGTGCTCGGGCGCATAGGCATTACTGAATGCCACCGCCATCGCACGATCGTCGACGAGGACGATCGCCGACTGCGGACCTGCGAGCGAGATACCGACGCGTTCGGAGTGCCTCGTCGCCGCTGCACATTCGGCGACGCAGGCAGCCACGCGCTCGGCGAGCGACTCATCATCGGTGACCAACACGGCAGATGCCTGTTCATCGTGCTCGGCCTGGCTCACGAGGTCTGACGCGATCAGACGAGCATCGGCGGCAGCATCCGCGACGATGAGGATCTCGGTCGCACCGGCTTCGGAGTCGGTGCCCACGGCACCGGCGACCGCCCGCTTTGCGGACGCGACGTAGTTGTTGCCCGGGCCGGAGACGACATCGACCGGATCCAGATCGAGTGCGGGCACGCCGTAGGCGAACGCGCCGATTGCACCGGCACCGCCGATCGCGTAGATCTCGGTCACGCCGAGGAGACCGGCCGCACCGAGAATCGTCGGGTGGATTCGGCCGTCCTCACTGTGCTGCGGGGGCGAAGCGAGCGCGATCTGCTGCACACCGGCGACCTGTGCCGGGACCACGTTCATGACGACGCTCGAGGCGAGTGGAGCTTTGCCGCCCGGGATGTACACGCCGACGCGGTTGACCGGCTGCCAGCGCTGCGCCACGCGCGCACCAGCACCGATTTCTGTGACGCGAGGATCCGGAACCTGCGCTGCCGATCCCTGTCGCACACGACGAATCGCTTCTTCGAGAGCGGCTCTGACATCGGGGCTGAGAGTGGCGACAGCATCCTGAATGTGCTCGGCCGGAACACGGATCGCGTGACCGGTGACCCGGTCGAACTTCTCCGCCTGCGTCCGCAGCGCCGTTTCTCCGTCACGCCTGACGTCTTCGACGATCCGCGCTGCGGTCTCCAGTGCCTCCGCACGCGCCTGTGTGGCACGTGGGACGGCGGCGAGCATCTCTGCCGGCGAGAGCTCCCGCCCTCGCAGATCAATCGTGCGCACGTCAGCCTCTCGTGATGTCTGCGATGTCGTGCAGGTAGCCGATACGGCCGTCGTCGTGCCGCACGACATAGGCACCACCGCGGTCCTCGATCACCAGCGCCCAGGCGTCCGGTCCGACCAGAAAAAGCGACTCGCCCTGCTCATCGACGACGTCGCGCTCGGTCGGCGCAAGCGCCCAGAACGGCTGAGACTGTCCCTCGGGCGCGATGTCGACGGGTTCGTTGGGGGAACGGACGTATCCGGGGACATAGTCATCGCCGATCTCCATGTCCGCGCCGAGCTCGCCGCCGGATGCATGTTCGGTGAGCGGAACGCTCTCGCCCAGTCCCAGCTCAGCTGCAGACTCCTGCTCGACATCGTCCACGGACTCGCCATCGAAGGAGTCGGCGATCTGAGCGTCGGCCTCGAGTTCGTCGGCGACCGGGGCGGCAGCGGGGGTCGGGCGCGCGGGGCGCTCCTTGCGCGGACGGGCGATCACCGGACGCACCGGGTTCGCATTGCGATGCGCCAGCGTCACGAGGCGACCGTGGAAGTCCTCACGGAGTCCAGGAATGATCGGCGCGAAGACGGTGACGACGACCAGCATGAGCAGTGCTGCCAGCTGCACCCACGGCACCCAGATGATGCCATAGGAGCCGTTCAGCACGGATGCGGCGATGAACTCCCAGAGCACCTGCACCCACCACAGCACCGCGACGGAGAACGCCACGGATGCGAACTGATCGATGCCCAGCGAACCGACGCGACGGATCCCGTCGGGCGAGAATCGGCGGAGGACGATGAGGAAGACAGCGACGGTGGGCAGGCCGAGCGGCAGCAACCACGCGATCCCCTGGGCCCACAACGCCGGACCCCACCCCACGGGGAAGAACGAGGTGACGAACAGCACCAGCCAGGCGCCGACGATGAGGAGTTCGCGAAGTGTGAATCCCCAGATGCCGGGCTGCGGGGTGACGTGTTCGGCGTAGAGCACGCCATCCTCGTCGGAGAAAAGTTCTTCCGGTGTGTCCGTACTCATGGGTACCGATCCTACCCGAGGCATGTCGGGCCGAGCAGCGACTTGAGGTCGCCGAACAGATCGGCGGACACCTTCACCGGCATCGGTACATCGAATACCTTGGCTGTCTGACCGCGGTGCACGCGCAGCACCACCTCCGTCTCGCCGCTGTGCCGCCTGAGCACTTCAGCGAGTTCGTTCATCACGTGCTCCGTCGCCCGCTGCTCTGCCAGCATCAGCGAGAGAGGTCCGGCAGTATCGAATGAGCCGACATCCGGCGAGAACGCCGATTGGGCGTGCAGGTTCAAGCCGTCGTCACGGCGCGAGACGCGGCCGCGAACGGCGAGGATCGCATCCTGCTGCAGAGTGTGCTGGAACTCCGTGTAGGTCTTACCCATGAACATTACGGTGACCTCACCATTGAAATCTTCGACGGTGATCATGCCGTACGGGTTGCCGCTGGCCTTGGCCACGCGGTGCTGCACGCTCGTGACGAGGCCGGCGACGGTGACCTGATCCCCATCCTGAAGATCTTCGGACGCGAGAAGGTTGTGGATCGAGATCGACGCATGCTTCGCGAGCGGCACCTCGAGGCCGGCGAGCGGGTGGTCGGAGACGTACAGTCCGAGCATCTCGCGCTCGAACGCGAGCTTGTCCTTCTTCACCCATTCCGGGCGATCAGGGACTTTCGCCGGCGGGGCTTCTTCATGGGCGTCGTAGAGGCTGTCGAAGTCGAATCCGATCGCTCCCTGAGCCTCGTTGCGCTTCTGATCGACGGCGGCCTCGGTGGCGTCTTCATGGATCTCCATGAGCGCTCTGCGAGTGTCGCCCATCGAGTCGAAAGCGCCGGCCTTGATCAGCGATTCGACTGTGCGCTTGTTCGAGACGTGCAGCGGGACTTTCTTGAGGAAGTCGTGAAAAGAACCGAAGCCCTCCTTCTCACGTGCCGTGATGATGCCGTCGACGACGTTGCTGCCGACGTTGCGCACAGCACCGAGTCCGAAGCGGATGTCTTCCCCGACAGCGGCGAAGAAGTTGATCGATTCACCGACGTCGGGAGGGAGGACCTTGATGCCCATCCGGCGGCACTCGTTGAGGTAGATCGCCATCTTGTCCTTGGAGTCGCCGACACTCGTCAGGAGGGCTGCCATGTACTCGGCCGGGTAATGCGCCTTCAGGTACGCGGTCCAGTAGGAGACCATGCCGTATGCGGCCGAGTGCGCCTTGTTGAACGCATAGTCCGAGAACGGCAGCAGGATGTCCCACAGCGCCTTGACCGCACCGTCGCCGTAGCCATTCGCGTGCATGCCGGCCTGGAAGCCCGCATACTGCTTGTCGAGCTCGGACTTCTTCTTCTTACCCATCGCGCGCCGCAGAATGTCTGCCTGGCCGAGTGTGAAGCCGGCGACCTTCTGCGCGATGGCCATCACCTGCTCCTGGTAGATGATTAGACCGTAGGACTCGTCGAGGACGTCTTTCAGCGCGTCTTCGAGCTCGGGATGGATCGGCGTGATCGGCTGCAGCCCGTTCTTGCGCAACGCGTAGTTCGTGTGCGAGTTCGCCCCCATGGGGCCGGGGCGGTACAGGGCGATCAGAGCCGAGATGTCACCGAAGTTGTCCGGCTTCATGAGGCGCATCAGCGAGCGCATGGGGCCGCCATCGAGCTGGAACACGCCCAGCGAGTCGCCGCGAGTCAGAAGGTCATAAGATGGACGATCGTCGAGTTCGAGGTGCTCGAGGTCGACATCTTCACCACGGTTCGTGCGGATGTTATCGAGAGCATCGGAGATGATCGTGAGGTTCCGCAGCCCCAGGAAGTCCATCTTGATCAGGCCGAGGGACTCGCACGACGGATAGTCGAACTGCGTGACGATCTGGCCGTCCTGCTCGCGCTTCATGATTGGGATGATGTCGAGCAGCGGTTCACTCGACATGATGACGCCAGCCGCGTGCACGCCCCACTGCCGCTTGAGGCCTTCGAGCCCGATGGCCCGATCGAATACGGTCTTCGCCTCGGGATCGGTCTCGATCAGCGCCCGGAACTCGCTGGCTTCTTTGTAGCGCGGATGCGCACTGTCGAACATGCCGTCCAGCGGCATGTCCTTGCCCATCACGGGTGGCGGCATGGCCTTCGTCAGGCGCTCCCCCATGCTGAACGGGAACCCGAGCACGCGCCCGGCATCCTTCAGCGCCTGCTTGGACTTGATCGTGCCGTACGTGACGATCTGCGCGACGCGCTCCGAGCCGTACTTCTCGGTGACGTAGTCGATCACTTCGCCACGGCGCCGGTCATCGAAGTCGACGTCGAAGTCAGGCATCGAGACGCGATCGGGGTTCAGGAAGCGCTCGAAGATCAGTCCGTGCTCGAGCGGATCGAGATCGGTGATCTTCATGGCGTAGGCGACCATGGAGCCGGCGCCGGAACCGCGCCCGGGACCAACGCGGATGCCGTTGTCCTTGGCCCAGTTGATGAAGTTGGCGACCACGAGGAAGTACCCAGGAAAGCCCATCTGCAGGATGATTCCGGTCTCGTACTCGGCTTGCTTGCGCACTTTGTCGGGGATGCCGTTCGGGTACCGGTAGTGCAGGCCGACCTCGACCTCTTTAACGAGCCAGCTGTCTTCGGTCTCGCCGTCCGGCACAGGGAAGCGCGGCATGTAGTTCGCGGCGGTGTCGAACTCGACCTCGCACCGCTCTGCGATCAGGAGCGTGTTGTCGCACGCCTCGGGGTGATCGCGGAACATCTGGCGCATCTCTTGCGCGGTCTTGATGTAATACCCGTCGCCGCTGAACTTGAATCGATTCGGGTCATCCATCGTCGAACCGGACTGCACGCACAGCAGCGCCTCGTGTGCGTCGGCTTCGTGCTGGTGGGTGTAGTGCGAGTCGTTCGTGGCGACCAGAGGAATGTTCAGGTCTTTCGAGATCTTCAGCAGGTCGCCGATCACGCGGCGCTCGATCGAGAGGCCGTGGTCCATGATCTCGGTGAAGTAATTCTCCTTGCCGAAGATGTCCTGGAATTCGGCCGCCGCTGCGCGTGCGGCATCGTACTGTCCGAGTCGCAGTCGGGTCTGGATCTCGCCGGACGGGCAGCCGGTCGTCGCGATCAGCCCCTTGCTGTACTTCTGGAGCAGTTCACGGTCCATGCGGGGCTTGAAGTAGTACCCCTCGAGGCTGGAGAGCGAGCTCAGCCGGAAGAGGTTGTGCATGCCCTCGGTGCTCTGGCTCCACATCGTGGTGTGCGTGTACGCACCCGAGCCTGAGACATCGTCGCTCTTCTGATCGGGTGATCCCCAGGCGACCCGCGACTTGTCGCTGCGATGGGTGCCGGGAGTCACATACGCCTCGAGACCGATGATCGGCTTCACGCCGGCATTCTTGGCAGCGTTGTAGAACTCGAAGGCCGCGAATGTGTTGCCATGATCGGTGACAGCGATGGCCGGCATGCCGTAATCGGCGGCCGCCTGCGTCATCGCTTGGATCTTCGCGGCACCATCGAGCATCGAGTATTCGCTGTGAACGTGCAGGTGTACGAAAGAGTCGGATGCCACGGGTTCGAGTCTACGTCGAGGCACAGACACGAGGCCCCGAGATCAGCCCTCTTCAAGCTCGACGATGCGCTGATCGGTGTTCGTGTAGTGGATCGAATCGGCGATCGAACCGACGAGCCCCATCGAGACCTCCAGCAGCCCCGGCTCGACATCCGTCAGCGCCGGTGGCGTGGCAAGACCCAGCGTGATGCCTTCCCCACCCAGAGAGGTCGCCGATACAGAACCGAGGTACACCGACACATTTCCCTCCAGTGACATCGTGTCGGCCGTCGTCACCAGTCCCGGACCATCCGGTGGACGCACGGTCAGCGAGAACCCGCTGATCGTGATGGAGTCCGCGTCGATCTTCAACGCGCGCACCGTGCTCCCGTCGACCGTGGGAACGCTGACGATGCTGATGCCCCGCAGTCCCGTGAACGACAATCCGCCAGCACCCATCGCAGCCGGCGTGCCGGTGAACACCGGCGCACCCTCATCGACTGGAGCCGGTACCGGAGTCTCCTCCGGATCGGGCTGCGGTGACGCGGTGTCTGCGGGAACCGTGGAATCCGAATCATCGGTCTTCGGAGCGTCGGGCTCCTCGGCATCCGGTATCGGCGTGGTCGTCTGGACCGGTTCCGGATCCTGCTTGGGACACATGAATGACAGGAAGGAGTCGCAGAAGCCCGTGTGACGCGGGGCCGGTGCGGCGCCGATCATCAGAGGGGCTGCCAAGGCCAGACCGGCGATGACGGCAGCGACGCGCAGCGGACGGGGCCTCATGCGTTCTCCTCCGTCTGCTCCTCCTGTCGCGACGCGGCGCGGGCACGTGCCGCAGCCTTCGCCTCGGGGGTCATCCAGGCGACGACGAGAACCCCGCCGACACAGGCGAGAATGGTGCCCAGAAGGAACCCGCCGAGGTTCACCCCGATGAGCGCATACAGGCCGACTGCGAGCGAGATCACGCCGTAGAAGACGTGGTGCGCCGGCATCGTGATCGCGAGGATTCCCAGCAGCAGCATCACGATCGGGATGACCGTGGCCTGGAGCCCCTCGATCCCCAGCTGCACGTGCAGATGCCCGATGTCGAGCTGCCCGGAGAAGAACATCTCCACACCGGAGACGGCGACCAGCAGTCCGCCGATGAACGGCCGCTCGCGCCGCCACGCCGAGAACCTGCGTGTCGAGTGTCGCTTCGAGCGACGTGAGGCGGTCACCGTGTTCGCTTCGCTCAGAAGCACGGAGTCGATCCGTCGGTCAGTTCGAGAGTCATGCCGGTGAGCGTGAACACCGATGCCTGCGTGCTCCAGGCGGTCTGCTGAAGATTCGCAATCGAGACCGTGTCAGCATCCTGTGCGAAATCGCCGGCGCTGCCCTTGGCTTCGGTCTGCACGGTCGAGGCATCCACTCCGATGCGGATGTTGCCGAACGACGCGTCACCGGCGAGTCCTGTCATTCCGATCTGCAGATCAGTGGCGCTGGCGGGATTTCCATCGCCACCGGCTTTGATGAGCACGCCGACCGTCCCCAGTGGCGTCTCGGTGACCACGGACTGGCAGAGGTCACTCAGAGTCGCGCTCTTGATGTTCGCGATCGCGACGGTGTGCTCACCGCCCTCGGAATCGGTCGCAACGCCGGCGTACTGCGAGAAGCCGGTTCCCTCGAGCTGACTGGCGGAGATCTGGAACTGGCTGCCCGATACGGCGAACGACACCGGGACGGATCCCTGGGCGACTCCACCGAGTAGGAGTCCGGCAACGATGCCGACGGGCACCGCAGCGAGGGTGATGCGACCGGCGTGGGACTTCGTGAGTGACGGGAACTTCATCGATCCTCCTGATCTCAAGCCATCGTCTTCGACGGCGCGTGTTCGAGCATAATCCTCATTGACTCAGAGTCAATACGAGTTCGGCATGTCGGGCAGATCACTAAGCTGGCTTCATGTCGTCCGAGCGCCGCAGCCGCCTGACACCGGAGGACCGTCGCACGCAGCTGATCGTGGTGGGTGTGAACTTCCTCGCGGATCACCCCCTCGATGAGCTGTCGATGGACGAGCTAGCCCGGCGCGCAGGCGTCTCCCGGGCACTGCTGTTCCACTACTTCGAGTCCAAACAAGGCATGCACCGCGCCGTGGTCACCACCGCGCGCGACTCCCTGCTGCAGGCGACCGCTCCCGACCCCGAGTTGGAGCCGCGCGAGCGCATCGACGACACACTCCGCCGCTTCGCGATCTTCGTACGCGAGCACCGAGGCACTTTCCTCTCCCTCGTCCGCGGCGTCGCCAGCGGCGACCCGACCGTGCGCGCGCTGGTCGACGAGTCACGAGAGTTCAATGCCGAGCTGCTGCGCGAGGCATTCGGTGAGCTCGGGGTCCGCGACACCCGCGCGGTGCGCGTGGCCCTGCGCGCGTGGGTCTCTTTCGCCGAGGAGGTATTCGTCAGCCTGGCAGCAGATCAGCTGACCGACGATGACGAGCTCGTCGCTTTCCTCGTGCGCACGCTGGACGCGGCGGTGACAGCAGCGCGCGACAGCGATCTGTAATCGGCGTCAGTCGCCGCGCAGGACGCCGAGAGCATGAACGAAGTCGGCAGGATAGTCCGATTCGAACTGCACCCACTCCCCCGTCGCCGGGTGGGTGAACGCGAGCTTATGGGCGTGCAGCCATTGCCGAGTGAGTCCCAGCCGTGCAGAGAGCGTCGGATCCGCACCGTACAGCGGATCGCCGACACACGGATGCCTGTGCGCGGCCATATGAACGCGAATCTGATGTGTACGACCGGTCTCGAGGTGGATCTCGAGCAACGAAGCACCGGGGAACGCCTCGAGCGTCTTGTAATGGGTGACAGAGGGCTTGCCATCGGGGACGACGGCGAACTTCCATGAGTGGTTCGGATGCCGCCCGATCGGGCCCTCGATGGTCCCTGCCAGCGGATCAGGATGCCCTTGCACGACGGCGTGGTAGATCTTCTCGACCGTGCGCTCCTTGAAGGCGCGCTTGAGTGCCGTGTAGGCGGACTCGCTCTTGGCCACCACCATGAGACCGCTGGTGCCGACGTCGAGCCTGTGCACGATTCCCGCGCGCTCGGCGGCACCGCTGGTGGCAATGCGGAAGCCCGCACCGGCAAGGGCACCGAGGACGGTTGGCCCTTCCCACCCCACTGACGGATGTGCGGCGACACCGGTCGGCTTGTCTATGACCACGATGTCGTCGTCGTCATAGACGATTCCAAGATCGGGCACGTCGATCGGCACGATCGCCGGCCCCTGTTTGGGCTGCCACTCGACGTCGAGCCAGCCGCCGGCGCGCAACCGATCGGATTTGTCGAGAACGGCACCGTCGACGCGAACGCCACCGGCCGCGATGACGTCAGCGGCGAACGTGCGCGAAAAGCCGAGCATCTTGGCCAGCGCAGCATCCACCCGTGCGCCATCCAGCCCGTCTGGTACGGGCATCGATCGTGACTCCACGATCAGTGGTCTCTCTCGACGGCCTCGACGTCGGCTGCCGAGTCGGACTCGGCAGGCTCGAGATGATTCTTATCGCGCGTTCCGTCGAATCGGATACCGAGAATGATCAGCAGCGCGACGGTGATCATGCCGCAGACGATGAAGATGTCCGCGACGTTGAAGATCGCGGGCATCATCCACGGCATCGAGATCATGTCGACGACATGGCCGACGCCGAACCCGGGTTCACGGAAGAGTCGGTCGGTGAGGTTGCCGAGCACGCCGCCGAGGAGGCATCCGAGCACAATGGCCCAGAGCCGGGAGCGCAGACCGAATGCTTTCCAGATGATGAGTGCTGCGACGACGGTGAGCGCGATCGTGAAGATCCACGTCACCTCACTGCCGAGGGAGAAGGCTGCTCCGGAGTTGCGGATGTAGTAAAGCTGCAGGAACTCACCCAGAACCGGAACCACCTCGTGGAGCGGCAGGTTCTCGATCGTGAGGTACTTCACAAACTGATCGGCGGCCAGCACCAGCACCGCGAGAATCGCGACGATGATGCCGGCCGCCGACCGACGAATCAGAGGACGTCCGGGCAAAGGGACGACCTACAGGCCGATCGCGGAGACCGGCGTCGAGTCCGTCGACGTCGACTTCTCATCGAGGTCGCGGAGCTGACCCTCGATGTAACCGCGAAGCTGCGTACGGTAGTCGCGCTCGAAGTTGCGGAGCTCGGTGATGCGAGCCTCGAGCGTATTGCGCTCGCGCTCAAGACGAGCCGACTCCTCACGCTGCTTGGCCTGGGCCTCGGAGTTGATGCGGTCGACCTCGGTCTGCGCCTCGGAGATGAGCTGGCTCTTCTTCGCCTCGCCCTCCGCAACATGCTCGTCGTGCAGACGCTGCGCGAGCTCGATGATGCCGGCGGTCGCCGTGGTCGAACCAGGACCTGCAGCCGCCTCGACGGGTACTGCCGGGGCTGCAGCCACGGGGGCCGACTCCGGAGCCTTTTCGGCCGTCGATGCCTCAGCGGGCTTCTCACCGGACTCGTAGGCTGCGAGCTTCGTCTTCAGCTCGGCGTTCTCTTCGAGAGCCTTGCGCCACTCGACGACGATCTCGTCAAGGAAGTCATCGACCTCGTCCGGGTCGAAGCCGTCCTTGAAACGGACGTGCTGGAACGACTTGGTGACGACGTCATCCGGGGTCAGTGCCATAATCTCGGCTCCTCTTTCGATGAGTTCTGTTGCCAGTGTCTGAAGCATGGCTTGTTAATGATCCAGGCGCGTACCCGGGGCGCGCGCCTCGTGCCAGCATAGTCCCGATCAGAAGAACTGCCGCACGATCGACATCAGGATCAGCACCGCAAGCATGGTGAACGTGAACCCGAAGTCAAGCGACAGCGTTCCGATGCGCAGCGGAGGAATGAAGCGTCGGAACAGCTTGATCGGAGGGTCTGTGACGGTATAAACGACTTCCGCGGCGATAAGCCCCGCGCCTGTGGGGCGCCATCCTCGGTTGAACAGCGGGATGTAATCGAGAATGAGCCGCGCGAACAACACGAAGATGTAGATCAGCAGGATCAGGTGAACGATCGATGCGATCCAGGAGACCACTGTTGCCACGGATCAGGACTGATCGAAGCCCGCGGACTCCGGATCAGCGCTCGTAATGCTCCCCTGCCCGGAAATGGCGATGTTCTCGGGCGACAGCAGGAACACCTTGCTGGTGACGCGCTCGATGCGACCGTAGAGTCCGAGGGACAGACCGCTCGCGAAGTCGATCAGCCGACGCGCATCAGCATCCGACATCTGCGACAGGTTGATGATGACCGGAACGCCCTCGCGGAAGCTCTCGGCGATCAGCTGTGCGTCACGGTACTGCTTGGGGTGCACAGTGAGGATCTCGTTGACCGTCCCCGCCGAAGGCTGGCGAACAGCCACAGGACGACGCAGCGGCGTCACAGGAGCCGGTGCGGCTTCGTCCGTCTCACGGGCGCGCTCACGGTCACGCTCACGCTGTGCGCGGGCGGGTGCCGGAGCAAGCTGCTCCTCATAGGCCTCTTCCTCATCGGCGAGTCCCAGGTACACCATGGTCTTCTTCAGCGGGTTTCCCATCGTGTCCTCCGTGTTCGACATGGGCTGATCTGTTTCGAGGTTAACCCCGGTCAAGCCGGGGTCCGGTGATTGCCGAACCGATCCGAAGGTGTGTCGCACCCGCAGATATCGCCTCGGCGAAGTCGCCGGTCATGCCGGCAGAGATCCAGGTGGCGTTCGGCTCGACCCCGCGGATGCCGTCGGCGATGCCACGCAGCCGCTCGAAGGCGGATGCCGGCTGCTCATCCAAGGGCGCTACACCCATCACTCCGCGCAGGCGCAGCGACGGCAGCGTGAGGATGTGCTCGGCGAGACGCTCGGCCTCGGCCGGGGCGACTCCCCCTCGTCCGGAATCATCGGTGAGATTGACCTGCACGAGAACGTCGAGCACATCGTCGTCTTCTGCCACCCTGTCCAGCGCGTCAGCGAGTTTGATCCGGTCGACCGAGTGCACGGCATCCGCGCTCCGCCTGATCGCGCCGGCCTTGTTCGTCTGGGCCTGTCCGATGAAATGCCAGCGCAGACCGTCGAGGTCGAGCTGGTCGTGTTTGCTCGTGAGCTCCTGCTGACGGTTCTCACCGACATCGCGCACTCCGAGTGCGTGCAGATCGCTGACGAGAGATGCCGGGTGGAACTTCGTCACGACGATGCGCGTGATCTCCCCGGCATCCCTGCCCGCTGAACGGGCAGCATCCGCGATCTGTGCATCGATCGCGGACAGCCGCTCTGACAGACCTTCCACGTGCTACTTCAGGAACTCGGGGATGTCGATGTCATCGTCGGTGAAAGCGGGCTCCAGGCTGGTCGCAGCACCGCGCGGAGCGGACTGCTGCTCCGGCTCTGCCGCCTTCGGTGCCTCTGCCTCGTCATCGGACAGCGTCACCTCCGGCAGCGGTGCGGCGGGCTCGGGGCGCGATACCACCATGGGGTCCAGACGCAGCGAGGGCTCCCCACCATCGAAACCGGCCGCGATGACGGTGACGCGAACCTCGTCGCCCAGGGTGTCATCGATGACGGTACCGAAGATGATGTTCGCTTCAGGGTGCGCAGCCTCCTTGACGAGGTCTGCGGCATCGTGGATCTCGAAGATGCCGAGGTTCGATCCGCCCTGAACCGACAGCAGCACGCCGTGCGCGCCTTCGATGGATGCTTCGAGCAGAGGCGACTCGACCGCCAGCTCTGCAGCCTTGATCGCGCGGTCTGCGCCGCGCGCCGAGCCGATGCCCATCAGGGCGGAGCCGGCTCCCTGCATCACCGACTTCACGTCGGCGAAGTCGAGGTTGATGAGACCGGGGGTGGTGATGAGGTCGGTGATGCCCTGAACACCGGCGAGGAGCACCTGGTCTGCAGTGGCGAATGCCTCGATCATCGAGATGCCGCGGTCGCTGATCTCCAGCAGCCGGTCGTTGGGCACGACGATGAGCGTGTCGACTTCTTCCTTCAGCTTCGCCACGCCTTCCTCTGCCTGGCTCTGGCGGCGTCGGCCCTCGAAGGAGAACGGCTTGGTGACCACACCGATGGTCAGCGCGCCGATCGACTTGGCGATGCGTGCCACGACGGGCGCGCCGCCGGTGCCGGTGCCGCCGCCTTCACCGGCGGTCACGAAGACCATGTCTGCACCAGCGAGTGCCTGCTCGATCTCTTCTGCGTGATCCTCCGCAGCGCGGCGACCGACCTCGGGGTCGGCGCCGGCGCCGAGTCCTCGGGTCAGCTCTCGGCCCACGTCGAGCTTGACGTCGGCATCGCTCATGAGCAACGCCTGCGCGTCGGTGTTCACGGCGATGAACTCGACACCTCGAAGGCCGAGATCGATCATGCGGTTCACGGCGTTGACGCCGCCACCGCCGACGCCGACGACCTTGATCACGGCGAGGTAGTTCTGGTTCTGGCTCATGGCCGGCCTCCGATAGTTTTGAGCCTGGAAAGAATGTGAACCTTAAACCTCAACTAGAGGTGTAAAGTATTTCCCGGTATTGCGTTCTCAAGATCGAAGGTATGCGGCGTATCGCCGTGTGCGCGCAAGGACACGGGCGTGTCGTGTGTTTCGGTGCGCAATACCGCTCAACCGGCGACGACGACGTCCGGAGAGGACACGTCGATCATCCGGGCGGCAGGGTTCGCCGCCATCGCGGTCGTCAGCGTTCGCGCCTTCGCGACCGACTTCTCCGCGCTTCCCCACACAACACTCAGCCCACTGGAGAGCTTCAGAGTGACATCGTCCAGAGTGCTCGCCGAGACCTCGGTGAGGACGCTGCGCACATCAGCCGGCAGCGACCGGACGACGAGTCCGACCGACTCGAACGCATCGGAGTCCACGCCGCCGTCCACCCGCAGCACAGGCTGTCCCTCCGGCGGTTGCGCAGTGGTCGACAGAGCGACTCCCGCGGCGTCGACGAGGGTGTATCCGGCATCCGATTCGATCACGCCGATCGGCGTGCGCTCGACGATGCGCAGCGTGAGATCGTGCGGCGGCTTGGCCTCCAGCGCATAGGACTCGATCAGCGGGAACGCCATCAGCGACGCTTTGACCTCACTGTCGTCGATGAGAGCCAACGGCGTGCCGATCTGATCGGCCAACGCCGCCTCGACGGTGCTCGCGTCCAGCGTCGAGGCGCCGACGACGCTGATCTTCTCCACGGCGAACAACGGGCTGTATGCCGCGATCGCACTCCCGCCGATGAGCAGGACCAGCGCGCCGAGCGCCCCCAGCCAGATGAATCGGCGACGACGGGAGCGCTGCGTGAACCGGCGAATCTCCGCGCGCAGGCGCTTGCGGCGTGCTCGAGCGGCGCGCCAGACGTCTCGCGCGGTGAGACCCTCCAGAGATTCCGGTTCGGCGGGTGCTTCGTCTACATCGAATTCACCAGGATGCAGATCGACCGGCTCTCGCGGCTCGTACGGCGCGTCCGCCGTCTCGCGCCCAGCGGCTCGGGGTGGTGCGGCCTGTGCCTCCTCCGGCGGAGTCGGAAGCGGTGCCGGGCGGCGCATCGGTCAGCCCTCGGTGCTCGTCGTCGGGTGCTCGCGCAGCGATTCCAGGACCTGCGGGATGATCAGATAGACGTTGCCGCAGCCGAGCGTGATCACGTAGTCGCCCTCGCGGACGACCGATGCCGTGTAGTCGGCGGCCTCCTGCCAGTCGGGGACGTAGTGCACGTGGCTCGGGTCCGCGAACGCTCCGCTGACCAGCTCGCCGGTGACACCGGGCACGGGATCTTCGCGTGCACCGTACACATCGAGCATGACGGTGTGGTCGGCGTAGGTCTCGAGCACCTCGGCGAACTCGCGATACATGTGCTGCGTGCGTGAATAGGTGTGCGGCTGCTGAATTGCGATGAGCCGTCCCTCGCCGACAACGCCGCGCGCGGCCTCGAGCGCCGCTCTCACCTCGGTGGGATGGTGCGCGTAATCGTCGAACACGCTGACGCCGCGCTCGACGCCGTGCAGCTCGAAGCGCCGCACCGTGCCCGCGAAGCTCTCGACGGCGTGCACCGACTCTGCGAGCGGGTGCCCCAGGGCAAGCAGTACGGCGACCGCTCCCGCAGCATTGACGGCGTTGTGCACACCCGGGATGGCCAGCTGCATGCGTTCGCTCTGTCCGCCGTGGGTGATCGTCGCTGCCACGAGGCCGACTGTGGAGATCTCCGTCAGTCGGACGTCGGCGTCAGCAGCCTCGCCGAATGTGATCACGTTCGAATGCGACAGTCCCGCCTTCACCCGAAGAGCGCCGGGATCATCGCTGGAGATCACGACGGCCTCGCTCGCTGCGTCGGCGAAGCTGATGAACGCATCGTGGAACGCCTCCTCCGAGCCGAAGTGATCGAGGTGGTCGGGGTCGACGTTGGTGATCAGTGCGATGGATGTGTCATAGAGCAGGAACGTTCCGTCCGACTCGTCGGCCTCGATCACGAAGAGGTCATCTGCGCCCGATGAACTGGATGTCCCGAGCTGCTCGATCACTCCGCCGTTCACGAAGTTCGGGTCGGCGCCGAGCGCCTGCAGCGCCGTGACGATCATCCCGGTGGTCGTCGTCTTGCCGTGGGCCCCGGCGACCGAAACCAATCGGTGTCCGCGGATCAGCCAGTGCAGGGCCTGCGAACGATGGATCACGTGCAGGCCGCGCTCTTTGGCAGTGACGAACTCGGGGTTCTCGGGCCAGATCGCTCCGGTGTGCACGACCGTGTCGGCATCGCCGAGGTGTGCGGCGTCGTGGCCGATGTGCACAGTCGCACCGGCGGCGGCCAGAGCCTGCAGGTTGTCGCTGTCGGCGCGATCGGATCCGGAGACCCGGATGCCGGCGTCGAGGAACATCTTGGCCAGGCCGCTCATGCCCGAACCGCCGATCCCGATGAAGTGGGCGGCGGCGATGGACTCCGGGATCGGGAGGGAGAGGTCAGGTCTGATCATGTCCCCTCCATCCTAATTCGTGAGCGCGCGATCGATCATGGCGACGACGTTCTCCGTGCCGGTGCGCGTGCCGACGTTCTCGGCCGCAGCGGCCATCCGGCCGATGCGCTCACGATCCCCGAGCAGGGGGATAATTTGCTCGCGCACCGCGTCGCCGGTGAATGCGCCGTCATCGAGCAGCAGCGCTGCTCCGGCCGAGACCGCGGATGCCGCGTTCAGGCGCTGCTCGCCGTTGCCGACCGCATAGGGCACGTAGACGGCGGGGATGCCGAGTGCGCTGATCTCGCTGACGGTCGCAGACCCGGCGCGCGAGACGATCAGGTCGGCCAACGCGAAAGCGAGGTCCATGCGATCGACGTACCGGCGCATCGCGTACCCCGGCACATCCGGATCGGCAAGCTCACTGCGCTCCCCCGTGACGTGGAGCAGCTGCCACCCTGCCGCGAGCACGTCGCCCCAGGAATCAGCCAGCGCCTCGTTCAGTCGCTGCGCCCCCAGCGACCCGCCGAAGACGAGAAGCACGGGTCGTCCGGCATCCAGCCCGAAAGCCTCGGCGGCCTCGGCACGGCGCGCAGCGCGGTCGAGATCGACGATCTCGCGTCGCAGCGGCATCCCGACGACCTCGCTGTGCTTCAGCGGCGTGCCGGCGAACGCCACGCCGACGGCGGCTGCGCGCCCCGCGCCGAGCTTGTTCGCAAGCCCAGGACGGGCATTGGCCTCATGCACGACGAACGGCACGTTCTCACGACGCGCGGCAATGTACGCCGGAGCGGATGCATAGCCGCCGAATCCGACCACGACGTCGACGCCGTGCTCGCGGATGTGCGCACGCACCTGGGCGATCGCGCGGCGGAAGCGCCCGGGGAAGCCGAGGGCCTGCCGATTCGGTCGACGCGGGAACGGCACCTTGTCGACGATGAGCAGCTCATAGCCGCGAGCGGGGACCAGCCGGGCCTCGAGCCCTTCCTTCGTGCCGAGGACGAGCACCGTGTCGTCAGCGTTGCGCTCACGCAGAGAATCGGCGACGGCGAGCAGAGGATTGACATGGCCGGCGGTGCCGCCGCCGGCGAGGAGGTACGAGGTCACCTCGTGACCTTACCCCGATCCGTTGCGGGAATCGTGCGAGCGAAGGCCAGGAGCACCCCGCACGCGAGCAGCACAGACAGGAGCGCGGTGCCGCCCTGCGACATGAACGGCAGCGGCACGCCCATGACGGGGAGCACGCCGATCACGACACCGATGTTGATGAGCGCCTGGCCCAGGATCCAGACGGTGATGCCGCCGGCTGCGACACGGATGAACGGGTCGTCGGTCTTGCGCATGATGTGGAAGGCACCGACCGCGAAGAACGTGAACAGCGCCAGGACGACGAGGCATCCGATGAGCCCCAGCTCCTCACCGACGATGGCGAAGATGAAGTCGTTCGCCGCCGCAGGCAGCCAGCCGTACTTCTCCTGCGAGTTGCCGAGCCCGAGTCCGAAGATTCCGCCGTTGGCCATGCCCCAGACCGCGTGGATCGACTGGTAGCAGTCGTGCTCGTAGTTGCTCATATCGGAGCAGACTGCCGTGATGCGTCGCATGCGGTCGGGGCTGGCGATCGCAAGGGCGATGACACCCACGACCCCGAGCAGCACGGGGAGGATGAACAACCGGAGCTTGACTCCCGCGAAGAACAGGCACCCGAGCAGGATCAGCACGAGCACCATCGCCGTACCGAGGTCGCGCCCGGCCATCACCGTGGCGAACACGAGCAGCCCGACCGGGATCACCGGGATGAACACGTGTCGCCAGATGCCCAGAAGCGCGCGCTTGCGCAGCAGCACATATGCCACCCAGAGGGCGAGGGCGAGCTTCAGGAACTCCGACGGCTGCATCGAGAATCCCGCGATGCGGATCCAGTTTCTGTTTCCGGCATCCTCGACCCCCAGCGGGGTGAACACGAGAAGCTGCATGAGGGTTGCCGCGATGAGCAGCGGCCACGCCATCTTCTTCAGGAACCGGATCGGCAGTCGGCTGACGAGGAACATCAGCGGGATGCCGATAGCGGCGAACATCGACTGCTTCAGCGCCGTGTCCATGACACCGGTCTCGGTCGCGCTCGTCGCCGAGATCACCATGATGATGCCGAACACGGTCAGCAGAAGTGCCGTGGATGCGATCAGCAGGAACTCGCTCGACGGCGGAGTGAAGATCCGCCCCAGCGAGACGCGGGCCGCAAGCCCCCGGGAATCGGTGCCGCGGGTGTCAGTGCGCGGTGGGCGGGCTACCTGTGTCATCGGCACTCCCCCGGTCGATCCACCTGCGCACCGCATCGGCGAAGCGGTGGCCACGATCCGCGTAACTTGCGAACTGATCGAAGGATGCCGCTGCAGGGGCCAGCAGAACCGTGCTCCCGTCGGTGGCGATCCCTGCGGCCAGTTCCACCACGCGGGTCATCACATCATCAGTCTCACCAGTGGTGACCTCATACACCCGCACGTCGGGCGCGTGTCGCTCGAATGCCGCCAGGACCTCGCCGCGCTCGGCGCCGATGATCAGTGCGGCGCTCGCTGTGCGACCGGCATCCGCCACGAGGTCGGAGACGTCGACGCCTTTGAGATCTCCGCCCACGATCCACACCGCACCCGGATACGCGCGCAGCGACGATGCAGCCGCATGGGGGTTGGTGGCCTTGGAGTCATCGACCCACGTGATACCCGCGTGCCGTGCCACGACCTGGACCCGATGCTCGTCGAGGCGGAAGTCTTCCAGAGCGTGACGGATCGCCTCCGGTGCTGTTCCGAGGGCACGTGCGAGGGCGGAGGCCGCGAGGATGTTCTGCACGATGTGCGGGGCGGCAAGACCTGCCCGATCGAGATCGGCGAGCGTGGTCAGCTCGAGCGCAGAGTTGCGACGGTCGTCCACGAACGCACGGTCGGCGAGGATGCCGTCGACGACTCCGAAATCGCTGGGACCGGGAATGCCCAGGTCGAAGCCGATGGCACGGGCGCCCTCGGTGACCTCGGCATCCTCGACCATGATCCGAGTGGCCTCATCGGCCTTGTTGTACACGCAGGCGACGCGCGTGTTCCGGTAGACGAAGGATTTCGCCGCGCGGTAGGCCTCGGCGCCGCCGTGCCAGACGAGATGATCATCGGCGAGGTTCAGGCACACTGCAGAGTGCGGCACGAGCTGACCTGCGGGCTCGCTCTGACCGATGTACCAGAGCTGGTGACTGGAGAGCTCGACGACGAGAACGTCGAAGCCAGCGGGATCTCTGACGGCATCGAGCACGGGAATCCCGATGTTCCCGCACGGCGCGGCGCGCAGTCCGCCTTCGACGAGCAGCGTGGCCGTGATCTGAGTCGTCGTGGTCTTGCCGTTGGTGCCGGTGATCAGCACCCAGTCGGCCGGAGTTCCATCTGCACGGACGACTTTGTCGCGCACGCGCCAGGCCAGTTCGACGTCGCCCCACAGGGCGATGCCGGCATCCTGTGTCCAGCGGATGAGCGGATGCGACGGCGAGAACCCCGGGGAGGCGATGACGACGTCCGGCGCGAAATCCACGAGCTCGTCCGGTGCATCGTCGAGCGTCCCCAGTACGAGCTTCGCGCCGATGACGGGGACGAGGCGCGCGTATTCCTCGGACGCGGCCTCCGAGAGGACGAGAACGTCCGCGCCGAGCTCGGTCAGCGTGTCCGCCGCGGCGAAACCGGTCACGGACAGGCCCAGAACCGCGACACGCAGCCCCGTCCAGTCGGCGTGCCAGCTGGTGAGGCCATCCAGTCGGGAGGTCATATCAGCGTGAGCCATTCGACGTAGAAGAGGCCGACGGCCACGATGGCGAGAAGACCGGCGATGATCCAGAGTCGTACGACGATCGTCACCTCCGGCCAGCCCCGCATCTCGAGGTGATGGTGGAACGGGCTCATCAGGAAGAGCCGCTTTCCGCGGGTGATCTTGAAGTAGAGACGCTGCAGGATCACCGAACCCGAGGAGAGGACGAACACTCCGGCGATCACGAGCAGGAGCAGCTCGGTGCGGGTGAGGATCGCCATCGCGGTGATGACGCCGCCGATGGCCATCGATCCGACGTCGCCCATGAAGACCTTGGCCTTGGGCGCGTTCCACCATAGGAATCCGATGAGGCCGGCGGCGAACGAGGCCCCCACGATCGCGAGGTTGAACGGGTCGCGGACTTCGTAGCAGGCATCCAGTGCGCCAGGGTCCACTCCCGTGCCCGCGCAGGACTGCTTGAACTGCCAGAACGCGATGAGACTGTACGCGCTCACGACGAACACTCCCGCACCGGCGGCGAGACCGTCGAGGCCGTCGGTGAGGTTCACGCTGTTCGAGGTCGCGATTCCGATCACCGCGATCCAGATGAGGTAGACGATCCAGCCGATGACGACGCCGAAGGCGAACAGGTTGAGCCAGGAGATGTCGCGGAAGAGCGAAACGTATCCGCTGGCCGGAGTCTGACCGAACTGATTGGGGAAGTTCAGGGCGACGATTCCGAACGGGATCATCACGATTAACTGCCCGATGACTTTGCGCCATCCGGACAGGCCGAGACTGCGCTGCGAACGCACCTTCATGTAATCGTCGATGAATCCGACCGCACCGAAGCCGACCATGAGCCAGAGCACGAGGATCGCCGACAGCGCCGGCGTGCTGCCGCCGGCGTAGACACCGGTGAAGTAGCCGACGATCGTGCCGACGATGAAGATGACACCGCCCATCGTGGGCGTGCCGCGCTTGGCCTCGTGGCTCGGGTTCGCGATGTCTTCGGGGGTGCGGATGACCTGCCCCCAGCCCCACCGACGGAACAGTCGCAGGAAGACCGGAGTCAGAAAGAGCGTGAAGGCGAGCGATATGGCAGCTGCCATGAGGAGTGATCTCACGAGAACAATTCTCCCAGACGATCGCCGAGGTGCCGGAGCCCCACGGAATTGGATGATTTCACGAGCACGCGATCACCGTCGCGCAGCTCGGTGCGCAGGTACTCGAATGCGGAGTCCTGGTCGGGAAGGTGGATGGCTTCACTGTCCCATGAGCCCTCACCTACGACGGAGAGGTACAGGCGACGAGCCTCGGGTCCGACGACGACGATGCGACGGATATTGAGACGCACGGCGAGCAGACCGATCCGGTCATGCTCCTCTCCCGCGCTCTCGCCGAGCTCGCTCATCGCACCGAGGACGGCAACGGTGCGCTCGTCGGGTCCGGTGATCTGCGCGAGAGTCCGCAGGGCCGCAGCCATCGAATCGGGGCTGGCGTTGTAGGCATCGTTGATGATGCGCACTCGGTCACTGCCCATCGGCTGCATCCGCCACCGTTCGGCGACCTCGACCGTCTCGATCCGGGCGATCGCATCAGCGGTGGTCACGCCGAGCAGGCGAGCCGCGGTGATAGCTGCGAGGGCGTTGGAGACGTGGTGCGCGCCGAGCACCTTCAGGTGCAGGCCGATCGTCTCGTCACCCGCCGTGATCATTGCCCGCGTGCCGTCGGCAGCGACCTGCAGATCGGATGCACGCACCTGGGCGGCATCGCCCTGTCCGAACCCGACGACAGCCATCCCCCGCTGCTCAGCCGCCTCTCTCATGCCCCACACGCGCGGGTCATCGACGTTGAGCACGGCGGTGCCGCCGCTGCGGGATGCTGTGATCAGTTCAGCCTTCGCCGCGGTCGTGGCTTCGATGCCGCCGAACCCGCCTGCGTGCGCCATGCCGACCATGAGGATCACGGCGATGTCGGGTTCGACAAGACCCGCCAGGTGCGCGATGGCACCGGGGGCGGCAGCGCCGAATTCGCTCACGAGGAATCGGGTGTCATCGCTCACGCGGAGCATCGTGAGCGGAGCTCCGACCTCGTTGTTGTACGAATTGATCGGTGCGATCGTCGCACCCTCGTCCTCTAGGATGCGGGCGAGGAGATTCTTCGTCGTGGTCTTGCCGTTCGAGCCGGTGATACCGACGATCTTCAGCTGTCCCCCGGCGCGCACGCGCGCAACGACAGCACGTGCCAGCGCGGCAAGGGCTGCGACAGCATCCGCTACGACGATCTGCGACACCGGAGCATCCACGATGTGCTCGACGAGCGCGAGCACGGCGCCGTTGTCGACGGCGGCTCCGACATAACGGTGCCCGTCGGTCTCCGCTCCGGGCTTGGCGATGAAGATCCCGCCGGGCACCATGTTCCGCGAGTCCGTGTCGACCACCCCGCTCACCACGGTGTCGCCGGTATCGGAGCCGGCGACGTGGAGATCACCGCCGGTGATGGCAGCGATCTCAGCAAGCGGCAGAGCGATCATGACATCTCCATGCGCGGCGATGTGCCGGCTAATTGAACTTGGGGAGCAGCTCGTCCATCGGCACGGTGGACGGCGAGACTCGGTACGTCTTCAAGACCTGCGTCATCGCCTTCTGGAAGGCGGATGCGGTCGCAGCGGACGATACAACCTTAGTCGGCTCGTCGAGGGTGACCAGCACGACGTACTGCGGATCATCCACCGGCGCGAATCCGACCATGCTGGTGGAGTACAGACCTGCGATGTAGCCACCGGCGTCAGCTTTCTGCGCGGTACCGGTCTTGGTCGCCACGCGATATCCGGGTACTTCGATCTGCTCGCTGAGCCCGCCCTGCACGGTGACGTTCTCGAGAATGCGCGTCACCTCAGAGGCAGCCTGCTCCGAAATGACCTGCTCGTGTTCCGGGGCGTCAGGGGTGACGACTGTTCCATCACCCCGGGTGCACGACTCGATCAGCGAGAGGTCGATCTTCTCGCCGCCGTTGGCGATCGCCTGGTATGCACCCGCGACCTGCGGGGCGGTGACCGTAAGCGCCTGGCCGAAAGTCGTCGTGTAGAGGGTCTGGCCGTCCCACTGGTCCGCCGGGTGCACCAGACCAGGGTTCTCGCGAGGGAAGCCGATCGTCTCAGACCCGAACCCGAACTTCTTGATGTATTCGTATCGTGTCTGAGCGTCGATCAAGGTACCGAACTTCGACAGCGCAACGTTCGATGAATCGATCAGTGCTCCGGCCAGCTTGTACTGGTACGTGTCGTGGCGGAACGGGTCATTGACCACCGCACCGTTGGAGAATTCCTCGTGATCGTTCGCCGACACCGTCGTGTTCATGTCCGCCGCTCCCGCATCGAGCACGGCTGCCGCAGTGATGGCTTTGAACGTCGATCCGGGCTCGAACCATGCGCCGAAGACTCTGGTACCCCAATCTTCGGGTGATGACGCATTGAGATCGTTGGGGTCGAGCGACGGCCATTCCGCCGCCGCGCGGATCTTGCCTGTCTTGACTTCGACGACGGTCACCGTCCCGGACGTGGCCGCCATCCGCTGCGTCTCCTCGGAGATCATCTGCTGCAGGTACCACTGCAGGTCGCTGTTGATCGTCAGCTGCACGGCGCCGCCGTTCTCGGCATCCACGATGCGCTCGCTGCCGGGAATGATGTTGCCGTCCTTGCCGCGAAGGTAGGTGCGCTCGCCGTCGGTCGGTGCGAGGCACTGGCTCTCCAGCTGCTCGATGCCTGCCTGCCCCTGCCCTGCGGCGTCGACGTAGCCGACGATGTTTCCGGCAACGGCGCCGTTCGGGTAGACCCTGGTCTCACGGGGATCAGCGTGCAGATACACCAGGCCGAGATCACGAAGCTCGAGGTACTTCTCGGTGCTCAGGCCTTTCGCGAGCTCGTAGTACTGCGAGTGCGGGTCATCCTCGAGCTTCGCGGCGACTCCCGCACGCACCTCGTCGACATCCGTTCCGAGGATCTCGGCAATCTGCGCGGATGCTTCATCCCACGAGACCTTCGGGGGGTTCTCGGGGTCCGACTCGAGCTGCATGATCAGACTCGGACTCAGCTGCGCGTCGTAGACCTTCACACTCGATGCGAGCGTGATGCCGTTCTGGTCGATGATCGAGCCACGGTCGCCGTACAGGGTCGATGTGCTTCCGAGCTGGCCGACGGTGAGCGAGTCCTCGACGTGCTCGTTCGCGCTCACGACCTGGATATCGACCAGCCGGACGACGAAAGCCGACAGAACTGCGAGAATCACCGCGAGGGCGACGACGGTCCGGCGGCGCGGGCCGCGCGTTGCTCGAGTCGTCATACTGCTCTCTCCCCAGTCGGTTTCAGCGGGTGGTCGGGCTCGGGATGCCGTCGGTGATCGGTGGCGGAAGATTCGGGGCCTGCGTGCCGGGGGCTGCCGCGCCGTCGTCAGCGGCTGCCTTTTCGCTCGCAGCCCGATCGAGCAGTGCGTTGTGCACGGCGCCGCTGCCCTTCGGGTCGACCGTGGACTTCCAGGCAGCACCGGTGTTCGCACCGATCACTGCAGAGTCGCTCAGTCGGAGGTACGACGCGGAACCCGCCACGACCATGCCCAGCTCGGATGCTTTGGTGGCGACCAGCTGCGGCGAGGAGATCCCCGCGAGATCGTCCTGCAGTGCACTGGTCTGCAGATTCAATTCGCGCTGCTGGGAGGTGAGATCGGCGAGAACGAACGAGTCGTTGGTGATCGCGAGCGACAGCCCGATCTGCGCGGCGCCGATCAGCGCAGCACCACCCAGAGCGACGAGCGCGTACACCAGCTTGGGGCGACGACGAGGTGCTGGCGCGGTGACGGGCCTCAGCTGCCGCCTGGTCGACGGCCGCGGGGCGGTCGACGCCGCGGTCTGCAGCAGCTCCGCTGCGGCGGTGGCACGGCTCATGCGGCTTCCCTCACTCGTTCTGCGGCACGCAGGCGCACCGGAATCGCACGAGGGTTGCGCGCCTTCTCGTCATCGCTGGCGAATTCAGCGCCTTTGGTGAGAGTGCGGAAGCGCGGTGCGTGCTGCGGGAGTTCGACGGGAAGCCCTGCGGGGGCCGTAGATGCGGATGCTGCGGCGAATGCCTGCTTGACCAGACGGTCTTCGAGCGACTGATAGCTCATGACGACGATGCGTCCGCCGACTGTCAGGGCGTCCATGGCCGCGGGAATCGCGTCGGCGAGCACGCTGAGCTCGGAGTTCACCTCGATGCGCAGCGCCTGGAATACGCGCTTGGCCGGGTGGCCCGCGCGCTGCACGGCTGCCGGCGTCGCCTTCTGGAGCAGATCGACGAGATCCTGCGAACGGATGAGGGGCGCTTCAGCGCGCGCCTGCACGATGAAGCGTGCGTAGCGGGCAGCCAGCTTCTCCTCGCCGTAGCGCTCGAAGATGCGCCGCAGGTTGCCCTCGCTGTAGGTGGCCAGGACTTCAGCGGCGGTGACGCCCTTGGTCTGGTCCATCCGCATATCCAGCGGGGCATCCTTCGAGTATGCGAATCCGCGATCTGCCTCGTCGAGCTGCAGCGATGAAACGCCGAGATCCATGAGGATCGCGGACGCTCCCTGAGCGTGCAGGCCGATCTCGTCGTACACCGTGTGCACGAGGGTGACGCGGTCGGAAAAGCGCTCGAGGCGCTCCCCCGCGATGCGCAGTGCATCGGTGTCGCGATCCAGGCCGATCAGGCGGATGTTGTCGAAGCGCTCCAGAAGCGCCTCGGAGTGCCCGCCCATGCCGAGCGTGGCATCGACGACGATGGCGCCATCGTGCTGGAGGGCCGGAGCCATCAGCTCGATGCAGCGATCGAGGAGTACGGGGGTGTGGATGTCGCGGAGATTCATAATCGTTTCCGGAGACCTGGACTCTGATCCCCCTCCGCTTCTCGACCCGGCACCGGGGAAGTGTGTCGGGGCGGGAGCGGCGGGGCATCACAGCCGAGGTCAGAAGAGTCCGGGAATCACCTCCTGCTCCAGTTCTGAGTAGTTGTCCTCGCCAGCAGCGAGGTAGTCGTTCCAGGCCGCGGCATCCCAGATCTCGGCATGTGCGCCGACGCCTGTGACGATGAGCTCTTTCTCGAGCCCCGCGTACTGACGCAGGTGCGCGGGGACGGTGATGCGGTTCTGGCTGTCCGGCATCTCTGCGCTCGCTCCCGAGAGGAACATGCGCAGAAAGTCACGGGCTTGCTTGTTGCTGAGCGGCGCTTGCCTGATCCGCTCGTGCATCGCCTCGAATTCCGCGGTGCTGAAGACGTAGAGGCACCGCTCCTGGCCACGTGTGACGACGATGCCGCCGCCGAGGTCCTCGCGAAATTTCGCGGGCAGGATGACCCGGCCTTTGTCGTCGAGCTTCGGTGAATGCGTTCCCAGCAACATCGGCCATCACCCCCTCTGTATCCGGCCAAATCGAGGTTGGCCCCACTTTACTCCACTTTCCTCCACATTCATATGACCGCGCACGGAAAGAATGCCATGCCCCACGAGGATCCGCAGCCTCTCCCCCGGAATTCCGGGAGTGAATGCGGTGGAGTACGCGTGGAGGATCGTGGAGACTCGCGGGAGGAGATCGCCAGGAATCACAAAAAAGACCCGGATGCGGGAAGCATCCGGGTCTGTGAAGTGGAGAGGTCAGTGACCGTCTTGGCGACGATCCCATCGATCGTTCATGCGATCCATGAACGATGCGGAGTTCTGCGGACTCTGAGACGGCACCTTCGCGTCTGACGGGACGGCGCCACCGGTCCGGCGCACGGGGGTGACTGCGAGGATGACGCCGACGAGCATCGCCGCGAATCCGATCACGCCGATGATGATGCTGACGACCGGGCCGAGCTGGCTGCCGAGTGCGACTCCGGCCACAAGAGCTCCGACACCCACGAGCAGCAGCACTGCGCCGTAGACGAGGTTGCGATAGCTCAGCGTACGATCTCCGGACGGCGCGCTTACGATGTCAGCGTCGTTGTGTAGGAGATGACGTTCCATCTCGTCGAGCAGACGCTGCTCCTGTTCAGACAGTGGCATGACGCCCCCCTCGGGATCGATATCTTTCATTCTACGCTCACCGGAACGCAGAGGCTAGGTTTCGGCTGAGAACCTAAGCTGATTATCGTGCCCCTCTCCAGCCAAGTCCAGCAGGCCGTCGCCACGCGCCTGGATCGCTTCATCTCCGATATGCGATCCGAGTCTGCAGAATACGGAGCGGATGCTGTCATGTTCCTCGATTCGGCAGTCGAGACGCTACAGGGCGGCAAGCGGCTGAGAGCCCGTTTCTGCCATGCGGGATGGAGCGCTGTGGCACGTTTCGCCGACCGCGACGCGCCGACGACGGATGCGGTGTGGGACCTTTGCGCCGCGCTGGAGATCTTCCAATCCGCGGCGCTCGTCCACGACGACCTGATCGACAACTCGGACACTCGGCGCGGACGCCCTGCGGCGCACCGCTCGCTCGAGCGGCAGCACGCCGGCCACGACTGGTCCGGCGATGCGGATGCTTTCGGACGCTCGGCGGCGATCCTGCTCGGCGACCTGCTCATCGCCTGGAGCGATGACCTGCTGGAGCGGGCCGTGGCAGAGCATCCGCACGCCGCATCCGTACGGCAGATTTACGCACGCATGCGGCGGGATGTGACGACTGGCCAGTTCCTCGACATCGCCGAGGAGTCGGCGTGGCGCGTGAACCCGGACTCCTCCCATGCCGAGCGCGCTCTGCGCGTGGTCTCGCTGAAGTCGGCCAGATACAGCATCGAGCAGCCCCTCGCCCTGGGCGCCGCACTGGCGGGCGCCGATGTCGGCCAGCTGGATGCGTTGCGTGCATTCGGGCATCCGGTCGGGATGGCGTTCCAACTCCGCGACGATGTCCTCGGCGTCTTCGGCGACGAGGCTGTCACCGGAAAGCCTGCGGGAGATGACCTTCGCGAAGGGAAGCGAACGGTGCTCATCGCCCTCACCCGCGAGCGTCTGGATGCGTCAGCGCGGCGCGTTCTGGATGATCTGCTCGGGGACCCGGATCTGGACGCGCAGCAGGTCGGCGCTCTGCAGGCGACGATCTCGGCGACGGGCGCCCTGGAGCGGACCGAAGAGATGATTCGGACCTACGCCGCCGAGGCCGACCGTGCTCTTGCCGGCGCTCGACTCGATAACGCCGCCGTCAGCGAACTTCGGGATCTCGCGCGAGCAGCGACCGTCAGAACCGCCTGAACTCACGCCAGGGTGCGGGCCACGCGGCGTACCGCGCTCTTATGTCCGTCGAGCAGCGCGGCAATCGGCGTGCGGCCGAGTTCGGGCTCGTCTGCGAACAGCCAGTCGATGATCTCGTCATCGCTGAATCCGGCATCCGCGAGGACGATGATCGTGCCGCGCAGCGACGCCAGCGGGCGGCCGTCGACGATGAATACGGCGGGTACGGCATATGCGCCGTTACGTGTCGAGCCGACCAGGTACTGCTCAGCGATGAGACGGCGCACACGACCGAGCGGTTCGTCGAGGACTTCGGCGAGTTCAGGCGTTGTGAGCCACTCGACCGCGGAGATTTCAGCTACTTCATCAGACACGTTTCGACTATGTCACCTCGCATGCGATATCGCACACCCGAGCGCGGTTCACTTTCATCACAATTTTCACTCTGGTTGACATGCGCCCCGTCACGTGTCAGCGTTTCAAGGGTTCGAAAAGGGGGGAAACTTTGAGACTCAGCGACGTAACGACGCGAACGAAATACACCCGGATCGGCGTACCAGCCGCCGTCGTGGGAGTGCTTGCCAGCAGCCTCACCGCTGCTCCAGCGAATGCTGCGGTGGCCACCGAGGCGCCTCCGATCCCCGCTCGCACCGGCACGATTCCCCTCCCGAGCGTCACCGCCCGAGCAGTGCCGACGACAGCGGCGCCGAACACGTACACCGTGCAGCCCGGGGACACCGTGTACGGCATCGCCGATAGTTTCGGTCTCGCAGCAGTGGATGTCCTCACCTGGAACGGGCTCGGCTGGCGTTCGGTGATCTACCCGGGGCAGACACTCATTCTCACGGCGCCCGCACCGGCGCCCGCTGCCGCACCAGCCCCGGCCACGACGCATACGGTGGTCGCCGGGGACACGGTCTTTGCCATCGCACAGCGCAACGGGACGACGGTCGACGCGATCCTCGCCGCGAACGGCCTCGGCCAGGGCGCCATCATCTACCCGGGGCAGTCACTCATCATCACGGCCGCAGCTCCCGCAGCGTCGGCGGCCCCGGCCGCTCCGACTCCGGATGCTTCGACCTCTGACGCCTCGACCCCATCGGCCGCGCTCAGTGCCCCGCAGGCCGAGAACGCCGCCCTCATCATTCGCATCGGCCGTGAACTCGGCGTCTCCGATCGCGGTATCGCGATCGCTCTGGGCACCTCGATGGTCGAGTCCTGGATGCGCAACCTCGACTGGGGCGACCGCGACTCCGTGGGGCTGTTCCAACAGCGCACGAGCACAGGATGGGGAACGCACGAGCAGATCATGGATCGTGATCACGCCATCCGTGCGTTCTTCACCGGAGCATCCAACGCCGACGGCACGATCACGCGCGGTCTGCTCGACATCTCCGGCTGGGAGAGCATGTCCTTCGCGGAGGCCGCTCAGGCCGTCCAGATATCGGCCTATCCCGAGCGCTATGCGCCGTGGGAGGCCGCGGCATACGAATGGCTGGCGCTGTACGGCTGATTCCGAAGGCGTCACCCCGGAAAGGGTGAGCCGCTCCCCGGCCTTTCAGCCAGTTCTCCATAGAATCTGTACGTGACGACCAATCAGCAGGCCGACCCCCTCATCGGGCGGCTTGTCGACGGTCGATACCGCGTGCGAGCCCGAATCGCGCGCGGCGGCATGGCCACGGTATACGTCGCGACCGACCTGCGCCTCGAACGACGCATCGCCCTGAAAGTCATGCATGGCCATCTGAGCGATGACACGGTGTTCCAGAGCCGCTTCATTCAGGAAGCGCGCGCGGCAGCCCGGCTCGCCGATCCGCACGTCGTGAACGTCTTCGATCAGGGACAGGATGGCGAACTCGCCTACCTGGTCATGGAGTACCTTCCCGGCATCACCCTGCGCGAGCTGATGCGCGAGCAGAAGCGTCTGACGATCACGCAGACCATCACGATCATGGATGCGATCCTCTCCGGTCTCGCTGCCGCTCACAAGGCAGACATCGTGCACCGCGACGTCAAGCCCGAGAACGTACTGCTGGCCGAGGATGGGCGCATCAAGATCGGCGACTTCGGCCTCGCCCGCGCAACCACGGCCAACACCGCTACCGGTGCGCAGCTGCTCGGCACGATCGCCTATCTGGCGCCCGAACTGGTCACGCGCGGCACTGCCGACGCCCGCAGTGATATCTACGCTCTGGGCATCATGCTCTACGAGATGCTCGTCGGCGAGCAGCCTTACAAAGGCGAGCAGCCGATGCAGATCGCGTTCCAGCACGCAACCGAATCAGTCCCTCGTCCGAGTGTGCGCAACCCCGGCGTTCCCGAGCAGCTCGACGAGCTCGTGCTGTGGTCGACCGAGAAATCTCCGGACGACAGACCCGACGATGCGAAAGAGATGCTCGATCGGCTCCGCGAAATCGAACGCCAGCTCGGCATCTCCCCCACGCCCACGGCGACCGCGACGATGCCGATGCGCACGCAGAGCGATTCCGGAGACCTGACCAAGGTCATGCCGGCGACCATGGTGATCGACAACGCGACCGGTTCGGTCGCGGCCGCTCCCGAGCAGCCGATCGATAACGCGACGCTGCTTCGCCGCAGGACGTCGAAGCGACGCGCTCGAGGGGCATTCCTGCTCGCGTTCGTCTTACTTCTCGCCGTCATCGCCGGGGGCGCTGGCTGGTGGTTCGGCTCCGGTCCCGGATCCCTCGTCGCCGTTCCGTCCGTCGCCGGGCTGAACTATGACGATGCTGCCGCCACCCTGACGTCGGAGGGGTTTGTCCCTGTGCCGGCGGAGGAGAGCTCCGTCGAGATCGAGCCGGGTCTCGCGATCCATACGGATCCTGAGGAAGGGGAGCGTCTGGACGGCGGAACAGAGGTGAGCGTCTTCATCTCCACAGGGCCCGCCCCGCGGACCATCGATGCCCTCAACGGCATGACCGCGGACGAAGCGCGAACCTACCTCGCAGATCTCGGCCTCACGGTGTCCGACGACGATCTTCTGCTCTACTCACGCGCCGATGACGGCATCGTGATCAATGCCAGCGTCTCTCCCCGCGCGGGCGGAGACGACATCGAGTGCGGTGAAGGATGCGACGCGTTCGAGGCAGACACGGTGAATCTCATCGTGTCCCTGGGCGGCCTGCCGGATGTCGTGGGGATGACGGCATCTGAAGCCTCGTCGGCCCTGTCGGACTACGACATCGCGACCACCACGACCGAGGAATACAGCGACGATGTCGAAGAGGGCGTGGTGATTCGCGCACCCGACCGCGACGGCGGCGGAAACTGGCGTCCCGGAGACACCATGACTCTCGTGGTGTCGCAGGGTCCGCAGCTGTTCGAGGTTCCCGACGTCACGGGCATGACGCGTGACGATGCCGCTCAGACACTGCGCGATGCCGGATTCGAGCCGACCTGGAATCCGCTGTGGACGCCTTTCCCGAACGGTCTCACCGAGGCGAGGGGCACCGATCCCGCCGCCGGCTCGATGAAGCGAGCTGGCGCCGAGATCATCCTCCAACTGGCCAGCAGTGGCCTGTAGCCCCGGCATCCGCCATCGTCCGGCGTGTCGCGAGGCGCGAGGCGCGACGAGACGACGCGGTCCGGCGCGACGCGGGATCCTCAGCGCTTCTCGAGCTCCTCGGCCACGAGGAACGCGAGTTCGAGGCTCTGCATGTGGTTCAGGCGCGGGTCGCACAGGCTCTCGTAGCGCGTTGCGAGAGCGGCCTCGTCGATGCGCTCGGAGCCGCCGAGGCATTCGGTGACATCGTCACCGGTGAGCTCGACATGGATGCCACCCGGGAACGTTCCCACCCCGCGGTGCGCTTCGAAGAAGCCGCGCACCTCGTCGACGACGTCATCGAAGCGACGCGTCTTGTACCCCGTCGGAGTCGTGATGCCGTTTCCGTGCATGGGGTCGGTGACCCAGAGCGGCTGTGCGCCAGAGTCCTTCACTGCTTCGAGCAGCGGCGGCAGCGCATCGCGGATCTTGCCCGCCCCCATGCGCGTGATGAAGGTGAGTCGTCCTGGCTCGCGGTTCGGATCGAGCTTGTCGATCAGCGCCAGCGCCGTCTCGGGAGTCGTCGTCGGTCCGAGCTTGACCCCGATGGGGTTGCGGATCTTCGAGAAGTAGTCGACGTGCGCGCCATCGAGATCGCGCGTGCGCTCCCCGATCCAGAGGAAGTGCGCTGAGGTGTTGTACGGCGTCGACGTGCGGGAGTCGATGCGCGTCATCGGGCTCTCGTAATCCATCAGCAGACCCTCGTGGCCGGTGAAGAACTCCACGCGCTTGAGCTCATCGAAGTCGGCACCCGCCGCCTCCATGAACTTGATCGCGCGGTCGATCTCGGCGGCCATGCGCTCATAGCGCTGATTGGCCGGGTTCTGCGCGAACCCCTTGTTCCAGGAGTGCACCTCGCGAAGATCGGCGAAACCACCCTGCGTGAACGCACGGATGAGGTTCAAGGTCGAAGCGGCGGTGTGGTAGCCCTGCAGCAGACGGTCCGGGTCCGCCTTGCGGGATCCTTCGGTGAAGTCGTATCCGTTGACGATGTCGCCACGGTAGGCCGGCAAGGTGACGTCGCCGCGGGTCTCGGTGTCGCTCGAGCGCGGCTTGGCGAACTGTCCCGCCATGCGCCCCATCTTCACGATGGGCATCGAAGCGCCATAGGTCAGCACAACGGCCATCTGCAGCACGGTCTTGATGCGATTGCGGATCTGCTCGGCGGTCGCACCCGCGAAGGTCTCGGCGCAGTCACCGCCCTGCAAGAGGAATGCGCCACCGGATGCTGCGCGCGCTAAGCGGTCGCGGAGATTATCGACCTCGCCGGCGAATACCAGTGGAGGAAGCGTCGCGATCTGTTTCGAGACATCGGCCACGTGGTCGAGATTCGACCACTTCGGCTGCTGCTTGATGGGAAGGTCACGCCAGGTGTCGAAGTCGGCATCGTGCTGCTGAGGCATCTCCCCAGCCTAGCGGCGCGGAGAGGTCGCTCGCGTCGTCAAGACGTCCGCGGCATCCGGTCTTTCACCGATGACGCGTACACGTCGTCGTAGTGCTGCTGTCCCAGCCGCTGGAGGGCGACCATGATCTCGTCGGTGACGGAGCGCAGAATGAACCGGTCATTCTCCATTCCGGCGTAGCGCGAGAAATCCAGCGGCTCGCCGATCACGATGCCCACGCGCACGATCCGCGGGATGCTGCGACCGATCGGCATCGCCGTATCGGTGTCGACCATGACCACCGGGATGACGGGAACCTTCGCCTCGAGGGCCATGCGCGCGAGACCGGTGCGACCGCGATAGAGCTTGCCGTCCGGGCTGCGCGTGCCCTCGGGGTAGATCCCCAGGACGTCTCCGCGGCCCAGCACCTGCAGCCCCGTGTTCAGCGAGGCCTCGGAAGCCTTCCCGCCGGATCGATCGATCGGAATCTGGCCCGTGGCCTTCATGAACGTCTTCGTCGCCCAGCCTTTGATGCCGCGACCGGTGAAGTAATCGCTCTTCGCGAGGAAGCTCATCGACCGATCGATCAGCAACGGCAGAAAGACCGAGTCCGAGACAGAAAGATGATTGCTCGCAAGAATGGCGGCACCGTTGCGCGGCACGTTGCCGCGCCCCACGATCCACGGACGGAAAACCGCCTTGACGATGGGGCCGACCACCACATACTTCATCAGCCAGTAGAACATCGTCACGAAGTCTATCTCGGCCCTGGCGGCGATCGATCACGACGAAACGGCAACCGTGGAATCGGATGCGACCCAGTCCCACTTGATACGCTACTGAATGTCAAAATTCACCGAGCTCGCGCGTCGTTGTGCCCTAGACTCAGGGAAAGCCGTGCCCGACCGGTACCGAAGGAGTTGCCGTGGTCCAATTCGAAGTTCCCGCGATCGTCCCCGCTGACCCCGATGCGAACATCACAGATCTCCTGGTGAAGCGTGTCGAGGCCACCCCGCAGTTGGCGCTGTTCTCCGTCCCAGACGGTGGAGGATGGCGCGATATCACCGCAGCCGACTTCCAGACGGCCGTCATCGCCCTCGCCAAGGGCTTCGTCGCCGCCGGCGTCCAGCCGGGCGAAAAGGTCGGCTTCCTCGCCAGCACCACGTATGAGTGGACACTGGTCGATTTCGCACTCTTCTACGCAGGTGCCGTGATGGTTCCCATCTACGAGACCAGCTCGCCAGCACAGATTCAGTGGATCCTGGAGGATTCGGGTGCTATCGCGCTTCTCGTGGAGTCGGCTGATCACTTCTCGAAGGCCGATGAGGTCCGCGGTGATCTGCCGCTGGTGCGTGAGGTCTGGCAGCTGCATCTCGGCGCTATCGACACCCTCACGGCCGCAGGCACCGGCGTCGAGGATGCGGAGATCGAACGCCGTCGCAACCTCGCTGTCGGTTCCGACATCTCCACCCTGATCTACACCTCAGGATCGACAGGACGCCCCAAGGGATGCGTGCTCACCCACAGCAACTTCGTCGAGCTGGCACGCAACTCGGCCAAGTCGCTCGACAAGGTCGTGCAGACTCCGGGCGCATCGACCCTGCTCTTCATCACTACAGCGCACGTCTTCGCACGGTTCATCTCGATTCTGAACATCCATGCAGGCGTCCGCACGGGCCACCAGCCGGACACGAAGCAGCTGCTGCCGGCTCTGGGCTCGTTCAAGCCGACATTCCTCCTCGCCGTGCCGCGCGTCTTCGAGAAGGTCTACAACTCCGCCGAGCAGAAAGCCGAGGGCGGCGGAAAGGGCAAGATCTTCCGTGCGGCCGCTGCCGCCGCGATCGAGCACTCCAAGCTCGTCGAGGACGGCAAGAAGGTTCCGTTCGGGTTGAAGATCAAGTTCGCGCTGTTCGACAAGCTGGTCTTCAGCAAGCTGCGCGAGGCGATGGGCGGCAACATCGAGTACGCGGTATCCGGCTCCGCTCCCCTGGGCCCACGGCTCGGTCACTTCTTCCACAGCCTCGGCGTGGTGATCCTCGAGGGCTACGGCCTCACCGAGACCACGGCGCCGGCGACGGTGAACCTCGCCGACAAGTCGAAGATCGGCACCGTCGGGCCGGCCCTCCCCGGTGTCGGGGTGCGTCTCGCCGAGGACGGCGAGATCGAGGTCAAGGGCATCAACGTGTTCAAGGAGTACTGGAACAACCCCGAGGCCACCGCCGAAGCATTCGACGACGGCTGGTTCCGCACCGGTGACATCGGCAACTTCGACTCCGAAGGCTTCCTGACCGTCACCGGCCGCAAGAAGGAGATCATCGTCACCGCGGGTGGCAAGAACGTCGCTCCTGCCGCCCTCGAGGACCCGATCCGGGCGAACCCGATCATCAGCCAGGTGGTCGTCGTCGGTGACCAGAAGCCGTTCATCTCGGCGCTGATCACGCTCGACAGCGAGATGCTGCCCACGTGGCTCGGCAACAATGGCCTTCCAACAGATATGTCCATCGCCGATGCGGCGCAGAACGAAGCTGTGAACGCCGAGGTTCAGCGCGCCGTCGACATCGCGAACAAGAACGTCTCACGCGCGGAGTCCATCCGGAAGTTCCGAATCCTGGAGACCGAGTGGACCGAGGAGAGCGGACACCTCACCCCCAAGATGTCCATCAAGCGCAACGTGATCATGAAGGACTTCGCCGGTGAAGTCACCGCGATCTACGACGAGCCGGTCCAGACGACCAACGTGGCTCTCGGAGGCTAGAACCAGTCGCTCTCTCGCACCTCACGCATGGCGATCTTGCGATCAGCCGGCGTGAGGCGCGAGAGATAGAGCATTCCATCCAGGTGATCGGTCTCGTGCTGCAGCGCCTGGGCGAGCAGCCCTTCACCCTCGAGGACGACGGGGTTGCCGTCGAGGTCGATGCCCTCCACGCGCGCCCACGGGTGACGCAGCGCATCGTGCCAGAGACCAGGAACGGACAAGCAGCCCTCCCCCGTCGGCACGGGCTCGCCGCGTACTTCTGTGAGCACCGGATTGAGCACATAGCCGATGTCGCCATCGATGTTGTAGCTGAATGCGCGCACGGCCACGCCGATCTGCGGGGCGGCGACGCCCGCGCGTCCCGGCAGCTCGACGCTGTCGACGAGGTCTGCGACCAACGATCGCATACCGTCGTCGATCTCATCGACGGGTGCACACACGGCTCGTAGCACCGGGTCGCCGAAGACCCTGATCTCACGCGCAGTCATCAGGCGGCCTTCGCCCGCATGCCCTCAACGAGGAGCGCAGCCAGTTCGCGTGCGGCCTGACGGGTCTCCGGCTGCAGGTTCGCGAAGACGATCGCCCCGCCGCCGGCGATCTGCGTGTCGTACGGCATCCGAATGACGTTCTTCGCACGGGTGCGGAAGTGCGCCTCGAGCTCGTTCAGCCGCACCAGGGGGCTGCCGGGCGTCGACTGGTTCAGGACGATGATGGCGCCACGCGCCTGCGCCTCGTAGCCGTTCGTCTCCAGCCAGGTGAGCGTCTCAGAGGCCAAGCGTGCCTCATCAACACTCAGACCCGACACGATGACGATCTGATCGGCGAGGTCGAGAGTCGCGCCCATGACCGAGTGCACGATGCCTGTTCCGGTATCGGTGAGCACCAGGGAGTAGTAGTGCGCGGCGACCCCGGCGACATCGCGATAGTCCGCATCACTGAATGCCTCCGCGATGCGCGGATCGGAGTCCGACGCGAGCACGTCGAGCCGGGTGGAGTCGCGTGCGACGATCGCGGAGACGTCGTGGTACCCCTTCACCTCGTCGCGAATGCGGACGAGGTCGCGGACGGACTTGTCGTTCGTCCGCACGATGCGATCAGCCAGGGTGCCGCGATCCGGGTTCGCGTCGACCGCGATCACCCGATCGTCGCGGGCGTCCGCGAGCGCCATCCCGAGCAGAGCGGTGATCGTCGTCTTGCCGACGCCGCCCTTGCGTGAGAGCACCGGAACGAATCGTGCCCCTCCGGAGAGCTGTCCTGCAATCCGTGCGGTGAGTTCCTTGCGCTCGCGCGCGCGCTTGCCATCGCCGATGTTGATGCGACGACCTGAAAGCGCGTAGAGCAGGTGACTCCAGGTGCCTTCCGGCTCGGGCTTGCTCAGCTGGCTGGGGTTGAGCAGACGATCGGACGTGAGCAGGTCGGCCGTCTCTCGAGAGGCCTGCCCCATCTGCTCTCCGAAGCGCTTGGAGGTCAGGGTCTGCGGCGCAGGCGCGGGCGCTGCCACGGCTGGCGCGGCGACAGCCTGCTCGGCGATGGTGGGTTCGACAATGGCGGGTTCGTCCACGACCTCGTCCGCGTCATCTGCGTCGACTTCGTCGACGGAGTCGACGGGATCCACGGTGTCGACGGGCTCTTCCTCCGGGGCGACATCGATCACGCCGACAACGACCTCATCAGCGGCGGCCGCCACGGACGGGTCATCGATCTCGGTGTCATCCTCATCCTGCGTCTTCTCGTCGATCTGCTCGTCGACCTGGTCAGCAGGCAGTTCGATCACGATGCTGGTGAGGTCGGACGGAATCTCTCCGTCCACGACGGAGTCGTCCACGAAATCATCGTCGTCTTCACTGTTCGGCAATGAGACGCTGACCTGCGCGGTCTGTCCGAGGACGCCGAGCGCTGTGGTGTCCAACGAGGCGGCCTCGTCAAGCACTCCGAGGGAATCGTCCTCGTGCGCGTCGGGATTATTCTTCGATGTCACTGTGTCACTCCAAGCTTGTGCGAGCGTATCGCCCGCACAAGGTTACTTGGCTGGAGTGATGACGACCAAAAGGTCCCCGGCATCCACCTGCTGAGTCTCGCCGATCGCGAGTCGTTCGATGACTCCGTCGACGGGCGCGGTGATAGCCGCTTCCATCTTCATCGCCTCGATGGATGCGACCGGCTCACCAGCATGGACTTCCGTACCGACCTCGACCTTGAGCGACACGACACCCGAGAAGGGCGCCGCCACCTGACCGGGCTTGGACGTATCTGCCTTCTCCACCTCGTGGGCGTCGACAGCGATCGACCGGTCGCGCACGAAGACCGGACGCAACTGTCCGTTCAGCGTGGTCATCACGGTGCGCATGCCGCGGTCATCGGCTTCGCCGATCGCCTCGAGTCCGACGTAGAGCTGCACGCCGCGGTCGATCTCGACCAGATGCTCCTGCCCCTGGACGAGTCCGTACAGGTAGTCGGCGGTGTCGAGCACCGACAGATCGCCGAACAACTCGCGCTGCTGAGCGAATTCGCGGGTCGGGGCCGGGAACAGCAGAGTGTTCAGGCGCGCGCGCCGCTCCTCGCTGGTACCGGCAAGTGCCTTCTCGTCATCGTTCGAGATCTCGGTGATACCGGTGCGCACTTCGCGTCCGGCCAGCACCTTGGTGCGGAAGGGTTCCGGCCATCCGCCGGGCAGATCGCCGAGCTCGCCAGCCATGAAGCCGACGACCGAGTCAGGGACGTCATACTTCTCGGGGTTGGCCTCGAAATCGGCAGGGTCCGCCTTCACAGCGGCCAGATGCAGTGCGAGGTCTCCGACCACCTTCGACGACGGGGTCACCTTCGGCACGCGCCCGAGGATGCGGTCGGCTGCGGCGTACATGTCCTCGATGAGCTCGAAGTCGTCTGCGAGCCCCAGGGCCTTGGCCTGCTGCCGCAGGTTCGACAGCTGCCCGCCCGGGATCTCGTGGTGGTAGACGCGCCCCGTGGGCCCGGGGAGCCCCGACTCGAAGGGCGCGTACTGGTTGCGCACGGCTTCCCAGTACGGCTCGAGATCCGAGACGCCGTCCAAGTCGATACCGCTGTCGCGGTCGGTGTGCGCGAGGGCCGCGACCAGCGACGAGAGCGATGGCTGGCTGGTGGTGCCGGACAGCGGGGCGGATGCAGCATCCACTGCGTCCACACCGGCAGCACTGGCTGCCAGGAGCGTTGCGAGCTGGCCACCGGGGGTGTCATGGGTGTGCAGATGCACCGACAGATCGAAGCGCTCACGCAGGGCCGTGACGAGTTTCGCCGCGGCGGCAGGCCGCAGGAGTCCCGCCATGTCCTTGATCGCGAGGATGTGCGCACCGGCATCCACGATCTGCTCGGCCAGGCGCAGGTAGTAGTCGAGCGTGTAGAGGTCTTCTGCCGGGTTCAGCAGGTCGCCCGTGTAGCAGAGGGCGACCTCGGCGACGGAGGTTCCCGTAGCGCGCACCGCATCGATCGCAGGACGCATCTGCTCGACATCGTTGAGGGCGTCGAAGATGCGGAAGATGTCGACGCCGCTGGCCGCGGCCTCGGCGACGAAGGCCTCGGTCACCGCAGCCGGATACGGCGTGTAGCCGACCGTGTTGCGCCCGCGCAGCAGCATCTGGATGTTGATGTTCGGCAACGCCGTGCGCAGCTTGTCGAGCCGCTCCCACGGGTCCTCGCCGAGAAAACGCAGTGCGACGTCGTAGGTCGCACCTCCCCAAGCTTCGACGGAGAGCAGCCCGGGGGTGAGCCGTGCCAGGTACGGCGCCGCTGCGACGAGGTCCCGCGTTCGGACGCGTGTGGCCAGCAGCGACTGGTGCGCATCACGGAAGGTCGTGTCGGTGATCGCCAGAGCAGACTGCTCGCGCAGGCTCTTCGCGAAGCCCTCGGGTCCCAGTTCGAGCAATCGCTGGCGAGAGCCCGGTGCAGGCTCGGTGGTGAGATCGACGGTCGGCAGCTTGGCGACAGGGTCGAGGGTGCCGGGGTGAGTGCCATTGGGCTTGTTGACGGTGACATCGACGAGCCAGTTCAGCAGCTTCGTGCCGCGGTCCTTGGAGACGCGCCCCTGCAGCAGATCGGGACGCTCGTCGATGAACGAGGTACTGATGTCGCCCGCGACGAAGTCCTCGTCCTCGAGCAGTGCCTGCAGGAACGGGATGTTGGTCGAGACGCCACGGATGCGGAACTCCGCCAGAGCGCGCCGCGCGCGTCCGACAGCTGTCTTGAAGTCGCGGCCGCGACAGGTGAGCTTGGAGAGCATCGAGTCGAAGTGCGGGCTGATCTGCGCACCCTGGTGCACCGTGCCGCCATCGAGTCGGATGCCGGCCCCGCCCGGGGAGCGGTAGGTCGTGATCTTCCCGGTGTCCGGGCGGAAGCCCTGCGTGGGGTCCTCTGTGGTGATGCGGCACTGAAGCGCAGCGCCGCGCAGGTGGATGTCGCCCTGCTGCAGCCCGAGATCGGCGAGAGTCTCCCCCGCGGCGATGCGCATCTGGGCCTGCACGAGATCGACATCGGTGACCTCTTCGGTCACGGTGTGCTCGACCTGGATACGCGGGTTCATCTCGATGAAGACGACCTCGCCGGTGCGCTCGCCCGCTGTCTCGAGAAGGAATTCGACGGTACCGGCGTTCTCATATCCGATGGATCGGGCGAAGGCGATCGCGTAGCCGTGCAGGGCGGTGCGGATGCTGTCGTCGAGGTTCGGCGCCGGAGCGATCTCCACGACCTTCTGGTGGCGCCGCTGCACCGAGCAGTCGCGCTCGAACAGGTGCACCGTCTCGCCCGTCTTGTCGGCGAGGATCTGCACTTCGATGTGCCGGGGGCGCACGACAGCCTGCTCGAGGAACATGCGAGGGTCGCCGAATGCGCTCTCGGCCTCGCGCATGGCCTCAGCCAGGGCAGGAGCGAGCTCAGCCTTCGTCTCGACGCGGCGCATGCCGCGCCCACCGCCGCCGGCTACTGCCTTGGCAAACACGGGGAACCCGATCTCGTCCGCCTGAGCGACCAGCTCATCGACGTCGGAGGATGCTTCGGTCGAGCGCAGCACCGGAACGCCAGCCTCGACCGCATGCCGCTTGGCCTCGACCTTGTTGCCCGCCATCTCGAGCACCTTCGACGGCGGACCGATGAAGACGATGCCGTTGGCTGCGGCCTTCTCGGCGAGTTCCGGGTTCTCCGAAAGGAATCCGTAGCCAGGGTAGATGGCGTCAGCACCCGATTCCAGGGCAACGCGGACGATCTCATCGACGTCCAGATACGCGCGCACCGGGTGCCCGAGCTCACCGATCTCGTATGCTTCGTCAGCTTTCAGCCTGTGCTGCGAACCACGGTCCTCGTAGGGGAATACCGCGACGGTGCGCGCCCCCACTTCGAACGCTGCTCGAAACGCACGGATCGCGATTTCGCCACGATTGGCCACAAGAATCTTCTGGAACATGCACACCTCTGGTAGCTCGTCATGCGGCGATTTCGACGCACACGGGGCGGGGGCTGAGTGTTTTCCAAGCCTAGGGGAAGGTAACGTGGTCTCCGTGCACGTACTCAGCGTCAGCTCTCTCAAAGGCGGTGTCGGAAAGACGACCGTGACCCTCGGCCTGGCCTCGGCGGCCTTCGCCCGTGGTGTCCGTACTCTCGTCGTCGACCTCGATCCGCAGTCCGATGTGTCCACGGGAATGGATATCCAGGTCGCCGGACGCCTCAACATCGCCGATGTTCTGGCGAATCCGAAGGAGAAGGTCGTCCGTCAGGCGATCACGTCCAGCGGCTGGGCCAAGGTGCACCCGGGCACTATCGATGTCCTCATCGGCAGCCCATCTGCGATCAACTTCGACGGCCCGCACCCGAGCGTCCGCGATGTGTGGAAGCTCGAAGAAGCATTGGCCGCGGTCGAAAGCGACTACGACCTCGTGCTCATCGATTGCGCACCGTCGCTGAACGCCCTCACGCGAACGGCGTGGGCTGCGAGCGACCGTGTGATGGTCGTCACCGAGCCCGGGCTGTTCTCCGTGGCCGCCGCCGACCGTGCGCTGCGTGCGATCGAAGAGATCCGTCGTGGGTTGTCCCCTCGTCTTCAGCCGCTCGGCATCGTGGTCAACCGCGTGCGGCCCCAGTCGATCGAGCACCAGTTCCGCATCAAGGAGCTGCGCGACATGTTCGGCCCGCTGGTGCTGTCACCGCAGCTGCCCGAGCGCACGTCGCTGCAGCAGGCGCAGGGCGCCGCGAAGCCGCTGCACATCTGGCCGGGAGACTCCGCGCAGGAGCTCGCCGCCGATTTCGACTCGCTGCTGGACCGCATCGTCCGCGCAGGCCGGGTCCCCGTACCGGAGACCGGCGCCCAGTCCTGAGCATCGCTCACCCGCGGGTCGTTGAGCGAGCGAAGCGAGACGAAACGGGCTGAGCGAGCGCCAGCGAGTCGAAGCCTGGACTCAGGCGGTGCGCTTGGCGCGACGCGCGCTGAGCTCATCGACCGGATCGGGCACAGTCGGGTCGAACTCGACGAGCGTCGATTCGACCTCGCGCAGAACCTTGCCGACCGCGATACCGAAGACACCCTGGCCGCGGCTGACGAGGTCGATGACCTCATCGTTCGACGTGCACAGATAAACCGATGCGCCATCGCTCATGAGTGTGGTTCCGGCAAGATCACGAATACCGGCGGCACGCAGCTGATCGACGGCCACCCGGATCTGCTGCAGGGAGATGCCGGTGTCCAGGAGTCGCTTGACGAGCTTGAGGACGAGAATGTCTCGGAAGCCGTACATGCGCTGCGAACCGGACCCGCTCGCGCCACGAACAGTCGGCACGACCAGCTCGGTGCGTGCCCAGTAGTCGAGCTGACGATAGGTGATGCCAGCAGCTCGCGCAGCGACTGCACCGCGATAGCCGACCTCGTCATCCATGGCCGGAAGACCGTCCGTGAAGAGGAGCTCGGTCACGAACTGCGGGTCGCATGCACGCTCATCCGCACTCATATGACTTCCTCTCTCGTGGACTACCTCCACGCTAGAGCAGTGCCCGACCCCGGGCAACGACATCCGCGTGGGGACGAAGGTGTGTCGCAACCCGTTCGTTACGAAAGCACCCGCGAAAGCGCTTCTTTGACGAACGCGGCGCGTACATCGCCGATTTTCGTTGCCAGTTCCGGCGCCATCTCGCGAGCCTTGCCTCGGGATGCAGCATCCGTTCTGCGCAAGAGCGCCGACATCGCCGATTCGATGAGCGAGACCTCGCGCTCTGCGCTCTGTCGAAGCGTACGCAGATGTCGCGGCTCGATGCCGTGACGGTCAAGGGCAACCAGTCCCCGCAGCAGCGTGACGGTCGACTCAGGATAGGTTTCAGCGGCCGCGATGATCCCGGTGCTGATGGCGTCGTTGAGGATCTGAGGCCCAGCCCCGGCTGCGGAGAGAAGCTCATCGCGGCGGTACCTGCGTGGAGCGGGTGCGATCGACGGCGGTGGAGCAAGCACCGAACCCGCCTCGCCATTGCTCTCTGCCTCATCCAGCTGCTCGCGAATCACGCTCAGCGGAAGGTAATGATCACGCTGCAGGGTGAGTCCCAGCCGAAGGCGGTCGATGTCGGACTGCGAGAACTTGCGGTAGCCGGAGTCCGTGCGTGACGGGCTGACGATGCCCTGGACCTCGAGGAAACGCAACTTGCTGGAGGTGAGATCCGGGAATTCGGGCGTGAGTCGCGCGAGCACCTGACCGATACTCAAAAGCCCCGCGGACGCAGAGCGATCGCGGGCGTGAAGTGCCGCCATTACTCAGTCGCCGCGGTGAGATCTGCTGGCGAGAGAAAGAAGTTCAGCCGGAATTTACCGACGCGCAGCTCGAAACCATTGGCCAGGACGCTGCGATCGACACGCTCGCCATTGACGTAGGTGCCATTGAGGGAGCGCTGATCGATGATCTCGAATTCGTTCTTGTCCGAACGCGTGATCTCGGCATGCCTGCGGGAGACGGTGACATCGTCGAAGAAGATGTCGGCCTCCGGGTGACGGCCGATCGTGGTGACGCCGGTGTCGAGCAGATATCGTGCTCCTGCCAGCGCACCGGAGCGAACGAGCAGCAGCGCTGCCCCCGAGGGAAGCGCTGCGATCGCGGTCTGCTCGACCTCTGTGAGTTCGGCGCCGAAGGGGACGAAAGACAGATCAGAATCGTGTCCGAACGTCTGTGTGGCATCGCGCCGCTGCTCTCCGCCGCGGTGGATAGCGGCGTCGCGAGACGACTGGCTTTCAAAATCTGTCACGGTGGCCCTCCTTCCGATCCAGACTAACTGATCGAGCGCCCCCCGAGCGAGGGCCTGTGCGAGTCAGACGGCACACATCCTCGTTTCCTAAGGTAGAGCTGTGCGCACACTCTCATCTCGACGCCCGACAGCCCCGCTCGCCCTGGCCGTGACGCTGCTGGCGGCCTTCATTTTCCTCTTCGCCTGGCCGCAGCCGGCATCCGCACATGATTCGCTCGTCGAATCCAATCCTGCTGCCGACTCGAGCGTCCAGACCCTGCCCACCGAGCTCACGCTCACATTCAGCGCAGCGCTGATCGACGGGGACGGTTCGACCGAGATCGCGGTGACCGATGCCGCAGGAGCCTCCGTCACCGACGGCCCCGCCGTCGTCGATGGGGCCACGGTAACGCAGCCGCTCGCGTCTGAAGCTGACGCCGGCGAGTATCACGTGCTGTGGAAGGTCGTCTCCAGCGACGGGCATCCGACGTCCGGCGAGTTCGGCTTCACCGTGACGACGAGCACGCTGTCCTCCCCCGAACCCCAGGCCAGCCCAACGGCGGACGAGACCACGGCCCCCGCACCGGCTGAGACGGCGACGGCTGTCCCCGCTGAGGATCCGAACATGGAGTCGGGTGCGTCCTTCTCGCCAGGGTGGCTCATCGCCGGGGCTGTCGTACTCCTGATCGTCGTGTTCCTGCTGATCGTCCTGCTGCGTCGACGCAAGCCCGCAGAACCCGGATCGGACACTCCCGCAGAGCGATAAGCTTGAGGCATGCCCCACTACGACGTCGTCATCCTCGGCGCGGGCCCCGGCGGGTACGTCGCCGCGGTCCGCAGTGCACAGCTCGGTCTTTCCGTCGCGATCATCGAAGAGAAGTACTGGGGCGGTGTGTGCCTCAACGTCGGCTGCATCCCCTCCAAGGCGCTGCTCAAGAACGCCGAACTCGCTCACACCCTGAACCACAAAGCAGATTTCTTCGGCATCTCGGGTGACTTCACGATCGACTTCGGCAAGGCATTCGACCGCTCTCGCGAGGTCGCTGATGGCCGCGTCAAGGGCATCCACTTCCTGATGAAGAAGAACAAGGTGACCGAGTACAACGGTCGCGGCACCTTCACCGGTCCGAAGGCGATCTCGGTCGCGAAGACCGACGGCTCCACCGAAGAAGTCACCTTCGACAACGTGATCATCGCGACCGGCTCGAAGGTTCGCCTGCTTCCCGGTGTCGAGCTCAGCGAGAACGTCGTCACCTTCGAAGAGCAGATCATGACCCGTGATCTGCCGGAGTCGATCGTCATCGTCGGCGCCGGAGCCATCGGCATGGAGTTCGCGTACGTCCTGACGAACTACGGCGTGAAGGTCACGATTATCGAGTTCCTCGATCGTGCGCTTCCCAATGAGGATGCCGATGTCTCCAAGGAGATCGCCAAGCAGTACAAGAACCTCGGTGTCGACATCCTCACCTCGACCAAGGTCGAGACGATCGTCGACAACGGCTCGTCCGTCACGGTCACCTACACCGGCAAGGACGGCAACCAGGCGTCCATCGAGGCCGGCAAGGTGCTCATGTCGGTCGGCTTCGCACCAAACGTCGAGGGCTACGGTCTCGACAAGACGGGCGTGAAGCTCACCGAGCGCGGCGCGATCGACATCGACGATCACATGAAGACGAACGTCGACGGCATCTACGCGATCGGCGACGTCACCGCCAAGCTGCAGCTCGCGCACGTCGCAGAGGCGCAGGGCGTCGTGGCCGCCGAGACCATCGGCGGAGCCGAGACGCAGACGCTGGGCGACTACCGCATGATGCCGCGTGCCACGTTCTGCTCACCGCAGGTCGCGTCGTTCGGCCTGACCGAGCAGCAGGCCAAGGACGAGGGTCACGACATCAAGGTCGTCACATTCCCGTTCATGGCCAACGGCAAGGCTCATGGCCTCGGCGAGCCCGTCGGCTTCGTCAAGATGATCGCGGACACCGAGCACCTCGAGCTTCTCGGCGCCCACATGATCGGTCCGGATGTCTCCGAGCTGCTCCCCGAGCTCACGCTCGCGCAGAAGTGGGACCTCACCGCTCTCGAGCTCGCGCGCAATGTGCACACGCACCCGACGCTGTCGGAGGCTCTGCAGGAGGGCTTCCACGGCCTCGCGGGCCACATGATCAACTTCTGACGCGAGGTCACAACCCTCAGCGAAGAAGAAAAACCCGGCTTCGAGTTCCACCTCGGCCGGGTTTTTCTTCTTTCCTGGCTCAGGAGCCGAACTCCGCGAGCGTCTCCGACACCACTTCCGAGACAACAGGAGCCGCCAGTGCCCTGTCGTCGGGGACGAGTCCGATGCGGGTGCGCCGATCGAGCACGTCATCGGCGTCGAGCGCACCTTCCGCGCGCACCGCGAATGCCACCTCGGCACGGATGACGTCGATCCCCTCGGCCACGCGCTCGGCGCCGCGGGACCCTCCGGATGCGAGGACGGACGCCGCCTCCGATCCGTAGCGTGCGCGCAGCGTGGCCGAAGACGGACGCGCAGCATCCGTGCCGGTGACCGGAACCGGTGACCAGGGCGCTCCGACGAGCGGGAGACGGTCCGTCCGGCATCCCGGATCGGGCAGCCCGGCATGCCGGGCTGCGAGGTCGACGGCATCCTTCGCCATCGCCCGGTACGTCGTGAGTTTTCCGCCCAGGATGCCGATCGAGCCGTTCGATGATACCTCGACGTGGTGCCGGCGGGAGATGTCTGCCGTGGACTCCCCCGTGCCGGACTCGATGAGCGGGCGGAGCCCTGCGAACGATCCGCGGACGTCGTCCCGGGTCAGCGTCCGGTTCATGGCGCTGGAGAGGACGGTGAGGAGAAACTCGATCTCGTCCTCGGTCGGCGACGGTTCGTCGGGGATGGGGCCGGGCGCATCAACATCGGTGAGACCGACGATGACGCGTCCGAGCTGAGTGGGCAGGGCGAACACGAAGCGGCTGATCGAACCCGGCTGCGGCACGGTGAGTGCTGCGGTCGGATTGCCGAGGGCTACGGCATCCAGAACGATGTGCGTTCCGCGACTCGGGCGCAGGCGGATATCGCGATCGAGCCCGCCTGCCCATACTCCCGCGGCGTTGACGACAGCACGAGCGCGCACGCGCACCGAGCCCCCACCGAGCTGATCCTCCACGGTCGCGCCCGCTCCGGAAACGTCCGTCACGCGCATCCGGGTGAGGATCTTCGCCCCGTGTGCGGCGGCGGTCCGTGCAATCGCCGTCACGAGCCGCGCGTCGTCGATGAGCTGGCCATCGGTGCCCACCATTCCCCCGCGGAGGCCGCGTCTGCTCACCGCAGGGAACATCGCAACCGTCTGCCCGACGGACGCACGGCGTGGGCGGGGCAGGATGCTTCCGGGCGTTCCGGCGATGCGGCGCAGTCCATCGCCCAGCCAGAAGCCGATGCTGCCAACGGTGCGCTGGGTCATCGATACGCCATCGACGAATGGCAGCAGCTGCGGCAGAGGTCGGGTGAGGTGCGGAGCGATGCGCGTCATGAGCAAATGCCGCTCGACCGCGCTCTCGCGCGCCACGGCCACATCACCGGAGGCAAGATACCGCAGGCCGCCATGGACGAGCTTCGAACTCCACCTGCTCGTGCCGAAGGCGAGGTCGTGCGCTTCGACGAGCACGACGGAGAGTCCTCGGCTCGCAGCATCCAGTGCGACGCCTGCCCCGGTGACGCCTCCGCCGATCACCAGGAGGTCGACCTCATCTGCGCCCGCGAGCGCATCGAGCTCGCGAGAGCGTCGCGCCGCATTCAGCATCGCGGACGCACGAACGCCTGTGTCCCCCGTCATGGCCGCAGGTATCCGTCCACCGCGCGGGTGAGTTCGGCATGCCACTCGGCGGCCCCGATGAGCGAGGCGACGGCGTTGTGGGAGAGTACGGCGGACTGCACGATGAGCAGCAGCATCACCGACATGTCCCCCGGATCGCCCGCGCGCACGGTCCCACCGTTCTGGGCATGAGCGATGGCATCGGCCAGCCACCGCAGCATGACGCGCTGGCTCGATCCAACCCGCTCCAGACTGTACTGGGTGAAAGCGTCGGGTTCCGTGGAGAGCAGGCGCCCGAACACGGGGTCTTCGCGAAACAGATCTGCGAAACGCAGCGCTTCGGCCACGAGCTCCTCGCGAGTGTGCACCTCGGGCTCGAGCCTGCGCAGGATGAGAACCGTCTGACGAAGGAGCGCCGCTCGCACGACCTCATCGGTGCTCGACCAGCGCCGGTAGATCGTCGGGCGGCTGACCTGCGCCTCGCGGGCGAGCTCGGCGATCGTGAGCCGCGATGTTCCCCGCGCGGCGACGAGCGCGGCGGCCCGTTCGAGGATCTGCGCGTCGGTATCATCCCAGTCCGGCATTTCCGGGTCGACGGACGACATCATGATTGCTTGACGATCTTCCATAATGTGTCACACTGTAACGCATGACGACGGAAACGACACCTGCGGCGACGATGCGCTGGAACGGATGGGGCGACCCGGCTCTCGCGAAAGATCTCCCCCTCGCGGTACGAGCTCTCCTGCCCACGGTCATCGGTCGGGTCCAGCGCCCGGAGCCGGCCGTCGCACTCGACGATGTTCGCGTGGCCCCGTCTGCGCTGACGGCAGACGATCGCGCAGCGTTCACCGCCATCGTCGGTGACGCACAGGTCCACACGGATGATGAGACGCGAATCCGCCATGCGGGCGGTCGGTCGACGATCGACCTCGTGCACCGCCGGACTGCTGATCAGGATGCTCCGGATGCCGTCGTCTCCCCCGGAGATCACGATGAGGTTCTTGCGGCCCTGCGTTGCGCCGCCGATCACTCGATCGCCGTCGTCCCGTTCGGCGGGGGAACCAGCGTCGTCGGTGCGCTGGACCCGGAACGCGGTGCCCACCGCGCCGTGATCGCGCTGGATCTGCGTCGGCTGAGTGGTCTGCTGCACCTGGACGAGGTCAGCGGTGAGGCGCGGTTCCTCGCCGGTACCACCGGACCCGAGGCCGAGAACCTGCTCGCCGAACGGGGCTTCGAGCTCGGTCACTACCCGCAGAGTTTCCTGTACGCCACTCTCGGCGGCTTTGCGTCAGCGCGCTCCTCCGGACAGAACTCGGCGGGAAACGGCCGGTTCGACGCGATGGTCACCGCTGTGCGCGTCGCCACCCCGACCGGTGACGTCTCGCTCGGCGGTGCGCCCGGCACGGCGGCCGGCCCCGACCTCATGCGCGTGTTCCTCGGTGCGGAGGGGATCCTCGGGGTCATCACCGAACTCACCCTGCGCGTGCACCGTCTGCCCGCGACGCGCATCTCGCAGGGCTGGACCTTCCCCGATTTCGCGACCGGCGTCGATGCACTGCGACGCGTGGTGCAGCTCGGCACAGGCCCGACGGTGATCCGTCTCTCCGACGAGGCCGAGACCGGGATCGGACTCGCACAGCACGGCAAGATCGGAAAGGCGCTCTCGAAGGGGTGCAGCGCGGTCACCGTATTCGAGGGCGAGCCGGAGGTCGCCGCCGCCCGTCACGCTCTCACCGAGAGCGTGCTCACCGCAGCCGGCGGGCGCTCGACCGGTGCGGACCCCGCTGAGGACTGGGCGAAGGGCCGGTTCGGCGCGCCGTATCTGCGCGACGCACTGCTGGACCACGGCGTGTTCTGCGAAACGCTCGAGACCGCCGCCGTCTGGGCAGACGTCGCACCGCTGAAGGCCGCAGTCACCACGGCGCTGAGCGCGGGATTCACCGCCCAGGACTCCAAGTCGCTCGTCATGTGCCACATCTCGCATATCTATCCGACCGGCGCTGCGCTGTACTTCACGATCATCGGAAATCTGAAGGGTGACGTTCTGGCGCAGTGGGATGCGATCAAGTCCCGTGTGAACGATGCGATCCTCGAGAACGGCGGAACGATCAGCCATCACCACGGTATCGGCCGCGATCACGCGCCGTGGCTGGCGAAAGAGATCGGCGAGGGCGGCATCCGGATCCTCCGAGCGCTGAAGACCGAGCTGGACCCTGCAGGCATCATGAACCCCGGAGCACTCATCGCGGCTCCGCAGGCGGACTGACGTGCCGAACATCCATGTCCTCGTCAACCCGGATGCGGGACGGGGGCGGGGTGTATCCAGAGCGGATGCCGCGATCGCCCGGCTGCGCGAACGCGGAATCGATCCCACCATCCACGCCGGATCGTCAGCCGCGGACTCTCGGCGCCTCGTCGCCGCAGCAGTCGCGGCGAAGCCGGACGCGCTGGTCATCGTCGGCGGCGATGGGACGCTGGCGACCGTGGTCGATGTGCTGGCGGGCACCGGCATCCCGCTCGTTCTCGTGCCCGCCGGGACCGGCAACGATCTCGCCCGCTCCCTCGACATCCCGTTCGGATCGGACCAGGCTGCCGCCAGCGCCGCCGATGCGGCCATCGACGGGACTCCTCGATCCCTCGACGTCGGCGAGGCGACCTGCCCGGATGGGACAGCACGCTTCCTCACGATCGCAGCAATCGGCTTCGATGCGAAGGTGAGCGAACGCACCAATACGCTGCGTTGGCCACGTGGTCGGGCGCGTTACTACCTGGCGCTGGTGATCGAATTGCTGCGCCTCGCCCCGATGCCGTTCCGGCTCCGCATCGACGGCGTGGACAGCCCCGTGTCGGACGGCATCCTCGTCGCGGTCGGCAACACGCGCAGCTACGGCGGAGGGATGCCGATCTGCCCGGATGCCGACCCGCATGACGGCCTGTTCGATGTCGTCCACATCGCGCCGGTAGGGCGGTTCCGACTGATCAGGCTGTTCCCACGTCTGCTGAAGGGCACTCACGTCGAGCTGCCCCAGGTGACATCGATGCGCGGCTCAGAGGTCGAGGTCTCGGCGCCCGGCCTCATCGTCTACGCCGACGGTGAGCGGATCGGCACCGACAGCGTGCGGATCGGCGTCGTTCCCGGAGCACTCAGCGTCCTGCTGCCGTAGTGAGCGGAGCTCACTCCGCTTCAAAGGGCGCAAGCTCTGCGGCGACCGCCGAGCCCTCGCGGACGAACAGCGCCGGCTGACCCAGTGGGGCATCGACCGTCACTGTGGTCACGGCCTTCGCATCGCCGAAGACTTCTCCGGTCCAGATGTTCTGCCACTGCCCCGGCGGGAACGCAACATCGACCGTCGTCGCACCAGCGGAAAGCACCGGCGCGAGCAGCACGTCTGGCCCGAGCTGGAGTTCTTCATTCGCTGCGCCATTCAGGCCGGATGCCGTTGGGTCCAGCATCCACGGATGCTGAGCGGCATCCGCAAGCCCGCCCTGTGCGGCCAAGCGCTCGCGTTCGGGTGCCAACGCGACGAACACGCGGGTGAGAGCACCGAGCTGTGTGGCAAGGTCTGCCTCTTCCGCGGGCTGCGCGGAGAATGCCGGACGATTGCCCTCGTGCGTGCGGAACACCGGCTGGAGGAGAGACGCCTCCGCCCACCGCACGACGAGCTCATCATCGCGGACGACATCGGGGATCACCGGCAGGTCGACGCTCGTGTATCCGCCGATGTCTCCGTGCACCTGCGCCATCCCGCTCGCCGACAACGACTGCGTGAGCGTGACGGTCGAGGCCAGCCCGTCGGTCTGCGACCAGTCCTGGGCCTGGTCCCCCAGCCACAATGCGTCTGCTGCGCCCGAGGAGACCGTGCCGCCGCTGCGGTGCCACACGAAACCATCGTCGGTGAGGCCGGCAAGCTCGAGAGCACGCTGATTGACCTGCTGCCACAGCACCGGCCACTGCACGCGCCAGTCCGCGCCCGAGCCGCCCGCGAGCACGGCCTCCGGCTGCGGCCCCTCCGCGAAGTCCGCCATCCATCCGGATGCTCCGGCTCCTGCGACCTCGTCAGCGATGACCTGCGCGAACCACTCCCGCGCATCCGGGTTCGTCAGGTCGACGGTCGCGGCGGTGAACCCGTGCTGATCCGCGTCGAACACAGCGCCATCGGCGTCCAGAGCGAGGTATCCGGCGGCTGCCGCCTCGGCATAGAGATCACGATCGCCGCGCGCCGCGGATGCCGCACCGCTGTCGACGGAGAGTGACGGGTTGACATAGGTGAGCACGCGGATGCCTTGACCTTCGAGGTCGGCGACCAGCTCATCCCAGCCGGGGTATTGATCCTCGTCGAGACTCCAGTTCCACTGCAGTCGCTCGCCGAAGTCCGTGGTGCGCCGCCCCACCCAGTCCTGCAACCACACGGCAACAAGCGGCACATCGGCCTTCTGCAGCGTCGCGATCTTCGCGCGCACCTCATCGGCGCCACCTTGGATTCCGACGATCATTCCGACCTGAGTCCACGCAGGGGGCGCTGCGGCCACCCCGGTCCAGCCTGATTGGATGGCGACCGCCTGCGTCGGCGTCGATGCTGCGGCGAGCGCGAAGTCCGCCTGGTTGCTCCAGACTTCCCAGATCATGCGGTCGTCCGGGCGCAGGTCGACGGAGGAGATCGCCTCTCCCCGGTAGACGACGCTGCGCGAGAGATCCGTGACGTTGACAGCACTCGGCAGGTACGTGGTGTCCTGGCCACCCGCCGAGGATGCTGCCAGGTCGACGAGGAACGACAGCGGCTGTTCTCCTCGACCGATGCCCTGTTCGCGCGGAATGAGCGGGATGCGATCACCGCGCAGGTCCCATCCGGCTGACTGCGCACCGAAACCGTGTATGCCTTCGTCGGCATCCAATGCGGCGGAGAGATACAGGCGGTTCGCTGCGGGGTCGACGGAGACCGCAGCATCTAGCAGCCCGTCAGCACCCTCGCTCAGACGCATCTCCCACGCGAGGGAGTCCGAGTCGTCGAGCGTGCCGGCGAGGACGAGAGCACCGTCCGCCCCCAGCTGGGCCGACACGATGTGCTGCGTCGCCCATGCGTGATCGCGGTGATCGCTCACGCGCACGAGGCCGAGGTCGTCGATAAAATGCGCATCCGCCTCCGCGGCGGTGAGAAACGCTTCGCCGGGCACGGTCTCCCAGACCGCAGCGGCGGCATCCGGGTGGGTCACGTGCAGGGCGTTATCCAGACGCACGGTAAACCCGCCGACCTGCCACTCGCCTTCCGCATCGTCCACGATCAGCTCACCGCGAGGCGGGTCGGAGAGGGCGGTGGATGGCCTCGGCATCTTGGCGGCGATGAAGACCCCACCGAAGATGAGAGCGGCGGCGACGAGCGCGGCAACGGCGATGCCGATACGGCGCCCAATACGCATGCGGGCACGTGGCACGGCGTCGATGTCGGTCACCTATTAAGTATAGGTTGACCGCTCATCACCCTTGCATCGTGATCATGTCTGCCGTCCTCCCGCGCAACGGCACGGTGCCCAGCATCCGGATCGCGGTATTGCGCAGGAGAAGAGCGGGTCCGCGCGCCGGTCGCCCCATCGTCATGTAGAAAGACGATCGTCGCTGCGCGCGTGCGGCAGCCCGCAGCGTGCGGCGCTCGTACTCCTCGACCTCGACGCGCCCCGCACGCAGCGAGCGCTCGATCGCCGAAGCGAGATGCTGCGACGCCATCCACCCGATATTCATGCCCTGCCCACCGATCGGGCTCGTTTCATGCGCGGCGTCGCCGACAAGCACGACCCGCCCGTGTACCAGCCGGGCCGCGAGGTGCTGCCTGGCCTGGAATACCGTCGGCTTCAGTCCGCCGGGAAGTTCGAGACGGATGCCGGTGCGCCGCTCGATCGCGTGTGTGAATGCTGCCGCATCACCGAGAACACGATCCGGATCACCGGCGACCCATCGTCTTCTGGCCCCAGGGAGCGGAAACGACTCGACCAGTCCTTCCCGTTCGCAGTGCAACTGAGCCCGCGTGCCGAGGGACGCATCGGACGAATCAGGGATGTCGGCCATCGAATACCACCCGCTGCCCGGGCGCTCTCGCCACGCGATGCCGAGCTGACGCCGGATACCGCTGCGCACGCCGTCGGCTGCGACGACGAACGACGCAGTGATATCAGGCCGTTCGGCGAAGGACAGTCGGGCGACGGCATCCTCGTTCCATACTCCGGTGACGGTGCATCCGAGATGCAGCGCCCCGTCCTGCACCTGCGACAGCCGTGCGCGCAGGAAAGCATCGGTCCGGTGCTGCGGGAGGATCAGGACCCGCTGCGCCGCTGTGAATGTGAGCGACGCGAGGGTGCGGCTGGCGCAGATCACGTCGCCGCCATCGAGCGCGAGCGCCTCGGCCCGCACCTGCGCGCCGACCCCGGCCGCATCGAGGGTGGCGCTGCCGGGCGGGTGGATGCCAATGGCGCGCGATCGATCATCCGCAGCGCCCCGCGCCTCGAACACCGCGACATCGATCCCCCGCTGCGCCAGCAGACAGGCCAGAAGCAGTCCCACCGGTCCAGCCCCCACGATGGCGACGTCATGGTCGGGCATCCCACGCCTCCCATCGCAGCTCGAGTCGTGCAGGAAATGCCCGTCGCACCTGCCACCCGTCGGGCACGACCTCCGCGATCTCGCGGGGCGTGTATGCGCGGCGGATGCTGGTGAGCCCGTCCACGCGGATAAACGAGTGCGCGAGCAGATTCCGCTGGAACGGTGCGGTTGCGGCGGCGAAGCTCCCGTACGCGAAGCGACTTCGGGCGATGTCACGATGCAGCACCAGTCCATCGTCTTCTGAGAGCACGATCGAATCTGCCAACAGTGCCGGCAGTTCTTCACCCGTCAGGTGATGCAGCAGGTGGTTGGACACCACGATGTCGAAACGTTCTCCGGCCGCGACCAGCTCTCTCGTGTGCGCGCATCGGTACTCCACACCCCCGCCGCGCTCGCTCGCCCATCGGATCGCCCGTTCATCAGCATCCAGAGCCGTCACCGAGACATCGACGCCGTCGCGGCGTGCCCACGCGGCGAGCGCTCGTGACACATCGCCTCCGCCCGAGCCGACGTCGAGCAGTCGGATGGACTTCTTCTGCGCACGAGGTCGGATGTCGCGCCGGTACACGGTTTTCCATCGTGACACGACAGCGTTCACGAGCGGGAACCGCTCGTAGGTGCGCTCCAGCATCCCGATATCGGCATCTGGCGCATCCATCAGCTCCCGTGCGTCGACGGCTCGGGAGGAGAGATCGACCATCAGGTCGGCGCGACGACGGTCATGAGCGCGGTCTCGGCCGTCAGGCCCGGCCCGAATGCCATTGCCGCGACCCGCTCGCCATCACGGGCGCCCTCTTCTTCGAGGATGCGCCGCAGCACGAACAGCACGGTGGCGCTGGACATGTTGCCGTACTGCCGCAGTACCTCACGCGCGGGGTGAAGCTGCTGTTCGGAGAGGCTCAGCCGTTCCTCCACCTGATCCAGGATGCTGCGCCCACCGGGATGAATCGCCCAGTGCGCCACCTGCGAACCGATCGTCCCGTCGTCGAAGCCCGCGGCCATCTCGGGCTCGTCCGCGTAGAGCGGGCGGAGAGTTCCGAAGATGTTCTCACCGATGAGCTTCGGCACCGCGGTGGACAGGATCATCTCGAAGCCCTCATCGCCGATCATCCACGCCATGTCCTTCTTCCCCTCCGGAATGATCCCGGTGTGGAAGCGGTCCAGTACGAAGCCCGGCACTGCGGAGTCGAACTCCCGCGCGGTGACGAGCCCGGCTGCGGCACCATCGGCGAACAGGGAGGTGGCCACGATCATGTCCGGATCCTCCGATGAGCGCAGATGCAGTGTGCACAGCTCGACGCTGACGACGAGGACGACGGCGTCTGGATCCGCCGTGCAGAACTGATTCGCCGCCCTCAGCGCTGGCATCGACGCGTAGCAGCCCATGAACCCGAAGTGATAGCGCTGCACACTGTCGGGCAGCCCCAGGGAGCGGACGATCTCATAGTCCGGGCCGGGCGCATAGTATCCGGTGCACGAGACCGTGATGACGTGGGTGATGTCGGCTGCGGTGATGTCAGGGTCGGCATCGAGAGCACGGCGGGCGGCCTCGACATAGAGCTTCCACGCTTCGCGCACGTAGATCTGGTTGCGCACCTTCGTGCTCGGCGACAGCAGCGTACCCGTCTCACGATCGAAGAACTGCTGCGTCTGCGCGTCGGACCTCCTCCTGCCGCAGGGTCGTGTTCGGAACGATCGTCTGAAGGGAGCGGAGTACGGCGCGGCGGCTCATGAGGTCACTCAAGCACGCCGCGCCCCTTCGCAGAAGGGGGTTCTGTCAGAAACCCGTCGGCGTCAGTATCCGAGCGCGCGGGCCAGCTTCGAATCCGTCGCCGCGGGGCGAGCACCAGCGGCGAAGACGACGACTTCGACCGCTGTGAACAACGCGTCTCGTCCGGCTTCATCCGCCGGAGCGGCAGGGCCCAGCTCGACCTCCCACTCGCGCCATTCCCGTTCCGCTCCCTGACGCAGGTCCGTGGCGCGCACGTGGTCGTCGACGAACTCCGCGACGATACCGTCCTCTCCGGTGAGCAGGTAGGCGGTGCGATCATTCTCGATGCGGGCGAGAGGCATGAGCTGTGCGGTCGTCCACCGCGTCAGAGCTTCGGTGACAGCATCCGGAATCGTGTCGTCCGCATCGAGCGGCCAGCCCATCTCGATCCGGCCATCGCCTTCGCGGGGGCCCTTGATATGCCAGCCGGCATCTGGCCCGCCGGTACGGCGGCGCACCGCAACGCCCGCTTTCGACAGCGCAGCATCCGCCGTATCGAAGTAGCGCGCGTCCAGCACGCGGAGCTCGCCATCGGTGACCGCTGTCACGCCCGGGATCTCCGCCCACACCGGCAGGGCGGTGTCGACGTCGACGTCGTACTTGCGCTCGATCTCGAACGTCTGCGATGGTGCGACCGGGATCTCCGCGGACCAGAGGATCTCCGTAGTGCGATAGCCCTCACGGGTGTACAGGCGTCGAGCGGCCTCATTGCTGCCGAACACGTTCAATGCCAGCACCTCGCCACCGGCGGCCCGTGTCTCGGCGGCAGCGGCCCGCAGCGTCTGGGTGCCGTATCCGCGGCCTCGTGCGAATGGCTCCATCTCGATGTCGTAGATGAAGGCGCGGTGGTCGTCGATATGCAACCACAGAACCCCGACGCGCTCGCCCAGCTCCACCCTCACGGTGAACAGCTTGTTTCCTGCCGTGTGCAGTCCGTCCGGCAGCAGCTCGCCCATCTGCTCGTCGGCGACGCGCAGTGCTTCGTCGAGGTCGGCAGCCAGCCCGCTGTCTAGCCAGTCCTGGGCGAACGCGTGCCGGGCGGTGTCCTGGTACGCCGTGAACTCGGCGTCTTCCATCGGACGAAGGCTGATGCCGGCTGCCTCGGGCGCGCGGGCGACGTCGATCTGCATCTTCGTGGCCGTACGGCGCGCCCCGGATGCTTCCGCCAGACCTGCGGCGACGGCATCACCGGTGTATTCGCTGAAGTCCATCACGCGCGGCGAGCCGCTCTGGTCCAGCAGATCCGAAAGCGCGGACAGCAGACGCTGCGGGTCGATGCTTTCGTCGTCGACGTCGGCAAGAATCATCCGCGGGTCCCCGGGGAACAGCCAAATCGCGAGAGCGGGGTCTTCACAGATCCAGAGCTCACCGGCATCCGTCTGGGACGGGGCTGCGGAGCGCACCCCAGCCGCAGCCCGCCGAGTTACCACTCGGGTTGCCGCCGCGGCGATGCGCGCCGTGCGCTCGTCGCGTCCGGTGACTTTCTGCCAGTGCGAGGACGCCGCCTCAGTCATCGTTGAGTGTGAGATCCTCAAGGGCCTCGTCGTACCAGTAGTCGATCTCGGTGGCTCCGTCGCTGGCTCCGGTGTTCTGCGCTTCGCCCTTGCGGTGATAAACCACCTGTGTCTCGCTGTACGGGACGATCAGCTTGTCGTCAGCGTCGTTGTTGAGAGGAATGATCTGCCCGTCCAGCGGGCCGCCGTGAAGCCGTGCGATTGCCATGAGCACACCATAGTCCTCACCCGATCGCGATGCCCAGAACGGCGCCGATGATCATCCATGGTCCGAATGCGATTCGCGTGGATCTGTTCGCCCGTCGAAGCGCCATCAACGTCAGGGCGTAGCAGGCTCCGAGGACGAATGCGGATGCCGCCCCGATCACCAGCACCTGCCAGCCGTTCCAGCCCAGCACCAGGCCGATGAGGGCTGCGAGCTTCACGTCTCCCCCGCCGATGCCTCCCTGGCTGATGCCGCGGAGCAACGCGTAGAAGCCGCCGAGGATCAGCATCCCCGCAAGCGCACCGATCAGCGCACCGGTGCTCTGCGTCACCAGGGCGTCGGCAGCAGTCAGTACGAGCGATGCTGCGAGGGTCGGCAGCACGATGCGGTTGGGCAGCCGGTGCGTGCGCGCGTCGATCGCCAGTAGCCAGATGCCGATTCCCGCCAACCCCAGGTGCACGGCGATGACGACGATGTCGTACGCGGAGACGTCGTGCACGAAGACGAAGGGCATGCCGGAAGGTTACGAGAAATGCGGATGCCGCGGATCGGGCCTGTGGATAACCCCGATGTCTGATGTGCGAATTACTATCAGAGAACAGCTTGTTTTATTCGTACTTATCTTCGAGGATGGATATATGGGCACTGGGAGCACCGCCCTCCGCGCACAGGAGGTGCATCGACTGCGCAGCGAGATCTCTCGCATGCAGCGGCGTCGCAGCGACGTGCCTTTTCTTCCACTCGATCCGGCGCTCGAGGGGCTACTGCCCGATCCCGGGCTGCGCGTCGGATCGTCCTATTCGATCTCCCCCTCCCCGAGCCTGCTCGGTGCTCTCCTCGCCGCCCCCTCGCAGAAGGGATCGTGGTGCGCGATCATCGGCATGCCCACGATCGGTGTCGAGGCGATGGGCGATCTCGGTGTCGATCTCGAACGGCTGATCCTCGTGCCCGACCCCGGTCCCCGCTGGCTCACCGTCGCCACTGCTCTCTCCGAAGTGATCCCGATCATCGCCGTGCACCCGCGCAGTCGTGTCGCAGATGCCGACATCGCCCGGCTGAACGCTCGCCTGCGCGATCGCGGCTGCACTCTGCTGGTCACTGCGCGCTGGCCGCAGAGCGAAGCGACGATCCGTGTGGAGGAGGGCGAATGGCACGGACTGGGCACCGGATGGGGTCTGCTCTCCGATCGCACCGTGACGCTGCACGCGTCGGGTCGACGATTCGAGTCCGGTCGCCACGTGCGCGTGCAGATGCCGACCTCGCTCGGTCGGGTGGGCGCCGTGCCCGCTCCTCTGCGCCCGGTGGCCCCGTTGCACGCTCCTGACCGTCTGGCGGTGGCCGGATGAGCGCCCCTCCTCGCCATCTCGTGCTGTGGCTGCCGGACTGGCCGGTGCGCGCGGCGCTCGGCGCACCACCAGGAGACGAGCCCGTCGCCGTCATCCAGGCGAACGCTGTCATCGCTTGCTCAGCATCCGCTCGTGCGCAGGGAGTGCGCCGCGGCCAGCGCCGCAGACAAGCGCAGACCCGCTCGCCCGGCCTGCGGATCCTCCCCGCCGATCCCCTGCAGGAGCAGCGGATGTTCCTGCCCGTGCTGCGGCTGCTCGAAGAGCTGGTGCCGGGCGTGCAGCCGCTGCGACCAGGACTCGTCGCGTTGCGCGCGCGCGGAGCCGCCCGTTTCTACGGCGGTGAGGAGCAGGCAGCTCGGCATCTCATCGAAGCGCTCGAGGCACACGCTCACCCCGGCACGCGAGCGGGCGTCGCGGACGGTCTGTTCACCGCCGAGCAGGCGGCGCGCATGGCAGAGCCGGTGCACGTGGTCGAACAGGGGGATGCACGCGGGTTCCTCGCCCCTCTGCCCGTCCAGGTGCTGGGCGATGAGCAGATCACGACGCTGCTGACGAAACTCGGCGTACGCACGCTCGCCGATTTCGCTGCCCTCCAGGTCGGCGATGTCCGCGACCGGCTCGGCGAGAGAGGAGTGCGCCTGCATGATCTGGCGGTGGGATCCGACTCGCGACCGCTGCAGCCCCAGGCTCCTGAGCCGCAGCTCGCACGCGAGATCGTGTTCGACGGCCCGCTGGCACAGGCAGAGCAGGTGGCCTTTGCCGTGCGCCAGACAGCGGATGCCGTCACCGCCGGCCTCGCGGAGCTCTCGCAGGTGTGCACCGAAGTGCGCATCGATCTGACCGACGATGACGGAGGCGTTTCTTCTCGGGTCTGGATGCATCCGACCTCGTTCGAGGCGAGCGATCTCGTCGACCGCGTGCGGTGGCAACTGGAGTGGATGGCAGGGGCGCTCGCCGACACGGAACGAGTCGGCGCTGGCATCCTCGAGGTGCGGATCACGCCGACGCGCGTCGACGACAGCGCGCATCATCAGCCGGGGCTGTTCGGGCAGGGCCCTGAGCAGCGCCTGCACCACGCCGTGTCGCGCGTTCAGGCCCTGCTCGGGCATCGCGGCGTCATCACACCGCAGGTCACGGGTGGACGCCGACTCGCCGAACGGCAACTGCTCCAGCCCTGGGGCGACAAGACACCGCACGAGCGGAGCACTGCGCTCCCCTGGCCGGGAAGCCTCCCGGCCCCGCTCCCGTCTGAAGTCTTCACGCCCCCGGTGCCTACCCGTGTGACAAGTGCCGACGGCAGCGCTCCATCCGTCGATGAGCGCGGGGCGCTGTCGGCCCCTCCTGCCCGGATCGAAGACGTGCCGGTGCTCAGTTGGGCGGGCCCCTGGCCCTTGCGCGAGCGGGCGTGGGATGCCGTGCAGGCACGAACGGCACAGCGTTTCCAGATCGTCGATGAGTCCCAGCGTGCATGGCTCGTGCTCTGGGAGGACGGCTCCTGGTGGGCCGAGGGGCGGTATCGCTGATGGGCTTTCACAACCCGGCGATGTCGTGGAAGGAGCTCGAGAAGACCCTCAGCGGTCACGGCTCTGCAGAACCGCCGATGACCAGAGCCGACCCCGGGCCGGTCAGACGGCGACGCAAGGCCGCGCCTCCGCCGCCGGTCGAGCCTCCTGAGAACGCCGTCCCCTATGCCGAACTGCACGCGCATACCTCCTACTCGTTTCTCGATGGCGCCTCCCCGCCAGAGGAACTGCTCGCCGAAGCCACCCGGCTCGGCCTCACCGCCCTCGCGATCACCGACCACGACGGGTTCTACGGCGCAGCACGGTTCGCCGAATCGGCAGACCTTATGAAGTCTCCGCTGCAGACCGTCTTCGGCGCTGAGCTGTCGCTGGATCTTCCCGCCCCGCAGGGCGGTGTCCCTGATCCCGTCGGCGAGCATCTGCTCGTGCTCGCTCGCGGCATGGAGGGGTACCACCGGCTTTCCGGTGTGATCACCCGTGCGCAGCTGCGCGGTGGTGAGAAAGGCCGCCCGGTCTACGATCTCGACGACCTCGCGGCGAGCGCGGAGGGGCAGTGGACGATCCTCACCGGCTGCCGCAAGGGCGGTGTCCGACAGGGCCTTGCCCGAGGCGATGCCGAGACTCCCCTGCGGCGCCTTGTCGACCTGTTCGGGCAGGACAGTGTGGCCGTCGAGCTGTTCGACCATGGCGACCCGCAGGACTCGCGTCGCAACGATGCTCTTGCCGACCTCGCGCGGGCACATCGGCTCCCCCTGGTGGCGACGAACAACGTGCACTACGCCGCGCCCCACCGCGCGGGACTCGCCGAGGCCGTCGCGGCGGTGCGGGCGGTGCGCAGCATGGATGAGCTCGATGGGTGGATGCCGTCTCACGGGGCGGCACACCTGCGCAGCGGTGCGGAGATGACCGAACGGTTCCGCCGCTACCCCGGTGCGATCTCGCACGGGCTGCGTATCGCTGAGGAGTCGGCGTTCGAGCTGCGGCGAGCGCGCCCCGCTCTGCCGCAGCAGAAGGTGCCGGACGGACACACGCCGATGAGCTGGCTGCGGCACCTGGTGTGGGATGCCGTACCCGCCCGGTATCCGCGCCTCGACGATGCCGGGCGCGCCCGGATCGAACGCGAGTTGAACGTGATCGCTGAGAAGGACTTTCCCGGATACTTCCTCATCGTGCACGGCATCGTGACCGAGGCCAAGCGCCGCGGCATCCTCTGCCAGGGGCGTGGGTCGGCGGCGGCGAGCGCGGTCTGCTATCTGCTGGGGATCACCGCTGTCGATCCGATCCTGTACGGGCTGCCGTTCGAGCGGTTCCTCGCGAGCACCCGTGAGGAGGAGCCCGACATCGACGTGGATTTCGACTCGGGTCGCCGCGAGGAGATTATCCAGTGGGTCTACGAGCAGTACGGGCGCGAGTGCGCAGCTCAGGTGGCGAACGTCATCCAGTACCGTCCGAAGAATGCCGTGCGCGATATGGCGAGGGCGCTGGGATATTCCCCCGGCCAGCAGGATGCGTGGTCCCGCCAGGTCGACGGCTGGGGGTCGGGTCTCGAAGCCGTCGACGGCCATGACATCCCCGAGACGGTGCTGGAGTATGCCGGTGAGGTGTTGAAGGCTCCGCGGCATCTCGGCATCCATTCCGGCGGGATGGTGCTCACCGCGCGCCCGGTCGGCGAGGTCGTGCCCGTCGAGCATGCGCGCATGGAGAATCGCACCGTCATCCAGTGGGACAAGGACGACGCGGCGTGGATGGGGCTGGTGAAGTTCGATCTGCTCGGGCTCGGCATGCTCGCAGCTCTGCAGAACTGCTTCGATCTCATCTCGGCATCTACCGGTGAGAGATGGATGCTGGAGACGATCCCCAAAGAGGAAGCAGCGGTCTACGACATGCTGTGCCGTGCCGACTCGATCGGCGTGTTCCAGGTGGAGTCCCGCGCGCAGATCGGTCTGCTCCCCCGGCTGCAGCCGCGACGCTTCTACGATCTCGCCATTCAGATCGCGCTCATCCGCCCCGGCCCCATTCAGGGCGGGGCCGTGCATCCGTTCGTGCGCCGCAAGATGGGCACCGACAAGGTCACGTACCCGCATCCTGCGCTGAAACCGGTGCTGGAGCGCACCATGGGGATTCCGGTGTTCCAGGAGCAGCTCATCCAGATGGCGACGACCATCGGCGATTGCACGGCCGATGAGGCAGATACCCTCCGGCGTGCGATGGGCTCCAAGCGCGGGCTGGAGAGGATCGACAGCATCCGAGACAAGCTGTACGCCGGCATGGCGCGCCATGGTCTCTCGCCCGAACAGTCCGATCGCATCTACGAGCAGATTCAGGCGTTCTCGAACTTCGGGTTCGCCGAATCGCACTCGCTATCGTTCGCGCTGCTGGTCTATGCCAGCTCATGGGTGAAACTGCACTATCCGGCTGCGTTTCTGGCTGGTCTTCTGAACGCGCAGCCGATGGGGTTCTACTCTGCGGCCACGCTCACCTCCGATGCCCGGCGGCACGGCGTACAGGTACGACGCCCGGATCTGCAGGCTTCGGCCGCCTCGACGACGCTCGAGCGCGTCGGAGATGCTGCCGGTGCGACCGGTCAGGATTCCTGCGCCGTCTACGAGCAGCCGACACCGGGCGAGTTCGATCGGGATGCACCCGATCAGTCAGCAGCGCATCGCCGCGATGGTGCGTTCGCCGTGCGACTGGGGCTCGCAAGCGTCCGCGGCATCGGTGTGCCGATGGCAGAGCGCATCGCCGCCGAACGCGACGCGAACGGCCCCTACCGCGATCTGCCTGATCTGGTGCGACGCACGGATGCCACAGCCGCTCAGGTGGAGGCGCTGGCGACAGCGGGGGCCTTCGATTGCCTGGGTCTCAGCCGCCGCGAGGCGGTGTGGCTCGCCGGAGCCGCCGCCGAAGACCGGGCCCGCTACCTTCCCGGCACGACGGTGTCCGTGCAGCCGCCGCTGTTCGCGGATCAGACCAGCTATGAGCTCCTCGCCTCAGACCTGTCGACGACCGGCGTCTCCATCGACGATCACCCCATGACGCACTTCCGCACGGCGCTGAACGATCGCGGCGTCCTCACAGCCGATCAGCTGCGTGCGCACGAGGTCGGCCGGCGCATCGAGGTGGCGGGCCTGGTCACCCACCGACAGCGTCCGGCGACGGCCGCCGGGGTCACTTTCCTCAACCTCGAGGACGAGCACGGGCTGGTCAACGTGGTCTGCTCGACCGGGGTGTGGAACCGTTACCGTCGCATCGCTCGAGATTCTCCCGCGCTCATCGTGCGGGGCATCCTCGAGCGGTCCCCCGAAGGAGTGGTCAACGTGCTTGCGGATGCCTTCCAGGATCTGCGCACCGGAATGGAGCACCGCTCCCGCGACTTCCGCTGATGCCACTTGCTACGCTCGACGCATGGCGCAGTTGACCGAGATATTGCCGCGCCCCGGTGCCGCTCTCCGCTACAGCGACAGCGGCGGTTCCGGTGACGCTGTCGTCTTCACCCACGGCGCGGGCGTCGACAACGCGATGTTCGAGGCACAGTCCACCGCTGTGAGGAACGCCGGATTCCGGGTCATCAACTGGGATCTGCGCGGTCACGGCGATTCGCTTCTCGACAGCGGCATCCGCTTCCGCGGCGAGGATGCCCTCGACGATCTCTCCGCACTTCTCGATCATCTGGCAGTGCCATCACCAATACTCGTGGGTCACTCGCTGGGCGGCAATCTCGTACAGGAACTCGCCAGACGTCACCCGAACCGCGCCGGCCGGCTGGTGGTGGTCGACTCGACCTGGAACGCCGGCCCCCTCACTGGGCCGGAGCGATTCGCACTCCGAATCGCGGCACCCTCGTTGGCCATGATCCCGTCCTCCCGACTACCGAACCTCATGGCGACAGCATCCGCCACCACGCCCGGCGCGATCGACTATGCGAGGGACTGCTTCGCGCGCATGCCCAAGCATGTGTTCCTCGATGTCTGGCGCGCCACGCTCGCGCTGGTCGGCCCTGATCCGACGTATCGTTCACCCGTTCCGCTGACGCTCATCCGCGGCGCGGAAGACCGCACCGGCAATATCGCGACCGCCATGCCGCGGTGGGCCGCTGCCGAAAGCATCGTCGAAAGCGTCATCCCGGGCGCCGGTCACATCGCACCGCTAGATGCCCCAGAGGCGGTCTCAGATGTCATCCTCGCGGCGTTGCAGTCACGATGAGCGCTCGCCAGAAAAGCAGCTCACCAGAAGCGTGGCGGTTCTGGTTCGGGCTTGCGGTCGCTGCCACCCCAGCGCAGCGCTTCATCCGTAACGGCGGATGCCGCAGCATCCGCTCCGCGCAACGCGATGTCGGCTTCAGCAGCGCCGGGCCCGACGGGATCCACCAGCAGGGTCGTGCTGATCCCCGCCCGGCTGGTGTTGATCGTGCACTCCAGCACCCGCCCGACCCAGGTCGCCGTTCCCATGACCGCGGCGCCGTGCTGATACCGGACGCGGGTCTCCAGGTCCGTGACCACGAGGACCACGCGCTCGCCGTTCTCGTCCGCGCGTTCGACCACCTCGACGCGATGCCCGTGCGCAATCGCTGCCGGAACCCCGATGATGATCGTTCTGTCCATGGCTACAGCCTACGAACTCGGGCGCTCACCCGGGTACCCATTCCGCCGCGGACGGCGGCGAGCTCTACGGGGATCCACAGGTACGCTTCCCTACGCTGGAGTCCATGGATGCCGGAGCCGAGAACCTCAATGCGATCGCTGCGTGGGCTGTCTCCCTCATGGAGACCCTGGGTGGATTCGGTGCCGGCGTCGCCATCGCCCTGGAGAACCTGTTCCCGCCGCTGCCGAGTGAGATCATCCTGCCTCTTGCCGGGTTCACCGCGGCAAAGGGGACGCTCGGCCTCGTCGAGGTCCTGATCTGGACGACTGTCGGTTCGGTCGTGGGCGCGCTGGCTCTGTACGGGGTCGGCGCCTGGCTCGGGCGGCGCCGCATGTATGCGATCGCCGAACGGCTGCCGCTGATCAAGACCGAAGATGTCGAGCGCACCGAAGCGTGGTTCGATAGGCACGGCTCGAAGGCGGTGTTCTTCGGCCGGATGATCCCGATCTTCCGCAGTCTGATCTCGATCCCTGCGGGCATCGAGCGGATGCCGTTGGTGCGCTTCACGCTGCTGACGCTGGCCGGCAGCGCGATCTGGAACACGATCTTCGTGCTCGCGGGCTTCTACCTCGGAGCCAACTGGCACATCATTGAGCAGTACGCAGGCGTCTTCCAGAAGATCGTCATCGCTCTCGTGATCGTCGCGGTCGTCGTGTGGATCTTCCTGCGCGTGCGGCAGATGCGCCGAAACAGAGCATCCGTCGCCGCCGACTGACCTCAGACCCGCAGGGGCTTCGTCGAGGCGAGCACCTCGTTGAGCGCCTCGGTACTCGACGGATGCGTCCAGATGCTGTCGCGCAGTTCGCTCGCCGTGACGCCCTGACGCATCGCGAGCGCGAGCAGATTGATCACTTCCTGCGCGTCGATCCCGAACACGGTGGCCCCGAGGACCAGGTCGGTGTCGGCGTCGATGAGCACCGTGATCAGTCCGTGCGTCTCGCCGACGATCTTCGGGCGGGGCATCGCGGCGATGTCGGCGATCGCTTTCGATGCGACCAGCACGCTCCGACCGCTCTCCCGCGCCTCCGCCTCGTTCATCCCGACACGGGCGAGCGGCGGCGTGAGGAAGACCGTGTACGGCACGGCGACACGATCTTCGGTCGAACGCTTGCCGGAGCCACCGAGCTGATCCATGACGATCCGGTTGTCATCGAGCGAGATGTAGGTGAACTGGGGCCCGCCGTTGACATCGCCGACGGCGAAGATGTGCGACGCAGACGTGCGCAGGTGCTCGTCCACCGTGACGTAGCCGCGCTCGTCGACCGAGACGCCGGCGTTCTCGAGCCCGAGATCATCGGTCAACGGCTGTCGGCCGACAGCCACCAGCACGGCATCCACCACGAGTTCTCGGGGTTCCCCTCCGATCGTGAGGTCGATGACTGCCGTGCCTTCCTCATCGCGGATGCCGCGCACGTCCCCACCGAGGACAATCTCCACGCCTGATTCCTTGAGCAGGCTGCGGGCAGCATCCGCCACGTCGCGATCCTCGTTCTTCATGAAGGTCTGACCGTGGTCGATGAGCGTCACGCGCGAACCGAACTTCGAGAACATGCCCGCGAACTCCACACCGACGTAACCGCCGCCGACGATGGCGAGCCGCTCCGGGAGCGGATCGACATGCTGAATCGTCGTGGAATCGAACACCCGCGTGCTGTCGACGGAGAACTTCGGTGCTGCAGGTTCCGTTCCCGTATTGATCACGATCTTCTCGGCGTGAATGCGGAGAACATCGGTGCCCGCCGTCACCTCGACGTCGTTCGTGCCGGTGAACCGGGCGCTACCGTCCACCAGGGTGACGGTATCGACCTCGGCGAGCATCTCGTGGTTTCGGGCCCGCAGCTTGTCGGTGAGCGCATCGCGTCCGGCGACGGCATCCGTGAACCAGGCTCCCGCGTCATCACCCGGACGCCGCTTCGAGGCGCTGTCGACGAGGTCCTTCGTGGGGATGCATGCGATGTTGATGCAGCTGCCGCCGTACATCGCGGCCGACTGCTCCACGAGCGCCACCGAGCGGCCTTGCCTGCCCAGGGCTCCGGCGAGCGTCTTTCCGCCCTTCCCCCAACCGATGACCAGCATGTCCACATCGATGTCTGCCATGGCTGAACTCTACGATCTCCCCCGAGGAATGTCGAGGCGCCGGGGCGGGCCCGACACCGCAAAGAGCTCGACACTGCAAAGAGGAGGAGCCATTCGGCCTGTGCACCGAATGGCTCCTCCTCTGAGACGAGAACTACGACTTCTTCTTGTCCTTCTTGCCGACCAGCGACTGGACGACCTTCGAGACGGCAGCGAACTCATCCTGCTTCTTCGCGACGAATTCCAGTGCCTTGACTCCCGTGTCCACGGCTCCGAGCGCCAGCTCACCCGGGTCTTTGAACTGGTGGCTCACGTTGCCTGCGAAGCCCGTTTCGAGCGCGTCACGGGTGACGAGCTCGAGCTTCAGCGTCTTGGTGCCCTCGGCGAAGCTGACCTCGTCGAGGTCGACCCAGATGAGGTTCGGGCGCGTGGTGGAGCTGAAGACGTAGCGCTTGTTGGTGAGGTCGAGCACGACCTGCCAGATCGTCTGCGACGCGTCGGGCTTGCCGGGCTCCGGTGTACGGAACGGCTGAGCGGCGTTGCGGATGATGCTGAACATCGCCGCGATCGCTTCGATCTGCGTCTTCGGCTGCACCTGGTGAGCCACGTAGTAGGACGCACGGGCAAAGCGGTCGCTCGCGAGCGTCGAGCCGGGGAGGTGATCCTTGCCGCCGAGACCATCGATCTGCTTCACGAGCTCGAGCTGCTTGTCGAACGTCGGGGAGTTGGTCATGACCTGGTAGTCACGGCTGTGATAGACCTTCGCGTTGCCATCGGTGTACTCGATGATCGCCGAGTCGCCCGAGGCGTCATTGATCGCCAGGTGCAACGTGGGCACCAGGTGGCCGGTCGGGTCGAAGAGCTGTGAGATCTTGACCTGAGACGAGTTCGTCCACTCCACTGCTTCCGCGACCGTGGCGAAGTTGTCGAGGTAGTACTGCAGCCAGATCGCCTGGCTCAACTGCGTGTCGCTGTCCTTCGGCTTGCCGTACTCGGACTCAGCGAGCCACAGAATGTGACCGGCGAATCCTTCCTCGTTCATGCCATCGGTGGCGATCAGGTCGAAAGCCGTGGCAACGATGCTGCCGTACTTCGCCTTCCAGGTGAGGTCGCCGTTCACGCCGTCGGTGCGCTCGATACCCCGCGGGAACTTCCAGAGGTTCGTCAGGAGGTCCATGTGGAAATCCATATTGCGACCGACGATGACTGAACCGTTGGCGTCAGGCCATACCACTCGTGTGCACATAATCCGTTAACACATCCGTTCTCTTGTTCACCTTCTCGGCCATCCCGAGTCGACTTGTCCCAGACGCTCACATACTAGGGAGCGTGATCAGCACGGCGGCGCGATCGGCGCCATTCTTCACCCGGTGTGTAACCAGGCCCATCACCCCGCGTCATCACCTCATCTCACCCCTGCCTCGCAGGCGGTCGTCGAAGGTGCGGCTCTACGATGGCGGTGTGACTCCGCGCAGCGTAGAGACCCTCGGCATTCTGGGGGCAGGCAGGCTCGGCACCGTCCTCGCTCGGCTCGCGACGTCGGTCGGTATGCGCGTGCTCGTCGCTAGCTCCGGCGACCCGGCCCTGATCGCACCGCGGATGGCGGCGATCGGAGCCACCGCAGCGTCAATGGCGACAGTCATCGCCGAATCGGATGCCGTCATCCTCGCGCTTCCTCTCGGCGAGTACCGGATGCTACCGGCAGAAGCACTGCGCGGAAGGCTCGTGATCGATGCGATGAACTACTGGTGGGCGTCCGACGGCATCCGCGACGATCTCGCCGACCCGCGCACGTCCACCAGCGAACTCGTGCAGGCGCATCTGTCGGGCGCGCGCGTCGTGAAAGCGCTCAGTCACATGGGATATCAAGATCTCGAGGATGAAGCTCGCCCGACGGCATCCCCCGATCGCAAGGCGATCGCGATTGCCGGTGATGATGCGGATGCTGTCGCCACTGTCGCCTCGCTCGTGAACGATCTGGGGTTCGACCCCGTGTCGGCGGGCCCGCTCGCCAACGGCATCATGCTGGAGCCAGGAGCGGAGGCGTTCGGTGCCGACGTGGATGCCACTCAGCTGCGAAGCATGCTCGACGGGTTCTGGGAATCGCAGCGCGGGATCATCGTGGCGCGGGCGCGGGGGTGATCCTCTCGAGATCCGCCTACTCCTGCGAGAGCGTGCTCAGCCTGCCTGTTCGGCGCGGACGATCTCGGCTCCAGCGACGAGCGCGATCATCTTGTCGCGCGCAACGTGTCGCGGCAACGGTGCCATGCCGCAGTTGGTGCTCGGGTAGAGCTTGTCAGCATCGACGAAAGCAAGAGCGCTCCGGAGCGTAGCGGCGACGTCTCCCGGCGCCTCGACGGTGTTGCTCGCGACGTCGATCGCCCCGATCATCACCTTCTTGCCGCGAAGGAGCTCCATCAGCTCGAGCGGCACGTGAGAATTGTGGCTCTCCAGCGAGACGATGTCGATCGAGGACTGCTGAAGGAGCGGGAATGACTGCTCGTACTGGCGCCATTCCTCGCCCAGCGTCGCCTTCCACTCGTTGTTCGCCTCGATGCCATACCCGTAACAGATGTGCACGGCTGTCTCGCATCGCAAGCCCTCCGTGGCTCGCTCGAGCGCGGCTATGCCCCAGTCGTTCACCTCGTCGAAGAAGACGTTGAAGGCGGGCTCGTCGAACTGGATGATGTCGACGCCTACGGCCTCGAGCTCTCGTGCTTCCTGGTTGAGGATGGTCGCGAACTCCCACGCGAGCTTCTCGCGGCTGTTGTAGTGGGCATCGTACAGCGTGTCGATCATCGTCATCGGGCCGGGCAGCGCCCACTTGATGGGCTGATCCGTCAGGGCGCGGAGACGCTTCGCATCGTCCGCGAACACGGACTTCTCACGGCGTACTGCATCGACGACAGTGGGGACGCTCGCGTCGTAGCGGTTGCGGATGCGGACCGTCTCGCGTCGCTCGAAGTCGACCCCGCTGAGGTGCTCGATAAAGGTGGTGACGAAATGCTGGCGAGTCTGTTCGCCGTCACTGATGATGTCCAGACCTGCGCGGCGCTGCTCGTCTGCCGCCAGCGCCTGCGCGTCGAGCGCACCTTCCCGCAGTTCGTCGCCGTGAAGCCTCCACGGCGACCAGAGCTTCTCCGGCTCTGAGAGCCAGGACGGTTTCGGGAGGCTCCCGACGATCGAGGTGGGCAGCAGTGCATTCATCGGTGATTCCTTGCGTAGCGTGCAGTCAGACGGGCTCTCGAGCAGCCCACCGCTCAAGAATGTCGCCGTAGGGTTCCATCAGGCTCACGTCGGTGAATCTGCCTTGCGTGACGGCGAGCTGACTGCGCTCGTCACGATCGTAGGAGACCTGCGTCAGTGAGTGCCCGTGGTTCTCAAGGCTCGGCTGATAGACCTCGGCGGCCGTGGCGTTCGCGTTGTAGATCTCCGGGCGGTAGATCTTTTGGAACGTCTCCATCGTGGCGATCGTCCCGGCGAGGGCCAGCGGAGTGTAGTCGTTGAGCAGGTCGCCGCGGTGATAGAACGCCAGCGGCGCGACGGCGCCGGGAGGCATGAAGTAGCGGACCTTCAGCCCCATCTTCCCGAAGTACTGATCGGTCAGGGAGTACTCGTCCTGCTGGTATTCGACCCCGAGGATCGGATGCTGGTTCGCGAGCTGACGATACGTGCGCGACGTCGACACACTGATGCAGATGACCGGCAGTTGCGAGAATCGCTCCTGATAGGCATCCGACTCCAGGAAGCGCTCGAAGAGCTTGCCGTGGAGTTCTCCGAAGTCGCTCGGGATGCCGCCTCCGGACGTGCTCGCCGCGTGCGCCGGCAGCCGCACGCTGAAGTCGTAGTCGCGGACGTACGACGAGAAGTTGTTGCCCACGATCCCGTCGATGCGCGTGCCGGTCTGCGTGTCGAGGATCTGCACGTCGAGGACTTCGATCAGCGGAAATGCGACGTCGTCGCCAGCAGCGTCGATCTGCAGGTCGACCGACACGATGTCGAGCTCGACAGCGTAGCGATTGCGGCGCGGGTTGTCCCAGTGCGCCAGCTCGTTGAAGCGGTTGTCAATCATTGTCAGAGCATTGCGAAGGTTCTGCTGACGATTCTCACCCCGAGCCAGATTCGCGAAGTTGGTGGTACTCCGAGAGTTGGACGACGGGGCGTAGTCCTCATCGAAGCGCGTTGTGCTGATGCGGAAAGCACATTCGTTCGTCACGGTGGTGTGATGCGTCATGGTGGTGTGATGCCTCAAGGTCTCGGGATCCGCGGAAAATCATGGATTCACGTGTCGAGACCTCAGTGTAAGTACACCTACCGGCCATAGCCCCATCAGTTGTCACAATACGTAGTCAGAGCTTTTCCCTATGCCAGAAGCTCTACCCCGAAATCCGCCACCACGTCGCGCATCTCTGCGACGAAACTCTGCGCCTGGGCCGTCAACGAGATGGAGGTCTGTCCGATCCAGCCGATCTCGATGCGCTCGTCGACGTCGAGCGGAACGGCGATGATCGACGGATCGAGGTCGTCGGAGATGATGCCGGTGGAAATCGTATATCCACCGAGACCGATCATGAGGTTGAAGATGGTCGCCCGGTCGCTTACCCGGATGTCCTGCTTCGACGAGCGGGTGGAGAGGATCTCCTCAGCGAAGTAGAACGAGTTGTTCGCTCCCTGATCGAACGTGAGGCGGGGAAGTTCCTCGAGATCGGCGAGAGTGACGCGTGCGCGCTCGGCAAGCGGGTTCGTCCGGGCGATGAAGATGTGCGGAGTGGCGAGGAACAACGGGGTGAACGCGAGCCCGGAGTCGCGGAGCAACTTATCGATGACATTTCGGTTGAAGTCGTTCCGATAGAGCACACCCAGCTCGCTTCGCAGCGTGCGGACGTCTTCGATGATCTCCCATGTACGGGTCTCACGAAGGCTGAAGGCATACTCGTCCGCGTCGGACGCCTTCACCATCCGCACGAAGGCGTCGACCACGAATGAGTAGTGCTGCGTGGACACGGCAAGAAGCCGTCGCGACGGCGGGCGGCCGAGGTAGCGCTGTTCCAGGAGCTCTGACTGCTCAACCACTTGGCGCGCATACCCGAGGAACTCAGTACCGTCCTCGGTGAGCATCACGCCGCGGGTGGAGCGGATGAAGAGCGTGCAGCCGGTGCGGTTCTCGATCTCCCTCAACGCGGCGGACATCGTCGGCTGTGACACATACAACAGGTCAGCAGCAGCGCTGATCGAGCCTTCTGCGGCGACCTCGACGAAATATCTCAGCTGCTGCAAGGTGATGCCTCGCGCTGCTCCCATCTCCTCTCGAACCATAGTGACAAGCTATCTCAATGATCGTTGGACAGCCCGGCGGCTTGGGGATCGATGTCTTTGGTAGGACGGCGTGCGGCGAAGGCCGCCAGCTGCGCTCCTCCCTTGAGTACAAAGTTTCTGAATCGCCAGGATCGCGTCACCATCGGGCGTGCCATGTTGTGGTTTCGGCGGGTGACGTCCCCTGGGCTGGTGTAGTTTCCCGGGTTCTGAGCGTCGAACTATCG
>NZ_JBQDSX010000010.1:10581-85059 GCF_052099035.1 Microbacterium sp. | reverse complement strand
TCGGCTCTGAAGGTTGGTAGGCGCTACTTCTGCACCGGCCCCTCCAGAGCCGACTCGAAATACGCATACCAACGGGTTGTCATGCGAAGAAGACTACCCCATGCGGGAGGATGCTCGGGCCGCGCGTCGAACCCGGCCGCTACGGCAGAGTGAGCTCGGTGGAACCGCGGGCGATGAGGTGCATCGGAAGAACCGTTCGCTCTGGAGTGCCACCGCGATCGGCGAGCCGCGCCAGCGCGAGCCGTGCTGCTTCCCGTCCGAGCTGAACCGCGTCGCCTGTGATGACGCTGATGCCGAGCACGCGCGCCCATTCGAACTCATCGAAGCTGAGCACGGCGACGTCGTCTGTGCGGCCCGCAGCCGAGAGCTCCTCCATCACCCCGAGGACGATCCGATTGTTTCCCGCGACGATCGCCGTGGGCGGGTCCGGCAGCGCCAGCAGATCGGCGGTGTGCTTGCGGGCCTGGTGCGCGTCGTGCACGTCAGCGGTCACAAGCTCGCGCCAGTCGGAGTCCCCGGTGACGTCGAGCACTTCGGCCATGCCGGCGAGACGCTCGCGACGGGTCGGCAACCAGTTGTAGTCGCCGATCATCGCGATCCGGCGATGACCACTGTCGGACAGATGGCGCGCCGCGAGCCGGCCGCCTTCGCGATTGTCGAAGATGACCGACTCAGCGGGCAGCTGCTCGGCAGGACGATCGACGAACACGATCGGGATACCGCGTGCCTGCAACTGCGCGTACGCAGAGTGCTCGGTCATCGCGGAGACGACGATGAGGGCCTTGGTCTGCCGATCGGCCAGGTCGCGAGCGACGTGCCATTCCTGTTCGGCTGATTCACGGGAGTTCGCAACCGCCAGATGGATGCCGTGACCTTGGATCTCATCCTCGATGCCCTGCGCGATCGCGGAGTAGAAGGGGTTGGTGAACTCCCCCATGATGAGCCCGATCGAGTCCGCGAGCCGTCCGCTCGCGAGCAGGCTCGCTGCGGAATTTCGCTGATAATCCAATTCGCGAGCAGCCGCGAGAACACGATTGCGGGTCTCTTCGGTGACGTAGCTCTCGCCGCCGAGGGCGCGGGAGGCGGTCTTCAGACTCACCCCGGCGCGCTCTGCGACCTGGGCGAGAGTGGCGCGGCGCGGCACTGCGGCATCCGAGCGGGGTTCGTCCATTCGCTCTCCTTTTGGCGTGCCATGTCGGCACTTCATTATGCGACGCCGTCTGCGCGGCGGCTGCACAATTGGCACTTTTCTCGGCGACTGGCCGTGTGATAGGTTCCTCAAGGATATGACAGCGATGTCATACATCCACGAAGCAGTGGTTCACATAAGGAGTGACGATGACTGTCCTGACTCGATCGAGTGCGGTGCCCATGCGACGGATGCGATGTGCCGCGGCCGCCATCGTGATGGCCGTGACGGGCGCCCTGCTGGTGACGACACCAGCAGCAGCCGCGGGCGACGCGACCTTCGCGTCCTCGTTCGAAGCAGCGGATGCTGTGCCCGCACTCACCGGAACGGGCGAAGCAGTCAACGTCTCAGGCGACCGCCTGGCGCCGGGCAGCCTTCTCGGTCAGGTCACCGCGATCACGGCATCCGCAGAGAAACCTCCGAACGAGGGCGCAGCGAATCTCGCCGACGGACTCGCATCGTCGAAGTGGCTGGCTTTCGCCAAGACGGGCTGGGCGCAGTACGAGTTCGCCGAGGCGCAATCCGTGTCACGGTACACGCTCACCTCCGGCGGCGATGCCCCTGAGCGCGACCCGAAGGACTTCCGTCTGCAGGGCTCCAATGACGGAACCACCTGGGACGACCTCGACACCCAGAGCGGTCAGTCGTTCGGCAGCCGCGGCGAGACCAAGAGCTACGCGCTCGCTGAGCAGAGCGCCGCCTACCTCTACTACCGCCTGGACATCTCCGCGAATCAGTCGAAGGACCTCATCCAGCTGGCTGGCTGGGAACTCATCGGCGATGACAGCGCCGGCGCCCAGCCGTCCGACGTCGCACTCGCGATCGGTTCCGGCCCGAAGAGCTCGAGCACGGCGAAGACGGGCGTCGGCTTCACCGGCGTGCAGGCGCTGCAGTACTCGGGCCGTCATCTCGACGCGGGTGCCGCAACATCCTCGAGCGTTCTCTACGAGGACGTCGACATCGCCGTCGAGGCCGACACCCAGCTCTCGTACCTGGTCTTCCCCGAGCTCGATGCTGAGCAGACGTACGCCTCCACCTTCGTCGCCGTCGATCTGAGCTTCAGCGATGGCAGCTCGCTCTCCACGAGCGGGGCAACCGACAGCTACGGCTATTCCGCGACGGCACGGGAGCAGGGCAAGGCGAATGTGCTGTGGCCCGACCAGTGGAACAAGGTCACCGTCGACCTGGGCGCATCCGCAGACAAGACGATCACCGACATCCTCTTCGTCTACGACCACCCGGGTGACGGCGTCACCAACATCGAGGTTCCCACCGCGGCGACCACCTTCTCCGGCTGGATCGATGACATCGACATCTCCGCCGCGACGCCGCGCGACACCGGTGATGGCCTTGTGAGCTACGTCGACACGCGCCGCGGCACGAATTCAACCGGCGGTTTCTCTCGCGGGAACAACCTCCCTGCGACCGCTTGGCCCAACGGCTTCAACTTCATCACCCCGATGACCAACGCCGATAACGCCGGAACGCTGTACAACTACCAGCGCAGCAACACCGCAGACAACCTGCCCGCGCTCAACGGCATCGGCTTCTCGCACGAGCCGAGCATCTGGATGGGGGACCGCAACCAGCTCGCCGTCCTGCCGGCCGCGAATGCGAACCCGACCTCGAACCTCAACGATCGACGTCTGACCTTCCACCGCGAGAACGAGACCGCGCGGCCCGACATCTACAGCGTCGAGTTCGACAACGGCATCGAGACCGAGGTCACCGCGACCGACCACGGTGCGATCTACCGATTCACCTTCACGGGCGACGAGAGCTCCGTGCTCATCGACCAGCTCATCGACTCGTCGAAGCTGACGGTCAACGGAAGCACCGTCTCGGGGTGGGTTGATGGCGGATCCGGGTACCCGGGCCGCACACGCATGTTCGTCTACGGCACCTTCGATGCGGACGCCGGCAATTCTGGGGCGACCACCCAGGGCAACCGCAACGGCTCGGCACGATTCGCAGCCTTCGACACCTCGTCGGACAAGACCGTCGAGCTGCGCATCTCATCGTCGTTCATCTCGCAGGATCAGGCGCAGAAGAACCATGATCTCGAGCTCGAAGGGGTGTCGTTCGACGACGCTCACGCCGCCGTGCGCGACGCGTGGAACGATCGCCTCAGCGTCGTCCACGATGTCGAAGGCGCGACGGACACGCAGCTCGTGACCCTGTACTCCAGCCTCTACCGCCTGAACCTGTACCCGAACTCGCAGTTCGAGAACACGGGCACATCCGGCGACCCGGTCTACCAGTACGCGAGCCCGGTCTCCACCACCACCGGATCCGCGACCGACACGAAGACGAACGCCAAGATCGTCGACGGCAAGGTCTACGTGAACAACGGATTCTGGGATACCTATCGCACGGCGTGGCCGCTGTACTCACTGCTCTACCCCGACGTCACCGAAGACCTCGTCGACGGGTTCGTGCAGCAGTACCGTGATGGCGGCTGGGTCGCCCGATGGTCATCGCCCGGGTACGCCGACCTCATGACGGGTACCAGCTCGGACGTGGCATTCGCCGAGGCCTACCTCGCCGGCTCCCTCGACACCGAGACAGCACTGGATGCCTATGACGCCGCGCTGAAGAACGCCACGGTGCTCCCGACCTCCAACGCCGTCGGCCGGAAGGGCCTGGCAGAGTCGATCTTCCTCGGATACACGCAGGCCGGAACGCACGAGAGCGCGTCCTGGGGCCTGGAGGGATTCATCAACGACTTCGGCATCGCCGAAATGGCGAAGGCGCTCGCGGAAGACCCCGAGACACCGGCCGAGCGCGTGCAGAACCTCACCGAAGAGGCTGCGTACTTCGAAGCCCGCGCACAGCACTACGTCGAGATGTACAACCCCGACGCCGGCACCTTCACTGCCCGCAACACGGACGGCAGCTGGCCGGAGGGGGCCGACTTCGACAAGAAGGCCTGGGGCGGTGCTTTCACCGAGGCGAGCGCCTGGACATTCGGGTACCACGCACCGCACGACGTCGACGGTCTCGCCGCGCTCTACGGCGGACGGCAGGGACTGCTCGACAACATGCACGCGTTCCTTACCGAGCGCGAGAAGGCCGATCATTCCGGCATCCACGAGGCGCGCGAGGCGCGCGACGTGCGTCTCGGGATGCTGGGCATGTCGAACCAGATCGCCCATCACATCCCCTACGTTCTCGCCGAGGCGGGAGACCCCTCCGGTGCGCAGGAATTGATCAGCGACATCCAGCAGCGGCTCTTCGTCGGAAGCGACATCGGCCAGGGCTACCCCGGTGATGAGGACAACGGTGAATTCTCGGCCTGGTACGTGTTCTCGGCCCTCGGGTTCTACCCGCTCGAGGTGGGATCCGGCGACTACACGATCGGCTCGCCGCTCTTCGACAGCGCAACGATCGCACTTCCCGGTGGTGACCTGGTCATCAACGCGAAGGGTGCGTCCGACGGCGCCAAGTACGTCGCCGGTGCGAGCATCAACGGCCAGGAGATCACCGCGACGACCTTCGATGGCGACCTGCTGCGCGCGGGTGGCACGCTCGACTTCACGATGAGCGATGAGCCGTCGACGTGGGGTGCGAAGGACCTCGGCGAGACGTTGGAAGTCCCCACGACGCTGGTCGATGCGACCAAGCCCGGTCGCGGTGTGACGACGGCATCCGATGGGACGCCGGTGGGATCACTCGTCGACGACACGATGAATTCGTCCGCGACCTTCGACGGCGGCAGTGCCGACATCGTCTGGACCTCGCAGTCCGGACCGGTCACGGTGAGCCAGTACACGCTCACGAGCACCGCCACGGAATCAGCGCCCACGAGCTGGACGCTGTCGGGTTCCATCGACGGCACGACCTGGGTTCCGCTCGACGCGAGGGAGAACGAAGAGTTCCGCTGGGACACGCAGACCAGACCGTTCAGTGCGGCGGAGACGGGCGGAGCGTTCACAAGCTTCCGACTCGAAGTGCAGGCAGCGGATGCTGCGGCGCTCAGCCTGGCCGAGATCGAGCTGTTCGCTGAAGCCGGCGACGCCGATGGCCTGTCCGTCACCGGCGCCGTGGACCAGCGCGTCGCGGTCGATGCAGAGTTCACCGGGCCGGTCGCGACGATCGTGGGCACCGAATCCGATGCCGATGGCTACGAAGCGAGTGTCGACTACGGCGACGGTGAGGATGCCACCGCCGGGGTCCTGACTCGCAACGAGCTGGGCGGCTGGCAGGTCACCGCGCCGCACACCTTCACAGCGTCCGGTGTGTACACCGCGACCGTGACGGTGACGGACTCGACCGGTGCGATCGCCGCGGCTTCGACGAACGTCACGGTGTTCCGCGACGAAACCTTCGCCGGCGCACTGAACAATGTCTGCATCGGCGACCTCAAGGCCACCGCGGCAGACTGCGATGCGCAGGGTCACGGATACTTCCGCGACAAGCTCGCCGAAGATGGTTTCATTCAGGGTGAGACTCTCACCATTCCTGACACCGCGCTCACCTACGACCTGCCAGCCGTCGAGGCCGGTGCGCCGGACAACGTGACCGGCGACGGACAGAGCTTCCGGTTCGATCTCGGTGCCGGGGCTACGCAGATCTCGTTCATCGGCACGGCGACGGAGAGTTCACGTCAGCCGGAAGCGGTGCTGCACTTCACCGACGGAACGACGCAGAACGTGCCGATCAGCTTCGGTGACTGGGTAGGTGCCTCCGGCTCGCCAGTCTTCGGGAACACGGTCCTCGCGGTTTCTGAGGGACGGCTTTCCGGCATCGACGCTGAATCGAGTGTGAAGAACACAGCGATCTACGCGACGGCGCCGATCGACCTGGCGACGGATGACGACGCAGCGGCGAAGGTCGTCGAGTCGATCACCATGCCGACCGAGTCGGGCTCGCTGGGCGACGGGCGCGTGCACGTGTTCGCGATCGCCTCCGATGGCGACCGTGCTGCATCGACACCGTTCGCGCTCGAGGCCGCTGAGGTCGAAGGCCAGACGACGGGAGTCGCTTTCGAGGAGACTCTCGCCACCGCGACGGGCGGCGTGAACATCGCCGATGCGACCGCAGTCGTGAACTGGGGCGACGGCATGCCCGTCACCCGCCCCGAACTTGTGGACGGTGCTGTGGTCGATGAGCACAGCTACGCTGCCGCGGGGGAGTACGAGGTGCTCGTCACGGTTGATGACGGTCTGCGCTCGGTAACGGCATCCGTCACGATCGTCGTGACCGACCCGGAGCCGGCGTACCAGCCGACTCTCACCGTCACGCCGGCCGAGGCCGCACCGGGCGATGAGGTGACGGTCGACGGTGACGGTTTCGCTCCGGACGAGAGCATTCAGGTGCGATTCGGTGATGAGACCAGCACCGTGGATGCCTCGGGGGACGGCGTGATCAGCGCAGCGTTCACGGTGCCGGAGGATGCCGTCGACGGCGAGTATCCGATCACGGCGCTGGGCGAGGTGTCCAACGTGGAGGTGAGTGCTGCTCTCATCATCGTCGGCCCCCAGACCGGTGCGGAGCGCACCACGGTCACCCTCGAGCAGGGCGCTGTGGCTCCCGTCGTGAACGAGCAGTTCACGCTCACTGCGACGGTGACGCCTGAGGAGGCGACCGGTCAGGTCGAGTTCGTCGAGGGTGACGCCGTCATCGGTTCGGCGCCCGCCTCCGGTGGCACGGCGATGGCAGACGTTCGCTTCGCCACCTCCGGCGAGCACACCGTGATCGCACGCTTCGTGCCGGATGATGCGGACTCCTTTGCCGCGTCGTCTTCGGAGCCGGTCACGTACGAGGTGCGCAGCGCCCCGGTGCTCGACGCCGAGGTGGAGCTGTCGGCGTCGAACGTGGTCCAGGGTGGCACGCTCGACGTCACCGGTCGTGGATTCGCCTCGGGTGAAGAGGTCGTCATAGACCTGCACTCCGACCCGGTGAATCTTGCGACGGCGACCGCCGATGCGTCTGGGTTCTTCCGGATCCAGGTCACCGTTCCCGCCGTAATCGATCCGGGTTCGCACTCGGTCGTGGCGACCGGGTCGTCGTCCGGACTCGAGGCGCAGGCGACCTTGACGGTGGAGGCTGCGGCGTCGGTCGGTGGAGGGCTGGCGACCACGGGTGCCGCGGCTCCGATCGCGCTGCTGCTCATGATGCTGGTGCTCCTGGCCGCAGGCGGGGTGCTGTTCCGCCACCGCCGGAAGTACCGCATGCAGTGAGGTGGGCACGCCCGGCGTGGCGCGTCACCCCGGCGTGGCGCGTCGCCCCGGTGTGGCGCGTCACCCCGGCCCGCCCCGTCACATGACGTCGGCGCCCCCGGTTATCGCCCAGGCCCCCGGTTATTCACGTGAATAGCCGGGGGCCCGGATGACGATGGGGGGCGCCGACGGGTGGATGCGGGCGGTGGATGCTGGGCTGGTTCAGCCCAGCGGAGTGAAGTCGCGGCTCGCGATGTGCTCGGGGCGGGCTGACTTCGCGGCGAATGGCTCTACAAGCGCGTTGTCGACGCTGTTGAACACCATGAAGACGTTCGACCGGGCGTACGGCGTGATGTTGTTGCCCGATCCGTGCATGATGTTCGAGTCGAACCACAGCGCGGATCCCGCAGCTCCCGTGAACTGGTCGATGCCGTACTTCTCGGCCATGGCGGTGATTGCGGCGTGACTGGGCACGCCGGCCTCCTGCGCCTGCAGCGACTGCTCATGGTTGTTGTCGGGGGTCTCCCCCACGGCCGGCACGAACGTGCGGTGCGAGCCGGGCATCACCATGAGCCCGCCGTTGAACGGGTAGTTGTCGGTCAGGGCGATCGACAGGCTCACCGCCCGCGGCACCGGCATCCCGTCTTCGGCGTGCCACGTCTCGAAGTCCGAGTGCCAGTAGAACCCGGTGCCGGTGAAGCTCGGCATGTAGTTGATGCGGGTCTGGTGCAGGTACACGTCCGACCCGACGATCTGCCGCGCGCGGCCGAGCACCTTCGGATCGCGGGCGAGAGCCTCGAGCGCTGAGCTCAGCTTCTCGACCTCGAACACCGAGCGCACTGTGCCGGTGGTGCGCTCGGTGATCATCCGCGGGTCATCCTTCAGCGCGGGGTCGCCGGCGAGTCGGTCGAGCTCGCGCGTGTACAGCGCGACGTCGTCGGCGGTGATGAAGTCGTCGAGCACCGTATAGCCGCGTCGCTCGTGAGCCTCCAGTTCGGATGCCGTGAACGGGCCATCGCCGACCTCGCCCCATACTGCGGGCTGAGTGCGTTCGATGAAGTCAGTCGGAGTCGCCAGCCGCGTCGGGAACAGGTCCTCTGCGGTCGTTGTCGTTGTCATGCTTCGTTCTCCTGTCTCTCGTGCGGATTGTGCGATGTGTGGATGCCGCGGGCCCGCCACAACCGTGGCTCAGGCGGGCTCGGTGACCAGCGGGTACACGCCGTTCTCGTCGTGCACCTCGCGCCCGGTGACGGGCGGGTTGAACACGCACACGACACGCATCTCGGTGCGCGGGCGCACCTCGTGCTTGTCGTGGTCGTTCAGCAGGTACAGCGAGCCCGGGGCGAGCTGGTGCGTCGTGCCGTTGTCGAGCTCGGTGATCTCTCCCTCGCCTTCGACGACGAAGACGGCTTCGATGTGGTTGGCGTACCAGAACTGGTTCACGGTGCCCGCATAGAGCGTGGTCTCGTGCACGGAGAAGCCCACGCCCTCCTTCGCGAGCACGATGCGCTTGCTGCGCCAGTTCTCGGTCTTGATGTCGGCGTCGGTGTCGGTGATCTCGTCGAGTGTGCGGACGATCATGCGGGGGTGTTCTCCTTGTCTTCGATGTGCAGGTCGGCGTGTGCCGCAGCATCCGGATCCGGTTCGCCGAGTACCGCGCGGACAGACTCGTCGATGATTCGAAGACCCTTGTCGAGTTCAGCATCCGTGATGGTGAGGGCGGGAAGGATCTTCATGACCTCGCCCTCGGGTCCGGATGTCTCCATGAGCAGTCCGCGTTCGAAGGCGGCCTTGCAGACGGCATCCGCCAGCTCGCCCGAAGGGAACTGCAGCCCGCGCGCCAGCCCGCGACCCTTTGCGAACAGCTCGTGCTGCCGGTAGCGCGCGGCGATCGTGTTGAACCAGCCTTCGACGCGTGCGCCCTTGGTGATCGTCGAGTCGCGCAGCGCGTCATCGGACCAGTAGCGGCGGAGCGCCGCAGCGCCCGTCACGAATGCCGGGCCGATACCGCGGAACGTGCCGTTGTGCTCGCCGGGCTGCCAGATGTCGAGTTCCGGCTTGATGAGGGTCAGCGCCATCGGGATGCCGTAACCGCTGATCGACTTCGACAGGCAGACGATGTCGGGGACGATGCCGGCCTCTTCGAAGCTGAAGAACTCACCGGTGCGGCCGCAGCCCATCTGGACGTCGTCGATGATGAGCAGCATCTCGTACTTCTTGCAGAGAGCGGCGAGCTGCCGCAGCCACTCCGCGCGCGCGGCGTTGATGCCGCCCTCGCCCTGGACCGTCTCGACGATCACGGCGGCCGGGAGGTTCAGTCCGCTGCCGGAGTCCTCCAGCAGTCGCTCGAAGTAGAAGAAGTCCGGGTAGTCGCCGTCGAAGTAGTCGTCGAAGGGCATCGGCGTCGCATGGACGAGCGGTACGCCCGCCCCGCCGCGCTTGAGCGAGTTACCGGTGACGGACAGAGCACCGAGAGTCATGCCGTGGAAGGCATTCGTGAAGTTGATGACCGATTCGCGTCCGGTGACCTTGCGAGCAAGTTTCAGTGCGGCCTCGACGGCGTTCGCACCTCCCGGGCCGGGGAAGACGAGCTTGTAGTCGAGATCGCGAGGCTTCAGGAGCACCTCGTCGAATGCCTCGAGGAAGTCACGGCGGGCCGTGGTGAACATGTCGAGCGAGTGCATGACACGGTCATCGGCCAGATAGTCGATGAGGACCTTCTTCAGCTCGGGATTGTTGTGCCCGTAGTTCAGCGCGCCGGCACCGGAGAAGAAGTCCAGGTACTCGGCACCCGACTCGTCGTACATCACGCTGCCGACAGCACGGTCGAACACGACCGGCCAGGAGCGCGAGTAGCTGCGGACTTCGGATTCCAGCTGTGTGAAGATATTCATTTTGGTGGGGTTCTCCTCCTTGTGGTTGTCGTGCGGGGAGTGCACGCCGCCCTGTGTCGGGCGGATGGCGACGGCTACATCGGCGGACCGATTTCATACAGCCGTTCAGGATCGTGGAGATCGGCATCCGGCCCGGCGAGGCTCAGGTGCGCGGTCTCGAAAAGTGGGGTGACGGTCATCGGAGCATTGCCCCAGCGCTTGGCGAGGCTGCGGAACGTCTGCTGCGAGGCGGCGTTGTCGTCGGTGATGGTCGTCTGCAGGGTTCGGACGGGGGGCTCACCGGAGTTGTGAACCAGCGAGTCGAGCATTCGCCCGGCAAGGCCCAGACCGCGGAACTTCTCATCGACGGCGACCTGCCAGACGAACAGGCAGGACGGGTCGGCGGGGCGCCGATACCCGAGCACGAACCCGGCCGGATGCTCGTCGACGAGAGCGATCCGGCAGGTCGACGCGAAGTCGCGAGCGTATAGAACGTAGGCGTACGACGAGTTCAGATCGAGGGTCTGCGAGTCGCGGGCAATGCGCCAGAGGTCGATTCCCTCATCGATGCGTGGCGGGCGAATCAGGCTCGCCCTACCCGACCGCGCATCGATATGCGCAGCGTGCGGTGACCTTCTCGGCTCAGTCGAGCCGGCGGAAGTCAGAGTGTGTCACCATCCCGGATCGGGGCGCACATGGAGAGAAGAAGCATCCTCTCCACAGTGTCATGCCCTCCGCGCGACCTCAAATCCACTGCGTTTGTAGGCTTCCAGTCTCACTCGAGTTGGCAGATTCTCGCTCAAGTTGTCCTTCGTCTCATTCGGCTTGGCAGAATCTCATCCGAGTTGTCCTGTCCGCGCGCCTAGAGGTCACCAGGCGCGGATACACTCGGCCACCACTACGCGGCGAAGCCGTCCAGAAGCTGACCTGACAAGTTAGCAATTGGCTTTTCCCTTCGAGCGGGAACGGGGGGCTCCCCAGCGGGCGAAACGACGGCGTAAAGTCGACCGAAACTTGGAGGACAACTTATGGACCCGCTTTCATCTCTCGCCCTCACTGTCGTGGCGATCGGAGTGTTGACCTATTCCGTCTATGGCGCCGTCCGCAAGGGGGTGCGCGATGGTCTCAGGGATGACCGTGCCCGGCTTCAGAAGGAAGATGAGGCAAGTCGACAGGGCAGAATTCAGTAGCTCCGGCGCGAAATCGCGACGTTTGGTAACGATCGCGTTGGGGCATTCGTCTCACCTTCTATCAATTCCCTCAATGAGAGGATCGGACAATATGGGATGCTGGGCGCATGACCGAACTTCCGCACGATGACGTCGATCCCGGTGGACTGCTCGAATACTCGGTGGTCTTCACTGATCGTTCGCTCAACCACATGTCCGCTCGATTCGTCGAGGCGATGCCGCAAATCCTCAGCATTCTCGAAGAGGCATATAACGCGCATACCTCTGTGATCGTCCCCGGCGGCGGCACCTACGCGATGGAGTCCGTTGCCCGTCAGCTGGCGACAGGTAGGCGCGCGCTGGTCGTCCGCAACGGCCTGTTCTCGTTCCGCTGGTCGCAGATTCTGGATGCCGGCGGCATCAGCGACGACGTCACGGTACTGACGGCGCGCCCGGACAGCGACGATGTGCAGGCGGCATGGTCGCCTGCTCCCATCGACGACGTGGTCGCGGCGATCCGAGCCCGTCAGCCCGAAGTCGTCTTCGCGCCGCATGTCGAGACCGCGGCAGGCATGATCCTGCCGGATGACTACATTCGTGCGCTCGCCGATGCCACGCACGAGGTCGGCGGTCTGCTGGTGCTGGACTGCATCGCCTCGGGTGCCATGTGGGTCGACATGGCCGCGCTCGGTGTCGACGTGCTGCTCAGCGCACCGCAGAAGGGCTGGAGCGGGACGCCCGGCGCCGGTTACGTGATGCTCAGTGAGACGGGGCGGGATGCCGTCACCAGCCGGACTTCGACGAGCTTCGCGATGGACCTGGCGAAGTGGCTGTCGATCGCCGACGAGTACCGAGCAGGACGCGCCGCGTACCATGCGACGATGCCGACCGACTCGCTCCTGCGGAACCTCGCAGCGATGATCGAGACGCGTGATCGCGGCTTCTCTCGTCTTCGCGATGCCCAGATCGAACTCGGGACGCGGGTGCGGGAACTCCTGGCCGCACGCGGACTGCCGTCGGTCGCGGCATCCGACTATGCGGCGCCGGGCGTCGTCGTCGTGCACACCGATGATCCCGCGTTGAAGTCGGGCACGGCGTTCAAGGAACAGGGCATTCAGGTCGCGGCCGGCGTTCCGCTGCACTGCGACGAGCCGGCTGGATTCTCGACATTCCGCCTCGGTCTGTTCGGGCTCGACAAGCTCGCTGACGTCGACGGAACGGTCGCGCGGCTCGAGAAGGCGCTGGACGCGATCGGGCGCTGAGCTCGCTCGCTCTCCTCTCGCCGCGTACTTGGTCGGCGTACAAGTACAGTGAGTCCATGGATTTGCGCGTCGCAGCATATGCCGTCATCACCGATGATGAGAGCAGGGTGCTGCTCGCGCGCTGGACGGGTGGTCGCCGCATCGCATGGACGATGCCGGGCGGGGGCCTTGAGCCCGGCGAGGATCCCGATGACGCGGTGCGTCGTGAAGTCCGCGAGGAAACCGGGTACTCGGCGAAGGTGCTTGAGCTGCTCGGCATCCACTCGCGTGTGATCCCGGCGGGCCGCCGGTCGCCTGAATCGGATGCTCCGCTGCACACGTTGCGTGTCATCTATCGTGCGGAGATCACCGGCGGCAAGCTTCGCTTCGAGAAGGACGGCTCCACCGACATGGCCGGATGGTTCCCGGTGCCAGAAGTCGCGAAGCTACAGAGGGTGAAGCTCGTCGACATCGCCCTGCGCAAGGGCGGCGTGATCTGACGCACCTCGATCCCTGAGCCTGTCGAAGGGGCGGAAGCGGTTACTCCGGCACGGAGATGTCGGCGACCGTCGCGCCGTAGGCGGCGATCAGCGCGTCAGCATCCACGAACAGGCTGTATCCGTGGGCTCCTGCGCCCATCGCGATGCGCTGTCCGACCAGCGACTCGTCGGCGTAGATCGGCCAGTCCGTCGTGCTGCCGATGGGAACGATGGTGCCGCGTTCGAATCCGGTGGCGGCCAGTGCGAGTTCGGGCTCAGGCAGGCGCAGCTTGTTCACGCCGACGAGGGTGCGGAGCTTTGGCCACGAGATCGAGCGTCCGCCGGGAACCAGCGCAAACAGATATGTGTCGTCGCGGCGCTTGACCACGAGGGTCTTGACGATGCCGGATGCCGGGATGCCGAGCAGCTCCGCAGCCTCATGGAGGCTGCCTGCGTTCGGTCGCTCGCGGATCTCGATGTCGAGACCACGGGCGGCCGCGGCATCCCGAACCCGGTCGAGACTCACGCGTCGGGTGCTGCGAGCGGGTCGTCGGCGACCCAGAGCTCGTCGTCTGCGCGCAGTGCCTGCCAAGCGGCGTAGAGCACGCCAGCGGCAGCTGCGGCACCGAGGACGATCGCGACGATCGAACCGAGGCCGGGGCCCTGCTTCTTCTTGACGATGCGGCCGTTGGAGACCGTCAGCCCCTGACGCTTCGCGTTGGCGACATCCCATGCCGACAGTGCGCTGCCGACGACGCCGCCGACGAGCGGAACGACCTTGTCGTCCACGACGTGGCGGCCGATCTTGATGCCGCGGTCAACGGTCGGGGCGACGTTGCGCTTGTACGCATCCTGGACGACCGGGAAAACCTGCTCGCGACCGGCGTTGCCGAGCTGGCGGCCAGCTTCACGAGCGATTCCAGCGGCGTGGCCGACGAGCTCCTGCTGGTGCTCCCAGAGATCGGTGGCGTCGTTCTGCAGACGGCGCAGTTCTTTCTTGCGCTTGCGGGTCAGGCTCACGGTTGTTCTCCTGTCGACTTGGAGTACGGGTTCACTATCTTGCCAGACGAGTCTGGGTAGAGGGAGAGAATCGGCCATCTCATACGAATGCTCTGAGAGAATACCTGCATGGCTCAGCACTCTCACGTCGCAACTCTGCACACCAACCACGGCGACATCGTCGTCAACCTCTTCGGCGATCACGCTCCGAAGACCGTCAAGAACTTCGTCGGCCTCTCCGATGGAACTCAGGACTGGACCCACCCCGCCACCGGAAAGCCCGGCGAGGGTCCGCTCTACAAGGACGTCATCTTCCACCGCATCATCCCGAACTTCATGATCCAGGGCGGCGACCCGCTCGGTCAGGGCGTCGGTGGTCCTGGCTACAACTTCGATGACGAGATCAATGCGGAGCTCAACTTCAACGAGCCCTACATCCTCGCCATGGCCAACGCGGGCCTGCGCCGCAACGCGATCACCGGCAAGGCCGAGGGCACGAACGGCTCGCAGTTCTTCATCACCACCGACCCGACGCCGTGGCTGCAGGGCAAGCACACGATCTTCGGTGAGGTCGCCGATGACGCCTCGAAGAAGGTCGTCGACGAGATCGCCGCAGTGCGCACCGGTGGCGGAGACCGTCCCGTCGAGGACGTCGTCCTGCAGTCGGTCGACATCGCCGCGGTCTGACCCGCGCAGCACTGGCCGATCCGGATGACGTCTTCTGAGTTCGCGAGCAATCGCGACAATTACTGCTATCGCCATCCGGATCGGCAGAGCTTCGTGCTCTGCCAGCGCTGCATGCGCACGATCTGCCCTGAGTGCCAGACGCAGGCGGCTGTCGGCGTCATCTGCCCGGAGTGCATGAAAGAACAGCAGCAGAACCGCACTCCCGCGCAGAAGCGGGCCCAGCGCCAGTGGGGACGCCGCTCCGCCGGTCCCGTCGCGATCGCTGCGCGCGGCGGCAAGCCCGTCGTCACGTACGTGCTTCTCGCGATCACGTCGTTCATCGGGCTGGTGCAGCTCATCCCGGGTCTCGGCGATCAGATCACCGGTGCCCTCCTGTTTCACGCCGGCTACCTGTACCCCAGCCTTTCCGGAATGCCTTTCGAGTCCTGGCGGCTGCTCACGGCGCTGTTCGTGCACGGCGGATTCATTCATCTCGCGCTCAACATGCTCGCCCTGTGGATGCTGGGGCAGAGTCTCGAGCCCATGCTCGGCCGCGCCCGCTACCTCGCGCTGTATCTGATCAGCGGTCTCGGCGGCTCGGTGGCGGTCGCGCTCATCGCCCCGAATACAGCGACGGTCGGCGCATCGGGTGCGATCTTCGGCCTGATGGCGGCGCTCTTGATCATCGGACGCCACATCGGCGCCAACGTCACCGGCATCCTCATCGTGCTCGGCATCAACTTCGCCTTCGGTTTCTTCGTCGGCGGGATCGCCTGGCAGGCGCACCTCGGCGGCGCTGTCGTGGGCGCCCTCGTCGCGTACATCCTCACTCGGACCCGAAAACGGTCCCAGCGCGCGTGGCAGATCGTCCTGCTCGTGGCGGTGACGGTCGTGCTGCTCGTCGTCGTCGCCTTCGTGCCTCCGCTGATCATCCTGGCTTAACCGCCAGATCAGGAGTTGTTAACAGGGTTGTCCACCCCTGTGAATAACAACGGTGTAATTCTCCCCAGGCTGTGGATAGAACTGTGGATAACTAGACTTCCGAATACGTTCCGAATAAGATGAGACAATGACTCTCCTCAACGACGTCCGTACGACGACTCGTCGCTCATCCGATCTGAGCAAGCACTCCGCCGACGTGTTTGCTGAGGCCGAGGAACATCCGGTGCAGGTCACGCGGCGCGATGGTGAGACGCTCGTGCTGATGTCACAACGCGAGGCGGACGCGCGCGCTCTGCTTCTTCAGTTCGCAGCCGACCTCATCACTGTCACACTCGATGATCAAGGCACGCTCGCATCACGAATGGCTCGAAAGTTCGAGTGGATGCTTGCGCTTTCTGATGCAGACCAGGCAAGTTGCGCGCAGAATCTCATTGACGCGGCGAGAGCATCCTTCTCCACCGGTCAGGCACACATCGCTGTGGCGGAGCTGACTTCCTGGCGTGAGACGGCGACTGCGATTGCCGCGGGTCTCGCGGGATCCTCGATCGAGTGGATCGACTTCCAGACGCCGGTTGAGCGTCCCTGATCGTGCCCAAGGTCGACCATGTTCAGCGACCGACGAAGAAGTCGGAGTATCTCCTCTGCTTTGCTTCAGTGGGTGGGCAGAGAGGATGGCGGGATCTGGCGGCGACAATTCGCGGGCCACTTGCAGACTCGTGGGACTTCCTGACCCGGACGCCGACCGAGCGTACTCCAACGAACTACCCGCTGAAGGGTGAAGAACTCGGCACGATCACTCGGGCCGGGAAGAGCTACGTGCGTTGGCAACACAAACCGACCGCTCAAGGGGACGCTCGCATCTGGTTCTTCGTAGAAGGTCAGACAGTATTCCTCGAGCAGGTGCACGCCAAGCATCCGAACCAGACGAAGTAGCTACTACGCGACCCTCGCGTGCGGCAGGGCCAGGTTCACGAGACTCACGAGGAACTTCCCCGGTTCGTCGAGCATGCAAATGTGCGCCGAGTTCTCGAACCAGACGATGTCCTTCGAGGGTGCCGTCACCCGTTCAATCCAGCGCTCGACAGGTGGTGTCGCGGTCGTCCAATCGTGGCGTCCGAGGAAGAGGACGATCGGCACTTCGAGCCTGGTCCGCTCCCGTGCATCGAAGCCGAGCACTTGGGGGAGCAGCTTAGACATGGATGACTGCTGTCCCGCGCCGATCAGCTCCAGCTCGTCGTCGCTGTAGTACGGCGACAGGTTTGCCGGGGCGGACAAATATGCGGCACACACGATGAGCACCGGGTTCGACGTGCTCTGACCTCGAATCGAGACGAACTGCTGGACGCCCCCGAGCTCGACATATTCCGTGCGATCGATCCCTTCTGGGTTGGGAATTCGACAGACATCTGCGATGACTGTGCGGCTCGTTTCGTCACCTATATTGGTCCAATCTCGTCCAGGATGCTGAAGACGACAGCAGCCTTCGCTCGGGTGTAGTCGCCCCAGCCCGTCGCTGTGGCAGCCGCCGTCTGCTTTACAGCCAGGTACTTCGCACGGCTCTCCGCGTCGGAGACGAGGATGTCACGAAAGCGCAGTCGCCTCTTCCACTCGACACCCTGAAATTCGAAGACGTGGATGACGAATGTGCGGTCCGATCGATCCGGCCAGCTCAGCCACGCATGCCCGGCCCTTTCTCCCTCAAGATCGAACCCTCGTCGTGCCAGCTCGTGCGCGGAGCGCTCGACTCCCCCAGCATCCATGCCGACGGCGAGATCGACGACGGGCTTGGCGGGCAATCCGGGGACTGCGGTGGAACCGATGTGCTCGATCGTGGCGGCGGGCAGATACGACGAGAGCAGCACAGCCATCTCGCCGGCCATCCGTGCCCAATGCTCGTGCTCACTGGGGACCAAGGTCACACGCTGGTCGGATGCCATTCGATGAGTCTCCCAGAGGCGCATGCTTTACGGCATCCGGCTGTCCGTGACGGGATGACCTAGCATGACTGCATGCGCAGGAGCGTGGTGGCGACGGTGAGCATGATGCTCCTCGGCTCGGTTGCGCTGACGGGTTGCGGGGCGACTGTAGAGGCCTGCCCGGCGATCGGGTACGGAAGCACCGCGACGATCACGTTGAAGACTCCGCAGCCGGGGCTGACGCTCGAGGTGTGCGATGGCGAGAGCTGCTCCCCCGCCCTGCCGAGCACGCCGGGACAGACGAGCCTGAGCGATCTGAACGGATCGAGTGCGGAGGGGTGGACAGCCCATTTCATTCTCGGTGGCAAGGCGATGATGGGTTATCGACTGACGGATGCTTCGAGCTCAATCATCGACGAGGGATATGTGCCCGTCGACTGGGTGCGGATCGACGGCACCGAACAGTGCGGCGGAAATCAGGAAGCCAGCGTCGAGCTTCCTGTGTGATTCTGAGCCGACCTCGTCTCGCGCGGAGCATTCGCAGCGCGACGACCGATGAACAGCCACGAGAGGGGCCCGACATACGGGATGAAGATCGCCGCGAGCGTCCAGATCAGCGCGTGAAACGATGTGATGCGCTTCGCGGTCCGAGAGAGTGAGACCAGCGCGATCACCAGGAGAAGCAACGCCCCGAGAACAGCAACTGACCATACGACGTCGTACGCGGCGGGCAGCAGCGGGTTGTTTTCGGTCTCGGACATGTTCCGAGCCTAGTCAGGCGCAGCCCCAGCATCCACGAAAAATGCCCCTCGCCGGAGCGAGAGGCATTTCGAATAAGTCAGTGCGCGCTTATCGCCAGCGCGTCGTCATCAGGAAGCCGACGAGCGCGATGCCCAGGCCGATGGCGAGGTTCCACGAGCCGATGCCGGGAACCGGGAACTGCATGCCCGAGATGTAGAACACGAGGATCCACGCGAGCCCCAGCAGCATGAACCCGAGCATGACGGGCTTGAACCAGACGGCGTTGGGGGCGGCTTCGCCCTCAGCCCGCTCGACGACGGGTTCTTCATTCTTGCGGTCACGTGCCATGCCGCCATTCTACCCATGACCGTCGGTTCTTCCCGCTTCGTCGGTTGGTTGCAAACTTCGCCGGATATGATCGCGCCTATGACTGCATCCGCCTCGCAGCCGACTCGGCGCGCTCGCCGCAGGCGTCGACGATCGCGGGCGACGTTCACGAGCGTGCTGGGTGAGCTGCTGTTGACCGCCGGCGTGCTCGTTCTGCTGTTCGTCTCGTGGCAGATGTGGATCGGCGACATGATCATCGGTGCACAGAGCAACAGCGAGGGCCAGGCCGTCTCTCAGGAGTGGGCCGAGCTCCCGGTACCCGAGCCGCCCCCCGCCGTCACCGAGGAGGATGGCGACACCTGGTACGAGCCGCCGGTGCTCGCGCACCCCGAAGCGGGCATGAAGTTCGCGCAGATGCTGATCCCTCGGTTCGGCCAGGACTACAACGTCGCGCTCGCCGGCGGCACGACGCGTCCGATGACACTCGACAACGGATGGATCGGCGTCTACGACCAATCCGTGATGCCGGGTCAGGTCGGCAATTTCTCCATGGCCGGCCACCGCACCACCTGGGGCGCACCGCTGAACCGCATGGACAAGCTGCGCATCAACGACGCCATCGTCGTGGAGACCCCGGAGGGCTGGTACACCTACCGCTTCCGCACCCTTGAATATGTCACGCCCGACCAGGTCGACGTGCTGCTCGATGTCCCGCAGGTGCCTGGTGCCGCCACCGGAGAGCGATATATGACTCTCACGGCATGTTCGCCTCTGTACTCCCTCGCCGAGCGCATCGTCGGCTACGCCGTCTTCGAAGGATTCCAGCCCCGCGCTGAGGGTCCACCCGCCTCCCTCGAGCCCGTCGCCGAGATCGCACCCCCGTCCCTCTAGGAGCACTGACATGTACGCAGCGCTGTGGCGCATTCTTCCCGGCCCGTGGTGGCTGCGCGTGCTGATCCTGCTCGTCGTCATCGCCGCGATCCTCTACGGGCTGTTCTTCTACGTGTTCCCGTGGGTGAGTCCGCTCATCACGCCGGACGAGGTCGACCTGGAGTGAACGCACGCGTGCTCGTCGTCGACAACCACGACAGCTTCGTGCACACGCTCGTCGGCTACCTCCGCGAGCTCGGCGCGCGCATCGACATGATCGAGGCGGATGCTGCGGACGCGGCCGGCTTTGCCGCCCTCCTCCCCCGATACGACGGCGTGCTGCTCTCCCCCGGTCCCGGACGTCCGCGGGATGCCGGAGCTTCGGTCGATATCGTCACGCTGTGCGCCGAGACGCGGATGCCGCTGCTCGGCGTCTGCCTCGGGCATCAGTCGATCGGTACAGCGTTCGGCACTGACGTGTCAGAGGCACCGGAGCTCATGCACGGCATGGTCTCCACCATCGAACACGACGGGACTGGTCTGTTCGACGGCATCCCCTCGCCCCTCGACGTCGGCCGCTACCACTCCCTCGCGCTCGCCGAAGGCGAGCTGCCTCCCGAGCTTGCGGTCACTGCGCGCACGGCATCCGGGACCGTCATGGCGATCGCGCATCGCGAGCTGCCGATCGTCGGGGTGCAGTTCCATCCCGAGAGCATCCTCACCCAGCACGGCCACCACCTCCTGGATAACTGGCTCACCTCGCTGTCCTGACCCGCCGACGCCCCCTCGCGCTGTCCACGCCCCCTCTGGATTACGTATCTCAGGAGGGGCGTCGACGACCCGAGGGGGGCTCGGCGGAAGGGGAAATCAGTGATCGCCACCGGCGAGCTGGTCGAGCAGGTGATCGAGCACGCCGCCCAGCACCTCGAGGCCGTCGCGCACTCCCCCGGTGGACCCGGGGAGATTCATCACGACCGTGCGCCCTGCCACGCCGGCACGCCCGCGGGACAGCAGCGCGCTCGGTGTCTTCTCGGCACCGCGACGGCGCAGCTCTTCCGAGAGACCGGGCAGCTCGGCATCCAGCACGGCGAGCGTCGCCTCGGGCGTGCGGTCATCCGGCGAGACTCCCGTGCCCCCTGTCGTCAGCAGAACATCGGGATGCTCGGCCAGCACACGCCGCAGAGCGGAAGCGACCTCGGCATCGGGCGCGACGATCGGATCCGGTGTCTCGAACCCGCGTTCCACCAGCCAGTCGCGAATGACGGGACCGGTGCGATCGGAGTACTGCCCGCCCGCCGCCCGCGTGGAGACGACGAGGACGCGGGCGCTGCGGCTCATTCGATCGACCAGTCGCCGCTCTTGCCGCCCGACTTCGCCAGCACCTTCACGTCGGTGATGACGGCGTGGTTGTCGACGGCCTTGATCATGTCGTAGAGCGTGAGGGCGGCGATGTTCGCGGCGGTCAGGGCTTCCATCTCTACGCCGGTGACGCCATTGGTGACGGCAGTGGCGGTGATAGTTACGCGGTCACCGGAGGGCTCGAGGTCGACGGCGAGCTTCGTCAGCGGCAACGGATGGCACAGCGGAATGAGCGTCGACGTCTGCTTGGCGCCCATGATTCCGGCCAGACGCGCAGTGCCGAGCGCCTCGCCCTTCGGCAGCGAACCGTCGGCGATGCGCGAGACGACATCGGTGGTAGTGACGAGCACGGCCTGGGCACGTGCTTCGCGCCGCGTGACGGCCTTGTCGGTGACATCGACCATATGCGCCGAGCCATCGGCCCGCAGGTGGGTCAGGTCAGTCATCGATCCTCCAGATCTCCACTTCGGCACCCTCGGCGAGGGCATCCACACCGATCGGAATATGCGCCAGCACCGTCGCACGCGCGTAGTCGTGCAGCAGGTGCGAGCCCGGCGCTCCCACCTCGACCGTACCGTCCGCGCGCAGCGTGCCACGGCGCACCTGATGCTTGGCGCGAGGCGACGTGATCGCATGCGCGAGCGGTGCATGCGTGATCTCACGCATCGGCGCAAGACCGACGAGTTCGCGCAGCAGCGGGCGCAGGAACATCTCGAACGAGAGCAGCGCCGACACCGGATTGCCGGGGAAGGCGACGATCGGGATGCTGCGACCGCTCTCGCTGCGGACGGCGCCGAAGCCCTGCGGCCCACCCGGCTGCATGGCGATCGGCTCGAACGTGACGCCGGCATCCTCGAGCGCATCGCGGACCACTTCGAAGGCTCCCGCGCTCACTCCTCCGGCTGTGACGACGACATCGATGTCCGGATGCCGTGCGATCTCCTCGAGGACAGCAGAGGCAGCATCCGGCACGGACGCGTGCACGACGACGGCGCCCGACTCACGCAGCGCAGCCGTCAGCGACGTCGTGTTCGCATCATGGATCTGTCCGGGGGCCAGAGGCTCCCCCGGTGCGCGCAACTCGTCACCGGTGGACAGCAGCAGCACCCTGGGACGCGGGCGCACCGGAACCTCGGCGACCCCGGCTGCAGCCAGCGAACCCAGGCCGACCGGACCCAGGCGCGTCGCGGTGCGCAGGATGACGGCGCCTCGAGCGAGGTCGGCACCGGCCGGACGCACGAAGGTGCCCGCATTCACGGGGGCTGCGAACGAGACGGTCGTGCCGGGCTCCGCATCGCGACGGTCGGCACCGATTCCCGCGAAATGCGGCGGATCGGCGAGCTCGATCGGGATGACGGCATCCGCCCCGTTCGGGATCGGCGCCCCGGTCATCACGGGGGAAGCCGTGCCCGGGACGTGAGTGCGGATCGGATCGCCCGCGGCGCTGGTCGCGCCGACGGGAAGCGTCACGGGTGAGACGGCGGATGCTGCGTGCACATCCGCGCTGCGGACCGCATAGCCGTCCATCTGCGAGTTCGCGAACGGCGGCACCGAGCCGGGACTGGCGACGTCCTCGGCGAGCAGCCGGCCGAGAGCTTCGGAGAGCGGCACGCGGTCGGCGTGACGAGGGTCGCAGAGACGGGTGCGCAGTGGGCGCAGCAGCTCGGCGATCTCGAGCGCGTGATCGGCGGGCGTGCGCACGCTCATCCCCCGGCGAACTGCGGCAGGACGTCGATCGAGAGTCCAGCGGGTTTCGCATGGTCGCGGCTCACTGTGCCATCGACGAGGAACGATCCCGAGCGCAGCACACGTGCCATCGGCTGTCCGTACGATGCGAGCAGGCGGTCGTGCACATCGCCCACCGTCGGGGCGGAATCGAACGCGATCAGCTCCTGCTCGCGACCGGCGGCCTCGGCCGCAGCCGCGAAGTATCGTACGGTCACGTCTGCCATGATCACGATCCTAACCCAGGGGTGCGCGCACTCCATATAGTGAAATATCTCTCTCACCAGACGGATTCGCTCGGTTTCGGGGTGGGTACACTGAACCCATGATCCCGCTCGTTGAACCGGGTGCCGCACTGGAGCCCGAGCGCCTGGAGCGCTACAGCCGTCAGCTGATGCTGCCGGGGTTCGGCGAGTCCGCCCAGCGGCGACTGCGAGCGGCACGCGTGCTCGTCGTGGGCGCCGGGGGACTGGGCAGCGCTGTCGTCCCCGTGCTCGCGGCTGCCGGCATCGGCACCATCGGCGTCGCCGATGACGACATCGTCGAGCTGTCGAACCTGCACCGCCAGCTCAGCCATGGCGTCGCAGACATCGGATCGCGCAAGACCGATTCCCTGGCGGACACGGTGCGCGCCATCGACCCCGACTGTCACGTGATCACTCACGATGTGCGTCTGAGCGCCGCCAACCTCCCCGAGATCCTTGCGGACTACGACCTCGTGATCGACGGCAGCGACAACTTCCCGACCCGCTATCTCGTGAGCGACGCCGCGGCTTTGGCAGGAAAACCGCTGGTCTGGGGCTCTATTCTGCGGTTCCAAGGGCAGGTCGGAGTTTCGTGGGAAGGGCAGGGGCCGACGTATCGCGATCTGTTCCCCACGCCCCCGCCGCCCGAAGAGGCGCTCTCCTGCGAGATCGGCGGAGTGCTGCCGAGCCTCTGCCCGGCGGTCGGGTCGTTCCTCGCAACCGAGACGATCAAGCTCATCACCGGCATCGGCGATCCGCTGATCGGACGCATCCTCGTCTATGACGCGCTGAGCGCGGGAACGCGTGAGATCCGATACGCACGCCCCGCGGATGCTGTTCCCGTGACCGAGCTCATCGACTACGAGCTGTTCTGCGGCGTATCCGACGATGGCACGGCTGTCTCCGCTGCGGAGCTTCTCGCGCGGCTACGCGCGGGGGAGACGCCCACGCTGGTCGACGTGCGCGAGAGCGATGAGGTCGCACAGCGCCGCATTCCTGGCAGCATCCACCTTCCTGTCGGCGATATCGAGAGCGGGCGCTCGCCGGAGGCCGATGGCGAGCTCATCATCTACTGCGAACGAGACCCGCGTGCGCGTCGTGCCGTCCGCGAACTGCGGGAACGGGGGATCGACGCCCGCTACCTCGCCGGCGGCATCCGCTCGTTCGTCGACGTCGGGGGAGAGGTCATCAGCGGCGCACCCGCGGGGGTGTGATCTCAGCCGCCGATGTAGCTCATCTCGATGCGGTTGCGCGCCTGGCGCAGACCCGGGGTGAGTTCGGAACGGATCTCGGAATAGCGGTCATCGCGCGCGCCCCAGATGGATGCCATCGCCGAGGCGAGTTCGGCATCATCGGCGCCACCGCGCAGCAGGGCGCGCAGGTCGTGTCCTTCGTCGGCGAAGAGGCACGTGAAGAGTTTTCCCTCGGTCGAGATGCGCGCACGGTTGCATGTGCCGCAGAAGGCATTCGTCACGGAGGAGATGACGCCGACCTCGCCGCCGCCGTCACGATAGCGCCACCGCTTGGCGACCTCTCCCGGGACGACCGGTGCGATCTGCTCGAGGGGGAACACGGCGCCGATGCGTTCGATGATCTCCGATGAGGGAACGACCTCATCGAGTGACCAGCCGTTGGTCGTGCCGACGTCCATGAACTCGATGAACCGCAGCGTGAAGGGCGTGTCCTTGAAATGGGCGGCCATATCGAGGATCTCGCCGTCGTTCACACCGCGCTTGACGACCATGTTCAATTTGATGGGGCCGAGCCCGGCCTGGTGGGCGGCGTCGATCCCATCGAGCACGCGCGACACCGGAAAGCGCACATCGTTGATGCTCTGGAACAGCTCGTCGTCGAGGGAATCGATCGATACCGTCACGCGGTCAAGGCCCGCAGCCTTGAGAGCTGCGGCCTTCACGGCGAGAGCCGACCCGTTCGTGGTCAGTGCGATCTCGAGCCGCTCGCCCTCGGGGGTGCGGAGCGCAGCGAGTCGTTCGATGAGGCCCTCGATGCCGCGACGCAGCAGCGGTTCGCCGCCGGTGAGACGGATCTTGCGCACGCCGTGGGCGGCGGAGATGCGTGCAACGCGCTCGATCTCTTCGAAACTGAGCAGTTCATTCCGATCAAGGAATGAATAGTCTCGACCAAATACCTTTTTCGGCATGCAGTAGACGCAGCGGAAGTTGCACCGATCGGTGACCGAGATGCGAAGGTCGCGCATCGGACGGTCGAAACGGTCCACGAGACCGAGCGACGGCAGCTGTCGCGCCTTGGAGCGCTGCGGCTCTACGCGGTCTGCGTCAGTGGACATCACCGATACCTCCTTCGAGAGGAACGGTAGCACCAGTCAGGCGGCTGGGCGCACCGAGGTGTCGGCGGGGGAGAGGGCGAACGACAGGCGAGCTCCCGGCTGCACGCCGATTCCGACCGCGGCAGACGACGAGCAGTCCACGGCGATGTCGGGGTACTCGACGCACGTGATCCGGATGCCGCCGGGGATCGGCTCAAGCGACTGCACGGTGCCGGTCCACTCGATCAGGGCAGGGTCGGTTGCCGCGGCATCCAGGGTCCGGACGCGGACCGCGCCAGGGGCGAAGGCCGCCGTCAATTCGTCACCGGCGCGCGCGACCGGCCGACTCGGGAATACCAGCGGCGGCCCCCCGGCGCCGAGGTGCACGAGTCCGCCAGCAGCATCCGCGCGGCCGGTGACGAGATTGACCCCGGCGAGAGCGGCGACGAACGCCGATCCGGGGTGGCCGAGAACATCACGCGTCGTGCCCTCCTGCACGACGGCGCCGTCCTCCAGGACGGTGGTGCGCTCGGCGAGCACGACGGCATCGACGACGTCGTGGGTCACGAGAATCATCGGGATGCCGCGCCGGTTGCGCAGTTCGGCGATGAGACGCCGCGCCTGTGCGGCGGTCTGCGCATCGAGCCCCGAGAACGGCTCATCCAGGAGCAGGGCGCCCGGGTCAGCCGCAAGGGCCCGCGCGATCGCGGCCCGCTGCTGCTGACCGCCCGACAACTGCGACGGACGCCGGTCACCGAAACCGGCAAGACCGACCTCGTCGAGCAGGCGCAGGGCTTGAGCGCGAGCATCCGCCCGCCTGACGCCCTGCGCGCGCGGTCCGAAGGCGATGTTCTCGAGCACCGATAGGTGCGGAAACAAAAGCGAGCGCTGGCCGAGCAGTCCGACTCGGCGGTGCTCGGGTGGCACGCGCAGGCCGCTTGGCGCGTGCAGCTCGACGTTGCCGAGTCGGATCGTGCCGGTCACGTCGCGGACGTGACCGGCGATCGCACCGAGAAGTGTCGACTTGCCGGCGCCGTTGGGCCCGAGGATCGCGAGGATCTCACCGGGCGCGGCACGCACGGCACTTTTGAGGTCGAACCCACCGACCTGTGCGTGGACGTCGACGACGAGATCCGCTGTGCCGCCCGTCATCGCTGCGTCGCCCGTCATCGCATCGCTCCCGGGCGCCACCCGCGCATGAGAACGAGGACAGCGATCGCGACGAGGATGAGCATGAGCGAGAGGGCGATGGCGGTGTCCTCGCGAACTCCGGCGCCGTTGAACGCGGTGTAGATCGCCAGTGGCATGGTGCGGGTCACGCCGGGGGCGTTGCCGGCGAACAGCGCCGTGGCGCCGAACTCGCCCAGCGCCCTGGCGAAGCACAAGACGGTGCCGGCAAGGATGCCGGGGGCGGCGAGTGGCAGCGTGACACGGCGGAACACCGTCATCCGGCTCGCGCCGAGACTCGCGGCGACGCGCTCATGGCCGGTGTCGATCGTGCGCAGGGATCCCTCGACGGAGATCACCAGGAAGGGCAGGGCGACGAACGCCTGGGCGATGACGACGGCGGTGGTGGTGAACGGGATACGCATCCCGAGCACGGCGAGGGTACCGCCGAGCAGACCGTTGCGCCCGAGCAGGGCGAGCAGGGCGATGCCGCCGACGAGAGGCGGAAGCACGAGGGGGAGCGTGGTGAGCGTGCGCAGCACGGCGGCCAGCCCGTTCGAGGCGCGGGCGATGAGCATCGCCAGCGGAATCCCCAGCACGACGCAGATGAGCGTGGCGATGGTCGCGGTCAGTAGCGAGAGGCCGAGCGCCTGCTGCGCCTCGGGAGAGGTGATGGCCGTGACCATCTCCGACCACTGCAGGCGGGTGAGCAGCGCGATGAACGGCAGCACCAGCAGCACGGCGCCGATGATCGCCGGCACCAGTAGCCACGCGGGGAGCCTCCCCTGCACCGACCGCGACGGCCGGAGCAGGGGAGGCTGAAGGCTGGTCTGGGTCACGGGGCTCCGAACCCGAACGACTCGAGGACCTTCTGACCGGCGGGGGAGAGCACATACTCGACGAAGGCGCTTGCGAGCTCGGGGCTCGGTGCGTCGGCGAGCGACACGAGCGGATACACATTGACCGCGTCATCCGCGTTCGCGATCTCCACGCCTTGGACCTCGTGGCCGGCAGCGCTGACGTCCGTGCGGTAGACGAGTCCGGCATCCGCCTCACCCGACTTCACTTTCGAGAGCACGGCGGTGACGTTCTGCTCCTCGCTGGCGGGCGTGATCGTGATTCCGGCCGCCTCGATCAACGTCTTCGAGGCGTTGCCGCACGGGACCTCCGCCGCGCACAGCACGACGGTCAGCGGCTCGTCGCCAGCGTCGTCCGTCAGCGCATCGAGTCCGTCGATGCTGAGCGGGTTGCCCGGCGCGACGGCGATTTCGAGCGTGTTCGTGGCGAAGGGCTCCGCGCCGTCGGCGAGACCGGCATCGGTGACCTTGGCCATGTTGCGCTCGTCGGCGGAGGCGAACACGTCGACCTCGGCGCCCTCGATGATCTGGGTCGCGAGCACGGATGAGCCGTCATACGTGACCGCCCGCACATCGACCTCGGGGTTCTCCGCCTCGAAATCCGCGGCGAGCTGGTCGAAGGCGCCCGAGAGGGATGCTGCGGCGAAGATCGTGAGCTCGCCGCTCAGGCCCGTGGGCGATACCGGCACCGCGGTCGCCTCGGAATCTGCGGGATCTGCGGGACTTGCGGCGCATCCGGTCAGGGCGAGAGCCGCGGTGATGGCGAGAGCCGCGACCGCGCGGATGGGGGAGAGCCTCATGCGGAGGGTTCCTTTTCTGTTTCGAGAATGACCATGGTCGCCTTGATGACGGCGACGCCCTTGGAGCCGACTTCCAACCGCAGATCGCGCGCGGCCTCGGCCGACATGAGCGACACGATGCGGTGCGGGCCGCTCTGGAGCTCGACCTGTGCCATCAGCCCGTCGATGTCGACCTTGGTCACGAGTCCTACGAAGCGGTTGCGCGCACTGCTGCGGACATGTCCGACATCGGCGGGATCGACGGACATTGTCTTGGTGTGGGTGGCGAGTTCCGCACCGTCGACGACCTGCACGCCGGATGCGTCGTGATTCAGCGACAGGACACCGATCTGCACCCAGCGCCGCACGGTGTCATCGCTGACACCCACCAACTCGGCCGCTTCACTAATCCGAAAATGCGTCATAAAAATGACTATATCTCCGTAACTGCGGATCTGTAACCAACATTCTCACAGTGCGGAATAGTTATTCCGAAAAGTGTGGACGCGGGGCCCTTTCGCTGTTATCGTCGTTCTCGCCGTTCAAGACCCCAGCAGGGCACCCGAATCGGCCTGTGAACACCGAGAAGAAGCAAGGAAGCTCTCCCATGGACTCCACTGGAACCACGACAGCCTCGTACGTCGCTCAGGGTGACACCGATCCGGCAGCGGCAGAGCACCTCGCCCACGCCATCGAGATCGCCACAGAGAACGTTCGCAATGAAGGTGGCCCGTTCGGGGCTGTGGTCGTCTCCGCCGACGGCCAGGTCTTCGAAGGAGTGAACCGCGTCACGGCAGACCTTGACCCCTCGGCGCACGCCGAGGTGTCGGCGATCCGCAACGCTTGCAAGCAGCTGGGAACATTCGACCTCAGCGGAGCCGTCCTCTATACCAGCTGCGAGCCCTGCCCGATGTGCTTGGCCACATCGCTGTGGGCGCGGATCGATCGAGTGTACTTCGCGGCGAACCGCTACGACGCCGCGGACGCCGGCTTCGATGACGCCGTCTTCTACCGCTACTTCGAAGGCGAGGACAGCGACCGGACCATCATGCCGGTCGCCCAGGAGACGCTGCCGCCCGTGCAGCGCGTCGCACCCTTCACCGAATGGACGACCCTCACCACCCGCACAGAGTACTGACACGCACCGCAACACACAGCACCCCTCAGAGCAGGAGAGAACAAAGATGTCTCAAACCGCCACCGTCCGCGAAGATGCGGACACCCCGGAACCCGATTTGAAGGTCAGCAAACTCGACCGCTTCTTCGAGATCACGAAGCGGGGATCCACGATCTCCCGCGAGATCCGAGGCGGAATTGTCACCTTCGTCACGATGGCCTACATCGTGATCCTCAACCCCCTGATCCTCGGCGGCGTCGCCGACGTTGAGAACCACTCACTCGACCCCGCGCAGATCGGCGCTGCCACCGGCCTCACCGCCGGAGTCATCACGATCCTGTTCGGCCTCGTCGCCAAGATGCCGTTCGCGCTCGCCGCGGGCCTGGGCATCAACTCCTTCCTCGCCGTCGCCGTCGTCGGCAACGTCACCTGGCAAGAGGCCATGGGCCTGGTGATCATCAACGGTGTCATCATCGTGCTGCTGGGAGCCACCGGAGCGCGCACTGCGATCTTCCGGGCGATCCCGCGTCCGCTCAAGGCTGCGATCACCGTCGGCATCGGTCTGTTCATCGCCTTCATCGGGTTCGTGGACTCCGGCTTCGTCAACCGCACCCCGGGCGGTCCGCCCGTGCAGCTCGGTGAGGGCGGTTCGATCGCGTCCGTGCCGACACTGATCTTCCTCTTCGCACTCGTGCTCATCGGTGTGCTGGTCGCACGCAGGGTGCCCGGAGCAATCCTCATCGGCATCGTCGTCTCGACGATCGTCGCGATCATCGCCCAGGCGATGCTGCAGCTCGGATCGAGCGCGGAGAGCCCCGGCGGCTGGCACATGACGATCCCCGAACTGCCTTCGGCGATCCTCACCATCCCCGACTTCGGCCTCGTCGGTCAGTTCGATCTGTTCGGCGCCTTCGGCCGCATCGGCATCCTGTCGGCGACGATGCTCGTCTTCACCCTGGTCTTCACGAACTTCTTCGACGCCATGGGCACGATGACCGGTCTCGCGAAGAATGCCGGTCTCGCGCACAAGGACGGCACCTTCCCCCGCCTGCGCTCGGCATTCGTCGTCGAGGGCATCGGCGCCATCGCGGGTGGTGGCACCTCGTCCTCGTCGGCCACCGTCTACGTCGACAGTGCCGCCGGCATCGGGGAGGGCGCCCGAACCGGGCTCGCATCCCTCACTGTCGGCGTGCTGTTCCTGCTGTCGATGTTCTTCACCCCGCTGACGCTGACCGTGCCGATCGAGGTCGGATCAGCTGCTCTGGTCGTCGTCGGTGCGATGATGATGGCGCAGATCAAGGAGATCAACTTCACGAAGTTCTCCGTGGCACTGCCGGCGTTCCTCACGATCGTCACCATGCCGCTGACCTACTCGATCGCCAACGGCATCGGCATCGGCTTCGTCTCCTGGGCGCTCATCAACGCACTCTCCGGACGCGCCCGCAAGGTGCACTGGCTGCTGTGGGTCGTCGCCGTCGGCTTCGCCCTGTACTTCGTGCGCGGACCGATCGAGGCCATGCTCGCCGGCTAGCCCGGCTTGGCCCTCGTGCCCGGATTCTCGTGCCCGGCGTCGCCCTGTGCGGCGCCGGGCACGGTCGTGTGTGGGCGTGGCGACGCGGTGCGGGTGCTTGCGACGGACTCTTCCCGGGATGCGGGAGGGGTTTCGCGGGTCCTGTCGCGTTGGGAGCGAGGAAAACCTTCTGGCATAGAAGGATGCTGGGCGGCGGTCGCACGGATGAAAGGATGAACGGATGCAGCAAACCTCGGTCTGGCGGGAGCCGGGCATGCCCGCCCTCATCGGGATGGTCGTCGCTGGATTCTCCGGATACGCGCTGCTCATGCCGATCGCCCCGCTGTGGGCGGCGCGTGGGGGAGCGGACGAGGCTGGAGTCGGCGCTGTCACCGGCGTCTTCATGCTGTTCACCGTGCTCGTGCAGCTGTTCGTCCCCACGGCGATCCGCCGGTTCGGGTGGACGCCCGTGCTCGTCACCGGACTCTTCCTGCTCGGCGCACCGTCCCTCGCACACCTCCTCTCGGACGCGCTGCTTCCAATCCTCGCGCTCGCAGCCGTGCGCGGTGCGGGATTCGCGGTGCTCACCGTGTGCGGCAGCAGTGCTGTCGCCGAGCTCGTCGAACCCGCCCGGCGCGGTCGCGCCATTGGTGCGTTCGGTCTTGGCATCGCGGGCCCCCAGGTGCTGCTGCTGTCCGTAGCGCCGTGGCTGGCTGAACATCTCGGGGTATGGCTGGTCTTCGCCCTCGCCACGGCGCCGGTGATCGGAATCGCCTTCGCCGTGCCGCTCGGTCGGAGGTTGGATGCTCTGCCCCCGCATCCCGAGCCGGAGCACGCACATCGCGGAATGCGCCGCTATCTCGGTCTCCTTCCCCCGATGCTTCTGCTGCTCGGCGTGACCCTTGCCGGCGGAGCACTCATCACGTTCGTTCCGCAGTTCGGAGTCTCAGCCCTCGATGCGATGCTCGGACTACTGCTGCTTACCGGGCTCGCAGCGCTGTCGCGCTGGGGTGTGGGCCATCTCGCTGATCGTGTCGGTGCGGGACGAATCATGTGGCCGTTCGTCATCGTCACGGTGGTCGGAATGGCGTTGATCGCGTGGTCCGTGGCGGATGCCGGACGCACTGCCGCGCTGCTGGCAGGCATGGCCCTGGTCGGAATCGCCTACGGAGCACTGCAGAACCTCACCCTCGGCGTCGCATTCGAGGCCGTGCCCCGGCGGGACCACGTCGTCGCGAGCGCCGTGTGGAACATCGGGTTCGACGCTGGTACCGGTCTCGGCGCCATGGTCGTTGGAGCGCTCGCTGCTGCGTTCGCGTTCCCGCCCGCACTTCTGGCCGCCACCGCCCTGTCGCTGCTGACGCTGCCGCTCGCGTTCCTCGGGCTGCGCGATCGCGGACGCTCGCACGCGCCCGGATAGCTGGCCGCGCGCGACCGTAGTCGCCGAGGCCCCCTCTGGTCGCCGACGCCCCTCCTGATTTACGTCGCTGCGCGGGGGCGTGGATGCCCACCGGGGGCCTCGGCGCCAAGTAGGGGAGCGCGGGCGCGCGGGTCAGCCGCGGCCGATGAAGGGCATGCCGGCGGCGGTGACCGTGAGCTGGGGGACGCTCACGTCCGCGGGAAGCGACGCGACGCCTGCGACGAGGGATGCAACGTGCGCCACATCGAACGCAGGCTCGGGGCGCCGCGAACCGTCGGCCTGCAGCACGCCGTCGCCGACAATGGCGTCGATGAGGTCGGTGCGAGCGTTGCCGATGTCGAGCTGAGTCGCCGTGATCCCGTGTGCGCGCCCATCGAGTTCGATCGACTTCGTGAGCCCCGCGATCGCGTGCTTCGTCGTCGTGTACGCGGCCGACAGCGGCCGCGGCGTCTGCGCCGAGATTGATCCGTTGTTGATGATGCGCCCACCCTGCGGATGCTGCGCACGCATCTGCCGGAGCGCCGCCCCGGCGCACAGCACCGCTCCGGTGACATTCACGGCCCAGGTGCGCTCCCACTCCTCGAGCCGCAGATTCCCGACGTTCGCGCTGGGACCGAACACACCGGCATTGTTGATGAGCACATCGAGTCGTCCGAAGCGCGCCGCATGCGCGGCGAACAGCGAATCCACCTGCGCCGACTCGGTGACATCGGCGGGCACAGCAAGAGCGACAGCATCCGGATTCGAGAGAGTCGCCAGCGCGATCGTCTCATCGAGCGCATCCGCGCGCCGTCCGGCGAGCGTCACGGTGAACCCCGCGGCGAGCAGCGCGAGCGTGATCGCACGCCCGATGCCGGATCCCGCGCCGGTCACCAGCGCGCTGCGCGCCTCACTCACCCGCAACCTCGACACCCGCGACCCCAGCACCCGCGACTTCGGCACTGGCACCCTCCTCAACAGCAGCCTCGTCGATCAGCTGCAGAATGCGCGCACTGACGCTCACGGCGATGACGGCTGGTTGCTTTCCGGTGACCTCCGGGACGCCGATGGGCGTGGTGACTCTGGCGAGAGCATCCTCGTTCTGGCCGAGCTCGGTGAGCTTCTTGCGGAACCGCGCCCACTTCGATGCCGATCCGATGAGCCCGATCGACCCGAGTCCGTCGGCGCGCAGCGCCTGGTCGACGATCGCGAGGTCCTCGACGTGGTCGTGCGTCATCACCAGCACATGCGCACCGGCCGGCAGATCCGCGAGTGCCGACTCCGGCACCGGCGCGTGCACGACGTGCACCCGCGCGACCGCGTCATCCAGAACCGCGAGGCGTGAAGGCTCGAGCATCGAGGCCCGCGAGTCGACGAGGTACAGGTCGAGCTCATGCCGGGAGAGGATGCGCGCGAGTTCGATGCCGACATGGCCGATGCCGAACACCGCCACGGACGGGACGACTCTGACGGGTTCCAGCAGCATGGTGACCTCTCCTCCGCAGCATTGCACGCCGTACTCGACCGTCGCCTTGTCGCTCAATGTCAGCGTGAGAAGGGAAGGCTCCGCCGACCCGGAGGCGATGAGCTCACGCGCCTTCTGTGTCGCCGTCGCCTCGAGGTTTCCGCCGCCGACGGTGCCGAATGCGGCATCCGCCGACACGACCATCTTGGCGCCACCGTTGCGCGGCGCATGCCCGCGCACGGTGACCATCGTCACGAGCACGGCGGCGGTGCGCTCGGCGCGCAGCCGCTGCAGGGCATCGAGCCAGTCCATGATGTCCTCAGGTGGCGGGCGCGAGCTCGCGCTCAGGAACGTCGGCGGATGCCGCATCCTGTGCCGCTTGTACTGCCCAGAACACCGCCTCCGGCGTCGCAGGAGAACCGAGGTCGACTATGTGACCTGCGGGACCGAACTCCGCAACAGCCTCACGGATCGCCTCGCGGGCGCTGAAGGCGAGCATGAACGGCGGCTCACCGACGGCCTTTGAGCCGTAGACCGCGCCGTCCTCGCGGGCATTTTCAAAGAGGCGCACGGTGAACTCCTCAGGCATCTCCGAGAAGCTCGGCAGTTTATACGTCGACGCTGACTGGGTCTGCAGGCGCCCGCGGTTCGGACCATCCGACTCGTCCCAGCGCAGCTCCTCGAGAGTGAGCCATCCGACGCCCTGCACGTACGCGCCCTCGATCTGTCCGATGTCGAGCATGGGGGAGAGCGAGTCACCGACGTCATGGACGATATCCACGCGCCGGATGCGGTACGCACCCGTGAACTCGTCGACCTCGACCTCGCTGGCAGCGCAGCCGTACGCGAAGTACTTGAACGGCGATCCCTGCATGATCTCGGGGTTCCAGTGCAGACCCTCGGTGCGGTAGTAACCGGCAGCGAACAGTTGTACGCGCTGCAGGTACGCGGCCTCGGCCACCTCGGCGAACGTCAGCGCTTGCGTCGTGTTGCCGAGCGCAGTGATGAGTCCGCCCGAGAAGCGCACATCGCGCTCATCGGCGTTCAGCAGGCGCCCCGCGACCGCGGCCATCCGCTCGCGGATCTGCTCGCACGCGTTCTTCACGGCACCGCCGTTGAGGTCGGCACCAGAGGATGCCGCAGTCGCCGACGTATTCGGCACCTTGTCCGTACGCGTGGGGGCGAGTCGCACCTGGTGCAGTTCGAGCCCGAGCGCGGTCGCCGCGACCTGCAGCATCTTCGTGTGCAGGCCCTGGCCCATCTCGGTGCCGCCGTGGTTGATGAGCACCGAGCCGTCCTTGTAGACGTGCACGAGGGCGCCCGCCTGGTTGAAGGCTGCGAAGTTGAACGAGATGCCGAATTTCACCGGGGTCATCGTGAGCGCGCGCTTGACGTGGGCGCTGCTCTCGTTGAACGAGGCGATCTCCGCGCGGCGGGCATCGATGTCGGCCTCGTCGCGCAGCTGGTTCCAGATGGAGTCCAGGCGATCAGCATCCTTCACGAGCTGGCCGTACGGGGTGGACTGACCCGGCTGGTAGAAGTTCTTCTCGCGCAGCTCCAGCGGGTCGATTCCGAGCGCCGGGGCGACGCGGCCGAGGATGTCCTCGATGAGGTAGACGCCCTGCGGTCCGCCGAATCCGCGGAATGCGGTGTTCGAGGTCTTGTTCGTCTTGGCGATCCGGCCGTGCGCGTGCACGTTGGGGATCCAGTACGAGTTGTCGAGGTGGCACAGCGCCCGGCCGAGCACGGGCTCGGAGAGGTCGAGGCTCCATCCGCCATCGCAGGTGAGGACGCATTCCAGTCCCTGCAGCAGGCCGTTGTCGTCGAGGCCGACCTTCCACGAGATGTGGAAGGGGTGCCGCTTGCCGGTCATCGTGATGTCCTGCGTGCGGTTCAGGCGCAAGCGCACCGGACGGCCGGTGAGCTTGGCGCCGAGGGCTGCGATGGCCGCGAACCCGTGCGACTGCATCTCCTTGCCGCCGAAGGCCCCGCCCATGCGCAGCGACTGCACGGTCACCTCGTTGGAGGGGACGTTCAGCACGTGCGCGACGATCTCCTGCGCCTCGGATGGATGCTGCGTCGAGCTCTCCACGAAGTACTGACCCTCGGAGTCGCGGATCGCGAGGGCCGCCTGCGTCTCGAGGTAGAAGTGCTCCTGCCCGCCGAACTCGCTCACGCCTTCGAAGACGTGCGCGGATTTCGCAAGGGCGGATGCTGCGTCGCCTCGCTCGACCGTGCGCGCGATGCCCTGGAAGGAGCCGGCATCGACGGCATCCTGCACGGTGATCAGCGACGGAAGCGGTTCGTACTCGACGGTGACGGCGGCAGCCCCGAGGCGCGCGGCCTCCTGCGTTTCGCCGAGCACCCAGACGAGTGCGTGCCCGTAGAACATCGCCTCATCGGGGAAAAGCGGTTCGTCGTGCTTGATGCCCGCGTCATTGACGCCGGGGACATCCGCGGCGGTGAGTACGCGCACGACACCGGGCACCTCGTAGGCACCGGACACGTCGATCGTGACGCGAGCGTGAGCGTTCGTGGACTGCACCGGCCACGCGGTGAGGACGCCAGCGGTCTGTGCGGCGAGGTCGTCGGTGTACATCGCGGCGCCGGTGACATGCAGCGCGGCACTCTCGTGCGGCGCAGGCTTTCCGACGACGGGGTTCTGGGGACGATCGGCGAGAGCGCTCATGCCGACACCTCCTTCGATTCGATGACGGTCGTGCTGTAGAACTTCAGCAGCGATGTGCCGAGCATGTGCGAGCGGTAGTCCGAGCTCGCGCGGTGGTCCGACATCGGCGTGCCTTCGGCGCGCAGGATCTCGGATGCCCGCTTGATGGTCTGGATGCTCCAGGGCTGGCCGACCAGCGCTTTCTCTGTGGCCACGGCGCGCAGTGGAGTGGCGGCGACGCCGCCCAGGCCGATCTTTGCGGCGGTGACGGTGCCGTCCTCGATATCGAGGGCGAAACCGATGGCGACGCTGGAGATGTCATCGAAACGACGCTTCGCGATCTTGTGGAACGCTGTCGTCGTGGCCAGCGGCAGGGGAATGCGGATGGCGCGGATCAGCTCATCCTTCTCGCGGATCGTCTGCCGGTAGCCGGTGAAGTACTCGGAGAGTTCGACTTCGCGCTCGCCGCGGACGGATGCCAGCACCAGGCGGGCCCCGAGAGCGAGGAGCGCCGGCGGGGTGTCGCCGATGGGGGAGCCGGTGCCGAGATTTCCGCCCATCGTGGCGCGGTTGCGGATCAGGTGAGAGGCGAACTGCGGGAGCAGCTGCGCGAGCAGGGGGATGCGGCCATCGAGGCGGCGTTCGATCTCAGAGAGCGGAAGCGCGGCGCCGATCTCGACGTAGTCGTCGGTCTCGGTGAGAGTGCGCAGCTCGTCGAGCTGCTCGATCGCGACGACGAAGGGCGCGCGCGAGCCACGGATGTTGACCTCGACGCCCCAGTCGGTGGAGCCGGCGACGAGCAATGCGTCGGGCTCGTCCTGCAGCAGCTGCAGGGTGTCAGTGAGAGTCTGCGGGCGGACGAAGCGTGCGCCGTCGATCGTCGTGTCCGTGGCCACAGCAGCGGGGGCCGGCTGGTCCATGCGCTGGCGCATCGGGTCGTCGTCAGTGGGGGAGCCGAGCGTGTACGCGGCATCCCGAATCGGACGGTAGCCCGTGCAGCGGCAGAGGTTGCCGCTCAGCGCGTGCAGGTCGAAGCCGTTCGGGCCGTGCTCGGCGTCGTGTGCGGGGCATCCGTCTTCATGGTCGGATGCGTCAGCATCCGCTCCCGCACGCCCCTTGCGGTAGTACTCCCCGGCCATGCTGCATGCGAAGCCCGGAGTGCAGTACCCGCACTGCGAGCCGCCTGCTTCGGCGAGCTTCTCCTGCACAGGATGCAGGTCATCGCGCGAGCCGAGGCCTTCGGAGGTGACGATCTCCTGACCGTCGAGGGCGTAGACGGGGATGAGGCACGCGTTGGCCGCAGTCCAGGTGGTGCCGCCGTCCTTGTCGGGGGTCGCGAGCAGGATCGCGCACGCTCCGCACTCTCCCTCAGCGCAGCCTTCCTTGCTGCCGGGCAGGCCAGTGGCCCGTAGCCAGTCGAGCGCTGTGCTGTGTGTGGCGGTGCCGGCGAGAGCGCGTCGTTCTCCGTTGACTGTGACGGCGATGTCATTCATGTAGATCTCCTCAGATCCGGCGGTGCTGCGGGGAGCGGGCGCCGATCCGGATCCAATGATGCGAGTCTAGGCGCCCGACGATGCCGGGTGGGGGCCAAACAGATTGTCCTATTTCCGTTATTCGGAAACACTATTCTGTTCCATGGAAATGATATGCCGAGCATCGAGTGCGGTCAAGTGTGGCTGCGGGACTGCTGGAAAGGAGGGAGGCTCCAGTTGCGTCTGCAACTGGAGCCTCCCTCCGATGATGCGAGCTGACCGCCGCGTTGTGGATCGTGTACTTAATCTCCCTAACTATCGACGGGTTGATTCACTTCTGCTCTTGGAGCCAAGAGAAGTCGGCCAGAACAGAACGACCAGGAACAGAACACCCAGCAAGATCTTGACCCAAAGCAGCTCTGGGCTGAGAAGAATTGCTACGGCGATCACGGCGATCGCTAGGACGGTGAGGGCTACTTTGCGACCAATACTCATCTAGAAGCTCCTATTCTCATCACTGCCATTCCACTCCCCAGACTGCCCCTGCGGGGAAGCCCGGAACGGATACCGGTGTGTAGTTGAATACGACCCCACCGGGGGCGAAAGTACCAACGGCGATGCCTATGGTGGCGACTACCTTCGAAACGATGGGCTCCGGGATCCAGATTCCGGCGATCCCGACACCGCCGCCCACAACTCCGAGTGTGGTTCGGGACGCCCAAACACGAAGGCCATACCAGTGGGCCTCCACCTTGGTGACCCCTTCCTTGAACGCGAACGCCTGAATCTCATCGCTGTCGGTTGATCCCGGAGGTGTCATGACTGGAACGAGCGGCGTCCCTTTGCTCTGGAGCGAATCAAGCTGAGTGTTAGTTCCTGCAAGAAGAGAACGCACTTGGTCGATCTCCTCCGTTGTGAGAACAGTGCCCGCACTCGTGTCGAGCACGAAACGTTCGTCGGCGACCGCAATGAAGGGGGTAGCGCGGTCAATCAGCGCTTCCATCCTGGTCGAATTCGTTTCAGCGGTGGATGCGGCGGGTCGATCCAGTTCGCTTCCGGATGCGGTCACTGCGGGCCCCGCAATGAGAACGGCTGTCAGCGCGACGGCTCCTGCAAGCCTGGTTGGCTTCAGCATGCAATCTCCAATCATCGTGTGACCAAATCGGCCGTGGAATGCTTGTGCGTCCAGCCGATCACAGGTCATCGATGACGGCAATCCCCCAAATGGGGGACAAGGTGGGTCGACATCAATGACGACGGCCGGACAACGGTCCCTGGGGTGTGGGCCGTAGGAAACGTCGTGAACGACCGAGCCAATGTCCCGGTCTCACTCGGGCTCGGGTCTCTCGTCGCTGGAGCCCTGAACGCAGAACTCGTCCGAGATGACATCGCACGCGCCGTCGCCTCGGATGACCCGCGTTCGGCGACGGCAGTGAACTGAGCGGATGGTTGCGCTCAGCCTGCGGCGGCAGCGGAGATCTCCGCGACGACGTCTTTCATCACGGGGAACGCCCGGTCGCCGAAGTCGCCGGAGACCCGGGCGACGGGCCCGGAGACGGACACAGCGGTGGGAACGGACATGCCGGGAACGCTGACGGCGAAGCAGCGGACGCCGATCTCCTGCTCGTTGTCGTCGATCGCGTAGCCGCGCTTACGGGTCGCGGCGAGGTCGGCGAGCAGCGCGTCGATGTTCGTGATGGTGTGCTCTGTGTTCGCCGGCATCCCCGTACGAGCGACGATCTCGCGCACCTTGGCGTCATCCATCTCGGCGAGCATCGCCTTGCCGACACTCGTGGAGTGCAGGTTCGAACGCCGCCCGACCTCGGTGAACATGCGCATGGCGTGCGGGGACGGCGCCTGCGAGATGTAGACGACCCGATCGCCGTCGATGGTCGCGAGGTTCGCGGTCTCGCCGAGGCGCTCGACGAGTTCTTTCAGCTGCGGCATCGCAATTTGGCCGAACTTGCGGTTGGCGACCTCGCCGAGGCGGACGAGCCGCGGCCCGAGCGCGTAGCGACGGTTCTGCAGCTGGCGCGCGTAGCCGCGCGAGACGAGGGTGCGCAGCAGACGGTGGATCGTTGGCAGGGGGAGTTCGGCCGCGGCGGACAGCTCGCTGAGAGTGACGTCTCCGCCAGCATCCGCGATCAATTCGAGCAGATCGAAGACGCGCGTGACGGACTTCACCCCGTCCGTGGAACCTGCAGCCATTCCCGTACCTCTCCCCGCGGTTCGAACATCGTTATCCGCATCGCGGAAATGTTTCTCCGTCAGGCTAGCCCATTACGCACATCCAGAGCTTCACGTATCGCTTTAGGGGGTGAAGTCCCCCTAGGTTGAGGACATAAATCAAACCTCGGGAGAATTGCGGTAATCATGGCTACGACGATCCTTCACAACGCTCAACTCATCGATGGTACGGGTGGCGACCCCGTCGCGGATGCCGTGGTCGTGATCGACGACGGAAAGATCACCTGGGCGGGTGCAGCGGCTGATGCCCCTGCGGTCGATGACTCCAAGAACCCTGTCAAGGTCGATCTCGGAGGGAACACGATCACCCCGGGCTTCTTCGACGTGCACGTGCATCTCTCGCTCCCCGGCCCCAGCGGTGGCTCGCCGATGCAGGAGGGGATGGTTCCGCCGTCGTTCCGGTACTTCGAGATGATCGGGCGTCTGAAGAAGACGCTCGCAGCGGGTGTCACGACAGTCCGCGACCTCATGGGCGTCGATGTCGGCGTGCGCAACGCAGTCGAGTACGGCATCATCGAGGGCCCGCGACTGCTGGTGGCAGATCGGATGCTCAGCCAGACCGGCGGGCACGCCGACTGGCACCTGAAGTCGGGTATCGACGGCACCACGCTCGTGGGTGGCGACCTGGTCGACTCGGTCGACGAGGCCCGCAAGGCAGCGCGCGTGCTGCTGCGTGAGCATGTCGATGTCATCAAGATCGCGTCCAGTGGTGGTGTCACCTCGATGAGTGATGAACCGGGCTGGCTGGGCTTCCGCACCGACATGGTCTCCGCGGTCGTCGAAGAGGGCAAGGCGTACGGCGGCGTTCCGGTCGCTGCGCACGCCATCGGCTACGCGGGCATTCGCGCCGCGGTCGAGGGAGGCGTGCACAGCGTCGAGCACGGCTATGAGCTTGATGATGACCTGCGTCAGCAGATGGTCAAGAACGGTCAGTTCCTGGTCCCCACTCTGCTGGAGACGATCCACCCCGACACAGCCACCCCGCAGGCGGCGGCGAAGAGCGCGAAGTGGCACGCGATGGCGCACGAGTCGATCGCCAAGTCGGTCGCGGCCGGCATCAAGATCGCCGTTGGCACGGACGCGGGCCTCGTTCCCGATCACGGCGCGAACCTCGGGGAGCTGCCGCTGCTCGTGCAGTACGGCGGAATGACACCGATGCAGGCGATCGTGGCTGGCACGAAGACGTCGGCCGAGTGCTGCGGTGTGGATGACACCCTCGGCACCATCGAAGCCGGCAAGATCGCCGACATCGTCGTCGTGGCTGGTGACCCGCTTGCGGACATCTCCGTGGTCGCCGACAACGACAAGATCCTGCTCGTGATGAAGCAGGGGCACGCGGCGGTCAACCGCGGCGCGTTCGCTTTCTGAGCGAGGTTATAAGGAGTGCCCCTCTGCGGAGGGGCACTCTTTTGCGTATTCAGGGGTGCGCGAGTCTTCTAGTTTCCGTATAGTGGAGAATCAACTCCAGGATGCGAGAGGATCCTTTCAATGACGAACCAGACCTCAGACGGCTCGATCCAGATCACCCGCGCGCCTCATATCGAGGATGCCGACGACATCCTCAGTGCGGAAGCACTCGCTTTCGTCGCAGGCCTGCAGCGCACATTTGACGAGCGCCGCCGCGAACTGCTGACCGCCCGCACCGAGCGCCGCGATCGGATCGCAGCAGGAGGCACGCTCGACTTCCTCCCCGAGACCGCGGGGATCCGTGCCGCCGACTGGCAGGTCGCCGAGGCCCCCTCTGCGCTGCAGGATCGCCGGGTCGAGATCACCGGCCCCGCCGCACCCCCGAAGATGGCTATCAACGCCCTCAACTCCCAGGCGAAGGTCTGGCTCGCCGACCTGGAGGATGCCGCCGGCCCCACGTGGGAGAACGTCATCGCCGGCATCCAGAACTTGCGCGACGCCGCCCGCGGAACCCTCGCCCACACGTCGCCCGCTGGCAAGGCCTACGCCCTCCGCACCGACGTGCAGCGTCCCACTATCGTCACGCGCCCCCGCGGACTGCACCTGACTGACCGGCACCTGCTCGTCGACGGCCGTGAGGTTTCCGCTTCTCTCGTCGACTTCGGGTTGCACTTCTTCCACACCGCCCGCCAGCTCATCGCGAACGGACACGGCCCGTACTACTACCTGCCCAAGCTCGAGAGCCACCTCGAGGCTCGACTGTGGAACGACATCTTCATCCACGCGCAGGATGCCCTCGGCATCCCTCAGGGAACGATCCGCGCGACCGTCCTCATCGAGACGATCCCGGCCGCGTTCGAGATGGACGAGATCCTCTACGAGCTGCGCGATCACGCCTCGGGCCTCAACGCCGGTCGCTGGGACTACCTCTTCAGCCTGATCAAGGTCTTCCGCGATCGCGGAGCGAAGTTCATCATCCCCGACCGCGCCGACGTCGCGATGACCGCGCCGTTCATGCGCGCGTACACCGAGCTGCTCGTTCAGACCTGCCACCGCCGCGGAGCCTTCGCGATCGGCGGCATGGCCGCATTCGTCCCCAACCGCAATGACCCCGAGGCCACGGCCGCAGCCTTCGACAAGGTGCGCGCCGACAAGAGCCGCGAGGCCGCTGACGGCTTCGACGGGTCGTGGGTTGCGCACCCCGACCTCGTGCCAGTGTGCCGCGAGGTGTTCGACGCCGTGCTCGGCGATCGTCCGAACCAGCTTGATCGTCAGCGCCCCGAAGTGTCTGTGTCGGCGGAGGATCTGCTGGACGTGGCATCCGCCCCCGGCCGCGTCACCGAGGCCGGCCTGCGCAACAACCTCGCCGTCGCGGTGCAGTACGTCGCCGTCTGGCTCACCGGCAACGGCGCCGTCGCCATCAACAATCTCATGGAGGATGCTGCGACCGCCGAGATTTCGCGCTCGCAGGTGTGGCAGCAGGTGCACAACGAGGTCGTCCTCGCCGACACCGGAAACACCGTCACGCCCGAACTGGTCGAGCGGCTGCTCGCCGAAGAGGTCGCTTCGCTGCGCGAGAGCGTGGATGCTGCGACCTTCTCCGCCTACTACGAGCCCGCCGCCGAACTCGTCGCGCGCATCTGCCTCGACGAGGAGTACGTCGACTTCCTGACGCTGCCCGCATACGATCTGATCGTGGAGCCGGATGCCGAGGTCGCTGCATGAGCGCGGTGCTGACCGACGCCGATCGCGCGCGGATCGCTGCGCAGCTTGCCGGCACCGACGACCTGCTCGAGCGCGCGTACCCGGGGGATGACGGATCGCGTCAGCCCGTGCACACCGTCTACGTTCCGGCCGATACTTTCACCCCTGACCTCGCGGCTCGGTGGGGTCAGGCGGCGCTCGCCGCGGCATCCGAAGCCGGAGGACTGGAGGCGCTCGCGTCGCGGGTCGGGATTCGCTCGGACGTGATCCCTTCGGTCGCTGCACGCGTTGCCGCGAAGCTCGAGAGCGAGCCGATCGAAGATCTGCGCCTCGACTTCGAGGATGGGTACGGCGATCGCGGGGACACCGAAGATCAGGATGCCGTGACCGCCGCCACGCGTGTTCACGAGGCTGTCTCGGCGGGGACGGCGCCGCCGTTCATCGGCATCCGATTCAAATGCTTCGAAAAGCCGACGCGCGAGCGCGGGCTACGCACGCTCGACCAGTTTCTCGGGACTCTCGTCGACCTCGGCGGGCTGCCCGACGGGCTCGTCCTCACGCTGCCGAAAGTATCGACGGTTGCGCAGGTCGAGGCCATGGTCGAGGTCGCCTCGCTGCTCGAGCGGGCGCACGGGCTGGATGCTGGTCGCATCTGCTTCGAGGTGCAGGTCGAGACGCCGCAGCTGGTGCTGGGAGCAGAGGGCGCTTCGCCGCTCGCGCAACTTCCGCTCGCCGGTGCGGGACGCATCACGAGCCTGCACTACGGCACGTACGACTACAGCGCCTCGCTCGGCATCGCCGCCGCGTATCAGTCGATGGAGCATCCCGCCGCCGATCTCGCCAAGCAGCTCATGCAGCTGGCGGTGGCCGGTACCGGCATCCGCCTGTCCGACGGATCGACGAACATCCTGCCCATCGGCGACCGTGCCGAAGAGGCGTGGGCGCTGCACGCGCGACTCGTGCGCCGGTCGCTGGAGCGCGGATTCTTCCAGGGCTGGGACATGCACGCGCACCAGCTGCCCACCCGGTACCTGGCCACCTACGCGTTCTACCGCGAGGGGTTCGACTCGGCCGCTGCGCGCCTGAACGCGTACCTTTCGAAGACGCCGGGCGCGGTGCTCGACGAGCCGGCCACCGCCCGCGCACTCGCGTGGTTCGTGCTGCGCGGCGTGCAGTGCGGCGCGATCGGCGATGACGAAATCCGCTCGGCCATCGGTGTCGACGTTGCGGCGTTGACCGCGCTCGCGCATCCGCGGCTCGCCGCCTGACCTATCTATCTGGAGATCTGATGAGCTACTACACACCGACCGGCGGACTGCCGGGCCAGCGCGAGCTGCTGACTGACCGCGCCATCGTCAAAGAGGCGTACACCGTGATCCCGAAGGGGGTGCTGCGCGACATCGTCACGAGCAACCTGCCCGGATTCACCGGGACGCGTTCGTGGATCATTGCACGTCCCATCGCGGGATTCGCGACGACGTTCTCGCAGTTGATCGTCGAGATCGCGCCAGGAGGCGGGTCGTCACGGCCTGAGCCGGAGGCGGGTGTCGAGAGCGTGATCTTCGTCACGGCGGGGGAGTTGACGCTGACGCTTGACGGGACGCGCCATGTGCTCACGGCCGGGGGCTATGCGTTCCTCGCTCCTGGAGCTTCGTGGTCTCTTGGGAATGACGGGTCGGAACCGGTCGGGTTCCAGTGGGTGCGTAAGGCCTATGAGAAGGTCGACGGGATCGATGCTCCGGCATCCTTCGTGACGAGCGACCAGGAGGTTGCACCTCGTCCGATGCCCGACACGGACGAGGCGTGGGCGACGACCCGGTTCGTCGACCCGGACGATCTCGCGCACGACATGCACGTGAACATCGTGACGTTCAAACCGGGCGGCTCGATCCCGTTCGCGGAGACGCACGTCATGGAGCACGGACTGTTCGTCCTTGAGGGCAAGGCCGTCTACCGCCTCAACGACGACTGGGTCGAGGTGGAAGCCGGCGACTTCATGTGGCTGCGCGCGTTCTGCCCGCAGGCTTGCTACGCCGGCGGGCCCGGGGTGTTCCGGTACCTGCTGTACAAGGACGTGAACCGCCAGATCCGTTTGACCTGAGGCTGGGTGCCGGCGGGCGGTGGCCCGGGGCGCGTCTGCGTTGCGCGTCCGGCGCCGGGCGCGTCCGTGTCCCGCGTTGCGCGTCCGGCGTTGCGCGTCCCGCCCAGCCGGCCTCGCCCTACCCGCCCGCGCCGCGCCGCGTATTGGGTTGGGCCAGAAGGTTTTCGCCGCCTCGGTGGCGCGGGAGCGCGGGAAAACCTTCTCGCATACGGGTCAGGCGGTCGGAGGTCGCCTGGCGACGGCGTGTGATGACCGGCTTCGAGTCTTGCGCTCCGCGGCGGCGATGCCAGAAGGTTTTCGCGGCCTGGGTGGCGCGGGGGCCCGGGAAAACCTTCTCGCATCGCCCGCGAGGGACATAGGCCACAGAGCAGGCCGCGCGACTAAGCGGCTCACGTGCGCGCCGAAGGATCTCAGCCGCGTCGCTCGGCGATAACACGGTGGATGCTGGTGATCAGCAGATCCTCCGCCTCGAGGTCTGCTTGGGTGAGGCGGAGGACGATCCACCCCTGGCTCTCGAGATACCGCTGCCGCTGGATATCTTTGCGCCACTGGTCCTTGTCGGTGCGGTGGCCGTCACCCTCGTATTCGATCGCGATCTTCCACTCCGGGTACGCGAGGTCAGTGCGCCCCAGCAATACCCCGCCGGCCCAGACCTCGTGTTGAATGACCGGCTCCGGCAGCCCGTTCGCGATGAGAAGGAGCCGGGTCTCGGTCTCTTTCGGCGACTCGACCAGGTCGCGCGCATGGGGCAGGGCCGCGCGAATCGTGCCGCTGCCCGGAAACCTTCCCCACTCCGCGAGGCGACGGATGATCTCGTCGCGCGTGGCCATCGGCCTGCCCGGCCCCAGGTCGGGATAGTTGGATGCTGTGGTCAGCAGTGCGTCAATCATCGTGATCGCCTGCGGGACGGTGAGATCTTTCGCGCAGGTGAACAGCGTGGCCACCGGATCGATGACCGGGCGTCCCTTGAGGATGCGGGTCTCCGCGCGGCCATCGCGCAGCCGGCGTCCCTTCACTCCCGCTGCGTTGGGTACCGCGCCCGATGACGGGACGATGACGTCGATCGGCTCAGACGGGTCCCATTCCGTGGGCATGGGCATCCCCCAGTCCCGCGCGGCCGTGAACCCGCCGAGACGCTGTCCCGGCTTCAGGCGAAGCACGTAACACCGGACGTAATCGTCGAAGGTCTCCGGTTTCTCCAGCGATCGGACGCCGCGGAACGGCCGGTGCAGATCGGGGGCGCTGTACCGGCCGGGGCGGATACCTGCGGCCTCCGCGCTGCGCACCGAGAACCGTTCGCCCAGGCGGCGGGGGAGTCGGACTCGATGTCGCATCCGTCGATGATGCCGCAGCTGCGCGCCCCGGCATCCCCCGAATACCGCGCCCTGTGCACAACTCACCGGTGCGGCCGACCTGTGGAGAACGAGTCGCGCCCCGCTGCGCCCGCGCCACGCCCGCTCTGCCCAGGCGACGTCATCAGGCGAGAAGGGTTTCCCGGCTCCGGAGGAGTACGCACCCGCGAAACCCTTCTGGCATCCGTTGGCATGGGTGTGAGGCGGCCGCGCCGCGCCCGGCCTGCCCAGACGACGTCACCAGGCGAGAAGGGTTTCCCGGCTCCCAGGCCGCGGAAACCCGCGAAACCCTTCTGGCATCGGGAGGAAGCACCGCCGAGCCACCCGCGCGCCACCGCCCCAGCGACCGCGCCAGCCGACGAACCGTTGACACCTCCGCAATCGTCTCGTACACTTTCATCTAGCAGAAAACAGATTCCGCATTGCGGAAGATGGAAACGAAGACAATCAGACGAAGGAGTCGCGATGACCTACACCGTGAACTGCTCGATCCTCATGACCGAGCTGCCGCTGCTCGAGCGGCCCGCCGCAGCCAAGGCGGCCGGCTTCGACGCCGTCGAGTTCTGGTGGCCGTTCTCGACCTCTGTGCCGCTCGACTCCGAAGTCGACGCGTTCATCGCCGCGATCCGCAACGCGGGCGTGCAGCTGAGCGGACTGAACTTCAACGCTGGCGACATGCCCGCAGGCGACCGCGGCCTGGTGTCGTGGCCGGCACGCGGCAAGGAGTTCCGCGACAACCTCGCCGTCGTCACCGCGATCGGCGAAGCGCTCGGCACCAAGGGCTTCAACGCCCTCTACGGCAACCGCATCGACGGCATCGACCCGCAGGCTCAGGATGCCGTCGCCATCGAGAACCTCGCCGAAGCGGCGGCAGCGGTTGCACAGATCGGCGGCACCGTGCTCATCGAGCCGGTCAGCGGCGCCGACCGCTACCCGCTGCGCACCGCCGCACAGGCACTGGACGTCATCGATCACGTCCACAGCTGCACCGGTGCGAGCAACCTCGCACTCCTCGCGGACTTCTACCACCTCGCTGTCAACGGTGACGATGTCGCCGCCGTCATCGAGGAGCACGCCGGAAAGTTCGGCCACATCCAGATCGCCGACAGCCCCGGCCGCGGCGCACCCGGAACCGGCGAACTGCCGCTCGACGCATGGATCGCCCGCAGCCGCGAGCTCGGCTACACCGGCTACATCGGCCTGGAGTACAAGGCACCGATCGAGACCGCATTCGACTGGGCGCTCACCCCCGCAGACGCGCTCACCTCAGCAAACGAAGAAGGAGCATCATGACCAGCATCGCCGTCATCGGCCTCGGCATCATGGGCCTGCCCATGGCCAAGAACCTCATCTCCGCCGGACACGACGTCACCGGTTTCAACCTCACGCAGGACCGCATCGACGAGCTCGTCGCCGCGGGCGGTAAGGGTGCGAGCAGCATCCCGGATGCCGTGAAGGATGCCGACGTCATCATCACGATGGTCCCGGACTCCCCGGATGTCGCGGCCGCTCTCCGCGGTGACGACGGCATCCTTGCCGGTGCGAAGCAGGGGGCGCTGTGGATCGATGCATCCAGCATCCGCCCCGACGTCGCCAAGGAACTCGCCGAAGAGGCACAGGCCGCAGGCCTCCGCACCGTCGACGCCCCCGTCTCGGGTGGTGAGCAGGGCGCGATCGACGCGGTCCTGTCGATCATGGTCGGCGGGTCGGACGAAGACTTCGCCGCAGCCCTGCCGTTCCTCGAGAAGGCCGGCAAGACGATCGTGCACGTCGGCCCCTCGGGCGCCGGCCAGACCGTCAAGGCCGCCAACCAGCTCATCGTCGCCGTGAACATCCAGGCGCTCGCCGAGGCGATCATCTTCCTCGAGGCGTACGGCGTCGACACGGATGCTGCGCTCAAGGTGCTCGGCGGAGGACTCGCCGGCTCCAAGGTGCTCGACCAGAAGGGTCAGAAGATGCTCGACCGCGACTTCGGCCCCGGTTTCCGCCTCGCCCTGCACAACAAGGACATGGGCATCATCACCGCCGCCGCCCGCCAGGCCGGGATCACCATCCCGCTCGGCGCGCACGTGGCACAGCTCGTCGGCTCGACCGTCCAGCAGGGCGACGGAGGTCTCGACCACTCCGGGCTGTTCAAGCTCACCGCCGCGTTCTCCGGTCGCGAATAGAGCGCGCGGGCTGTTTTTCCGGCCCAGCGACAGGCTCAGGGACCGGAAAACCATCCCACGCCCGGAAAACCGGCCCGCCCGAACCCCCAAATTTAGGAGCACATCATGACTCGCATACGCGCGGTGGATGCCGCCGTAGCCATCCTGGAGAAGGAGGGCGCCACGGAGGCGTTCGGCCTGCCAGGGGCTGCCATCAACCCCTTCTATTCCGCGATGCGCGCCCATGGCGGCATCCGGCACACCCTCGCTCGTCACGTTGAGGGCGCCTCCCACATGGCCGACGGATACACCCGCTCAGCCGACGGCAACATCGGCATCTGCATCGGCACTTCCGGCCCTGCGGGCACCGACATGATCACGGGGCTCTACGCCGCGTGGGCCGACTCGCTGCCGATCCTCTGCATCACCGGCCAGGCGCCGGTGGCGAAGCTGCACAAGGAGGACTTCCAGGCCGTCGACATCGAGACGATCGCGAAGCCGGTCACGAAGATGGCGACGACCGTGATGGAAGCGGGCCAGGTGCCCGGCGCCTTCCAGAACGCGTTCCAGGTCATGCGCGAAGGTCGCCCCGGTCCCGTGCTCATCGACCTCCCGATCGACGTGCAGATGACCGAGATCGAGTTCGATATCGACGCCTACGAGCCGCTTCCGGTGGCCAAGCCCGCGGCATCCCGCCGACAGGCCGAGAAGGCGATCGACATGCTCACCGCGAGTGCGCACCCCGTGCTCATCGCCGGCGGCGGCATCATCAACGCCGGAGCATCCGACCGTCTTGTCGAGCTGGCCGAGACGCTCGGCGTCCCCGTCATCCCGACCCTGATGGGCTGGGGCGCGATCAGCGACGCGCACGAACTGAACGCCGGCATGGTGGGCCTGCAGACCGCGCACCGTTACGGCAACCAGACGCTGCTGGCCAGCGACTTCGTGCTCGGCATCGGCAACCGCTGGGCCAACCGGCACACCGGCAGCATCCCCACGTACACCGCTGGTCGCACCTTCGTGCACGTCGACATCGAGCCGACCCAGATCGGGCGCGTGTTCGCTCCCGACCTCGGCATCGTTTCGGATGCCGGCGCCGCGATCGATGCGTTCCTCGAGGTCGCCCGTGAGCGCCGCGACGCCGGCACCCTGCCCGACTACTCCGAGTGGGTCCGGCAGTGCCAGGAGCGCAAGGGCACCCTGCTGCGCAAGACGCACTTCGACAACGTGCCGATCAAGCCGCAGCGCGTGTACGAGGAGATGAACCGCGCCTTCGGCGAGGACGTCACCTACGTCACGACCATCGGCCTGTCGCAGATCGCCGGAGCCCAGATGCTGCACGTGTTCGGTCCGCGCAAGTGGATCAACGCGGCCCAGGCAGGTCCCCTCGGCTGGACGGGCCCTGCTGCCCTCGGCGTCGTCCGCGGCAAGCCCGGCGAGCTGGTCGTGGCGCTCTCGGGTGACTACGACTTCCAGTTCATGATCGAAGAGCTCGCCGTCGGCGCGCAGCACAAGCTGCCCTACGTGCACGTCGTCGTCAACAACAGCTACCTCGGGCTGATCCGCCAGTCTCAGCGCGGTTTCGAAATGGACTTCGAGGTGTCACTCGCCTTCGACAACATCAACTCTCCTGAGACTCAGGGTTATGGTGTTGACCATGTCAAGGTCGCTGAGGGACTGGGCTGCAAGGCGATCCGCGTGGAGCGCCCCGAAGACATGGGCGCGGCATTCGCCGAGGCGCAGTCGATGATGGACGAGCACCAGGTTCCGGTCGTCGTCGAGGTCATCCTCGAGCGCGTCACGAACATCGCGATGGGCACCGAGCTCGACAACGTCAACGAGTTCGAAGACCTCGCGCTGACCGCAGACGACGCTCCCACCTCGATCCGTTCGCTGGTTCAGGTCTGACATGCGCATCGTCGTCGCTTCCGACAAGTTCAAAGGGTCGCTGACCGCACCCGAAGTCGCCTCTGCGGTGGCTTCGGGGGCGCGTCGAATCGACCCCGCGATCGACGTCCTCGAGATCCCCGTCGCCGATGGCGGAGAAGGGACCGTGGATGCTGCGATCGCAGCGAGCTTCGAGGAGCGACACGCGCACGTGACCGGCCCCACCGGCGAGCAGGTCACCGCCCGCTTCGCGGTGCGCGGCGACGAGGCGGTCATCGAGATGGCGCAGGCCTCGGGGCTGGATTTGCTCCCCGGCGGACGCAAGGATGCTGGAGGCGCGACCAGCCTCGGCACGGGCGAGCTCGTCCGTGCCGCGCTGGATGCCGGATGCCGGCGCATCATCCTCGGCATCGGCGGCAGCGCCTCGACTGATGGCGGTGCGGGACTCCTGCAGGGGGTCGGAGCACGACTGCTCGACGCCACGGGTGCGGAGTTGCCCCTGGGCGGTGCCGCGCTCGCCGGCCTCGTCGAGGTCGACCTGTCGAACCTGGATCCGCGGCTGGAAGGCGCCGAACTCGTCCTCGCGAGCGATGTCGACAACCCGCTCCTCGGGGAGACCGGAGCTGCCGCGGTGTTCGGCCCGCAGAAGGGCGCGAGCCTCGAAGACGTCACGGCACTGGATGCTGCGCTTGCGAACTTCGTCGATGTCCTCAGTCGCAGCAGCGGACTGACAGTGCCCGCCGTCGAGGCATCGGACCGACCAGGCGCCGGAGCCGCCGGCGGGGTGGGGTTCGCCGCCATTACGCTGGGTGCCGAGCGTCGCGCCGGCATCGACGTCGTGCTCGAATTCACCCGTCTCGCTGAGCGCCTCGACGGCGCCGACCTCGTCATCACCGGCGAGGGCAGCCTCGACGAGCAGAGCCTCATGGGCAAGACACCGATCGGCGTCGCGCGCGCGGCTCAAGCCGCCGGCATCCCCGTGCACGTCGTCTGCGGACGCTCCGCACTGGATGCTGCGCAGATCGAAGAAGCCGGCTTCGCCGCCGTGCACGCACTCTCCGACCTGGAACCCGACCCCCAGCGGAGCATGGCTCAGGCTGGGATCCTGCTCGAGCGGGTCGCCGCTCGTCTGGTCGGCGCAGTCGCAATCACCGGGTCGCTCGACATCATCCAGGCCCGCCTCGATCTGGTCCTCCGTGGCCGCGCGCTCGTGGACGGCGAGTTCCGCGACGCGCAGATCGGCGTGCGCGACGGCAGGATCGTCCGCATCGCTCGCGCCGATGAGACGCTGGATGCCGCGCAGATCGTCGAACTCGCTGACGACGAAGTCCTCCTCCCCGGACTCGTCGACACGCACGTCCACGTCAACGAGCCCGGCCGCACCGAGTGGGAGGGCTTCGAGTCCGCCACCAGGGCTGCAGCCGCCGGCGGCGTCACGACGATCGTGGACATGCCGCTCAACAGCATCCCGCCCACCGTCACGGTCGAGGCGCTGAACATCAAGCGCGACACCGCAGAGGGCCGCGTCTTCGTCGACGTCGGGTTCTGGGGCGGCGTCATCCCGGGCAACCTCGATGACCTGCCTGGCCTGCATGCCGCCGGCGTCTTCGGGTTCAAATGCTTCCTGCTGCCGTCCGGCGTCGATGAGTTCCCCGAGGTTTCGGTCTACGAGATGCGCCGGGCGATGGCGTCGATCGCACAGCTCGGCTCGCTGCTCGTCGTGCACGCCGAGGACGCGCACATCATCGAGGATTCCGTGCAGCCCGGCGGGCGCGAGTACAGCGACTTCCTCGCCTCTCGCCCGCGGTCCGCGGAGGATGCCGCGATCTCCGAGGTCATCCGCGGCGCCATCGACACCGGTGCCCGTGCGCACATTCTGCACCTGTCCAACGGCGATTCGATAGCGCGCCTCGCGGCGGCCAAGGCCGAGGGCGTCGACCTCAGCGTCGAGACGTGCCCGCACTACCTGACCCTCTCCGCCGAAGACATTCCGGCCGGCGCCACTGCGTTCAAGTGCTGCCCGCCGATCCGCGAGGACGACAACCGCGACGAGCTGTGGCAAGGCCTCGCCGACGACACGATCGACTACGTCGTCTCAGACCACTCGCCCGCGACGCCCGAACTCAAGTACGCCGGCAACGGAGACTTTTCGGTCGCGTGGGGCGGGATCGCCTCGCTCCAACTCGGCCTTCCGCTGATGTGGACCGAGGGCCGCCGCCGCGGTGTGCCTCTTGCCCGGATCGTCGAGCTGATGTCGGCATCCCCCGCAGACCGCGTCGGGCTCGCCGGAAAGGGACGCATCGCGGTGGGCGCGGCAGCAGATTTCGCCGTGTTCGCACCGGAGCAGACCTTCGTCGTGGATGCCAGGGCGCTCGCTCACCGGCATCCCGTCACCCCGTACCACGGTCGCGAGCTGACCGGAGTGGTGCGCGCGACGTACCTCGCCGGCCTCGCAATCGACCAGGACCAGCCACGTGGGCGGCTGCTGCGCCGCCCACGGATCGAGAACCCTCACACCGAGATCACGCACTCAGAGATCGGACTACCCGCATGATCAACACATCAGAAGAGCTCGAGGTCGGTCAGCCGGCCCCCGATTTCGCACTGCCGGATGCCGCAGGCAAGACCGTGCGCCTGTCGGACCTGCGCGGCCGACCCGTCATCGTCTACTTCTACCCGGCGGCCTTCACGCCCGGATGCACAACCGAGGCCTGCGACTTCCGCGACAACCTCGCATCCCTCCAGGGCGCCGGATATGCCGTTCTCGGCATATCTCCGGATCCGGTCTCGAAGCTTGCGCAGTTCGCCGAGGCGGAGCAGCTGGAGTTCCCGCTGCTCGCCGACGAGGACGCCGAGGTCGCGAAGATCTGGGGCGCGTGGGGGCAGAAGACCGTGAACGGGCGCACCTTCGACGGACTCATCCGCTCGACCGTCGTCGTTGATGCCGAGGGCCGCGTGAGCGCCGTCGAGTACAGCGTCGACCCGAACGGCCACGTCGCGCGGCTGCGCACCGCGCTGGGAATCTAGAACACGAGAGGCAGGCAGGCAATGGAGCTTGCGGAATTCAACCGGGCGGATCATGAGACCGCGATCGCCGTGCTGCGACCGTGCGTCGACGTGACGCGCTGGTGCGAAACGATCGTCGACCATCGGCCGTACACATCCGTCGACGCGCTGATCGTGACAGCATCCGAAGCTGCGTCGCCGTTCCGGGCCGACGAGATCGAGGCGGCACTCGCCCACCACCCGCGCATCGGCGAGCGTGCCGACGGGTCCAGCCGCGAGGCATCGATGTCGCGCTCGGAGCAGGCCGGGGTCGACCCGGCGGATGCCGCGGTGCAGGACGCTCTGCGAGAAGGAAATCACGCCTACGAGGAGCGCTTCGGGCAGGTTTTCCTTATCCGTGCCGCCGGGCGCCGCGCGGACGAGATCCTGGCTTCGCTGCAGACCCGTCTCACGCACACCGATGACGAGGAAGCGTCGATCGTCGCGCAGCAGTTGCGCGAGATCGCGCTGCTCCGATTGAAAGGAGTCATCACCGCATGACTGTCTCCCATATCACCACGCATGTGCTCGATGCCGTGCAGGGGGTTCCGGCTCCCGGCATCGCCGTGCAGCTGTTCGCCGAGCGCTCTGGCGAGTGGAAGCTCATCGCCGAGGCGGTGACGGATGCTGATGGTCGAGCGAAGCAGCTCGGTCCGGAACACCTTCCCGCCGGCGCCTACCGGCTGCGCTTCGACACCGGCGCGTATTTCGCCGCCAGTGACACCCCGACCTTTTTCCCTGAGGCTCTGCTCACGTTCCTCGTCGATGAGGAACGGCCGCACTACCACGTGCCGCTCCTGCTGAGCCCGTTCGCCTATTCCACTTACCGAGGAAGCTGAGTACCGCACATGTCTGACACACTGATCGCCCCCGAGTCCACCCAGACGGGAACCACTGCATCCGGTCGCATCGTCCTGGGGCCGAACCAGTACGGCAAAGCCGAGGTTCGCGTCGTCAAGATCACCCGCGACTCGCCGCGCCACGAGATCGAGGACCTCAACGTCTCCTCGCAGCTCCGTGGCGACTTCGAGGCCGTGCACCTGGAGGGTGACAACGGACACTGCGTCGCCACCGACACCCAGAAGAACACCATCTACGCCCACGCCCGTGCAGGGATCGGTTCACCCGAGAAGTTCCTGCTGCGCCTGTCGGATCACTTCATCGGGTCGTTCGACTGGGTCAAGGGTGGCCGCTGGGCCGCAGACAGCTACGCCTGGAACCGCATCGAGGTCGATGGCGAGGGCCATGACCACTCGTTCGTGCGCAGCAACCAGGAGGTGCGCACCGCACTCGTCGTCGGCGACGGTGAGAAGCGCCACATCGTCTCGGGTCTGAAGGACCTCACCGTGCTCAAGAGCACCGAGTCGGGTTTCCAGGGCTACCCGAAGGATCCGTACACGACGCTGCCCGAGACGACGGACCGCATCATGTCGACCGACATCGCCGCTCGCTGGCGCTTCACCGAGGGCTCCCGCGACGTCGACTTCAACGCCGTCTACGACGACGTCAAGCGCATCCTGCTCGCCGAGTTCGCGTCACGCTACTCCGCAGCTCTGCAGGCGACGCTGTTCGACATGGGCCGCGCGGTGCTCGAGGCGCACCCCGAGATCGCCGAGATCCGGATGTCGATGCCGAACAAGCACCACTTCGTCGTGGACCTCGAGCCCTTCGGCCTCGACAACCCGAACGAAGTGTTCTTCGCTGCCGACCGTCCGTACGGGCTCATCGAGGCGTCGGTGACGCGCGATGACGAGGCGCCGCACGAGCACGTGTGGGAGGCGGCTTCGCCGTTCTGCTGAGTCGAGGTGACGCTGGGGCCGGGGGATGCACGCATCCCCCGGCCCTTTGCGCGCAAGCCAGAAGGGTTTCGCGGGTTCCCATTGGGCGAGAGCCGCGAAACCCTTCTGGCATCGCCGGGCAAGCATCGCCGGGCGACCCCGGCGGAGCTGCCTACTCCCCGGTGCAGTACCGCAGCTCGACGTCGGAGTGCACGTCGATATCACCGGGCGCTGCAGACATCGACGACACCGTCGGCGGGGTCGTGGCAGGACAATCGGCCGTCTCCGCATGGAGCGCATTCAGGCCGAGCTCATCGAGCTTCGCGGTGGCGGCATCCAAGGTCCATCCGGTCACATCCGGGAGCGTCACACGCCCACTGGCGACCACGAGGTTCACGACCGTCTTCGGTGCAACTTCCGCGCCTTCCTTGACGTTCGTCACTTCCAGCACCGTATCGGCCTGACTCGCGGGATCGTTGCGCGGGGTCACACTGCCCAGCGCCAGACCGGCGCCATTCAGCGCTTCTTTGGCGGCGGTCTGCGACAACCCGATCAGCGTCGGCACGGTGACGGTCTCTGCCCCGGTGGACACGTGCAGCGTCACCTTCTGGCCAACCTTCACCGACTGCCCGGCCTCCGGGTCGGTGCGGATCACGTTGTCCTCGGCGATGCTGGCACTGGACTCGTAGACGATCGCGGACTGCAGATCCATATCGAGCAGTTCATCCTGCGCGCGCTCGTAGGAGACGTTGACGAGATCGGGGACGATTCGAGAGGATGCCGGAACCTGCTCTCCGCGCGGCATCATGATGACCCACAGCAGCACAGAGATGAGAAGCACAGCGAGCAGCGCGACCCCGGCCCAGATCCACGCGACCGGCGGTCCCGCCTGGGTGCGCGTCATCGTCGTATCGGTGCTGAGCTGGCGCAGCGAGCGGGCGGTCTCCTGCGCCTGCCGAGGGCTCGGGCCGTAGAGCTCGCTGGTGAGGGCGCCGAGCTGCTTCTTGGTCGGAACCTTGCCCGACACGGCGGAGTCGAGCGCGAGACGGAAGCTGGCGGCATCCGGATACCGCTGGTAAGGATCCTTCGCCAGCGCCCGCAGCACGATCGGATCGAGGGCGCCGGGTGCGGACTCGTTGACCTCGGTCGGCGGCAGCGGTGCCTCGCTCACATGCTGGTACGCGACAGCGACCGGCGACTCACCGCGGAATGGCTGACGACCGGTGAGCAGCTCGTAGAGCACGACGCCGGTCGAATACAGGTCCGCTCTGGCATCCACGGGTTCGCCCTTGGCCTGCTCGGGCGAGAAGTACGCGGCCGTTCCGAGGATCTGCGTCGTCTCGGCGACCGTCGACGACGAATCCGAGACCGCGCGGGCGATCCCGAAATCCATGACCTTGACCTGACCGCTGTCGGTGACCATGACGTTTCCGGGCTTGATGTCGCGGTGCACGACGCCGGCACGGTGCGAGTAGTCGAGCGCCTCGAGGATTCCATCGACGTAGCGGATGGCCTCATCGACGGGGACGGGGCCCGCAGCGATGATGTCCTTCAGCTGCCGACCGGTGACGAGCTCCATGATGATGTACGGCTCGGTACCGGCCCCGGTGCCCCCGCCCGACGATGACGGGTCGCCGGCATCGAAAACGCGCACGATCGACGGATGCGACATGCGTGACGCGGCCTGCGCCTCCAGCCGGAACCGCGTGCGAAACGCCGTGTCCCTGGCGAGGTCGGGGTCGAGGATCTTGATCGCGACGTCACGACCGAGCGTCATGTCATAGCCGCGATAGACCTTCGCCATTCCGCCGTGGCCGATGAGCTCGCCCACGCGGTATCGCTCAGCGATGATGCGCGGCTCTTCAGACACTGTTTTTCCCCCTGGAATGACGACGATGCGGGTGTATCAAGGTTATGTCAGCCCTCGGGCTCCTCGTCGCTGTTGCCGTTCTCTTCCGCCGCTGCCGCCTTGATCGTGACCGACATCTGCGGAGAGACCCCGGACTCGCGCTGGTCGTTTCCGCCGCCGGAGCACAGCGCCGTGTATGTGGCTGTGGCCTGCAGGCCCTCACCGCCGAGCGTGATCTCCGCGCTGCGGGTGCCGGGGTCGAAGGTCATGGCGGCGCTGCCGTCGCTGAAGGTCGCGTTGGTGATGCTCACCTTGTACCCGCTGAGGTTTCCGGTACCGCTCGGGCAGGTGAAGTTCGTCCAGTTCAGCATCACCTTGGTCCCCGTGATGGGATCCCCCGTGATGGTGGGAGCGTTCTGCGGCGTACCGATCTCCGCGCGGTCGGCGAACAGCGTCAGCGTGATGGTCGCCCCCGGATCGAGGTCCCCGCGCGGATTCACTGATTCGACGGTGCCGACCTGATCATCGGACGGCGCAGCGGTCGAGCCGGTCTGGCAGACGGGAGCGAGGCCGGCCTCGGTGGCCCGAGCCATCGCGTCATTGCAGGTCAGCCCGACGAGCCCGAGGGAGTCGACGCTGATGCGGGTCGGCTCGGGCTCCGGGGCCGTGGTGGTCGGCTTGGGTTTTGCGCTGGTCGTCGCCGCGCTGGTCGGCGCCGTCGGATCGGCATCCGGGTCCCCACCCTGGTTCATCAGGGCGAAGACCGTGCCGGCGAGCACGATCACCAGCAGCGCGATCAGTGCGATCAGCGGCCATGTCCACGCGCTGCGTTTCTTCTTCTTCGTGCCGTCTTCCTCGGCCACCTCATCGGTGGGCACCTGTGCGGTGGTCGGCAGAATGCGCGTGGTGCCGTCATCGCCGCTGGTGGTGAGAAGCCGCGTGGCGTCGTCGCTGGCGATCCCGCCGGTTGCGATGGCAGGAACCGCGATCGCCGCGGAGTTCAGGTCGCCGCGGCGCAGGGCCTGGGCGGCGCGGGCGACGGTCGCCGACGAGGACGGCCGGTCGGCCGGCTTCTTCGCGATCATCGCCATGACGAGGTTCTGCACGGGGATCGGCACGGTCGGCGGCAACGGCGGCGGCTGCTCGTTGATCTGCGCCATTGCGATCGCGACCTGAGACTCACCGGTGAACGGACGCTTGCCGGCCAGGCACTCGTACGCGACGATTCCCAGCGAGTAGGTGTCGGTTGCGGGGGATGCCGGGTGTCCCGAGGCCTGCTCCGGAGAAAGGTACTGCACGGTGCCCATGACCTGGCCGGTGGCGGTCAGCGGCACCTGATCGGCGATGCGCGCGATGCCGAAGTCGGTGATCTTGACGCGGCCGTCCGGTGTGATCAGCAGGTTGCCGGGCTTGATGTCGCGGTGCACGAGACCCGCGGCGTGCGCGGCCTGCAGTGCGGATGCCGTCTGGGCGACGATATCGAGGGTCTTGTCGGCGCTCAGCGAGCCGTCGCGCTCGATGATCGTGGACAGCGCCTCACCGGGCACGAGCTCCATGACGAGGAAGGCGCTGCCGTTCTCCTCGCCGTAATCGAACACGCTGGCGATGCCCTCGTGGTTGACGAGTGCGGCGTGGCGGGCCTCGGCCCGGAACCGCTCGAGGAATCCGGGATCCCCCATGTACTCGTCCTTGAGGATCTTGATGGCGACGGTTCGTCCGATGACGTGGTCTGTCGCTTCCCAGACCTCGCCCATGCCACCGATCGCAATACGCGACTGGAGTTCGTATCGACCACCGAACGACACACCCTGCGTCGGCCTCATTTGTTAAGCACCGCCTCAATGATCTTCTTCGCGATCGGGGCGGCGAGCGTGTCACCGGATCCCGACTGTCCTAAACCGCCACCGTCTTGCACGACGACGGCCACAGCCACCTGCGGATCGTCCGCCGGTGCGAAACCGGTGAACCACAGTGTGTACGGCTCGTCACCGTCGTTCTCGGCCGTTCCCGTCTTACCGGCAACGTCGATTCCGTCTATTCTTGCACCTTGCGCCGCGCCATCCGCGACGCTCGCCACCATGGATGCGGTGACCGCGTCGGCGACTTCCGTCTCGGTCGCGCGACCGAACTCCTCGTCCGCGTATTCGCGCACGGTCGAGAGGTCGTTGCCGATCACGGCATCCACCAGATGCGGCTTCATCACCATGCCGTCGTTGGCGAGCCCCGCCGAGATCATCGCGATCTGGAGGGCGGTGGCGGTGACCTGCCCCTGACCGAAACCGGTCAGGGCCGTCTGGGCATCATCGAGAGCACGCGGGTAGCTGGATGCCGCTGTCGTCAGCGGTGTCTCGAACTCCTGGTTGAAGCCGAACTTCTCAGCCATCTCGAAGATCGTCTGGCTGCCGAGTTCCACCGCGAGCTCCGCCATCGGGATATTGCAGCTGAGCTTGATCGCCTCGGCGATCGTCACGGTCGGGCCGCTCCCGCAGGTACCGCCCCAGGCGTTGGAGACCTGTGCCGAGGATCCCGGCAGCGTGTAACGGGCCGGGTTGGGCAGAATCGAGTCGGGCGTCCACTTTCCCGTGGCGTATGCGGTGGCGGCGATGAGGATCTTGAAAGTCGAGCCGGGAGGGCTGGTCTGTCTGATCGACGCGTTGATCAGCGGGTTCGGCTTCAGCGCGTCGAGGGCGTTGTACGCCGCGTCGGCTTCGGACGCATTGTGCACGGCGAGCTGGTTGGCGTCGTAGCCGGGGGTGGAGACCATCGCCAGGATTCGACCCGTCGACGGCTCGACCGCGACAGCAGCGCCCTGCATGTCGCCGAAGGCCTCGTACGCTGCTCGCTGAGCCGCGGCATCCAGAGTCAGCTCGACGCTGAATCCGGTCTGCGATTGGCCCGAGACGATGCGTTCGATCTCGGAGAAGAACGCTCCGGCACCTGTTCCGGACAGATCGGCGTTGAGTGCCCGCTCGATGCCCGTCGACGACTGCAGCGCGGGGTTGAAGAAGCCGGTCACATCCGACCACATCGCTGAGTCGGTGTACACGCGCTGGTACTGGAACTCGTCCTCGCTCGGGACGGAGGTCGCGATCGGTGTGCCGTCGACGATGATCGACCCGCGCTGGATCTCGTAGCTGTCCAGAAGCGAGCGCGTATTGCGTTCGGACTGTGCCAGGGAGTCGGCCTGCACGACCTGGATCCAGCTCGTCGCTGCGAACAGTGCCAGGAACATGAACAGGATCACGACCGTGAGGCGTCGGAGTTCTTTCGTCATCAGCCGATCACCACCCGGGGTTGGCGACGGACGCCGTCGGAGATCCGCAGGAGCAGCGCGACGATGAGCCAGTTGGCCACCAGGGACGATCCGCCAGCGGCGAGGAACGGCGTCGTGAGACCCGTGAGCGGGATGACGCGGGTGACGCCTCCCACCATGATGAACACCTGCAGGGCGATCGTGAACGACAGACCCGTCGCGAGGAGCTTGCCGAAGTCATCCTGACCGGCGACGCCGATGCGCAGTCCGCGACTGACGAAGACCATGTACAGGCAGAGGATCGCGAACAGGCCGATGAGCCCGAGCTCCTCGCCGAGGCTGGGGATGATGTAGTCGCTCTGCGCGAGAGGCGTCAGATACGGGCGTCCCTGGCCGAGGCCGGTGCCGATGAGTCCGCCGTGGGCGAGCCCGAAGATGCCCTGCACGAGCTGATAGCTGCCGCCCTGCGCATCGATGACCTCGGGGTTGAAAGCATCCAGCCAGTTCGTGAAGCGGCCGTGCACGTACGCGAGGATCTGCGTGGCGACGAGGACCCCGGCCGCGACCATCGCCAGGCCGATGAGCACCCAGCTCGTCTTGCCGGTCGCGACGTAGAGCATCGCGACGAACAGGCCGAAGATGAGCATTCCGGTGCCGAGGTCGCGCTGGATCACGATGATCCCCAGCGAGATGACCCACACGATGATGACGGGGCCGAGCTCGCGCATCCGTGGCCAGGTGATCCCGAGGAATCGTTTGCCGACCGAGGTGAGGCTCTCGCGGGTGCGCACGAGGTAGCCGGCGAAGAAGATGGCCAGGAAGATCTTGGCGATCTCGCCGGGCTGGAAGGCGAAGATGCCGCCGAACGTGACCCAGACATCGGCGTTGGCGCCGGTAGCTCCGAGGCCAGGAACGAACGGCAGCAGCAGGAGCAGGATGCCGGCGAGGCCGAACAGGTAGGTGTACCGGAACAGGATCCGGTAGTTGCGCAGGATGATGACGACTGCGATCGCACCTACGAGCGAAATTGCCATCCAGGCCAGTTGTTTCGTCGAGTACGCCGTCCACCCGGTGTAATGCTGGGCGATGTCGAGGCGGTAGATCATCGCGATGCCGAGACCGGTCAGCAGCGTCGCGATCGGGACGACGAACGGGTCGGCATCGGATGCGACGACGCGCAGCACGAAGTGCAGTGCAAAGGCGAGAACAGCGAGTCCACCGCCGATGAAGAGGATGAACGGGTCGATGAAACCGAGCGCGCCCAACTGCACCAGGGCGAGGGCTGCCCCACTGATCGCGCAGGCGAACAGCAGCAGCCAGAACTCCCGGTTGCGCTGCGTCTGCGGCAGCCGCATCCGCTTCAGGGCCTTGATGACCGCGGTATCGGCGGCGACGTCGGTGCTCATCCGATCACCTCGCCATCGGTGGTGAGGGCGGCGCCCGCCGGCGTCGAGGTGGGGACGGGAGTGGGGGCGAGAGTCGGAGGCGGCGTCGGTGTGGGGGTCGCTGTCTCGCCGGTGACCGCCTCCTCACCCACGCGCAGACGGTCCACGATCGCCTGCGCGTCGGACAGCGAGCGTGCATTGATCGTGCGCTCGACGGACGCGCGCTGGTACGGCGGCAGGTTCGCGAGCAGGATGCCGGTGTCTTCGACCTCGCTCGACAGCGAGATCGGTCCGATGCTCTGCTGCACGCCCTGGAAGATGACGACGCTGTCCTCGTCGGCACCCACGAAATAGCGCGTCTGCGTCCAGTTGTAGGCGAGGAATCCGGCGCCGGTGAGCGCGAGGATCACGATGACGAGCGCTGCGATCCAGCCGATGCGGCGACGCTTCGCGCGCCGACGGTCCTCTTCGATGAGCTCTTCGAGGTAGTCGGCGGCGGGCTCGAAGTGCGAGGGGTCGTTCGCGGCCTGCCGGACGGGATGCAGCCAGCTGGTGCGGGGAGCGCGAGCGGGAGGAATGAGCACGCCAGACGGTGTGGACGCCGCGCCCACGATGGTCGGCGTGCCGGAGGAGAGCGGATGCTGACCGCCGACCTCGACGATGACGATCGTGACGTTGTCGGGTGCACCGCCGTCGAGGGCCTGCTTGAGGAGGTTGTCCGCCGTGCGTCCCGGAGCCAGGCCCAGGCGCATCGCCTTGAGGATGTGCGCGTCATCGACGACACCGGTCAGGCCGTCCGAGCACAGCAGCCACCGGTCACCGGGAAGAGCCGGCATGACGAACATGTCGAGTTCCGGATCGTTGTCCATGTCGCTGAGAACGCGCATGAGCACCGAACGGCGCGGGTGGTAGCGGGCCTCTTCGGGAGTGATGCGGCCGGAGTCGACCAGACGCTGGACGAACGTGTGATCGGTGGTGATCTGCGTGAGCTCATCGTCGCGGTAGAGGTAGATGCGCGAGTCGCCGATGTGACCGACGACGGCGTGATCGTCGACCATGATGATGGCGCTGACGGTGGTTCCCAGGCCCGCGAGTTCGGGTCGCTCCTTCGCCGCGCGGATGAGATCGCCGGCCGCCGTGGTCACCGCTGCCTGGAGCGAGGCCTGCGCGTCATCGGTGGAGTCGTATGCCTGGTCGAGCTGTTCGAGCTGGTGGATGGCGATGCTGGATGCCACATCTCCACCGGCGTGACCGCCCATGCCGTCGGCGACGGCGAACAGGTTCGCTCCGGAATAGCCGGAGTCCTGGTTGTTGGAGCGGATCTTCCCGGTATGGGAGATCGCGGAACTGGAGCCTTCGAAGACCATGCCGGGTTCAGGCCCGCAACTCGAAGGTCGTCGCGCCGACCTTGACGGAATCGCCGATGTCGATCGATGTCGGCGAGGATCCCAGGCGCTTGCCGGCCAGGAACGTGCCGTTGGTCGAGTCCAGGTCCTGGATCGCCCAGGTGCCGCCGCGCAGCAGCAGGCGCGCGTGGTGGCTGGAGGTGTAATCGTCGCGGATCACGAGCCCGGACTCGCTGGAGCGGCCGATCGTCATGGACTCTCCGCCCAGCGGCAGCTCGAGGCCGGCCTTGGGTCCGGACGTGATGACGAGTTTCGAGACGCTGGACGTCGTCGCGGGGGATCCGGCGCGTGCGGCAGGTCGGGGCTTCGCGGCCGGAGCCGGGGCGGGGGCTGCGACAGGCGCGCCGGAGCCGGCCTCGGCGGGGATCTTGCGCACCTTGACGCCGAACAGATCGGCGCGCAACGAGTAGACGACTCCGAACACGAAGAACCACAGCAGCACGAGGAAGCCGACGCGCAGCAGCAGGAGGACCAATTCACTCATCGTGCGGCCCCCTCTGCGGCGACGGCGACCACGCGGAACACCAGGTCGGTGTGGCCGATCGTGATCGTGGTCTCGGTGGGAAGGGGCGCTTCGCGCACCTTCTGGCCGCTGACCTTCGTTCCGTTGGTCGAACCGAGGTCGCGCATCATGGCGCGCTCGCCGTCCCAGAGGACTTCGACGTGCTTACGGCTGGATCCGGCATCCGCGATGGTGATGTCGGCATCGCTGCCGCGCCCGATGACGGTACGTGCCTTCGTGAGCGTGTGGCGGCGTCCGTCGACATCGATCACGGCCTGCCAGCTGACTCGTCCCTCGACCGTGCCCGAGCTCACGCGCACTGTGCCGGTGGAGACGCGCTCGTCGGACTCGAGTGCGATCGAGAGCGGACCCGCGAAACTGTAGCCCTGCGCCTTGGCATGCTTGGTGAGAAGCGTGTGCAGTTCATCGGTCAGGGCGCTGCCGAGCCCGTGCATCCGATCCAGATCGTCGGCGCTGAGGCGAACGACGAAGTTGTTCGGTGCGATGATGCGGTCACGGCTGACGACGGCGGCCTTGATGTCGGCCTCGCGGCGCAGCGCCGACGCGATCTCGACGGGCTGGATACCGCTGCGGAAGGTCTTGGCGAACGCACCGTTTACGGCGCGCTCAAGACCCTTCTCAAAGCTGTCAAGTAGTCCCACTGGGCTCCTCTGGCATAGCGGCGGTAGACATATCGTAGCCAGGTGACCTGAAAGTGTCCCTACGCGGCGCCGTCTTGCGGGTCGTTGAGCGAGCGGAGCGAGTTCTCGGGTGTGCGTCCCCACGGGTCGTTGAGCGAGCGGAGCGAGTCGAAACGGGGTGAGCGACACTTCGACTCGCTGGCGCTCGCTCAGCGCGGGTCTCCGCGAGCCGAAGCCTCTCCTCCGGTTCGATCGTCCGGATTTCGCGTGATATCCTCGTCAAGTTGCGTTCTTCGGAACAAGACGCTCGCGCGAGTGGCGGAATGGTAGACGCGCTGGCTTCAGGTGCCAGTGTCCTTATGGACGTGGGGGTTCAAGTCCCCCCTCGCGCACAGCGAGTGAAATGGCCCCGACCCGGTATCTCTGGTCGGGCCATTCGCGTATCCGGTCAGACCCTGCGAGACATCACTTTCCGCACGAGACACCACCTCGTACGTGGTGTCTCGTGCGGCAAATGTCGTCTCGTCCGCTCAGCCCGCAACGGCCGCGGCGGGTTGCTGGGCTCGCGGCGCGCTGACCGTGAGGATGACGATGAGCGATCCGGCGATCGCGAGCATGGTCCATACCCAGCCGCCCATGTCATCGAATTTGACGGCATCGGTCGCGCTGGCGGCCCAGATCAGGAACAGTGCACCGAGCAGCGCGGTGACGGGCAGCATCCGACTGTGGACGGCGCCGACCAGGCGCCGGGCGAGGTGGGGGATGACGAGGCCGACGAAGCCGATCGCGCCCGCGGCGGCGACGACGACGCCGGTGCACAGTGCGACGACGACGAGCAGGGCGACGCGCGTGCGATCGGGCAATACTCCGAGGGTGAGCGCGGTCTCGTCGCCTGCCGCGAGCGCGTCGAGACGACGACCGCTGACCAGGAGCCCCGCGAACGTGATGAGGACGACGACGGCGGTGATCGCGAGCACGAGGTCCCAGCGCGCGAGGCCCAACGACCCGAGCAGCCAGAACATGACGGAGCGCGAGCCCTCAGCGGAGTCGGACGCGAAGACGAGGAAGCTCGTGGCCGCTGACAGGGCGTAGCCGACGGCCACGCCCTGTCAGCAGCAGCCGCAATGACGTGATGCGACCGCCGGAGCGGGCGATGAAGAACACGAGAAGGGATGCCGCGAGCGCACCGATGAACGCGCTCAGCGGGAGTGCGTACTGACCGGCGCCGGCGCCGAAGCCGAACAGGATCGCCCCTGCGGCTCCCGTCGATGCGCCGCCGGAGATGCCGAGGATGTAAGGGTCGGCGAGCACGTTGCGCACCATCGCCTGCAGAGCAGCGCCGCACAGGGCGAGTCCAGCCCCGACGACGACGCCGAGCACGACGCGGGGGACGCGCACGTTCCAGACGATGGCCAGTTCCGCATCGGTCCATGTGGGGGCCTCGGGCGGCCCGCCGAGGCGATGCGAAACGATCTGCATGATCGTGCCGGGGGCGATCGGGACCGGCCCGATACCGACGACCACGACGATCGAAAGCAGGACCGCGACCGAGAGGCCGATGGTGATGACGGCGGCTCGGCGGCGCGTCGCGTGTACGGAGCGGGTGAACGTCACGGGAGACGATGACTGCTTCTCCGTGATCGTCATGAACGCCTGCCTCCCCCGTTGCTGCGACATTATCGCGGCTGGATCGTTACGGGCAAGCATCCGTCCTGGCTCGCTGGTGCCAAGATGAGAGCATGCCGTCCAACCACGACGAACTCCATACTGCGGCTGCGCCCGGTGCTGTGCGAGCGGCACTTCATATCCTGCGTGCGCAGGGGGAGCGGGTGACGATGCCACGGCGCATCGTCGTCACGGCACTGGCCGCCCGGCCGCATCCCCTGAGCGCCGCGGAGATCGCCGAGCTGGTCGCACCGAGCGGCGTGCACCGCGCCACCGTCTACCGCACTCTTGATCGTCTCGTCGTCGCCGGCGTCGTCAGCGTGCACACGGCGACGGGGGCCACGTGCTACCACCTCACCGCGATCGACGCCGCGCATGACCACCTGCACGCGGTGTGCCGCACGTGCAGCACGATCGTTCCGCTGCCCGTTGATGCGCTGCAGTCGACGATCGTGCAAACTCGTGTCACCACCGGGTTCCAGCTCGACCCCGAACAGAGCGTCCTCTCGGGACTGTGCCGCCGCTGTGCTGCCAGGAAGTGAGATTCAGGCGCTCCGCCGTGTCAGAGGGCGCGGCCGAGCAGCAGCCCGATCAGCGCCAGCACGACGGTGAGCACCAGCATCCCGAACGCATTCCACACGGCGCGACCGTAGGTGCGCTTCTGCAGCATGTGCACCGTGTCGACGATGGCCGTTGAGAAGGTCGTGTACCCGCCCATGACGCCGCCGCCGAGGATGAACAGCCACGATGACGTGAGCAGTGATGAATCGGCGAGTCCGGTGAGGAAGCCGAGGATCAGCGAGCCGGTCGCGTTGATGACGAGTGTGCCCCACGGGTAGCCGCTGTGCACGCGGCGCATGATCAGTCCATCGCCGATGAACCGCAGCGCGGCACCGATGCCGCCACCGACGGCCGCGAGGAGGAAGATTCCGGCGTTCATGCCGTCCCCTCCTTTCGCGACGATCGCTGCGGTATGAGCGCACCGGCGAGCCAGATGCCTATGGCGGCGGCGAGCAGCCCTGCGATCACACCGAGGATGCCGTAGCCGACGGCGAGCCCCGGTTCGGTGCCGAGCAGCGTCGCGGTGTCGGTCGCAAACGAGCTGTACGTCGTGAAGCCGCCCATCATGCCCGTTCCGGCGAAGAGTCGTACGTCGCGCTGCGCCGGGGTCTCCGGGCCGCGGCGGGTGAGCGCGGTGAGCAGGAACCCGAGGATGAACGCGCCACCGAGGTTCGCGATCACGATCGCCCACGGCACACCGGTATGGGACCAGGGCAGCAGCAGTTCGAGCGCGAGTCGCCCGGCTGCGCCGATCGCACCTCCGAGGAACACGTACAGGATCAGCCGAGGCTGCGCGAACGCGGGGCGAGGGTTGGGTGCCGCGCTGTCGGCGGCGTGCTCCTGAACCGTCATAGGGCCAGTGTGCCAGGAGAAGCGCCGCGAGTTACGACATCGTCCATTTGATGGATACGCGATCAGGGGCGTGACGCTACGGTCATCGTATGAGCTCTGATTCCGGTGCGCCCGCCCCCGAGAAGGCCCCCACCCGCAAGGAGTGGTTCGGCCTCGCCGTACTATCGATCGGTCTCGGGCTCATCGTGCTCGACGGCACGATCGTCGGCGTCGCCCTTCCCGACATCATCGAGGATCTCAAGCTCGATCTCACCGACGCCCAGTGGGTGAACAGCCTCTACGCAGTGCTGCTGGCCGCACTGCTGCTGTCGACCGGCCGCCTCGCGGACCGCTGGGGTCGGAGGCGAATGTTCCTCATCGGCCTCGTCGTCTTCGTCGGCGGCAGCATCCTGGCGGCGATGTCGGATGCCGCCGGAGCCCTCATCGCGGCCCGCGCAGTGCAGGCGGTCGGTGCGGCATTCATCATGCCCTCCACGCTCTCCACCGTGAATGCCACCTTCCGCGGAAAGTATCGCGCCGCCGCCTTCGGCGTCTGGGGTGCGGTCATCTCGGGCGCCGCCGCGGTCGGCCCGCTCGCCGGTGGCGCGCTGACGCAGTGGGCATCGTGGCACTGGATCTTCCTGGTGAACATCCCCCTCGGCATCCTGGTCTTCATCGGTGCGCTGCTGTTCGTGCCGTCCACGTTCGGTGGCAAGGGTCGCAAGGGCGCTGATGTCGATGGCGCGCTGCTCAGCGCGATCGGCTTCGGAGCGCTGGTGTTCGCCGTCATCGAGGGCCCCGACCTCGGATGGTGGAAGCCCAAGGCGAAGCTGGACATCTTCGGATGGATATGGCCGGCGGATGCTGCGATCTCTGCCGTCCCGGTCGCGTTCTTGATCGCGGTTGTCGCCCTGACCCTGTTCGTCATCTGGGAGCGCCACCGCGAGAAGGTCGACCGCGATGCGATTCTGGATCTCTCGCTGTTCAGCTTCCCGACGTTCTCGTGGGGCAACCTGACCGCCGCGATGGTCGCGGTCGGCGAGTTCGCGATCATCTTCGTGCTGCCGCTCTACCTCATCAACGCACTCGGACTCGATGTCATGGGTGCCGGTCTCGTTCTCGCTGCGATGGCGATCGGCGCGTTCTTCTCCGGAGCATCCGCTCGTCATCTCGCGGCCCGCTTCGGTTCGCCGGGAACCGTGCTGATCGGTCTCGGGCTCGAGGTCATCGGTGTGGTCGCGCTCGCGCTGCTCATCACCAGCACGACGCCGGGTTGGCTCGTCGCCATACCTCTCGTCGTCTACGGACTCGGTCTGGGACTGGCATCCGCTCAGCTCACCGGTACGGTCTTGCGCGACGTCCCCATCGAGGTGTCCGGGCAGGGATCGGCGACGCAGAGCACTGTCCGCCAGATCGGCTCCGCGTTCGGAACTGCTTTCGCGGGAGCGGCGCTCGCCGTATCGCTCGCGATCACGCTGCCGGCATCCCTCGATGCCGCGGGAATCACGGGGAAGACCGCCGAGCAGCTCGCGACGACCACGCGGTCGTCCGCGGGAACGACGATCACCCAGCTGCGCGCCGAAGGGTCGGCCAGCGATCTGGGCGATCAGACCGCGAAGGCGGTGGATGCTCTCGCCGCAGGCTTCGCGGACGGCACGCGCTGGTCGCTGCTCGTCGCCGCGGTGTTCCTCCTGCTCGGGCTCATCGGCGCGCTGCGTCTACGCCGCGCTTCGCGCTGACCCCGCTCGTTCCTGGCCCGCCCCCGCCCCCGCCCCCCTGCACCGCGAGACACCACTTGCCGCACGAGACACCACGCCCCGGCGTGTGTTTCGTGCGGCAAACGATGTCTCGATGGCTCGCCGGTCCTACACTGTGCGTACGGCGACCGTGAGAGTGGTGGCGAGAGGGGCACGTGTGAGGCGGGGCTCGCGCAAGTGTCTGCCGGGCGCGGGATGCAAAACACGGCTGGGGGTGCGATCTCAGGCGTGAAATGCAGCCCGCGCCCGGCCGATCACGCCCGCGCCCGAATCAGCCCGCGAGCACCCGGCCGATGATCTCGGCGGCTTCGGGGAACGCCCCGGGATTCGGCCCGGAGTAGTTCAGCCGCACGTAGCGTCCGGGCGGTTCCGCGGGGAACCAGCTGTCACCGGCGGCGACGATCACGCGCTGCGCCTCGCACTCGCGGGTGAATCGCACCAGGTCGGTGTCGTCGGGGAGACGCAGCCACAGATTCAGACCGCCGGCCGGGACAGACTCGAGGTGCGCGGACGGCGCGTGCTCGCGCAGCGCATCGATCAGCAGGTCTCGGCGCGATCCGAGCTGCTGGCGCAGTGAGCGCAGGTGCGTGCGCCACGCGGGCTGCGTCACGACGTCGAGGGCGGCGGCCTGCAGTGCTCCGCTGACGTACATCGATTGCGACTGGGTGTCGGCGAGAATCCGATCCCGCGCAGGGCCGCGGGCGACCAGGCCAGCGACCCGGATGGCGGGCGAGACGCTCTTGGTGAGCGAACGCAGATACACGACGTGACCGGTGTCGTCGCGGGCGGCGAGCGGAGTGGATGACGAAGTGATGCCGAAATCATGCGCCCAGTCGTCCTCGATGAGGAATGCACCGCGCTCGCGCACGATATCGAGGACTGCACCCGCGCGCTCGGGCGACCACTGCGCCCCATTCGGATTCGCGAAGTTCGGCTGCGCGTAGAACGCTCGCGCCCCGGTCTGCGCGAACGCACGGTCGATGTCATCGGGATCCGGCCCGTGCGGTCCGCTCGGCACGGGGATGAGCCGTACTCCGACCTGTGCTGCGGCAAGGATCGCACCCCAGTAGGTCGGCGATTCGATGAGCATCGGCTGCCCCGTACCGACGAGGGTGCGGAACAGAGTGCTGAGCCCTGCCTGGCTGCCGGGCAGCACGATCACGTCGCCGGCTCCTGGCGCCGCGAGGCCTGCGGGCGTCCCCTCGCCGAGCTCCGCGGCGAACCACGCCTGCAGTTCGGGAAGACCGGCGGCGGGGGCCTGCGTCAGCACGGTGTCGCCCCGCGCGGTGCGGGTCATCGCCGAGCGCACGAGGCGCTCCGGAAGCAGCTCACGCACCGGATACCCGGAATGCAGGGCGATCACATCGTTGGGCGTCGTCCGCAGGACGGCAGTGGGTGGCGGCATCCGATTCTCGGGGGAGCCGAGCGCCGCCGTCTGCCAGCCGTAGTCGTTCGGTCGCACGGTGCGGATGCTGCGCACGAAAGCACCCACGCCAGGACGGGTCTCGATGAGCCCCTGTACGGCGAGGGCGCGCAGCGCCTGCTGCACGGTGACGGGGCCAGCCTCGTATTCTGCGGCCAATGCGCGCGTCGACGGCAACTGGGCACCGGCGGGTGCCGTCGAGATCCAGGTGCGCAGTGCCTGCGCGATCCGATCACTGCTACTGTCAGTCATGAAGACCTATAGTAGCGCTACTCACCGTCCAGCGCCTCCGATATCGCGTTCTTCCGCGGGGCTCGGCTGGGGTCTGCTCGGTGTCGCCGCCTTCTCCTTCACCGTGCCGTTCACGCGGATCGCCGTCGGCAGCGGGCACATGTCGCCTCTTTTCGTCGGCGCGGGGCGCGCGACCATCGCGGCTGTGCTGGCGATCATCGCACTGAGAGTTCTCCGACAGTCCGTGCCGCAGGGGCGGCAGTGGATCCGGCTGGCCATCGTGGCCGCCGGCGTCGTCGTCGGATTCCCGTTCCTCACCTCGTACGCGCTCACCATGACCTCGGCGAGCCACGGCGCCGTCATCATCGCGGTGCTCCCTGCGGCGACCGCGGTGTTCACCGTCCTGCGAACAGGCGAGCGGCCGAGCCGATCCTTCTGGATCGCAGCATCCCTCGGCGCCGTCGCCGCGGTCGGGTTCGCCCTCACCCAGGGCGGCGGATCCTTCGGGCTGCACTGGTCGGACCTGCTGCTGTTCGGCGCCGTCATCACCTGCGCACTCGGGTACGCCGAGGGCGGTCTGCTCGCGCGCGAACTCGGATCCTGGCAGACGATCTCCTGGGCGCTCGTGATCGCGTCACCGTTCATGGTGATCCTGACCGGAGTCGCCGTGGTGCAGCATCCACCGGCTGCGTCGCCGCTCGAATGGGGCGCGTTCGCCTACCTGGCGGTGGTGAGCATGTTCCTGGGGTTCATCGCCTGGTACCGCGGACTCGCCATCGGACCCATGGCGCAGGTCAGCCAAGTGCAGCTCGCGCAGCCGGTGATGACGATCGCGTGGGCTGCGCTCCTGCTCGGCGAGCACATCGGCTGGCCGACGGTCCTGGGCGGGGTGGTCGTCGTCGGCTGCGCACTGATCGCCGTGCGTGCGCGGGTGTCGCCCCGGCGCACATAGCGGTGCGGGTGCGGTGCGCGGGTGCGCGGGCGCGGTCCGGACGTGGACGCGCGGGATGGAAAACGCGGCGGAGGAGGCGGGTTCAGCCGTGAAATCCAGCTCGCGCCCACCGCGCCCGACCCAACCCGCGCCGGCCCTGAGCCCGCGCCCGCCGTGCCCACCCGGCCCCCGCCACGCACCGCATCTAAATCCAGCCACGCTCCTCGGCGATGAGCACGGCCTGCTGCCGCGTCGTGACGTGCAGCTTCGCGAGGACCGCCGAGATGTGATTGCGAACGGTGCCCGGAGCCAGGGAGAGGGCCTTGGCGATCTGCCCGGTCGTCTCCCCGCGTCGGCCGGACCGGAGGACGTCGAGTTCGCGGGGACTCAGCGGACTCCGCTCGTCGCTGAGCGCGTCGGCAGCGACCTCGGGATCGACATAGCGCGTGCCGGCAGCGACGCGGCGGATCACCTCGGCCACTTCATCCGCGCCGCGGGACTTCGGTAGGAACCCTGCGACTCCGGATGCCAGCGCTCGCCGCAGCACGCCCGGCCGAGCGTGACGCGTGACGACGACGCAGCGCGCAGTGCTCGTACGCCGCAGGCGCTCGGCCACCTCTACCCCGTCGAGTCCCGGCATCTCAAGATCGAGCAGGCAGATATCAGGCTGCAGCTTCTCTGCGATCGCGACTGCCTGCAGCCCGTCGGCGCACTCCGCGACCACATCGATGTCATCTTCGAGCCGCAGTAGCGCCGCCAGCGCCGAGCGGATCATCACCTCGTCATCGGCCAGGAGCACCCGGATCATCGCCCGGCCTCCGACACGATCGCAGAATCCGGCACCGTCACGATCACGTGGAACTCTCCCTTGCCGTGGTCCACGTGCACTTCGCCGCCGGCCTCGGTCAACCGGCGCGTGATGCCGTCGAGACCGGACCCGTCGTCGGCCGAGGAATCGGACGGCGCATCGTTGCTGATCTCGTACCGCCATCCTCCGTCATGCCGGCCGAGCGACAACCGCGCCCACTTGCCACCGCCGTGCCGCAGCACGTTGGTGGTCGTCTCGCGGATGACGGGTCCGAGAACGGATGCCGGGGCTGCCGCCGCATCGACCGACACTGCGGCATCCGCTGTCGTTCCCGCCGCGCGCAAGAGGTCGACGGCGTTGGCGATCTCGTCGGGGAGCGGAACCCCGCGGAACCGCATCGCGAGGTCGCGCGTGCCCTGGCGCGCGTCGGCCACGCTCGTGCGCGCGAGCCGCAGCTGCTCGAGCGCAGCATCCGGATCGTCCTTCACCAGCAGACGTTCGGCGAGCTCGAGCTGCAACGCGATCACCTGCAGATGATGTCCCTGCAGATCGTGCACGTCGGTCGCGACGCGCAGCCGCTCCTGTGTCGCGCCGAGCCGTGCCTCTGCGATACGCGCACGATCGAGGGTGACCAGAACGTCCCACCACCACAGCGACATGACGGTTATGGCCGGGATTCCGACAGCGAAGAACCCGAACGTCCACCAGGCTCTGCTCGCGTCGGCATCCGCACCCGCGACGAACGTGCGCAGATCGATGAACCACAGGGCCGCGAGTACGGCCATCACGACCAGCAGGAAACGCAACCTCACGCCCCGCGGCCAGTTGAGCAGCACGAGCGACTGGGCGATCGGCAGTATGCCGCTCACCCACGACCCGGTCATGGCGCATACCGCTACGCCGAAGACGGCGGCGAAAGCGAGAGGAAGGATGATCCGCCGCCAGTTGGCAAATGGGCCAGCAGAATCATCACGATGCCGATACTGCGCCAGCAGAATCGCGCACGTCGCGCTCCAGAGGATGCCGCCGATTCCGATGACGGCGACCGCCGCAACGGACGCGTCGAAGCGGATGCTGGCCACGGCCGCCGCCCAGAGGAGCACAGCCATCATCTGGAAGAACAGGATGGCCGTAGCCGTGTACCACCACGTCACAGCGATGCCCCGGTTCAGACGTCGCGCACCGATCGCGTCGGGCAGGACGGCGGCGGGCAGGGCGGAGCTCATCACCCCAGCCTATGGTCGTGACAGATGTCACCCATCAGTCGTGCAGAACACCCGCACAGAGGTGACAGCGCGACACTTCCGGGATGCGGCGCGAGCGGCTGAACTGTAGTTATGAACCTCATCGAGACCTTCCAGAACCTCGTCGCCCAGGTGCCCGAGCTGGTGCAGCCGCTCATCGTCGCGCTCGCCGGAGCGGTGCCCTTCATCGAAGGTGAAGGCGCGGCCACCATCGGCATCCTCGGTGGCATTCCTCCGGTGATCGCGGCGATCGCGGCGATCACCGGCAACTTCGTCTGCGTCGCGCTCCTCGTCCTGCTCAGCTCGAGCGCGCGTTCCGCCGTCATGAACCGGCGCCGCGCGAAGGCGCTGGTCGGCTCTGACGGTCAGATCGTGGCGGATGCCGACAGCATCCCGGTCGAGGACGGGAGCGAGCGCAAGGCTGCACGCAGGCAGAAGTTCCAGCGTGCGCTCGACCGCTACGGCGTCCCCGGCGTGAGCCTGCTCGGACCGCTCCTGCTGCCCACGCAGTTCACCGCGACGATGCTCGCCGCGATCGGGGTGAGCAAGGCGCGCGTCCTCATCTGGCAGGCCGTCGCCATTATCGCGTGGACGACCGGACTTTCGATCATCGCCAGCGGCATCGTCCGCTTCGCGGTCTGACCGCCGCGCGGGCGCCCGCGCGCCCCGCTCGCCCGCGCCAGCCGCGAGAATCGGCCTC
>NZ_JBQDSX010000010.1:0-10481 GCF_052099035.1 Microbacterium sp. | reverse complement strand
CCGCGCGGGCGCCCGCGCGCCCCGCTCGCCCGCGCCAGCCGCGAGAATCGGCCTCCCGCATGAGAATTGGCCTGCCAGCACGAGTTTCGTGCGGCAGGCCAATTCTCACGTGCAAGTGATGCGGAGGAGCAGGTTACTTGTTGAAGGCGTCCTTGACGTCGTCGCCAGCCTTCTTCATGTCGGCCTTGGCCTGGTCCATCTTGCCCTCGGCCTCGAGCTTCTCGTTGTCGGTCGCCTTGCCGGCGGCTTCCTTCATGTGGCCAGCCATGTCTTCAGCGGCGTGCTTCGCCTTGTCTCCAATGCCCATTGATCCATTCCTTTCGTCAGGGATCAGATGATCCGTACTCACACGCTCGCACGCGCTGCGGGATAACGCGAAGGGGTTGACGAGCGTGAAACAGCGCGTTAGGAATCTCTGCGCGATGGCGAAGTATCCACCTTTTGAGCGATGTCGGATCGTGCGCGCACTGGTGGGCTGGAACCATGACAGCAACGCGTGCGCGCCTCCCCGATCGACTGACCTCACGTCGAGGCGCCTGGATCTCCCTCGGCATCGTCCTCATCGCCTTCGTCGCACTGTTCGGCCTCTTCAGCAGAATCGATGCGCCCTCGGGCAATGAGACGGCGCCCGCCGATTCTGAGTCCACACAGGTGAGCGCTCTGCTCGACGAATTCCCGGATGCCGACGAGCAGTCCGTCCTCGTCGTCGCTTCACGGACGGATGCCGGTGAGCTGACAGCATCCGATCTCGATGCTCTGGGCGATCTCATTCCTGTGCTCGACGCTCACACGGGCCTGGAGTCATCGGGACCGAGCGTCAGCGATGACGGCGAGGCGGCAGTGGTGATCGCCCCCATCACGGTCGGCGAGGACAACGCCGAGACCGCCGACATCGTGAAGGACCTGCGTGCAGAGCTTCCGACGATCGACGGACTGACGCTGCAGATTACCGGAGGCCCGGCGTTCGGCGCCGACATCACCTCGTCGTTCGACGGCGCGGACTTCACGCTGCTGCTCGTGACGATCCTCATCGTTGCTGTGCTGCTGATCATCACCTACCGCTCGCCCATCCTCTGGCTGTTGCCGCTCGCGGTGGTCGCGTTCGCCGACCAGCTCGCATCGAAGGTGACCGGCGCGCTCGGATCGTGGCTGGACCTGCAGTTCGATGCCGGCATCATCAGCGTGCTCGTCTTCGGTGCCGGAACCAACTACGCCCTGCTTCTCATCTCGCGCTACCGCGAGGAACTCGCCGTGAACGAGAACCACCGCACAGCGCTCAGCGCTGCCTGGCGCAAGACGGTTCCGGCGATCGTGGCATCCAACGTGACCGTCGTGCTCGCGCTGCTGACGCTGGTCTTCGCCGTCATCCCCGGCACGCGTGGTCTCGGCATCTCGTCCGCGGTGGGGCTGCTGATCGCGCTCGCCGCAGTGCTGTTCGCGCTGCCGCCGGCGCTGGCCGTCTGCGGACGCAAGGTGTTCTGGCCGTTCGTTCCGAAGCCGGGCATGCCCGCGCGTCGTGAGTCGGTATGGCACGGCATCGCGACCCGCGTCTCGCGCCGCCCCGTGGTGAGCCTGGTCTCAGGCTTCGTCCTGCTCGCCGTCATGGGGGCGGGGCTCATCGGCACGTCTGTGGGGCTTGACCAGGTGGAGAAGTTCCGAGTGCAGTCCGAGTCGGCTGCCGGTCTCGAGCTGCTCTCGGACTACTTCCCGCCGGGAGAGTCGCAGCCGATCTTCATCGTCGCGGCATCCGCGCATGCAGACGACGTGATGGATGCTGTGGAAGATCTCGACGGGGTGGTGCGCGTGCATCCGACCGGTGAGACCGACGACGGGGATCTGACCCGCATCATGGTGACCGGTGAGTACGCACCGGGGACGAGCGAGAGCCTCGATCTGGTGACCGAACTGCGCGACGTCGTCCACGAGGTGCCGAACGCTGATGCGCTCGTCGGTGGGGCCATCGCGACGGATCTGGACGCCCGTGCCGGAAACCAGCACGATCTGCTGCTCATCGCACCGCTCGTGCTCGCCGTCAGCTTCATCGTGCTCCTCGTGCTGCTGCGTTCGATCGTTGCCCCGATCGTGCTGCTGCTGGTGAACCTCATCAGTGCGCTCGCGGCCATCGGCGCCGGAGCCTGGCTCAGCCGGGTGCTGTTCGACCAGCCCGCTCTCGATCTGCAGGTGCCGCTGCTGGCGTTCCTCTTCCTCGTCGCGCTGGGCATCGACTACACGATCTTCCTCGTGCACCGTGCGCGCACGGAGGCGCAACGGGTGGGAACGCGTGAGGGCATGGTGCAGGCGGTGTCGCACACAGGTGCAGTGATCACGAGTGCGGGCATTGTGCTGGCCGGTGTGTTCGCCGCTCTCGGCCTGCTGCCTCTGGTCACGCTCGGCCAGCTCGGACTGATCGTCGGCGTCGGCGTCGTGGTGGACACGCTCGTCGTACGCACGGTCATCGTCCCGGCACTCTTCAGCCTGCTCGGTGATCGGATCTGGTGGCCGCGGTCGCTGCCGACCCTGCCGGCAGATAAGTCCGCAGATCCAACTTATGAATCCGCAGAAAAAGAAAAATTTGTCCCCCAAATGGGGGACAAGGACGCCCTATCTGAGTTAGGGTAATTTAGACGCACCCTCCGGTCGTCTTTGGCCCTCACCGCTCCCCCCGCGGTGAGGGCCGTTTCTTTTTGGGGGCTGTTGCAACATTTGGATTAACATCGGCGCACAGCTATTCCCCTCTGACTGTGCGCAGATAATGTGGGCATCGCCGGGGCATCCTGCGTCGGTGACATTCCAGCAGAACGGCAGTACATGAGCACCCAAGGCACAGTCAAGTGGTTCAACTCGGAGAAGGGCTTCGGCTTCATCTCCCCCGATGACGGCGGCGCCGACGTCTTCGCGCACTACTCCGCCATTGAAGCAAGCGGCTACCGCTCACTCGACGAGAACCAGCGCGTCGAGTTCGAGGTGGCGCAGGGCCCCAAGGGCCTGCAGGCCGAGAACATCCGTCCCATCTGAGGGCCGATATCCACCGCACTCCCTGTTCGAGCGCATGCCAACCGCGTGCCTCGACGGGGAGTGCTGTGTCTTAAGCGGCTTCCTCGAGGAGCAGCAGCGAGCGCAGGGCGTCGGCATCGGCGGCTCGGAACGCGGCGCGTTCTGCCTCGGACGCATCGCCGAATCCCCACTCGGAGAAGATGACGGGGATGCCGAATTCCACCGCGCCTTCGACATCGTGGTGGCGGTCGCCGATGAGGACCGGCCGTGAGGTGTCGGCGCCTGCGGCCGCAAGGCGTTCGAGAGCCCAGCGGATCACGTCCGGCTTGCTGTCCGCGCGTCCGATCGTGCCACTGCGGGCGCCGGAGATCGCGGTGAACAGCCCCAGCAGGTCGTTGTGCTCGAGGATCGCGCGCACCTGATTCTCTGGCTTCGTGCTCGCCGTTGCCTGCGGGATGCCGGCGGCTGCGACGGCGCGGATCACATCGGGAACGCCCGGGTAGATGTCGACGGATGCCGCGTATCCATCACGTGCGGCGAGGGCGCGGTAGCGGGTGAGAGCTTCGGCGGCGTCATCGGGGCTGAGGCCGGCGAGTGTCTGGAACGACTCGTACATCGGGGGCCCGACCCAGCGCGGGAGCTCGGCGGCATCCGGCGCTGGCAGATCGAACGAGGCGAAGACCTCGAGCAGCCGCGGAAAGATGCCGGGAGTCGCGTCGGCGATCGTGCCGTCGACGTCCCAGAGCACGCAGGAATAGGGGGAGAGGGGCATGGCTTCAAGCCTAGCTTCGGGTACCCGGTTGCTGAGCCTGTCGTCGGTCGGTCATCGTGACAACCTGGACGCCACGAGAGAGAATGGAGGTGTGTTCGTGTCGATCGATTTGGTGACGATGCTCGCGAGTCTCGCGACTATCCTCGTCGCGCTCTTCGGCGGGTTCGCCTGGGTGATCCGTCGAATGGATGCTGGATTCGCGGCGCAGGAGGCTCGGTTCGACGCCAAGCTCAGCGCGCAGGAGGTGCGGACTGACGGCCATTTCGCTGCGCAGGATGCGCGGGTTGATGCGCGCTTCGATCGCGTCGAGGAACGACTCGGCCGGGTCGAGCAAGAACTCACCGAGGTGAAGATCTCGATCGCCCGCCTGGAGGGACCGACGCCGCGACTGGTCACCGCTCGGTGACAGACCGAGCTCAGAACAGCCGCGGGACTCCGGACTCGATGCCTTTCATGTCGTCGTAGTCCAGGACGAGACAGCGGATGCCGCGATCTTCAGCGAGCACGCGCGCTTGCGGCTTGATCTCCTGCGCGGCGAAGACGCCCTGCACCGGGGCGAGGTGCGGATCGCGTCCGAGCAGTTCGAGGTAGCGGGTCAGCTGCTCGACGCCGTCGATGTCGCCGCGGCGCTTGATCTCGACCGCGATGGCAGCACCCCCAGCATCCCGCACCATCAGATCGACCGGGCCGATCGCTGTCGGATATTCGCGGCGCACGAGCGTCGCGCCCTCGCTCACGCGATCGACCTGCTCGGCGAGGAGGCGCTGCAGGTCGGCCTCGACACCATCCTTCTGCAGGCCGGGGTCGATCCCGAGTTCGTGCGCGGAGTCGTGCAGCACCTCATAGATCTGCACGCGCAGGGCATCACCAGTCTTCTTGTGCGTCACGCGCCACACATCGATCACGCCGGCACTGGCCTCTTCTTCGCCGGGCTCCTCGGTCGTGAGGGTGCACGGCGGGCTCATCCAGTTCAGCGGCTTGTAGCTGCCGCCGTCCGAGTGCACCAGCAGTGACCCGTCGCCCTTGTGCACGAGAAGACGCGTGGCGAGAGGCAGATGGGCGTGGAGCCGCCCGGTGTAATCCACGGAGCAGCGGGCAATGACAAGACGCACCCGACGAGCCTACTTCGTCTTGGTGGGTGGGGATGTCTGAGGTGGGGCCTACACTCACAGCGATGCCCGTGCGACACCGCCGCGCGACAGAAAAAGGATCATCGATGATTGAGATTGCTCGCGTCTCTCGTTGCTCAGCCGCCCCCGGATCGCGATTTTTCGAGCGGTGGTGCGATCTCCCTTCCCATCCCGAGTGGGCGCCGAGTATGGAGTACTTCGTCCTTGATGGACCGTTCGGTCTCGGCGCGACGGGCCGTTCACGCGCGGTCGGTGGTGACGAGACTCGTTTCACCGTTACCCGTCTCGGCCCGGGGTGGGTGTACGCGGACACCACCGAGCTCGATGGCGTCCGGCTCACGGTTCTTCACGAAGCCGTCGACGGCGAGCCCAGCACAGTCGTCACCCTGACCGGCCCACTAGACGGTGATCGTGAAGCTGTACGCGGCGCAGAGCTTGCACCTGGGCTGCAGCTCGCGCTCGAGCGAGATCTGGCCTCGCTCGTCGCGCTGCTTGAATCCGAACGATCGATAGTTTCGGCAGGACAATCCCGGTCTTCGCTGCCTGTACCCATCGAGACACCGCTTTACGATGACTGAACTCCTCCTGCACCGAACGAGAATTGGTGGCGTTATCCACAATTCGTGTTCGCGATGCCGCCCGCGTGAGCGGTCAACCTTAGAGTCGTGACAACGCGGCAGAAGCTTGCGAGAATAGGAGAATGATCGTGTCAGCCGAGACCTTGGCGGTGCTGGGAAGCGCCGTGACGATCATCGTCGCGATGTTCGCTGGATTCGGCTGGATGATTTCACGAATGGACAGCAAGTTCGACTCGATGGATCGCCGGTTCACAGAGGTCGACGCCCGTTTCGCTCGTGTCGACCATGAGCTGTCCGAGGTCAAGATCGCCATCGCCCGTCTGGAAGGGCCGACGCCCCGCCTCATCCAGACGCGCTGATTCAGACGCGCTGATTCAGGCCCGCTGATTCAGGTTTCGCGTGGGCGACTCGGCGAGTGGCTTCGCCGCCCCGGAGAACAGTCCGGATGCCACCACGAGCGCCACCAGGATGAACAGCGTGTTCAGCAGCCCGATGTGCTCGCTGATGAGACCCAGCACGGGCGGGCCGCCGAGGAACGCGATGTAGCCGATGGTCGCGGCGGCGCTCACCCGCGCGGCAGCCTTGGCCGGATCATCGGCCGCCGCCGACATTCCGAGCGGGAAGCCGAGCGATGCGCCGACACCCCACAGCGCGGCACCGATGAAGACGAACAGGAGCGACGGCGCGAGGACGAACAGCAGGATGCCGCCGGCGGCAGCCACCGCGAGTACGCGCAGCACCAGCACCCGGCCGAAGCGGTCCACGAGTGGTCCGCCGAAGAGCCGCACGGCCGTCATGCACACCGAGAACACCGTTAGTGCGGCAGCTCCCATCGCAGTTCCGCCGCCGTGGTCCTCGGCCGTGCCGAGAGCGAGCCAGTCGTTGGCACCGCCTTCGGCGAAGGACATCCCGAGCATCACGACGCCGAGCGCATAGGTGCGCGGCTCGCGCCACGCAGACAGGGCATCGTGCATGCGTGCCCGCCAGTGCGGCTTCTCTCCAGGAACTTCCGGGTCGAGCACGGCTTCGCGGTTCGGCACGTTTGCGATGCACGCGAACGCCGCGACGAGGATCGCGGCTGCCACGATCGTGATGTGTGTAGCGACGGCGATGTGCCAATTGGCTGCAATCCAGCCGAGCCCGGCGCCGATCACGGTGCCGAAGCTGAAGAACGCGTGGAACAGCGGCAGGATCGTCTTTCCAGCATCCTGTTCGATGGCCGTCGCCTCGACGTTCATCATGACGTCGAGGCCGCCGTTGCCGAGTCCGAACAGCATGAGACCCACGACAACCACCGGCACCGAGGTGAGCACGTTCGTACCGATACCGACCAGGGCAAGCCCGATGGACAGCGTGATCATCATCGTGAGCATCCCGCGACGAGCGCCGGTGCGCGCCATCACGGCGGGTCCGGTCGAGATGCCGATGATCGATGCGATGCCCATTCCCAGCAGCAGCAACCCGATCTGGGCATTGTCGATGTCCAGCGCGAGCTTGATATCGGGGACGCGTGAGGCCCACGTCGCGATCGAGACGCCGCTGGCGAGGAAGATCGCGAAGACGGCGTTGCGCCAGTGGACGTACTGAGCGCGGCTGAGCGTGGATTCCATTACTCGAGGGTATCGAATCGATTCGATTTTGAAAACATGAAGAGGCTATCCTCAAGGTATGATCGCTGCATCCGCTTCTCGTCGGGCGACGCTCTCCGACGTCGCTCACGAGGCCGGTGTGTCGATGTCGACGGCATCCGTCGTCTTCAGTGGCAAGACGAAAGTGTCGGATGCTACGCGCGAACGCGTGCTCGCCGCGGCGAGCACGCTCGGCTACACGGGCCCTGATCCGATGGCCGCCTCGCTCCGCCGCGGACGCACCGGAATCGTCGCCGTCGTCCTCGAGGGACAACTGCGGGCAGCATTCCTCGATCCGGTCACGATTCCGATGATGGACGGCCTCACCGAAGGAATCGCGCCGCTCGGTGCGGGGCTCCTGCTGCTGCGCGATGAGCCAGGAGATGACGACGTGTCGGCGCTCACGACCGCACCCGTCGACGCCGCGGTGCTGATCGGATGCTCCGACAGGTTCCGCGCGTCGTTGGATATCGTTCGCGGCAGGGGGCTGCCCGTCGTCGTGATCGAAGGCGACGCCGGTGAGGGGATCCCGCAGATCACTCTCGACAACCGCGAAGCGGCAGCCGAGATCGCACGACACGTCCACGGGCTCGGGCACACCGACGTCACCGTGGTCGCATTGCCTCCCGGCAGCGATCGCCAGCGGGGGCTGATCACGCCGGACCGTCTCGCGCGCGCCACGGTCGAGGTCACGGTCGATCGACTCATCGGCGTGCGCGATGTGTACCCCGACGCGCCCGCATTCGGCGCGAAGGCGAGTTCCATCGACGAGGGTGTGATCGCCGGACGCGAACTGCTGACCGATCCCGCGAACCGATCCACCGCGATCCTCGCGCAGAGCGATCTGCTCGCCGTCGGTGTGATCCGCGCCGCCGAAGAGCTCGGGCTCCGCGTTCCTGAGGACGTCAGTGTGGCCGGTTTCGACGGCATCCGCGTCGATGGGATCGGTGAGCATGCGCTCACGACGATGGTCCAGCCGGCCGTCGAAAAGGGGCGCGCCGCCGGTGAGCAGGTGGTGAGGATGCTGCGCGGAGAGCCGCCCGAATCGCTTCACCTCACCTGTCATTTCCGCCGCGGGACGACCACGGGTATTCCCGTGCGCTGACAGTTTCGGTGTGCACGTCGTCTGCGACGGGTAAACTGGGAAAAACCTGCCCGCCTGCGCCTCTGATGGCCGACGAGCCATTGAGGAGCCGCCGATGATCGTGCTCCTTGCTGTGTTCCTCGTGGGGGCGCTCTTGCTTCCGCTTCTGGTGCGCTGGCTCGGAGCTCAGGCGTTCGCGATCGCCGCGCTTGTTCCTGCAGCGGCATTCGTGCACGCGCTCGTGATGACACCGCAGGTGCTGGCGGGGGATCCGGCTCCGTTCGAATCCATCTCGTGGATACCGCAGATCGGCTTGAATCTGTCGATGCACATGGACGTGCTCGGCTGGGTGCTCACCCTCATCGTCACCGGAGTCGGCGCGCTGGTGCTGCTCTACTGCCGCTGGTACTTCTACGACGACACCACCGACGTCGGCCAGTTCGCCGGCGTGCTGCTCGGCTTCGCCGGCGCCATGTACGGGCTCGTCCTCACCGACGACATCGTCATGCTCGTGATGTTCTGGGAAGTCACCAGCATCCTGTCCTACCTGCTCATCGGCCACTACCGGCGTCGTGCCGCCAGCCGTCGTGCCGCACTGCAGGCGCTTCTGGTGACGACGCTCGGCGGCCTCGTGATGTTCGTCGGCGTCGTGCTGCTCTCGGTGGACGCCGGTACGACGAGCATCGCCGAGATCCTCGAGATCGCACCGACCGGTCCGGTCGTGGATGCCGCGATCGTGATGCTTCTGGTCGGCGCACTGAGCAAGTCGGCGATCTTCCCGTTCCACTTCTGGCTGCCCGGTGCGATGGCGGCTCCGACCCCGGTGAGCGCGTATCTGCACGCGGCGGCGATGGTGAAAGCCGGTATCTACCTGATCGCCCGGTTCGCGCCGATCTTCGCCCTTTCGGAGCCGTGGCGGCCGATCGTGATCTCCCTCGGTGTGTTCACGATGCTGCTCGGCGGATTCCAGGCCCTGCGCGAGACCGACCTCAAACGCGTGCTCGCCTTCGGCACGGTCAGCCAGCTCGGATTCTTCACCGTCATGGTCGGGTACGGCACCCAGGCCACGGCCCTTGCCGGACTCGCCCTGGTCATCGGCCACGCGCTGTTCAAGTCGGCGCTCTTCCTCATCATCGGCGTCATCGACCGTCAGCTTTCCACGCGAGATCTCCGCGAGCTCTCCGGCGTGGGCAGACAGGCGCCGGTTATGGCGACAGCGGCATTCATCTCCGTAGCATCCATGATGGGCATCGCCCCGACCATCGGATTCGTGGCCAAGGAGTCCGCGCTGACCAGCCTGCTGGATGACGCCATCGGCGGTTCGGTCTGGGGTCTGGTCGCATTGATCGGCGTCATCCTCGGGTCTATGCTCACCGCGGCATATGGCGTGCGATTCCTGTGGGGAGCGTTCTGGCGCAAGCGCGACAAGCAGGGCGAGCGGATGCCGGATACGGTCTGGCCCGACCCGCCCGTCGGCTTCCTGTCGGCGCCGATCATCCTCTCCGGCCTCACTCTCGCGGCCGGGCTCGGTGCTCCTGCGGTCGATGTCGCCCTGCGCGGGTACGCGGTCACGGCGGTTCCCGGTCTGGATGCCGAGGGAGTTCCCACTGAAGGGCCGGGCCATCTCGCGCTCTGGCACGGATTCGAGCCGGCGCTGGGCATCTCGCTGCTGTCGATTCTGCTCGGAATCGGTCTGTTCCTGCTCACCCGTCGCACCGGATGGGATGCCCGTCCGCGCATACTGCCGTTCACTGCGGCCGACGCGTACGCGTTCGTCATGCGCGGAGTGGACCGGCTCTCGGTCATCACGACGTCGCTGACGCAGCGCGGTTCGCTCCCGGTATACGTCGGCACCATCTTCGTGGTCTTCGTGGCCGCGGAGGTCACCGCCCTCCTCGCGAGTGACGTCGACCAGCTGAATCTGTCTGCCTGGCACACGCCGACCCAGGTCGCGGTCGCACCGATCATGGCCATCGCCGCAGTGTTCGCCGTGCAAGCGCGCAAGCGCTACACCGGCGTTGTGCTCGTGTCGGTCACTGGCCTCGGCATGGTTGCGCTGTTCGCGACGAGCGGTGCTCCCGACCTCGCGCTCACGCAGATCCTCGTCGAGACCGTGACGATGGTGACCTTCGCGCTGGTGCTGCGCCGGCTGCCGTCGCGCATGGGCGAGCACAATGCCTCGGTGTCTCGCATCCCCCGCGCGCTGCTCGCTATCGGCACAGGACTGACGATGGCGTTGATCGTCGTCGTGGCGACCCAGTCGCGCGTCGCCGACCCGATCTCGGTCGCATTCCC
>NZ_JBQDSX010000009.1:0-87489 GCF_052099035.1 Microbacterium sp. | reverse complement strand
CTCTCGGCGTCTCCAAGCAGCTGGTCCCGGTTTACGACAAGCCGATGATCTACTACCCGCTGTCGACGCTGATCCTGGCGGGTATTCGAGACATTCTCATGATCACCACGCCGCACGATGCTGAGGCTTTTCATCGTCTCCTCGGTGATGGATCGAGATTTGGCGTGTCAATCACCTATAAGACGCAGCCGTCGCCAGACGGCCTCGCTCAGGCATTCGTGCTCGGTGAGGAACATATTGGCTCTGAGCCGGTGGCTCTGGTTCTCGGCGACAACATCTTCTACGGCCAGGGAATGGGCACCCAACTCCGTCAGTACACGGAACTCGACGGCGGAGTCGTCTTCGGGTACTGGGTGGACGATGCGACCGCGTACGGAGTGGTCGAGTTCGACTCTGAAGGAAGAGTTGTTTCTCTTGAAGAGAAGCCCGCTCAGCCGAAGAGTAACTACGCCGTCCCTGGTCTCTATTTCTACGACAACGATGTAGTCGAGATTGCCAAGAACCTCAAGCCATCTCCACGTGGAGAGCTTGAGATCACCGACGTCAACCGCGAGTACCTCAAGCGGGACAAGCTCAAGGTTCAGCTCCTGACGCGAGGAACCGCTTGGCTGGACACCGGTACATTCGATTCCCTCGCAGAAGCCACAGATTTCATTCGAACAGTTGAGAAGCGACAGGGCTTGTCGATCGGCTGTCCCGAAGAAGTCGCGTGGCGGATGGGGTTCCTGACCGATGATGAACTTCGTGCGCTGGCGGAACCACTGCGCAAGAGCGGGTACGGGGACTACTTGCTCAAAGCTCTCGCGCAGGGACGCGAATGACAGTGCCGGGACAACAGCCAGAACGATTCCCGACGGGCGGCAAGCGCCTTGTGATCTACGTCGTATACGACCGCCGGGGCGGCGTTGAAGAGTTCGTCCGATATGCGCTCGACGGCATGCGCGAAGATGCGACGCACATCATTGCCGTCGTCAATGGGTCGTTGGATGCTGAAGGACGCGCGCTCCTTGAAGGCGTGACGGACGAGATCCTCGTGCGCTCGAACGAGGGCTTCGACATCTGGGCACATAAAGAGGCGCTGGATCATGTAGGTGATCGCATCGGCGAGTTCGATGAAGTTCTCCTGACAAACGACACCTGGTTTGGCCCGGTACGTCCGTACGGTCCTGTGTTCGAGCGGATGAACGAGCGAGCCGTGCACTTCTGGGGCATGACGGACCATGAATGGGAACCGCTGAACAAGTTCACGAATGAGGGAGAGCTCCCGTATCACCTTCAGTCGTTCTGGATTGCAGTGCGCAAGGAGATGTTCCTGTCACCCGAGTGGCAGTCGTATTGGCGGGAGCTTCCACCGATGCCGTCGTACTTCGACGCGGTACTGAAACACGAAACACAGTTCACGCAGCATTTCGACAACCACGGCTATTCGCATTCAGTTGCTTTCGCGTCCGCCGACTACCCAACGGAACATCCGGCACTGTTCAATCCGGACCTCCTCATTGCTGACGGGTGCCCCCTCGTAAAGCGTCGGCCCTTCTTCCATTACCCGCCATTCCTCGACCGTCATGCGGTAACCGGTCGGAGAGTTATCAGCGATATCGCCGGGTACGGCTACCCGATCGAACTGATGTGGAGCAATCTGGCGCGAAACGTCCAGCCGAAGACGCTCAACACTGATGCCGGAATGCTCGAAGTGCTCCCAGACGTTGACACCGGATACGATCGCGGCCTGCCTTTTCGGATCGCGGTGATCGCCCACTGTGCAGATCCGCGGACGGTTGCCCACCTGCTGGACCGCATCGTGCAAATACCAGTGGGGTTCGATCTCTTCGTCACCACCACGGGAGAGACGGCTGCTAGTCGATTGCGAGATGCCGTCGATGAGCGACACATTGAGCATGTGGACTCCGTGGATATTCGTGTCGTGCCGTCGAAGCACGGGCGAGACATGAGCGCGTTCTTCGTCGGGTGTGGCGATGTACTGCGATCCGAGAAGTACGACCTAGTTGTTAAGATCCACACTCGTGCTCCGCGAAAACGGGGCGCTAACATTGCTCGGTACTTCCGCCGGTATCAATTGGAGAACTTGCTTTCGTCTCCCGGACAGTTCGCAAGTCTCCTCGCGCTGTTCCAGCGTGAGCCGGGTCTCGGGGCGGTTTTCCCGCCAATGATGCATATCGGTTACGCGGTCGCCGGTCGGGGCTGGTCTCACTATCGAGAGCCGGCAGAAGAAATGTGTAAACGGCTCGGGATCAGAGTCCCTTTCGATGGCACCACACCGCTGGCACCGATGGGTGGGATGTGGATCGGACGGCCAGAAGCACTTCGCCTCCTCGTCGAGGAGCAGCTTGAATATGGTGACTATGCGGTCCCCAAGAATGGGAAGCTTACTGGAGCGGATCTCGCCCGCGTGCAGGAACGTATGGTTCCGCTCGCGTTGGGCGAACTCGGTTATCACACCCGCACAGTCCTGAACCAGGAGCATGCAGGGATCGCGTACGCCAATCTCGCCTACAAGCTCGACCAGCTCTCAATTACTCCGCCCGGATATCCACTTGAGCAGATCCAGTGGCTGCACCGGGCCGGTTGGGCGGGAGCCGGCGGGATCGTAGCGATGACACGGATGTACGTGCGGCTGAATCATCCGAAAGCGGCGGCACGATTGGCACCGGTTGCGCGCCCGTTTGTCAGCGCGGCAAGGATCGGAATGCACGCTTTGCGAACTGCTCGCCAAAGAGGCCGTGGCGCTGAGAGCGAGGTTCAGCAGTGACCACCATCAGCAAGCCACAAGTCCTGGGTGCAAACAGCAGACGCGCTGTCATCTACGTCATCTTTGACCGCCGTGGGATGGTCGAAGAGTATGTCGAGTACGCGCTCCGAGAGATGCGCCATGATGCGGACCATATTCTTGCGGTGGTCAATGGCGCTCTTACCGAAGAGGGACGTGCTCGTCTCGAGTCGGTGACGGACGACATTCTCGTCAGACCTAACGAGGGCTTCGATATCTGGGGGCATAAGGCAGGACTCGCCCACCTAGGCGCGGAGATCGCTGATTTCGATGAGGTCGTTTTGACGAACGACACGTGGTTCGGGCCCGTTCGGGCTTACCGTGATGTATTCGACCGGATGGGCGCGGAAGCGCTTGATTTCTGGGGAATGACTGACAACGTCAAGATGAAGGACCCGTCCACAGGCGTCGGGCGCGTTCCTGATCACCTGCAGTCCTTCTGGCTCGTGGTTCGTAAGAACATGTTTCTCTCTGACGCGTGGCGTGACTACTGGGAAAACTTGCCCGCCATGGCCGACTACTACGACGCCGTGCTCAATCACGAGGTGACCTTTACCCAACGGTTCAACGAGGCAGGGTTCGCCTCAGCAGCGGCCTTCCCAGCATCGAGATATCCGACCGGGCACCCGGCGCTCTTCAATCCTGACCTTCTGATCGCTGACGGATGTCCTCTTGTGAAGCGACGCCCGTTCTTCCACTGGCCGCCCTACCTCGATCGTCACGCCGTGATCGGGCGTTGGATTGCCGAGGACATGGCGTCATACGGCTATCCGGTCGAGCACATGTACGCGAACTTGGCTAGAAATGTCGCACCGAAAGATCTCAACGTCGATCTCGGGCTCAACGATGTGCTGAGTGAGATCGACACCAGCTACGACGCATCGGTCCCCTTGAAGATCGTTGCAATCCTGCACATCTTTTACGTGGACATGACCGACGAGATGCTCGATCGCGTCGAAACGCTGCCTACATCGTGCGACCTGGTCGTGACGACGCAGAATGCCGAGAGAGCAGATGCCATTCGCGCCATCATCGATGCTCGTCCTGGTGGCGATGGCCGTTCAGTCAATGTGAGAGTTGTTGAGTCGAACGACGGTCGGGACCAGAGCGCGTTCCTCATCGGATGCCGAGACATCCTTCTTGACGGTGGGTACGATCTCGTCGTCAAATTGCACTCGAAGAAGACTCCGCAGGATGGCTTTAACGTCGGACGAGCGTTCAAAGAGCAGCAATTCTTGAACTTGCTCTCAAGTCCCGGTTACGCGGCCAACGTTGTGGCACTTTTCCAACGTGAACCTGGTCTTGGAATCGTCTATCCACCGATGGTGCACATCGGCTACCCCACTATGGGGCGAGCATGGTGGGCGAACAAGCCAGGGTTCGAGGAACTCGCGGCGCAGATGGGAATCGCAGTTCCGCTTGACGACATTTCACCGCTTGCTCCGTACGGCTCGATGTTCATCGCGCGCCCCGAAGCACTGCGGCTCTTGCTCGAGCATCCGTGGGCGTATGACGATTTCGGGGGTGCGGAGGCATATCAGGACGGAGGACTCGCGCACATTCTCGAGCGGGTCCCGAGCTACGCTGCTGCCGAGCTCGGGTTTCATACCCGCACGATTATGAGCGCGGAGTACGCTGCGGTCAGTTACACCACCATGGACTTCAACTTTGATGAGATGTCCTCGACGGTACCTGGCAGTACTCACGAACAGATCACGTTCCTGCGAGGCGTGGGGCATGTGGGGGAGGGCAAGCTCCGCGACTTCGTCAGAATGTACATGCGACGTAATCACCCGGGTGCGGGTAACCGCATCCGAGCTTTGCGGGCTCGGGTGACTGCCGGCATCCGGCGCAGACTAGCTGGACGCTGACACCTCACCTTCGAAGATTTGCCAATGCCGAGGATAGGCTGAGGCGACCCGAAATCGAAAAGGACCTCCCAAGTGGATAGATTCACTCGGCTCGCGGCCGAGCCGTTCACCACGATCGACGCCCAAGGCAAGCGCGATGGCGGACGTTGGGGCAAGCTCGGAGAGCTGTACAGTCGCCGCGACTTGCTCATGTTGCTCATCCGTCGCGATCTGCAGGCGCGTTATCGTGACAGTTTCCTTGGATTCCTGTGGACCGTGATCCGGCCGCTCGTGCAGTTCCTCGTATATTTCGTCGTTCTTGGACAGCTGCTCGGCGCAGCCCGCGGAATCGATAATTTCGCGATCTACTTATTCGCGGGCTTCACGCTTTACACGTTCTTTGCCGACGTGATCTTCGGGGCGACGGGATCAATCGTCGGAAACGCCGGGTTGGTTAAGAAGATCTATCTCCCAAGAGAGATCTTCCCGCTCGGCAGCATCGGCGCGGCCTCTTTCATGTTTCTCGTGCAACTGGGCGTGCTGCTCATTGCAGCGTTGCTTCTGAACGCGCTGCCGGCTCCGATCGACATGCTGTGGTTCTTCCCGTCGCTAGGCATGGTTCTCGTCTGGGCGACCGCGAGTGGGCTCCTCCTCGCAGCGCTCAATGTGTATCTCCGCGACATCCAGTACCTCACGGAAGTCGTCATGATGCTTGCGATGTGGGCATCGCCGATTGTCTACTCGTGGAACATGGTCAGGGACATCGTCAAGACGTATTCGCTTCCCGATTGGATTCTTGAGGTATACCTGGCGAATCCTCTGACGATTGGTGTGTTCGGTTTCCACCGCGCATTCTGGGGATCGGGAACAGCAGCTGACTATCCGCCCAACGTGGGGCTGAGGATCCTCATCATGATGAGTGTCGGACTCGTTTTCCTTTGGCTCGCGCATCGCGTATTCACGCGAATGCAGGGCAACTTCGCGCAGGAGCTGTAGCAGATGATGAATAAGACAGACGTCGAGTCGCGCCCGGACATCATTCGGCTAAACCAAGTCAGCAAACACTTCACCGTGCGTAAAGACAACAGTTTGAAAGATCGCATCGTGCACTTCGGTCGGCTTGGAAAGGCCTTTCGTGAAGAGTTCACGGCGGTCGATGAGCTCACGCTGAGCATCAAAGCTGGGACGACAGTTGGCTTGCTTGGGCAGAACGGCTCAGGAAAGAGCACCCTTCTCAAGCTCATCGGTGGAATTCTCGCCCCTTCGACCGGCACGGTACAGAGCAGAGGGCGTGTTGCAGCGCTGCTCGAGCTGGGTGCAGGTTTCCACCCAGATCTGTCCGGCCGTGAGAACGTCTATCTTAATGCGGCGATTCTCGGTCTCGACCGTCAGCAGATAGACGCGCGATTCGACGACATTCTTGAGTTCAGCGGCATCGGTGAGTTCATCGATACGGCTGTGAAGTTCTACTCATCTGGTATGTACGTTCGTCTCGCTTTCGCAGTGGCTGTACATACCGATCCGGACGTTCTGCTCGTGGACGAGGTTCTGGCAGTGGGCGACGAGGCATTTCAGCGCAAGTGCATGGATCGAATTCACCAATTTCGTGAAGAGGGGCGCACGATCATCCTCGTCAGTCACTCGGCGCAACAGGTTCAAGAGTTATGTGATCGAGGAATCCTGCTCCACCACGGCAAGCTGGTGTTCGATGGCGACATCAACCGTGCCGTTGATGGCCTGCGCGATGTGCTCGACGGCCGTGACGTGGGCGAGGCTCCGCCGGAGGAGACGATCCACCCGATTCAGGTGAAGCGGATCGAGCTCGTGGATGATGACGGCAGCAGTGTCAAGGAACTGCCGACCGGTAGTCCCTTTACCGTCCGGGTGCACGTCGACACCCTCCGGCGCATTGATCGTTGGGAGATTGGCTTCAGCATGGATACGCCACTGGGACAAATGGTGATGGCGTCTAACACCGAGGTGCTCGGGGTAAAGCTGGAACCGATCACGGGTCCAACATGGGTTGATCTCCGGATCGCCGGTGCGGGATTCGGGCCCGGAGATTACTTCGTCAACGCTAACGCAGCAGGTGTGAGCGAGCCCAGCAGCCATGGCCTGATGCGCGGTGCGATCCTTCGCGTACGCACGGACAACACCACAATGGGCACCGTGGCGGCGCTGATTAGCGTGACCTCGACGGAGGGGGAATGACCACGACTGCGCGGGTCGCAGCGGTGGTCCTGGCTTACCGCCCCACGAAGAGCATTATCACGAATGTCGAGAAGGTCGCGGCACAGGTCGACGCGACGTATGTCGTCAACAACTCCGCCGGCGAAAAGTCTAGCGAAGAGCTGTTCGCGTCACTGCGATCGCGCGGCTCCGTCGCGGTACTTGACCAGCCTGGTAACGTGGGCGTCGCGGCAGGTTTCAACGCCGGAATGCGGCAGGCTCTAACCGACGGCTTCGAATATGTGTGGATATTTGATCAAGACAGCACTGTCGCGCCGGGGATGCTCGATGCGCTGTTAGGTGCATTCGAACAGCCGGGTGCTCCTGTCGCGATCGCCGGGCCCGCTCTGCGCGCCGAGGAGACTGGGCACCTTTACGACGGAGAATCGGCCACGGGTGTACGGGACCAATCGGCGTTGATCTCATCCGGCGCGTTGTTCTCCCGTAAAGCGCTGGAGACGATCGGGTTGCACGACGAGCGACTGTTCATCGACTATGTCGATCACGACATCTCTTTTCGTGCCCGATCCGCGGGCTTTCGGCTGGTCAAGGTGTACGACACCGTGCTCGACCACCGATTCGGGGCTTCGATCGAGTCGCGTTTTCTCGGACGGCGTATCTACCTCTCGAACTATTCGCCGACGCGGCACTATTACATGACCCGCAACAGGATAGTCATAATCCGGCGATATGGATTTGGTCGGTGGTTCTGGGAAGACACGGCGTACGCCACCAAGGCATGGGTCAAGGTCTTACTCTGTGAGAAGGACCGCATGCTAAAGATGCGGGCAGCGTTGCGCGGCCTCGTTGCGGGCCTGCGGTTCCGCCAGGTTGGTAAGAGGGTCGACTGAGCATCGTGTCTCGCCGCGCGCGTCGCGGGCTGCCCGGGTAGGCGGAGTGTTGCAGATAAGATGGGCGATGATGTCGGAGAAGTTGGGTCGGGTGCTCGTGATCGTTCCTGCGTGGAACGAGGAGTCGAACGTAGGGATCACCGTGCGAGAGGTCCTCACGGAGGATTCTCGATACGACGTCGTAGTCGTAGACGATGGTTCGACGGACCGGACAGCCGACGTCGCGCGTGAAGCAGGAGCCTCTGTTCTCATCCTGCCGTTTAATCTCGGCGTCGGTGGTGCAATGAAAACGGGCTTTACCTATGCGAAGCGTAACGGCTACAAGCGTGCGATCCAGGTTGATGCCGACGGGCAGCACAACCCGGCACATATCGCGGCGGTCCTCGAAGGCCTAAACCGTGCCGACATCTCGATCGGGGCGCGCTTCGCGGATGTCGGGGACTACACAGTACGCGGACCCCGACGCTGGGCGATGGTCTTTCTGGCGACCGTGGTCTCACGCATCGCTAAGGCCCCGTTGACTGACGTCACGAGCGGCTTTCGTGCCGCGAACGACCGAGCCATTGCACAGTATGTAAGGTATTACCCCGCGGAGTACTTAGGAGACACTATAGACTCGCTGGTCGCGGCAGCACACGCTGGACTTCGTGTCACCCAAGTGCCCGTCGCTATGCGCCCGCGCGCATTCGGGCGTCCTTCGCAAGGGCCGCTCGGCTCGACGATCTATTTGTTCCGCTCGGTGTTCGCGCTGGGACTCGCTCTCACTCGCGGCCGTCGATGGGAGGCAGGCGCATGATCGTCATCGTGGGCATCGTGTTTGCGGTTTTTATCCTCGCGATCATCGTGTGGATGCTACTGAGCCACCGCCTCCGCGAGAAGTACGCGATCCTCTGGCTGGTAATTGGTATCACCATGCTGGTGTTAACGATTTTCCCAGACCTGCTGTTCTGGTTATCCGAGGTGCTCGGAGTGCAGGTACCCGCGAACCTTCTGTTCGTCGCTGCCCTCGCACTCCTGATAGGTGTGACCCTGCACCAATCCTGGGAGCTCTCGACGGGCGAGGACGAGACGCGTCGCGTGGCGGAGGAGGTCGCTATCCTCCGGACGGAGATTGAAGCGCTCCGCGCCGAGCTCGACGGCAAGAACCGCACTCACTGAGCGGTGACGTTCAGCGCCTGACGGCGAAGCGATCATCGTCGCGCAACCATGCACTGGACGTCGCACGGGTCATATTGGGCCAGGCGAACCAGAGGAGCGTTCCGAGCGTAACAGCGAAAGCTAGCGACCCGAAGATCCAGACGCCCATAGGGGAGAGTGGCGAGTTCCACCACCATTCGATGTCGCGATCTAAGTTGAGTCCGCTGACGTCCGCTCCGGTAATGTAACGCCGAAGGTTGGTGTGCAGTGCCAAGCTATTCGCGCCAACGAGGCCCAGAGCAACGACGCCGACCTGCAGGCGGGTGAGTCCTAGCGCCGCATCACGGATGCCAATGAGCGAAACGCCGACAAGCATTATCATGAGCGGATAAATGTAGCGGGGCTGTACACCAGAACCGACGAGAATGCCCTCCCGAACGAGAATAAAAAGGGGGACGGCGACTAACGCAGCAGCGACCCCGGAGAGCGCTAGCCACTTGCGTCCGTTCCCGTGGCGGAGGCCCCAGAACAATACGGCGGCGAACAGTCCATAGACGGTGCCCCAGACCAGCGTAGGCATCAGCGTGTCGAGCCACCCCAATCCCCAAAGACCGAGGGAGCCGATCCAGAGCTGCGGCAGTTCCTGGATGTTGGAGAACAGCAGTGAGATGAACGGAAGATCCCCAGCCTGGCTCTCGTTCGTCAGCACGCCCGACTGTCCGCTTGTCAGAAATAGTGCACTGGCGATAATCGCCAATGCAAGCGGAAGAAGTAAGTCAACGAAGAAGCGCTTCGTCATACGGAACGCGAGTACGATCGCGACCGCGAGCGCAACCATGCCGTAAGCAGCTGAATCGCTACGTGATCCGGCGCCCAGGATCATGAGTGCTGTGGCGAGTAGAGCGAGACCGATCTTCCTGCGACCAGTTTCCTCGAAGAAACCCCATACTGCCAACCACAGGCCACTAGCCTGCAGGATGGCCCAGCTGCTGGGATTCGCGCTCGGAACCAAGAACATTCCGAGCGGGACGATACCGATCAGCGCAGACCAGACGAGGTTGGGTCGCATGCGCATGGGTAGGAGGAAGAAGAGCGCACAGAGGGTGCCGACGAACAGAAGTGCATTGAACGCGCGCATCATGAGGATCGAGACCGATACGTCCTCGGTTACGAACACCGTCATGGTTCCGTAAAACACGGGCGGGTAGCCGTTGTCGAACCAGTTACCGCGCAGGGTGGGCGACATTGCGCCTTCGTCCAGGGGGCAAGTCGCAGCTTGATCTGGCTGGAACGCGTAGCACTGCGCAGCCTCGGCTAGATCTTCAGGGAGCGCACGCGCTGCATCGGACTCAGTCGTCTCGCAGCGTCCCTCGATAGTTCCGTTCGCACACCAGATGCTGCCCATGTGGTAATCCTCGTCCGGGCTCGAACCCTGCGGCGACGATACGCCCCACGCCAGGAGCGCGGTCAAGAGAGCCAGGGGTACGATCACGGCTGCGACGATCTGTCGTGTCCGGCGGGTCATCGCAGAGTGCTCCTCGGTGTGGGCGCGACTTCCATCGCCGAGCGTTTTCGGCGGTTCGACGGTCGCGGGTATTCTTGGGGGGTGCGTCTTCACCGTGTCTCATCTTATCCGCGTGCCGCCCAGCGGCTTCGATGCGCGTTGATAGCGACCGTCGACCGTCTCCGGACGGGGCAGAGACGGTGACCGCCGCGGCAGAGCGCGCGCTGAGCATTGTCATTCCGTCGTACAACTCGGCGCCTTGGTTGCCGTCGACGCTCGACGCCTTGGCCGCCGCCGTGCGCGAAGCCGATGTGGACGTTGAGGTCATAGTCGTGGATGACGGGAGTGACGACGGCTCGGATGCCGTGGTAGAGGCATTGGCGTCTGCATTCCCTGGCGAGCTGCGCGTGGTTCGTCAGGAGAACAGCGGACGCTTCCTGGCCCGATGGGCAGGCATCGAGCAGGCATCCGCCGATCTCGTGCTGCTGCTCGATTCCCGAGTGATACTGGCTCCCGATTCACTTTCGTACGTGCTCTCGGCAGCGGCCGCCGATTCCGAACCCGAGGGGTGGAACGCTCATGTTTACACCGATGCGGCATCGCCCCTGGTGGGCCGCTTCTGGGAAGTACCGACGTTCGTCTTCTGGGGCCGTTACCTGCGGAACCCGCGTCCGTACGATCTCACCGCAGAGACTTTCGACTCTGCGCCCAAAGGGACGGGCGCATTCCTCGCGCGCAAGGAGATGCTTCAGCAGGCGTTCTTGCACGCATGGCCCGAGGGCGACGCCAAGTTGATTTCCGACGACACCAAGATCCTGCGTTGGATCGCCGAGCACGGTGGTATCCGATTGGACCCAGGGTTTTCCGCGACCTATCGACCGCGTTCTACCGTCGGTGGTTTCGTTCGGCACTCCTTCGATCGCGGCACGCTGTTCGTCGACAGCTATGCGGGTACCTCCTTGTTGCGGTCGCTCATTCTCCTCGGCGCCGTGGTGACACCTGTGCTCGCACTCGCGGCGATTGCGTGGTCCACGATGGCAGGGCGGGGGCTTCTTGCCCTCTCTCTCGTCGCGCTCATCCTCCTCGCCCTGCTGGTCCCGCTGATCCCTGCAGCGCTCAATCGATGCTCCGGCCGAGCCATGCTCGCGTACGTGACTTTCGTCCTCGTCTTCCTCGTCCCGTTCTGGAGCGGTCTGGTGCGGGGCACGATCCTCCACCGATCGGCGTTCACTGATCGGTCCCGCTCTGCTAGCTCTGCAGCCTGAAAGGCGCCTTCATGATCATTTTCATCTATGGAACCACCGCAGAAGCTATCAAGATCGCCCCCGTCGTTCGCCGACTCACAGATCGAAGCATCCCAGTCCAGCATTGGGTGACTCAGCAGCACACTGAGTCTCTGCGCAAGGCGATGCCCGAACTCGGTTTTGCACCGCCTACCGAAGTGATCGCGAATGGGTTCCGCGGCAAGCCTCTCAAGTCTCCTGTGCAGATGCTCGGCTGGATATTCGACGTTGCGAAGTGGTCGCTCGGGAACATCGGGCGAATCCGCAAGTCTCTGCCGAAGGACTCGGTGGTGATCGTGCACGGCGACACCATGACTACTGTGCTCGGGACGTTCATCGGCCGTCGGCTGAAGGTTCCTGTCGCCCACGTCGAAGCTGGCCTGCGCTCGGGGAACTGGCGCCACCCGTTCCCCGAAGAGCTCGACCGACGCATTGTGGGACGGTTCGCGAACATTCACTATGTCCCGACCGAGGAGGCGGCGCAGAATCTTGCCTCCCAGTCCAACGTCGTCCTCACCCACGGCAACACGGCGAAGGACGCCGTCCGGGACGCGGCAGGTGATTCCGATGCGGTGACCGAGCCCTACGGCCTCGTTCTCCTGCACCGTTTCGAGTTCATCTCCAATTCGACGCTCGTGACCGAGACGTTGCAAACCCTCGATGCAAACGCGACGCTTCCTCTTCGCCTGATCGTCGACGCGTACTCCCGTGATGCGATCGAGCAGACGATCGGTGAACTCGGCTTGAGCAAGTTCACAGTGATGCCCAAGCTCGAGCACAGTCAGTTCGTTGCTGCGTTACGGTCGGCGAGCTTCGTGGTCACCGATTCCGGTGGTATTCAGCAGGAGGCGGCGGTGTTCGGCATCCCGACACTCGTGCACCGGAAGGTGTCGGAGAGTCGAGAGGGGATCGGCACGAGTGCGGTTCTCTCTGGCTGGGAGCAACCCGCGGTCGCGGAGTTCTTGCGAAACTTCGAGACCTACCGTGTCGTAGACCTCGACCCCGGCGCATCACCGTCGGAGATTATCGTCGAGGACCTGATCGCCCGGAAGTTGGCAAAACCGACGGTCTGATCTCATCAATCGTCGGCGCGCAAGCGTCGAAGCCGGCGCGCATTGCGCATGTCGATCACGAAGAAGACCACGAGGACGGCGGTGCCGATCGCGGCGTACGCGGTCAGCATGGCTGTCACATCCGGGATCGTTTGAGTGAACGCGATCCACTGCGCCACTGCGGCGATAACAAGCGTCGCTGCAGCCACCGGTGATGCCGAACTGGTCATCTTGATCATCATGCCCTGCGCCGCGATCCAGGGCATGTAGGCGAGGGCGGTCGGTACGAGGAGATCGGCTGCCGGAGCGTAGGCGGGAGGGTATATCAGCCCGACGATCCAGTTGCCGAGCGTAAGGAAAACGACGATCATCGCGACGCTCGTCGCGATCGAGATCCCGAGCGTTGCGAGCACGCCGATTCGCGAGAGCGCCGGATTGTCTCGGTGCTTCACGAACCGGGGCAGAAGGTAGAGCGAAAGGGTCGATGGTATCAGGAAGCCTGTCTTCACCAAGACGGTTACCGATGCGTACATACCCGCGAGATCCTCGGGCGCACCGGCGCGGAGGAAGATGATGTCAGAGCTTGTGAGCCAGGCGAAGGCGATCGTGAGGATCACGATCGTAATCCCCGAGCGACTGAAGACTCCGTTCGTCGGGCGGGGGACTCGACGCGCGCTCCACAGGCCTCCGACGACGGCGACGACGAGTGCTGCAAGCACCGCTCCCACGATCCCCCCGAAGCCAGCGCCGGCAGCAATCGCGAGAATAGCGAAGAGCACGCGGGCGATTTGGGAGAACGTCGACCACCACACAGCCTGGGCGACCTGAGTCGACCCCTGGAGCAGCCCCATAGCATCGGCAAACAGGAAGCTGAGCGGGATGGTCGCGGCAGCGACGAGGATCACCATCGGCGTGGTGGTCAGCGCGGCGGCGAGCCAGGGGGAGAGCAACGCGACGAGCGCTCCGCCTCCTACACCGAGCACGATGGCGTCGAGTGGCCACCGGTGGGTCGTGCGTACCGATGCGTCACGAGAGCTCAGGGCCGACGCGGTTTGAACGGTCACGCTGCTTTGCAGCGATGCACTCCCAATTGCCGCGACGTTGACGATGACTATGAATGCCGAGAGAAGACCGAAGTCGGCGGGCGAGAGGAACCGTGCGCTCAGCAATTGGAAGGCGAAGGACGCCACGATCCCGAGTCCGCTCGCGACTCCAACGGCGAGCAGAGCTTTACCGTGGGACCGGACGTGTACGCCGACTCCAGGGCGTCGCGGCTGCGGATCAGTCATCGTGTCGTTCTCCGCCATCTCGCGATTGTCTGGAGCTTGTAACTCAGGAAGTGGCTCGCGTGGTGCGAGTGCACGAACCACTCGTGCCGCCGCAATGATACTCGGCAGTTCTGCGCCCGCGCTGTCGGAGAGCTTCGTGTACACGGTCTGCGCAAAGCAGCAGGGTAAGATTCTTCGTTGTGACGCCCTCCCAGAACTCCGGCCCTACGGCAGCCATCGCTGCCGCTCCGCGGATCCTCGAAAGCGCAGATGTCTCGGTAGAGGCAACCATCGGGAACGGCAGCTCGGTCTGGCACCTTGCTCAGGTGCGTGAACAGGCTGTCCTAGGGGAGAACTGCATTATCGGACGCGGTGCGTATATCGGCAGCGGTGTCCGCATGGGCGACAACTGCAAGGTGCAGAACTACGCGCTCGTGTACGAACCAGCGGTCCTCGGCGACGGTGTGTTCATCGGCCCGGCCGTTGTGCTCACCAACGATACCTATCCTCGAGCAGTGTCTCCTGACGGAGCTCAGAAGTCCGCGCACGACTGGGACCCCGTCGGCGTCAGCATCGGAGACGGTGCCTCGATCGGTGCCCGAGCGACATGCGTCGCGCCAGTCACAATCGGGGCCTGGGCGATGGTGGCAGCCGGCGCAGTCGTCGTCAACGACGTTCCCGACTTCGCGCTCGTGGTCGGCGTTCCGGCGCGCCGCATCGGATGGGTCGGCAAGGCCGGCGTCCCACTTACTGAATCGGAGCCTGGCACCTGGATGTGCCCGACGACCGGCGCACGCTACGTCGAGACAGCAGGGGCTCTCGTTTTGGAGGAACAGTGACTGATTTCATTCCGGCGGCGAAGCCGCTGATCGGTGACGATGAGCGAGCGGCGGTCGACCGTGTGCTCCTCAGCGGTATGGTGGCGCAAGGGCCGGAGGTTGCCGCTTTCGAGCGTGAGTTCAGTGCCCATTTCGTCGAGAACAGCCCGACCGTGGCCGTCAATTCCGGAACCTCGGGTCTCCATCTCGGTCTTCTCGCCTCCGGTATCGGTCCCGGTGACGAAGTCATCGTGCCATCGTTCACGTTCGCAGCAACAGCGAACGCGGTCGCTCTCACCGGCGCAACTCCGGTCTTCGCGGACATCGAGCCCGAGACGTTTTCACTCGACCCCGTTGCAGTCGATGCAGCGGTCACGGAGCGCACACGCGGGATCCTCCCGGTGCACCTGTACGGGCATCCCGCTCGGATGCGTGAGCTCGGCGAGATCGCCTCGAAGTACGGGCTCGCGCTCTACGAGGACGCCGCACAGGCGCACGGCGCGGCGCTCGACGGGCGCCCAGTCGGAACATTCGGTGCGATGGCGATGTTCTCGCTCTACCCGACGAAGAACATGACCAGCGGTGAGGGTGGCATGGTTATCACACCCGACGAAGTAACGGCGCGTCGCGTGCGACTTCTGCGCAACCAGGGCATGGAGCGTCAGTACGAGAACGAGTTGATCGGTTTCAACGCGCGTATGACTGACATCCACGCCGCGATCGGCCGCGTGCAGCTCACCAAGGTCGACGCATGGACCGTGTCTCGCCGCGCGAATGCCGCATTCCTCGACGAGAATCTCCGAGGCGTCACCGTGCCCCCTGTCGCGGACGGTGCACGTCACGTTTACCACCAGTACACGATCCGTGTGGCCGATGACAGGGATGGCTTCGTGCGGGCGCTCAAGGAGGAGTACGCGATCGGCAGCGGTGTGTACTACCCGATCCCGAATCACCGTCTTCCTTCCCTCGAGAAGTACGCGCCCGGTGTCGAGCTACCGGAGACCGAGCGCGCGGCCAGCGAGGCGGTTTCGCTGCCGGTGCACCCATCGCTCTCAGACGCCGACCTCGAGCGCATCGTCACGGCGGTCAACGCGCTCGCGGGGGCGGGGAGCTGATGGCGGTTCTGCGGGCAGGTCTGCTAGGCGTGGGGTCGATGGGACGGCACCACGCGAGAATCCTGCGTGACATTGACGGCGTCGAACTCGTCGCGGTTGCGGATCCCGGGGGTGACCCATTTCGCGTCGTCGGTTCGATTCCTCTGCTCCAGGATGTGGATGAGCTCGTCGCTTCGAAGATCGACATCGCGGTAATCGCTATCCCAACTCGATTCCACGCGGATGCCGCGCTGACACTCGCGGACGCAGGAGTCCACACGCTCGTCGAGAAACCGATCAGTGAAGACAGCGTCTCCGGGCATCGCGTGAGCGAGAGCTTCGCGGCGCACGGTTTGGTCGGCGCGGTTGGACATGTCGAGCGCTTCAATCCTGCGCTACAGCAACTGCGACGTCGCCTGGCCGAGGGCGACGCGGGTTCGGTCTATCAGATCGCTACCCGACGCCAGAGCACATTCCCCGCGCGCATCGGCGACGTTGGTGTGGCGAAGGACCTCGGTACGCACGACATCGATTTGACTGCATGGGTCGCGCAGTCGACGTACTCCTCGATCAGCGCACAGACGGCGTTCAAGAGCGGCCGGGATCATGAAGACATGATCGCGATGACCGGTCGGCTCGACAATGGCATCGTGACGAACCACCTGATCAACTGGCTGAGTCCGATGAAGGAGCGTGTGACGGTGGTCACCGGCGAGCGGGGCACGTTCGTCGCCGACACTGCCACCGGCGATCTCAGTTTCCACTCCAACGGAACCGAACTGTTGGAGTGGGACTCCGTGTCAACGTTCCGAGGAGTGTCCGAAGGAGATGTAACCCGCTTCGCCTTCGCGAAACGGGAGCCGCTTCGAGCGGAACTCGAAGCGTTCCGTGATGCCGTCCTCGGCCAGCCGAGTGAACTCTCAACAATGAGCGAAGCCGTGCATGCACTTGAAGTGGTTGAGTCAGCCCTGGAGTCCGCGCGCGACGGCGGTAGCTTGATTCGCATCGGGCGCTGAGCGCATGGATCTCCTTGTTATAGGGTCGGGTTTCTTCGGTCTCACCATCGCAGAGCGCGCCGCGAACGCCGGACGCAAGGTCACCGTCATCGAACGCCGCCCTCACATCGGCGGTAACGCGTACAGCGAGGCCGAGCTCGAGACGGGCATCGAGATCCACAAGTACGGGGCGCACCTGTTCCACACGTCGAATCCGACCGTGTGGGAGTACGTGAACCGCTTCACGACGTTCACGAACTACGTGCATCGCGTCTACACGAACCACAAGAGCGTGGTCTATCCGATGCCGGTGAACCTCGGCACGATCAACCAGTTCTTCCAGGCCGCATACTCGCCTGACGAAGCACGAGCGCTCATCAAAGAGCAGGCCGGTGAGTACGACGTCAAGTCGGCACAGAACTTCGAGGAGAAGGGCATCGCGCTGGTCGGTCGCCCGTTGTTCGAGGCATTCTTCCGCGACTACACCGCGAAGCAGTGGCAGACCGATCCACATAAGCTCTCCGGCGACATCGTCAGCCGCCTCCCTGTGCGCTACAACTACGACAACCGCTACTTCAGCGACACCTGGGAAGGGCTCCCGGCCGACGGCTACACGGCATGGCTCGAGCGGATGGCCGAGCATCCGAACATCGAAGTGAAGCTGAATGTCGACTTCTTCGACGAGTCGCAGCCGCTCAACCGCAAGGCGCTCGTCGGCCAGGTACCGATCGTCTATACCGGACCTGTCGACCGCTACTTCGACTACGCCGAGGGCGAGCTCAGCTGGCGCACGCTCGACTTCGAGCAGGAAGTCCTGAACATCGGTGACTTCCAGGGCACGCCAGTGATGAACTATCCCGACATGGACGTGCCGTTCACGCGCATCCACGAGTTCAAGCACTTCCATCCGGAGCGCAAAGACGTCTATCCGACCGACAAGACGGTCATCATGCGTGAATTCTCGCGCTTCGCAGAGAAAACCGACGAGCCGTACTACCCGGTCAACACCCCTGCAGATCGCGATGGGCTGCTGGCGTACCGCGAGCTGCAGAAGGGCGAGAAGGACGTCCACTTCGGTGGACGCCTGGGCACTTACCAATACCTCGATATGCATATGGCGATCGGCTCAGCACTGTCGATGTGGAAAAACCAGCTCGTCTGATCGGTCGTGGTCGTCAGAGATCTGAGCCCCGATCGGTAGAATCGTGGCATGCCCTCCTCGTCCTCTTCTTCCGACCTGCCCGTCGGAACCTCGCGCGCCGCGGAATCGACCACGACGGTCGACACTGCAACGTTCAATCGGCCATGGTCACGCGCTACGACTGCGCTTCTCCTCCTGGTCGGTATCGCGATGGGGGTCGTCGGATTCGCGACGGTAATGTCAATGGGGGACATGGCATGGCACGGCGCGCGAGATGCCGAGCTACGGGCGACGTACGACGCATACCAGGACACAGGTACACTGCTGATCAAGGAGACTGGCTCCGGATCGTACGGTGTCCAGGCTCCTGCGGACGGACCGTTGACCTTTGCCACATGGGATGATGATCCCGGTTCGTACATCATCGCCAGCTTGATGTACAACATCACTGGTTCAGACTCTCCCTATCCCGGGCTGAAATTAGCGCAGGCACTTTTCGTAGCGATTCCGCTCGTCTGGCTCCCACTGGCGGTCGCGCGGATTGTGGGACGTGCCAGGGCAGGTTACTCTCTCGTCTTCCTGCCGTTCGTGGTCTGGCTCTTCAATCACGGGGCGACGCTCGCCGGGACGGAGTACGGGCTCTCTGATCAGGTGAGTACGCTGGCCGTCTATTCGCTCTACGGCACTGCAGCGTCACTCGCTTTCCTCTCGTTGTCGCTCATCGTCTTGCTCAGCGCTTACCGGCTCAAGCTTGTGGCGCTGATCGGTGCAACAGTGGGTATCGCTGTTCTCGCGGCGTTCGGTAATATGTCACGTTCGCTATCGGGCATGGGCATCGCGGCGGCGGTTGGCGTCTTGTGGTGGCTCTTCGCGCGACGGCGGTGGCGCTGGGTTTCAGCTCTTGCCGGCGCCGTCGTCACCATCCTTCTTGCCTCTGTACTGCAGACAGGGCTGATGACAGCGATCAACGTCGAACGTGCCAATACAACTGGCCAGGCGATGACCGAGGTTCCCGATGCCCACACCGCTTGGCACTCGCTCTATCTCGGACTGTCCTACCCGACCCCGATCAACGGCCAGCCGTCACACTTCGCCGTGACCTGGGCGGACGAGTACGGCTGGGCGAAGGCTCGTGAGGTGAACCCGGATGTACTTGTCGCGAGTGAGGAGTACGACGAGATACTGAAGGGTCTTTACCTTGATCAGGTGTTGGGCGATCCGGTCGGTGCGGTGAAGCTCTACCTCAAAAAGGCCCTATTCGTTACGAAGCACTTCGGTGGTCTGATCTTGTTCATCATCATCGGCTTCGCCGTCGGTATGTCGGTACGAGCACGACAACGCCCGCGCCTGGGCCGGGTGCTGGCGATCGCGACCCCGTTGTTCCTCTTGGGACTCGTGCCTGCCATCCTCGTGATGCCGATGCTCTACTACTATTCTGAACTGGCCGCAGCGCTCGGCCTCCTGGCCGCGGTCTCTCTCGGCGTTCTCGTCTGGGCGGTCACCTCCTGGCCGGCGCGGGTGCGCGGACGCGAGTTGCGACGGCGCTTGAGAGAGACGAGCGCCGCTGAGCGAGTGGCGGGACTGAGCGTGGTGCTGGACGGATTCCAGACGGATCGCAGCAACGTTGATGCTCTCACCGCGGTGCTTGCCGCGGAGGATGAGTTGATCATCTCAATGTCTGACGGCGACGCCGTGGAATCTCGTGGACGGCAGCTGCGGGAGGCGGTGCTCCGCACCAGAGGCGATCGTGTGCTGATCGTTGGCGATGCACCGCTTTCGGACGCGGGCGAGAGTGTTGCCGCGGCCCGATCCGGAATGGATGCCTCACCGGGCATGGTGTCGGAAGGGCGCGCGTCACGGGACAGCTTGATTCGATCGCTGACGCTCGGAGATCGCGTCGTCGGCCGCCCTCGCACCTTTGCCCTCGACGGAAACACGGCACGCTTCGTTGCGGGGGCTTCGAAGGAATCCTCAGACCTGTGGTTTGACGAGATGCTGTTTGCGGCGTCGGTCAACCAAAACGCGGGCGTGACCCTTCTGGATGCGGATGCCTCGCATGCGAAGCACTCACGGCCCTTCCGCGAGCTTGCTGGCTTCGTCCGTATCGCTCTGCGTCGGGAAGAGTACGTGTCAACCAGCCCACGCTGACAAGCCAGTTCCTGGCGACGATGCTCGCGGTCGGGTCAAGCCGGGTCGAAGCTTGAGCGACAGATGCCCTGTAGCGTGCGTGCGATGCCGTCCGACAAATTGGTCGTCGCGCGGTGATCCAGATCGGGCCAAACGACCGAACGCATCCGCAGATCTCTGCTCTGCAGGGACGCGACGGGGGAACTTCCCATCATTATCTCAGGGCGGCGACCGACGACCCGACGGAACTCGCCCAGAAGTGCCCCCACGCTGACTGAGCGCCCTGATGCGAGGAGCTTCAGCATATATGTGCCTTCAGGTTCGGAGACGAGTCGGTCGCAGGCATCCACGATGAGAGAGGCGCAGTCATCGACGAAGATGTAATCACGAAGTGTGTCGAGGGGGACATACACCGACAAGGGGATTCGTCGGACGTGCGATCGGCACAAATGCGAGATGAGTCCCTGCGGTTTTGACAAGCTCTGACCGGGACCGTAGAGATTGGCGATCCGACCGACGAGACAGCGTATACCGGTCTCGCCTGAGAACTGTTCGGACGCCCGCTCGATGGCGAGTTTGGCATCGCCGTACGCACCTAGCGGATGCACCGGGGTCGTCTCATTGAAGGGAGCGCCGATCGAGCCGGCAAACAGCGCCCCGGCCGAAGAGGCGACGAACAGCGTCCCCTCGTTTCGGAAAGCGACAGGCAGGGCGGCGAGCGCGTTGAGAAACGTCTTGAAGCGTCTCACCTCGGTCTCTAGCGACTCCTGGCTTGAACCAGTGACGCCGACACCCGCGCACCAAAAGATGCGCCATCTGCTCCCTGATGCGAGAGAGGCCAGATCCCTGACACCGTGACGGAGATCATCCTCGGCATCTTCGGTGGCCCATCGGATGCGGGGACCATCGAACACAGTACCCGAGCCGGCCTCAAGACGGCGCACGACTGCGGAACCGAGCAGTCCTCGAGCGCCGATGACCCAATCAATGCTGTTCATTTGTGCGCGCGACGTGATCCGAGCGGACCGTCCTCGGGGTCACTGATGATCAGGTAGGGCGGTTTGCCCATGGCCATGTTCACGGCCATCCCCAGATACTCTGCGACCATGCCGAGAGAGATCAGGAGGGCCCCCGAAGTCAGCAGGATCACGGTCATGAGCGACGTCCATCCCGCTGGTAGTTCTGCTCCGAGGAACCATTGCACCACAAACACGAGGGCGAGGACTATACCGATCGCGGCAAAGGCCGCACCGACCATCGCGACGACGCGAAGGGCACGCGTGCCGCTCGAGAGGACCAACTTCCAGAAGTGGCTCAGCAGCTTACGACCGGAATACCCTGACACGCGCTCGCCCTCGTCGCGGAAGGGTACTTCTGCAGTGACTGCGCGCGAGGCAACCCACCCGAAGGCGATGTCCAGGTAGACACCGGAGCCAGCGTACGCCGCGACGCTCCGGCCTATTTCGCCCAAAATGAGACGGAAGCTCTGGAAATCGGACGTTTTCTGCCCGTCAGCGAGTCCAGACATGAGTGCCTTCGCACCCCGTGAAGACGCGTTTCGCAAGACACCATGGGGCTTCGAATCAATTGGTTTACCGTAGACCAGCGGGGCTTCGTTCTCGACGGCAGCGTCGAGAAGGAGTCCGATATCGATGGGGTCGTGCTGCCCGTCTTCATCGATCGTAGCGATCCACTCCGACCCGCTTGATGCCATGCCTGCGAGAGTCGCGGCATGCTGACCGAAATTGCGGCTCAACCAGACTGGGCGGACGAAATCGAATTCCTCGGCGAGTTGTCGGATAACGTCGGCAGAGCGATCGGGGCCGTTGTCGTGAACGAGCAAGACTTCGGCGACGCGCCACGCGGTGCCGGCGGGCGATGAGGTGACGCTCGTAATGGGGAGAATCTCGGATACCAGTGATCGGAGCGTCAGCTCGCCCTTATACACGGGGACGACGATGGATATCTCGTGCGGATCCGATGTGACATCTATGGACATGGAGGCCTTCGCAGTCGAGCGGGAAGAGTTCGTCGCGGCACTAGACTAACAATCCGCGACAATCGTAGGAAATCAGTGGACGGGTTCATGGGAGCATCACTACGCGAGCTGGGTGCACGCGTCGCCGGCGATCAGAGGGTGCGCTTCATTGCAGTCGGCGGCGTGAATACCGTCGTCGGTTACGCCATCTACGCGGTGCTCGCACAGTGGGTCTTCGCGCGCGTGCCGTTCGGCTATCTCCTTGCACTGGTGATCTCCTACGCGATTTCCATCACGCTGGCCTTTATTCTGTATCGGCGCTTCGTATTCGTGGTGAAAGGGAACGTGCTGGTCGACTTCGCGCGCTTCGTAAGTGTTTACGCCGTCTCGATCCTCGCGAACATCGCAGCTCTCCCCATCCTTGTCGAGGCTGTGCACCTCCATCCGCTCGTCGCCCAGGCGATCGTCCTCATCGTCACTACGCTCATTAGTTTCTTCGGACACAAGCACTTCTCCTTTCGGCGCAAAGCTGTTCAGAATCCGGAAGTAGACATCTCCGCACCACTTGAAGGACCGTCCGATGGCCGCCCCATAGACTCGTCATCGTGAGTCACGCTGCTGTCGGGGCGCCGGGAACGCCCCGGCGATATCTGCATTCGCTGTGGCTGCTTTCTGCACGAGATTTGAAGGTTCGGTACTCGACGAGCTTCCTCGGCTACCTCTGGTCGGTTCTCGACCCATTGGTGATGAGTGCGATCTACTGGTTCGTCTTCACGCAGATCTTCAATCGCAGCGTGGGCGAGGACCCGTACATCGTTTTCCTCATCAGCGCCCTCTTGCCATGGGTATGGTTCAACTCGTCGGTCTCAGACTTCACGAAGGCGTTCAAGAAGGATTCCAGACTCGTCCGGTCGACCAATATTCCTCGTTCCATCTGGGTGAATCGGACCGTGCTGAGCAAAGGCATGGAGTTCCTCTTCTCCCTACCCGTGCTGGTGCTGTTCGCCGTGTTCTCACCCGGGACGCAATTCGGGTGGGGGATCCTGTGGTTCCCTGTGGCGATGCTGCTGCAGGTGATCCTGCTCGTAGGACTCGGATTGCTTGTCGCGCCGCTCTGCGCGCTCTACGCCGACCTCGAACGGACCACGGGCCTCATCCTGCGTGCGCTCTTCTACGCCACCCCCATCATCTACAGCGTGTCCAATATTCCGGAACCGTTCGAGACGCTCATGTCCTTCAACCCACTCGCCGGCATTTTCACGCTGTACCGCATGGCGTTCTTCCCTGATCAGTGGCATCTGAACACGGTGCTGATCGGTGCGGCGATGTGTCTCATCATCTTCGCGCTGGGTGTGTGGGTCTTCCGCAGTCTCGAACGCGCAGTCCTGAAGGAACTGTGATGTCGGCAGCGATAGAAGTCAAAGACCTCGGAGTGCAGTTCCGGCGCAACCGACGCGGGCGTCGCAGTTTCAAAGACCTCTTCGCCGATACTTCACGGCGCAGTCGCCCGGGTGAGTTCTGGGCGCTTCGCAACGTGTCGTTCACCGTGCAGCCGGGCGAATCCATCGGCGTCGTCGGTCGCAACGGTCAGGGTAAGTCGACGCTGCTCCGCCTCGTGGCCGGTGTTCTGCTGCCGGATGAGGGCACAGTCGAAGTGCACGGGGGAGTGGCGCCGCTCATCGAACTCACCGGCGGCTTCGTCGGAGATCTCACCGTTCGTGAGAACGTGCGGTTGACGGCAGGCCTGCACGGGATGCCGAAGGCAGAGATCGCCCGTCGCTATGACGACATGATCGCGTTCGCAGAGCTCGAGGAGTCCCAGGAGACGCCCTACAAGCACCTGTCGAACGGTATGAAGGTACGTCTGGCCTTCTCTGTCGTCTCGCAGCTCAATGAACCGATCCTGCTCGTAGACGAGGTTCTCGCGGTGGGCGACAAGGCATTCCGTGAGAAATGCTATCGGCGCATCGACGAGTTGCTCGCCGAGGGGCGCACCCTGTTCTTCGTCAGCCACAACGAACGCGACCTGCGTCGCTTCTGCACACGAGGGCTGTATCTGAACAAGGGCGAGCTCGTACTGGATGCTGGCATCAACGACGTGCTCGACAGGTACAACGCCGATCACAACTGACCGACGGCGCCAAGGCGTCCGGCCCTAAAGACCGACCAGCGCGCGCACCTCTTGGAGCGCAGCGGACGCGGCGCTCAGAGGCGCCTGAGTATCTCCACCGCCGTCGATCGCGGAGCGCAGCTCGCCGAGAGCGCCGGAGTACTTGCTCACACTGTCGTACCACTGCGAAGAGATCGAACTCGGCGCGACCACGCCTGACAGGCGGTTAGCGTCGCCCTGCAGAGTGTCGACGACCTGTGCTGCCTCCTGGCCGCTCATGTTCGAGACCATGTCCAAGCCGGTGACGGCGTCATCGAGCCAGGGCTGAACCTGCCCGACGAACGTGCCCATATCAGGATCTGGCACAGGGGGAGGAGTGGTGATCGGCTCTGACGGCTCGGTCGACGGTGCGTCAAAAGGCGCAGCGGACGGCGTTCCAGAGGGCGTGGCTGTGGCCGACGCCGACGCCGAGGCCGACGGCGTGGCGCTTGCATCGGGACCCGGAGTCTCATCCCGCGGAATCACGAAGAACAGTACGGCCCCGATGATCACCAAAGCGGCGACGACGAGCCCGACGATCAGCCAGACGCGTCCTTTGCTGCTCTTCGGTTCTTCCGGGAAGATCCACTCGGCTCGTGTCTGCTGGTCGTCGCTCATTGCTGCTCCAATGCCGGCATCGGTTTCCACGTGCGGTCGCGTCCGACCTTTCCTCCGTCACGGATGCCGCGGAAGAGGTTGCTCGTACCGCGCACGGTGCGCTCGACGAAGACGAGACGGATCAATTCCTTGAAGAACGTCGCCGTCGTGCCCAGTCCGAACAGCACCGGGTTGTAGACACCGTGCGTGCGGTAGTACTGCTTGATGAAGCCGCGGTTGCGCATGATGTAGTACCGATATGCGTTGCTCGAGGCATTCATGTGGCGGATGCCCATGTCCCACTGCTTGATCTCGCGCGTGCGACGCAGAACGAAGTCGTCCACGATGACAGCCGTGGTCAGCCGCGACGCGAGCCAGCCGTACATCTGGTCATCCCAGTAGATGAAGAACCGAGGGTCAGGCAGCCCGATCTGAGAGACGATCGAGCGGTGGATGAACATGCCCTCGAAGCATCCGCTGTTCATCTCTTTGAAACCGGAAGCATCGAAGCCCGCCGGCGCGAACGGAATCGGGATGCCCATCCGATCGGCGATGCGGTACTGCCAGTAGAACTCGCTGCCGTCGTAGTCGTACCGGCGACCCTGGATGCTCTTGAAGCGCGGCGTCCACTTGCCCATCTTGGCGAGTCCGTCGGGGAGGACCTCGACGTCGTCGTCCATCATCCAGATCCACTGACTGCCCAGTTCGTACGCGGTGCGCATTCCCTCGCTGAACCCGCCTGAGCCGCCGGTGTTCGTGTCGAGCTTGCGGTAGACGATCTCGGTACCGATGCTGCTCCGGAACGACTCGACGACCTCAGTGGTGTCATCGGCAGAGGCGTTGTCGATGATCACCACGTGCCCGGGCTTCGGGTCCATCTCGGTGATGCTCGCGAGCAGGCGGGTGAGCAGGTGCGAGCGGTTGTACGTGACGATCACGATCGTCGCCTGTGCCGGATCGAACGAATGCTGGCTGGGTGTCACGTGCATATCTCCGGTGTGCGCTCGCGGACGCGTGGTAGGCGTAGGGGCCTGGCGGCCGGGTCTAGCCTACCCGCCGCACCGGTGAATCCGGTCTTACTCGCTCCGCCCCAACGTCGGTATCACGCCCGTGTTCGCTGCGTCGATACTCTCGCGCCACGATCGCGATTGCCCGGCGCGCAGGGCACACAGAACCAGCATGAACCACCCGGCTCCCGTGAGAGTGAAGCTCTCGAACATCGAGTCGACGGCGAGGGTGACGAGCACGAGCGGAGTCCACGCGTAGACGACCGAGCGTCGCACGCTCGCGACCAGCCACGACCGCACGAGTGCCACTCCACCCAGCAGCGCGAACAGCAGGAATCCGGCGATTCCCAGCTGCAGCAGCACATCGAAGAAGGCGTTCAGCGCGGTCTCGTGGTGGTTGTCGAGCAGGTAGTTGATGAACGTGAACGGGTACTCACCGCGCTCCCACGTTCCGAACCATCCCCACCCCTGGAACGGCTGGAGATCGACGAAGTCCAGGATCTTGTTCCACAGATCCGCTCGGGTCGAGAAGTCCGACCCCGCGCCCATCCACGCGATGATCGGATGACGGAAGATGAGCGCCACCGAGAGTGCAACGACGACCACGATCCCCAGCATCCACTGCACGATCGTCCGGCGTGCGGGTGGCGCGTGCCGCACGGTCGTCAACGCACCCGTCCCGATACCGACGGCGATGGCGAGCACGAGCACGGTCGGCGAGGCCGACAGTAGCGCGAGGAAGCCGGCCAGGGCGATCGATGGCACCGCGATGGGGGCGACGACGGACTGCGTCCGCCATTCGATCACGAATGTGATCAGGGCGATCACGGCGACGAAGCCGAGCATGTTGCGCGTGCCGAACAGGCCCTGGATCGGTCCGCCAAGGGCGAGGTTCCCCTCGATCGCGAGGAACTTGATCGGCACATCGAGCAGGACGCCGGAGAGAATCTCCACGCCGAGTGACAGCACCAGCAGCACCCGTAGCGTGTCGCCGATCGCCCGCACTGTCTGCAGCGTGTCGCGGATGTGCCCGATCGTGATCGCGAGGAACGCGAAGCCGAACAGCCACACCCACGCGGCCAGCGTGTCGCTGCGATCGGTCGTCCACAGCAGGCTCACCAGCGCCAGCGCCAGGAACATCAGCAGCGACGTGGGCGCCACCCGCAGCAGCGACAGCTCCTCGCGCCGCACGAACAGGATCGCCGCCCCCAGGACTGCCAGCAGCAGGATGATCGTCGCGAACGTGACACGTGAGGTCATCTGCTCGATGGCGAACGACCCGAACGTCGCGCCCAGCACCGTCAGCGTGTATGCACGAGCCATCGCGGTCGACTCGAGCAGCCGGCTGACACGTGCCCGTGGCGTCGTCACGGTATGCGCCGAGCCTCGCGGCCGCGCTCGGTGACGCGGGACTGCTCACTGAGCCCGACTCCAACCAGCGGCACGGCCTTGATCTTGAACGAGAACAGCACGAGCATCATCCAGCCCCACAGCATGATGGGCGTGGACTCGGCCAGCCCCTGCACGAGCAGGACCACCGTGAACAGCACCGGCAGCAGTGTCACCGGAGAGTAGGGGCGGTCAGCGCGCAGATCCCAGCGCGGGCGATCAGCCGCGAAGAACCAGGACCGCCACAGCAGGCTCAGGTACGCCACACCCATCAGCAGCACGCCCACGACGCCGAGCTGCATCAGCACGTCCAGCCACATGTTGTGCGCGTGGAACACCGTGATGCCATGGTCGATGATCCAGCCATCGAATGACGGATCGGTGGGAATCCACGGGCTGGAGAACCCATTACCGAAGATCGGATGCTGCGCCGCGCGCTCGAGCACCTTCGCCCAGATGAGGTCGGTGCGCCCGGTGAGATCGGCACCGCGACCGAGCGCGGTGAACAGCGGTTGGCGGAATACGACGAGGGCGGCGACAGCAATGACGACGATCCCGCCGCAAATGGCGTAGATGCGGCCACGGTCACGTGGCGTCGTCGTCCGGCGGATCAGCAGCGCGACCAGGAGCACGACCGCGGCGGCGAGTGCGCACAGGTACGCCGTCGCCGACGACGCCCGGAACATCAGGAACGCGGCGAGCACCAGCCACAGGATGTGCGTCGCACGCCAGCGCGCATGCTGGGCGATGCGCACCCCGAGCGTGATGATCGCGAACAGCGACACGATCGCCAAGATGTTCGAGTTGCCGACGATGCCCTGGATGCGGCCGCCATCGAACAGGTTGTTGCGCACCCAGTACAGGTGCGGATCGACATCGCCGTCCTGCACCATCAGGAAGTTCGGCAGCAGCGGATGCTGGATGACGATCGACACCCACAGCTCGAGCGCCAGCGACAGCCCGAGAATCCACTTGAACGCGGATGCCAGCGATCCGATGATCTCTTGCCAGCTCAGCGCGTGCGCGATCAGCAGTGCGTTGATGGTCACCGCAGCCAGCAGCATCCAGGTGATGAGCGTGGGCCCGCGCCACTGCGACCAGGCCACGGAGAGCAGCGCGAAGACGGTGTACCCGATGGCAGTCCAGGGGAGTCTGCGCCACGCGAACCGGTAGGGACGCTTCTGCGCGATCATCGGGATGCCGATGGCGCACGCCGCCAGAATCATGACGATCATCAGGATTCCCGCGCCGTACAGGCCGAGGAGGTTGTACACCGCCGTGTGCGCGAACACGGCGATCAGCACGATCGTCGCGTACGCGCGCAACAGCAGATGCCCCGTCGACTCGCGCTCCGGCGCGGTGGGCGGGGCTGTCACGGGATGCTTCGTGTACTGCGCCATCGCAATCAGGCTACCGCGCGGCGCCCCGCGCCCGGTTGAGCCACGGCAGGATCGCTAGGCTGGCTTCATGCTGCTGAGTCTGTCGAACATGCCCCGTGACTATGCGTGGGGCTCCCCGTCGCTTCTCGCCGAGCTCGAAGGCCGCGAGCCTACCGGTGCTCCGGAGGCAGAAGTCTGGTTCGGAGATCACCCCGGCGATCCGGCCGATGTCGCCGGCGCCACGACGCTGGATGCCGTCACCGGAGGCACGCTTCCCTATCTGCTGAAGCTGCTGGCCGCCGCCGATCCGCTCTCGATCCAGGTGCACCCGACGATCGCGCAGGCGCGGGACGGCTGGGCTCGCGAGATGCACCTGGATGCTGATGACCCGCACCGCAACTACCGCGATGAGAACCACAAGCCCGAGCTCATCGTCGCGCTCAGCGACCGGTTCGAAGCGCTCAGCGGGCTGCGACCCGTCGCGGACACGCTGCGGCTCCTAGACGCTCTTGAAGCTGGCGGCGCATCGGACGGGGTCGCGGCCTTGCGCGAACGACTGAGTGCCGACGGCGACGCGCTGCGCGACACGCTCGCCTGGTTGCTGTCGGGAAGCGCCCAGACCGAGGTCGACGAGATCATCGCTGCGGCTGTCGGCGCGTCATCAGACGAGTTCGGCGCCGAGCTCGACGCCATCCGCTCCATTGCTGAGCGGAACCCGGGGGACCCGGGGGTCGTTGTCGCGCTGCTGATGAACTTCATCGTGCTGCGCCGCGGCGAGGGCATCTTCCTGCGTGCAGGGCTCCTGCACGCCTACGTCTCGGGCCTGGGCGTCGAGATCATGGCGGCGAGCGACAACGTGCTGCGCGGAGGGTTGACGCCCAAGCACATCGACGTTCCGGAGCTGCTGTCGATTCTCGACACGACACCGGGAGTCGTGCCGGTGCTGCGGCCCGCGGCATCCGGGGCCGTCACGTCCTACCCGGTCGACGTCCCCGACTTCGCGCTGCGTCGCGTCGCGCTCGCCGGCTCCCCGGTGTCGCTCGAGGTGGCAGGGCCCGCGATGGTGCTCGCCACCGGGGGAGAGATCACGGTCGAAGGAGCGGATGCTGAAGTGCGCACCGTTCCGGTCGGACAGGCGGTCTTCGCCACGGCCGACGAGACCACGCTCGTGCTCTCCGGCACCGGCGAGGCCTTCGTCGCCGAGCCCGGCGTGACCGCCTTCATTTGACGACACGCCGCAGACACGCCGTGAACCTTCAATATCTGATTGAGGGTTTACGATCCGCGACTTGACCGGATCGAATGACACGGGTGTAATTAGTGATGCAAGGCCCAGCGGGGGGCAGTACTTAGGGCAAGGAGAACGATATGACGGGTTACCGTTCCGACGTTCCCGAGAATTGGTTTGTCGATCCAGTCAATCTCGGGGTTCCCGGGGTCAGACGTCCAGAGCCGGACGATGACACCGCACTGGCATGGCAGACCGACGCACTGTGTTCGCAGACCGACCCGGAGGCGTTCTTCCCCGAAAAGGGCGGATCGACTCGTGATGCCAAGCGCATCTGCTCGTCGTGCGACGTTCGAGGCGAATGCCTCGAATACGCACTGGGCAATGATGAGCGGTTCGGCATCTGGGGCGGCCTCAGCGAACGCGAGCGCCGCAAGCTCAAGCGCCAAGCCGCTGGCTGATCCGCACGTCGGTGATAGCTTCGCGACTCGGTCATAGCTTCGCGACCACGCCGCGCGCGATGAGCGAATCGCCCGGGCTCAGCGCATAGGCTGACGAGGCCATGCCAACCCGAGTCCATGCCATCATCGTTGCGCGTCCCGGTCCGTCCTCTCGTGCACAGCTTCTGCGCACCCTCGATGCACTGACTCTGCAGACGCGACGCCCCGAAGCCGTGACGCTCGTCGTCTGCGGCGACGGCACCGCAGCGCGCGAAAGCGACGAGGTCGGTCGCATCGTCGAGAGCATTATCGAGGCCCGCGCCAGCACCTCCTTCGCCGAAGCCGTACAGCTGGGGTACACGCGCGTTCCCACCGGATCATCGGTCTGGCTGCTCGCCCACGACACCGCACCGCACCCGCAGGCACTCGCGCAGCTCGCCGGAGCCCTCGAGCGCTCCCCGTCCGCCGCGATCGCAGCGCCCAAGCTCGTCGACGTCGATGACGACCGCGAACTGGTGAGCCTCGGCGTCACCATGACCAAACTCGGCCGCACGGTCGAGCTCGCTGCCGGTGAACTTGACCAGAACCAGTACGACGGACGCGACGACGCTCTCGGCGCCGACATCCGCGGCATGCTCATCCGGAGCGAGGTGCGCGAGCACCTCGAGATCGATCCTGCTCTCGACGGAGCCGACGAGGGACTCGACCTCGGCGTGCGCGCACGCCTGGGTGGCGGACGCCTCGTCCTCGCCCCCACCGCACGCATCTCCGTCAGCCCCGACGGACCCGCAGCACTCCCGCAGCGAGCCGGGCGACGAGCCTACGCCACCCGCGTCGCACAGCTGCACCGTCGCCTCGCCTACGCTCCCGCCGCCGCTGTTCCGCTGCACTGGCTGAGCCTGCTCCCGCTCGCCCTCTGGCGGACGATCGCACACCTGATCGGCAAACGTCCGGCATCCGTCTTCCCTGAGTGGGGAGCCGCGATCACCGAGATGTTCCGCTTCGGCGCCGTCGCGCGGTCGCGCCGCAACATCCGTGCGTTCCGCTCCGCATCATGGATGAGCATCGCAGCGCTCCGGATGACGCGTGGAGAGTTCCGTCGCAGACTCGACGACGGCCACGGCAGCGAAGGCGGCGTGGTCAGCGAACTCAACTTTTTCTCCGGCGGTGGCGCCTGGACGGTGCTCGGCGCCCTCGTGGTCAGTATCGCCGCGTTCACCTCCCTGCTCGCCTGGCCCGCCCTCGGCGGGGGAGCGCTGCTGCCGCTGCGCGACACCGTCACGAGTCTGTGGCAGGACGCTGCATGGGGCCAGCGCGGAATCGGGGTAGGACTCGTCGGCCCTGCCGACCCGTTCGCCGGCGTGCTCGCCGTGATCGGCACACTCTGGGCCGGTGCCCCCTCGTTCGCGATGGTGCTGCTGTGGCTCGCAGCACTCCCACTCGCCGTTCTCGGCGGCTGGTTCGCCGCTACGCGCATCACCGATCGCGCCGGCCTGCGCATCTTCGGCGGAGTCGCCTGGGCTCTCGCGCCGACCTTCCTCACCGCACTTGTCGAGGGACGCCCCGCCGCAGTCCTCGTGCATCTGCTGCTGCCGTGGCTCTTCCACTCCGCCGTCGTCGCTCACCGTTCGTGGGGTGCTGCGGGCGCAGCATCCATCATTCTGGCCGCGACGCTCGCCTGCGCACCGTCGCTCGCGCCCGCGCTCGCGGTGCTCTGGCTGCTGGCGATCATCATCGTCCTGACCCGCGCATGGTTCCACGGCGCCGTTCGTCTGCTTTGGATGCTGGCGCCGACAGCGGCGCTGTTCGTGCCCCTGATCATCTGGCAGGCGCAGCGCGGCAACCTGTGGGCCGTGTTCGCCGACCCCGGTCTCGCCTGGGCAGGACCACAGGTCGCAGCCGACGGCGCGGGCCGATTGCTGCTGGCGACCGGATTCCCGACGACGGATCTCGCCGGCTGGGCGGATATCCTCGACCCGGCCATCGCCGCATGGGCTCCGCTGCTGATCGCGCCTCTCGCCCTCCTTGCCCTCGCCGGGGCCATCGCACCGCGCTGGGGCGCCGGCATCACCCTGCTGGGCGTGACCATGACCGGTCTTGCCACGGCGTTCCTGGCTGTCGGAGTCACGGTCACGTTCGCCCACGGCATCCCGGTCGAGATCTGGCCGGGCACCGGGCTGAGCCTTGCGTGGGTCGGTCTCGTCGGCGGCGCTCTCGTCACTCTCGATACCGCCATCACGATGCCTCGGGTCCGCGTGGCGGCTGTCACGGTCGCCGGAGTCGCGCTGGCGATCTGCGCGGTACCGGCCCTGACCGCCCTGCACATGGATCGCTCCGTCCTGACCAATGGACCCGAGAGCACTCTTCCGGCGTATGTCGCTGCCGAAGCTCGCGGCGATCAGGACCTCTCAACGCTCGTCCTCACCCCGCTGAACGACGGCGGCCTCGCCGTGGATGTTGTCTGGGGACCGAGCGCCACGCTCGGCGCGCAGACCACCATCCTGAACACGGCGACAGAGCCGCAGGGCGCCGATCTCAGCGCCCTGTCCGTCGACCTGCTCTCCTCGCGCACATTCGATGCCCCCGAGGAACTCGCTCAGCACGGTATCGCCTTCGTCCTTCTCGACCAGGTCGACGGAAGCGAATCCGACGCCGCACGTGCCTTCCGGGTCGAGGCCGTCACCGCGCTCGATCAGCGGACCGGCTTCGTGAAGGTGGGCGAGACCGACAAGGGCGTGCTGTGGCGCCTCGATGCGGAGCCGGCGGCCCACGCGGATCTCACCAGAACCCAGGCCGGCACCGCGAGCACGGTCACCGCGATCCAGCTCATCGTGCTGTTCGCTGCGCTTCTGCTCGCCGTCCCCACCCGCGCATCGCGCCGCGCCGCGCGCGCGCAGTCCCGCATCGTCGGACGTTCCGCGCAGGAGCCGCTGGTGCTGCCGCGGCGTCGTGAGGACGAGTTCCTCTACGGCGAGGAGATGGCGGAGCCGGAGGAAGTGCTTGCGGAACCGGAGGAAGTGCCTGAGCCGGAGGACGTTCCTGCGGAGCCGGAAGATCCTGAGCCCGAAGTTTCCGAGCCTGACGTTGCCGAGCCCGAAGCACCCGCAGGTCCGGAGGAGGAGCGATGATTCAGAAACGTGCGATCCGCGTCGTCGCGACCAGCGCCCGCCTCCTCGCCGGTACCGTGATCGCGGTCGCCTGTGTCGCCGGTGTCATCGCGGCCGTCGCGCTGCCGTGGCCGGGCGCTGCTAGCGAACCGGCACAGGTCGACGTCACCCCCACCGCCGGCGACACCACGCTCGTGTGCACGGGCGACTTCCGCGCCGTCGGTCGCAACTCCTTGGATGCTGCGCAGCAGATGCCCGCTGGCACGCCGGACCTGACTGTGGACAGCAACGGATCCCGCGAGGACTCGGTGCTCGCAGCCCCCGAGCTCAGCGACACGGACGGACCTCAGCGCTTCGTCGGCAGTGCGGAGCAGGGCGGAGCAGCGCTCGTGGCCGCAGCGGAGTCGATCGCGTTCACGTCAGAGGACATCTCTGGACTCGCCGGGGCCGCCTGCCGTGAGGCCCGCACCGAATCCTGGCTGGTCGGCGGATCGGTGGAGACCGGAACGAATGACCTCATCATCCTCGCGAACCCCGGAGATGTGACAGCCACGGCGACGCTGACCGTGTTCGGGCTCGCAGAGACTTCGACCACGTCTCTGGTTCCCGCGGGAACGCAGCTGAGCGTCCCGCTGTCCTCGGTCGCCATCGGCGCTGAGGATCCCGTCGTGCGCGTCACGGCCGCAGGCGCACCGTTGCGTGCATCGCTGCAGTCGTCGCTCATCCGCACCCTCGACCCGTCCGGGATCGACCTGCAGGACAGTGCAGGCGCTCCGAACACGCATCTCGCGTTCGCCGGCGTCCAGGTGCTCGCGCAGAGCAAGGACACCCCGCTCACGGTGCTGCGGCTGATGGCGACCGATCAGGAGACGCAGGCGCGCGTCCTGGTTCGTTCCGAGGGCGAGGTCGTGCAGACCCTGACCGTTCCGCTGGGGGCGGGCGCCCCGACCGAGGTGAGTTTCGATGATCTGGAACCCGGAACCTACAGCGTCGATATCGACGCCGATGCTCCCGTGGTCAGCGCGATCCGGCAGATGACACGCGCCGGCAGCGGTAGCGACTTCTCCTGGATGACGCCCGCACCGGACATCCGCGGCGAAGTGCTCATCGCCGTTCCCGCAGGACCCGCCCCGCGCATCCATCTCGTGAACTCCGCAGGCACCGATGCGACGGTATCTCTCGCCCCGGCATCCGGCGACGCAGAGGCTCAGGAAATCACCGTCCCCGCCGGCAGCGATGTCGTCGTCGATGTCGATCCGGACACCGTCTACTCACTGGCATCCGATGAGCCCATCCACGCCGCCGTCATGCTCTCGGGAACCGATGCGCTGGCGGGATGGCCGGTGTGGCCGGGAGCTGCCGCGCAGGAGCCGATCACCGTCTACCCCTGATCGGGGCCGAACTCCCACGGGTCGCGTCCGACGTACTCGGCGGCAGCGCGGAAGACGGCGCTCTCGATCGCGATCCGACGGTGGATGCCGTCATCGTGGCCCGGGGGCAGGAGCCGCTCGATCGGAATCCGGAACAGCACGATCAGACGCTCGTCCCGGTCGAGGTGCCACCGGGGGATGCCATCGTCATCGGCCTGCATCGGCAGTGCGCCGATCTCGAAGCGCACGTCCTGCAGCTCGGGCCAGGTTCCGCGGAGGAAGTCGACGGCGGCGCCGATCGTGGCGTCGAACCGGTCCACTCGTCCGTCCAGTGGCGGCAGCGGCGGACGCACGACCTCGCTGCGTCCGAGACGCCCATGGCGGCCGTGCCTGGCACCGCGGCGAGGAGCGGCGGCAGGATCTGCGCTGCGACGGGGCATGTCCAAAGTCTAGGCTGTCCCGCGCGGCATCCGAGCCTCATCGGGTCGGGCGCATAGTCTGACGGAGATGAACGGAAGACTCTGCTCGAAGGTGACCTGCGCTCGTGAGGCCGTGGCCACACTGACGTTCGACTACGGCGACCAGATGGCAGCGCTCGGCCCGCTCGGCGGCACCGACCATCCGCACGCGCATGACCTGTGCGCCCAGCACGCTGACCGACTCTCGGTTCCCAGCGGCTGGGTCGTCGTTCGCCACGAGGCGCTCCGCGCCTGAGCCTGTCGGTCCCTGAGACTGTCGGTCCCTGATCCTGTCGAAGGGCTACACCCCGACGCGCCGCCCGGTGAGCTTCTCGGCCCGGGCATCCGCGATCGTGAGAGCGCGCCGTTCCCGCTCGCGGCGCAGCACGGTGATCGCGATGAGCAGCTGCTCGGGATGAGCCGCCGGCTGCGGCGAGATGTACTCGGACGACTCCGTGACGAGATCCTGCGCCACCCGTGCTCGTGCCGACGGTGACATCCGCTCGGCGTGCTGCAGGAACTGCGAGATCCGTCGGGCCAGGCGATCCGGCATCCGGGCGACATCGGCGATCTGTGCCCAACCGGCCAAGGCGGGCGGCATGACAGGTGCGAGAGGCAGGAGCTTCGGCGTGCGTACCCGTTGGCTGTAGGTGCCCGCCACGAGGTCGCCCAGGCGCTGCGAGCGGGCCGTGAATGCTCCGGCGAGGATCGCGATCGCCCCGAACGTCATATAGATCTCGAGCACGCCGATCAGCGCACGGATGAACGCGTGCCGGAAGCCGGCCGACCCTCCGTCCAGGCGGACGATCCGCCCGCCGACCGCGAGCTTTCCGACGCTCCGGCCGCGCAGCGCCAGCTCGACGACGATGGGAACGACGACGAAGCAGACCACCATCGCGGTGATATTGAGGATGCCGTCGATCGAGGGATCGATGATCCCCGACGTCAGCATCCACGTTCGCAGCCAGATGAACAGCGCGAACAGGACCCAGCCGATGATCATGTCGATCAGAGCGCCGAGGGCGCGCATGAAGAAGCCCAGCGGCTGCACATCGATGGCGACCGCTTCTCCGGAGAGAACCTCGTCGGCGGTGTCGATCGGCGTGGACATGAGTACAGTAAATCAGGTGGATGCCGATGCTCTTGCCGATGCGCGCCGTGCGGAGTGGGAACGACTCGATGAACTCAGCCGCGCGCGGCTGGACGGTCAGGGCGTCGACGAGCTGATCGTCCGGTATCGGGCAGCATCCGCTGATCTGGCCGAGCTGAAGACCTCGGTCGGCGACTCGCCGCAGGGCGCGTATGTGTCTTCCGTCCTGTCGCGGGCGCGGTTGCGGCTTACCGGCGCATCCGACAGCATCCTCACCCAGATCGGTCGATTCTTCGCCTCTCAGCTTCCGGCGGCGCTGTACCGGCTGCGCTGGACGACGCTCGTGGTCGCGGTGGTGTTCATCGCCATCGTCGTCGGCGTCGGCGCCTGGCTATCCGGTGATCCGGCGCTGGTGGCAGCTCTGGGGCCTGCGGATTTCCTCGAGCAGTATGCCGAGGAGAGCTTCACGGAGTACTACACCGAGAATCCTGCGGCGGTCTTCGCCGGTATGGTCTGGACCAATAACGCGTGGATCGCCGCGCAGTGCGTGCTGTTCGGCGTGACCGGCATCTGGCCGATCTACATGATCGTGCAGAACGCCTTCGGACTCGGCGTCTCCGCGGCCGTGATGGCCGTGCACGACCGCCTCGACGTGATGGTGCTGTACATCCTCCCGCACGGGATGCTCGAGATGACGAGTATCTTCGTCGCCGCAGCCGCCGGGCTCCACGTGTTCTGGGCGTGGGTCGCACCGGGGCACCGCACGCGCGGCGCAGCCCTCGCGCAGGAGGGCAGAGCCCTGGCCACGGTCGCGATCGGACTCGTCTTTGCGCTGTTCCTGTCCGGGCTCGTGGAGGGATTCGTGACCGGATGGTCGCTGCCCTGGCCGATCAAGATCGGCATCGGAGCCGCAGCCCTCGGCGTCTTCCTGGTCTACATGCTCCTCGTCGGACGCCGCGCATACGAACGCGGTGAGCGCGGGGACCTGCTCGAATACGAAGCAGGCACCCCGCAGCTCACCGCGGGTTGATCGTTTCTTATTTCGGTCCCTGAGCTCTTAATTCGGTCCCTGAGCCTGTCGAAGGGTCGGGTGGTGTGTCGTGCCGTCGAGCATCGTCTTGTAGGCGAAGCCGGCGATCAGCGCACCCACGATCGGGAACACGAGGAACACCCACAGCTGCGAGAGCGGGCCGAGTCCGCCGTAGATGGCCGCAGCGATTGAGCGGGCCGGGTTCACCGAGGTGTTGTCGACCGGGATGGAGATGAGGTGGATCAGCGTCAGCGTCAGGCCGATCGCCAGACCCGCGAACGGGGTCGGGCGCAGCTTGTGCGTCGTGCCGAGGATCACGAACAGGAAGATCGCGGTCAGGATGACCTCGATGATGATCGCGGACCACATGCCGAAGCCGCCGGGGGAATGCTCGCCCCAGCCGTTGCTGGCGAATCCAGCATCCTGGGCTCCGGCGAGCCAGCCGTCAGGGCCGAACAGGCCGATGAGCACGAGCGCGGTGCTCGCGATCACGCCGCCGACGATCTGCGCGATGATGTAGCCGGGAACGTCGCGCCAGGCGAGGCGTCCTGCCGCAGCGAGGCCGAGGCTGACGGCCGGGTTGAAGTGTCCACCCGAGATCGGTCCGAACGCGTAGACGCCCACGACGACCGTGAGGCCGAACGCGAAGGCCACGGCGACGTATACCGCAGAGCCCGAACCCGGGTCGGTGAAGTGGTTGGATGCGAACAGGGCGGTGCCGACACCGCCGAACACCAGCAGGAATGTACCGAGAGCCTCTGCGGTGAGTCTGGCCCCTGTGGACGGCTGCGGAGGTGCTGCTTCAGCGAGTTCCGCGCTCTGGGTTTCCCCTCTCGTGGGTTCTTTCTATGCTATCTAATTCACCGCAATTGATCGGGGGGTGGGCTGCCGAAGCATCCGACCCCGCGCAGGAATCTGTGAATTACCTGATTACTCGCCGACGCCGACGGGATCAGCCGAGGCATCCGCCGTGCTCAGCGCCAGCTCACGGACCTTGTCGGCCGTCGCCTGGTCGACCTGGCCCCAGTACCAGAAGAAGCGCTCCTGGATGGCGGGGACGGTCAGTGCCTGGTACTGGCCGGCGAGGGTCTCGATGAAGCGCTGACGCTCTTCGTCGGAGAAGACCTCGGTGACCAGCGTGCGGGCCTGACCGAAGTCGTCGTCCTCGGCGTGCAGGGTGGCAGCGGAGCGGAGGAGCGTGCCGTCCGACTCCCAGCTCGCCTCGACACCGCGGGCGGGGTCGGCCTCAGGACCACCGGCAGCACCGTACGAGTTCGGCGTGTAGACGCGGTGCTCGGCGGTGTTGTAGTGGTACTGCATGTTGCCCTCGTGCATGTAGTTGCTCGTGTGGGCAGCGTGGGGCTGGTTGACCGGCAGCTGGTTGTAGTTCGTGCCGATGCGGTAGCGCTGCGCGTCGGGGTAGGAGAACACGCGGGCCATGAGCATCTTGTCCGGGGAGATGCCGGTGCCGGGAACCTGGTTGCCCGGGGAGAACGCGGCCTGCTCGATCTCGGCGAAGAAGTTCTTCGGGTTGCGGTTCAGCGTGAACGTGCCGACCTTGATGCGCGGGTAGTCCTTCTTCGACCAGACCTTGGTGAGGTCGAAGGGGTTGAAGCGGTAGTCCTTGGCCTCGTCGTACGGCATGACCTGCACGTAGACGTCCCAGGACGGGAACTCCTCGCGCTCGATCGCCTCGTAGAGGTCGCGGCGGTAGTAGTCCGCATCCTCACCGGCGATGCGCTCGGCCTCGTCGGCGAACATCGGCTCGACGCCCTGCTTCGTCATGAAGTGGTACTGCACCCAGAAGCGCTCGCCCTCGGCATTGACCCACTGGTAGGTGTGCGAGCCGTAGCCGTTCATGTGGCGCCACGAGCGGGGGAGTCCCCGGTCACCCATGACGTAGCTGACCTGGTGGGCCGACTCGGGCGAGAGGGTCCAGAAGTCCCACTGCATGTCGGCGTCGCGGAGGGCAGAGCCGGTGAGGCGCTTCTGCGAGTGGATGAAGTCCGGGAACTTGATGCCGTCGCGCAGGAAGAACGTCGGGGTGTTGTTGCCGACGATGTCGAGGTTGCCCTCGGTGGTGTAGAAACGCAGCGAGAAGCCACGGACGTCGCGCCAGGTGTCGGGGGAGCCCTGCTCACCGGCGACGGAGGAGAAACGGATCAGCGTCTCGCTCTTGGCGCCCGGCTGGAAGGCCGCCGCACGCGTGTACTGCGAGACATCCTCGGTGACGACGAACTCGCCGAACGCGCCGCCGCCCTTGGCGTGCGGGTTGCGCTCCGGCACGCGCTCGCGGTTGAACGAGGCGAGCTTCTCGACCAGGTAGCGGTCGTGGAGCGCGGTCGTGCCGTCAGCGCCGTTGGTCAGCGAGTGAGCGTCGCTGGCAACGGGCGTTCCGGTCTGGGTGGTCGTGAAAGTCTTGTCAGTCATTTCACTTCTTCCTTTCGCAATCGGAGCAGATGGCTCGGTAGGTCACAGAGGCTTCGATGATCCGCATCCCGTGGTCGTGGGACGGATGCAGGCAGGGGGCGGCGCCCACGGCGCAGGCGACGTCTTCGACGCGGCCGCACTGGACGCACTGCAGATGGTGGTGGTTGTCGAACTCGTGCTGCACCTCGTAGAGGGCGCTCGCGGCATCCGGCAGGCTCACGCGGCGGACGATGCCTGCACCGGTGAGGTCGCCCAGGATGCCGTGGACTGTCGGCAGCGCCACGCCGCTGAGCGTGTCGCGCAATGTGGAGTAGACGGCATCCGCTGAGGCATGCGGGCGGGCGGAGAGGGCGTCGATGACGGCGACCCGCTGCACGGTGACGCGAAGTCCCGCAGCGCGCAGGCGCTCAGGTGCTTCGATCGTGTGCATGCCCCCACAGTACCGTTATCCTGACCTATTCGCAAAAAGGAACGATTCGGAACAAGGCCGGTGTTCAGGTCGCGATTCTCGTCGGTATGACGCGCTCAGAGCGACCGAGTTTGCGACCTGAACGTGGGGGGTCAGCGCCCGAGGGCGCGGCGGATGCGGGCGAGCAGAGCATCGGGGCGTGCAAAGAGTTCACTCGTGACCTCGATGACGATCCAGCCGGCGGCGCGGAGAGCTGCGATCCGCTCGACGTCGGCGGCATACTTTGTCGCGTGCACGAGGCCGTTGTACTCGATGGCGACCTTCTGGTCGGGATAGACCAGGTCGTAGCATCCGAGGAATCTGCCGTAATCGTCGTAGATGTCGTGATTGAGGAGGGGCTCCGGAAGATCCGACCGCACGATGAGGCACCGCAGCTTCGATTCGCGCGGTGACCAGGAGTCCTCGCGGACGAGTTCGATTGCTTCGCGCAGACGCCGGATGCCGTGACGGCGGACCCCGGTGATCCGATCGCGCAGCTCGGCGATTGTCGCCAGCGGCGATCGTCCCGCATGCGGGCGCCCTGGTCCCTCCCGCCACACGCGGCAGAAGTAGTCACCGAGCGCCACGAGGCTGGGGACGCTCCACGAGCCCAGCTGCGCCCACGCGGTGGCGGGGTCTGCGACGAGGAAGCCCTGGATCTCCACCATCCGCGTCGTTCTCGGGTCGGCCCGGTGCGCCGTCACGCCGGACGTGCGCACCAGCGGCCCGGATCCGAGAGTGCTCACATGCACCGGCAGCGTGGTGCCGTCGACGGCTTCGCCCTTCGCTGTCACGAGAGGGAGGGGTCCCTCGAGGATCGCCACTGCAGACTCGTGGCTGAGGAACTGCGCCGTCTGCAGCCGCGGTGCGTACGTGCGTGCCTGTGCGCGACGCTCGGCAGCCTGGCGATCGAAGATATCGAGTTCGGTGTAGTCCGTGTCGACGATCTTGGCGCGAACGCCGAAGAACGGAGCATCCAGATCTGCGCGGCGAAGCCGGTTCGGCGGCACGTCGGCATCCTGAGCATCCTGCACGGTGAACGCTCCGCCGAGCTGGGCGGGGAGGGGGCGTGGCGTTCTCATCGCCCCACCGTGCCACCGAACGTGTTTCCTGCGCCGGCGTTATCCACAGGCGCCCGGGAACGCCCCGTTCAGGTCGCGATTCTCGTCGCTCTGAGCCCGGCATACCGACAAGGATCGCGACCTGAACACCGGGGTGGTGGGCGTGCGCGGGGGCGCGCGGACGCGCGCGCCTACAGGCGGCCGGCGGCCTTGAGCTCCAGGTACCGGTCGGCGATGCGCGGGGGCAGAGCCTCGGGGTCGGCCGTGATCGCCTCGCCACCCGCGCGGCGGATCGCATCGGCGACGTTCTCGGCATCACGGAGCGTCCGCTCGGCGGCTGCCGCCAGGTAGATCTCCTCGCGGGATCCGCGCTTCGTCGCAAGCGCGCCGATGTCATCATCCGTGACCGAGCCCACGAGCACCGCGGTCGCCCGCGACACGTTCGGAAAGGCCCCGAGGAAGCTGCGCGCGGACTCCGCGGCATCCTGAGCGGTGAGCACGACCACCAGCGAGGGCCGCGTCGTCAGTGTGCGGATCGCGGCGAACGCCCCTCCCCAGTCCGTGTCCACCAGGCGTGCGTGCACCGGCGCCATCGCCTCGGTGATCGCCTGCAGCAGACCCGGACCGTCGACGCCGGTCACCCGTCCGCGCACGACGCGGTCGTACATCAGCAGGTGCACGTGGTCACCCGCCCGAGAGGCAAGGGCCGCGAGCAGGAGTGACGCCTCGAGCGCAGCATCCAATCGCGTGCCGTCGCCGACGCGTGCAGCCGCCGTGCGTCCGGTGTCGATGAGGATCACGACGTGCCGGTCGCGCTCCGGACGCCAGGTGCGCAGCATCGTCGTGCCGGCACGGGCCGTCGCACGCCAGTCGATCGAGCGCACGTCGTCGCCGCGCACGTACTCCCGCAGCGAGTCGAACTCGGTTCCTTGACCGCGCACCTGAACGCTGGTGTTCCCATCGAGCTCGCGCAGCCGGGCGATGCGCGAGGGCAGGTGCTTGCGCGACGCGAACGCCGGCAGCACGCGCAGCGCACCGCGAACGTCGTGGCGCGCCTGCCGCCCGCCGAGCCCGAGCGGCCCGCGCGAGCGGATGAAGACGAACTCGCTCACCAGCTCGCCGCGGCGACGGGGGAGCAGCGCCACCGTCGCCCGGCGGCGTTCACCCGAGGGCACACTCAGCGCGATTCGGGAAGCGCTCGCCCCGGCGGTCGGCTGCCATGCGTCGCGCACCAGGGCATGCAGCATCCGCGGGCCGTGATTGTGCAGGGCGATGCTCGCCTCGACCGGCTCATCGATCCGGGCACGCGCGGGCACGCGCCGGGTCACGGTGACCGTGCGCGCGCTCGCCGCACGCCACACATCGACCGCGAGCAGCACGGCGCACAGCACCAGCCAGCCGGCCAGTGCCGCCCACACCGGCACACCCGCCATGGCGAGTGCCACGATCGGGATGACGCCGACGCCCGTGATCAGGGCGAAGCGAGGCGAGATGAACACTTAGATCGGCACCCGCGTCTGCTGGATCACCGAGGCGAGCACGGCATCGGCCGAGACGCCTTCCATCTCGGCATCCGGTCGGAGCTGCAAGCGGTGCCGCCAGGCCGGCACGAGCATGGTCTGCACGTGATCGGGGGTCACCGCGGACGACGCGTTCAGCCACGCCCAGGCCTTCGCCGCGGCCAGCAGTGCGGTCGACGCGCGCGGGCTCGCACCCAGCAGCACGGACGGCGACTGCCGGGTTGCGCGGGCGAGGTCGACGACGTAGCCGAGCACCTCGTCGGTCACCTCCACACGGGATGCCGCATCCTGAGCCGCCCGGATCTCCTCCGCCGTCACGGCGGGCGCCACACCGGTCAGCTCGCGCGGCGAGAACCCGCTCGCATGCAGACGCAGCACGGTGACCTCGGCGTCGCGCTCCGGCATCCCCACGACGAGTTTCATGAGGAAGCGGTCCAGCTGCGCTTCCGGCAGCGAGTAGGTGCCCTCGTGCTCGATCGGGTTCTGAGTCGCGGCGACGAGGAAGGGATCGGGCAGATCGCGGCTGACGCCGTCGGCGGAGATCTGACGCTCCTCCATCGCCTCAAGCAGTGCCGCCTGCGTCTTGGGCGGGGTGCGGTTGATCTCGTCGGCGAGCAGGATGTTCGTGAACACCGGCCCCTGACGAAACTCGAACTCACCCGTGCGCGCATCGTAGACGAGGGATCCGGTCACATCTCCCGGCATGAGGTCGGGGGTGAACTGCACGCGCTTGGTGTCCAGCCCCAGCGCGCGTGCGAAGGAGCGCACGACCAGCGTCTTGGCGACACCGGGGACGCCCTCCAGCAGCACGTGGCCGCGCGAGAGCAGGCACACGAGGAGTCCGGTGACGGTTCCGGCCTGACCGATCACGGCCTTGTCGACCTCGGTCCGCACGCGGTGCATGGCCTGGCGCAGGGCGTCCTCGTCGAAGGCCTGACCTTCGTCGGAGGACTGACCCTCGCCGGAGGGAGGAGAGGTGTTCTCTGTCACGGTGTGTTCCTTTCCACATGCACGGCGGTGTCGACCGCCGTCTCGAGTTCTGCAAGCCTGCGGGCGGTGTCGACGAGTTCGGAATCGTTCTCCGGCAGAGGTCCATCGAGGAGGTGATGGAGCGCACCGCGCGGGATGCGCAGGCGATCGGATGCCGAATCGGCGACTTCCGCGGGCGTCGAACGCGCGGCGAGCCCCAGACGTGCCGCAAGGCGCCGCAGCGATCCTTCGCGCAGAGCCGCCGCGGCGTGAGCGGAGTCGCCGGCCCTCGCCGTCAACCGGGCCCGTCCGTGCATCGTCTCCGAGGCGCGGACCGTCACCGGCAGCGTCTCGGTGACCAGCCGGCCGAAGCGCTGGCCGCGGGAGATGCCAGCGAGGATGCCGGCCAGCAGCAGGAGCAGGATCGCCGGGGTCACCCATTCCGGTGTCAGCGTCGCGAGCGTGTCGGGCGACTGCGCCTCGATGTCGGTGTCGGAGAAGGAGGGCACGTACCAGACGACGTGGTCGGTCTGCCCGAGAAGGGCGAGTCCGAGCGCCGCGTTGCCGTTCTCGGCGAGGTGCTCATTGCTCAGCAGGCCGCTGCCCTCGAGGAGCGCCGTGCGCACGCCATCGCGCTCGGCGATGAGGAGTCCTGCGGCCTCGTCATCCGTGAAGCAGCCTTCGACACCGCTGGCTGGCGAGAAAAAGCGGTCCGGCTGCACCGTGCCGACGTTGGCGAGCTCGGGTGCGTCGCACCCGACGGAGAGGGCTCCGGATGCCGGCGGCGCAGCGTTCTCGCCGAGATCGAGCAACCGCAGCAGCCGTGAGGCGCTGGAGAGGAACACGGTGCTGCGTGCTGGTTCGATCAGGGCGCTCACCGCGTCATCCGAGAGTGAGTACGGATCGGCCATGACCAGCGTGGTGTCGTCGTCGATCGCGGCGACCGCGTCTGCACGCGTGCGGGTCACCGTGATCTCGACGCCCTGGTCCCGCAGCAGCTCCGCGAGGGCGAGGGTGCCGGAGCCCTTCGCGCTCTCCGGGTCCAGCCCGCCGCGCGAGTCCGGTGCGCCGAAGCTCAGTGCGCCGATCAGCAGCGCGAAGACGATCACCGCGGCGGCGATCGCCACCCAGCCCAGCGCCGAGCGGAGCCTGCCCTTCTCACGCACAGCGGTGCCGGTCATGCCGGCACCGCCTGGGGCGCCTGGACCGCTCGGGCGACGAGGTCGTCGGTGGCGGCCATCTGCCGATAACTCTCCTCAGATGCCGGATGCCGCAGATACCGCACCTGGTCGAAGGAACCGGCAGCCGACGCGAGCTCCGCATCGTGCGCGCCCAGAGAGGCAGAGGCTTCGCGCGCGATCGCTTGCGCGGTCGCACCCGGGGCCGGAGCTATGACGTCGCGTTCGAGCAGGCCTCGGGCGAGAGCGCGGAAGCGGAGGATCGTCGCGGCATCCCAATCTCCGTCCCGTGCGCTGCGTTCGGCGTCTGCGCGCAGTTGGGTAGCCGAGCGATCATCGCGTTCGCCGAGAAGTTCTGCGCCGCGGCGCCGGACACTGCGCGATGCGCGGGGTCGGCCCCACAGGATGAGCACCGTGATGAGGGCTGCAACGATGACGACGATGACGATCACGAGGGCGGTGCTGCCGACCTGCTGGCCGGTATCGGGCGAGAACAGATTGGAGATGAACTCGGCGACGTCTTCGGCGAAGTAGTCGAACCACGTCGGCTTGGCATCCGCGTAGCGCTGGTTCTGCAGCTCCTGCTCGGCCCAGCGACGCGCTTCGTCGCCGTCCGGGGCATAGGGATCGAGATCGAAGAAGCTCATGCCCCGTCGGATCCGGGTGCAGTCCACGAGTTCGGCTCGGCGGGCGGTGCCGGCTCGGCGGGCGGTGCCGGCCGTGAGGACGGGGGCGGAGGGGGAGGAGCAGCTGGCGCCTGCGGTGCCGCGTACTGCTGAGGCGGATATTGCTGCGCCGGGTACTGCTGGGCCGGATCCTGCTGGCCCGGGTACTGCGCCCAGCCGGCAGGCGGGGCCGCATACGTGGGCTGCTGCTTCGGCGGCGGCGTGCTGCTGACGGCGCGCTCAGGGTCCACGGCGAAGGGGTCGCCGAGCTCGTCGGGCGTGGCTCCCAGGTCCTGGCGTTCCCGGTAGCTGATCAGGCTGTGGTCGAGGCCCTCGTAACGCATCCGGCAATCGAGATAGATGAAGGCCGCAGCAGCGCACTGCACGACGACCGCGACCGCCTGCAGCACGTACACGAGCAGCTGGGGTGCGACGGTGGCGATGATTATCGCTACGATCTCGGATGCATCGTTGCCGCCGGTGGGGGCGATGACCGGCATGAACAGCGAGGCCAGCAGCGACAGCGGCATGCTCACGAGGCCGACGGCCGTGCTCATGATGGCGCTGATGAGGAAGATCACACCGAACGTGTTCCAGAACCGTCCGCGCGTCAGGCGCCACGAGCGCACGATTGCCTCGCGCAGACGCGCGTGCTCGAGGACGAGGACCGAGGGCACGAGCAGCAGCTTCGTGCTCAGCCAGACCCACAGGGGGATCGCCGCGAGCACGGCGAGGATGCCGATGACCACCGTGATCGCGACGCCTTCACCCGACCCGCCGACGCCGGCCACCACGCCGAGCGCGATGATTCCGCCGATCACGAGCATGAGCACGATCGCAGCCAGCGACTGCAGCACGCTCCAGCCCACCAGTCGCCAGAATACCGGGCGCATCCGCTGCCAGAGTGTGCCGAGCTTCGCCTTCTTCCCCAGCGCGGCATATCCGATATCAGCGGCCACCACGCCCTGCATGATGGCGGTGAACGCGAGGCTGACGAAGCTCATCGCCAGCACGACGGCCGCGTTGATGGCGACGGTGCCCCACATCACCGGGTAGAAGTCGGGGTTGCTCGGCGAGAGCGATTCGAGGCGGGAGAAAGTCGCGAGTGCGACGCCGCCGACCACCACGAGCGTCACGACGGCGACGACGAGCTGAATGACGATCGCGAAACCGAAGAGCACCTTGGGGTTGTGGCGGAGCGCCGCGAACGGCCTCCCCAGCAACGCACCGAACGTGAGAGGGTGCAGCGGAACGAGTCCTGCCTTCACCGCTGGTGTCCAGTTCTGTGCGCTCATCGAGCTCCCTCCGAAGGTGCAGAACCATCGTGTCATATTCATTACCCGCCCCCATGAACCCTCTGGGACCGCTACCGTGATCAGAACGTTGTCATGAAGTACGCTGGGAACGACCGCGTTCAGTCCTCATTCGAGAGGCGGCGCGCTGCGTAGAAAGATGGGGCTGGGATCAGATGACCTCACGGATCCTCGTGGTCGATGACGACACCGCGCTCGCGGAGATGATCGGTATCGTGCTGCGCACAGAGGGCTTCGAGCCCATCTTCTGTGCTGACGGCGCCAAGGCTGTCGAAGAGTGGCGGACGCAGCAACCCGATCTCGTTCTGCTCGACCTCATGCTTCCGGGAATGGACGGCATCGAGATCTGCACGCGGATCCGCGCAGAATCCGGCATCCCGATCATCATGCTGACGGCACGAAGCGACACGGCCGATGTTGTGCGCGGACTCGAAGTCGGCGCCGATGACTACATGGTCAAGCCGTTCAACCCGAAAGAGCTCGTCGCGCGCATCCGCACGCGTCTGCGTCCGGTCACCCAGGCCACCAGCGAAGTCCTCCGCATCGGCGACCTCGTCGTCGATGTCGACGCGCACGAGGTGCGGCGCGGATCGACGCCGATCCCGCTCACGCCGCTGGAGTTCCAGCTGCTCGTCGCCCTGGCATCCAAGCCGCAGCAGGTCTTCTCACGCGAGATGCTCCTCGAGCAGGTGTGGGGATACCACTACAAGGCCGACACGCGACTGGTCAACGTGCACGTGCAGCGGCTGCGCGCCAAGGTGGAGCTCGACCCGGACGCGCCGAAGATCGTCATGACGGTCCGCGGCGTCGGCTACCGGGCCGGGAGCGTCAGCTAGGAGTCAGAACCCATGAGGAGCGCGCGTTGATCGCGACCGGCGCGACCTCCACGACCGTCGCACTGTGGCGCGACCCGCGTGGGTGGCCGGAGACGATCGCATCCCTCTGGCGGCGTTCACTGCGCTTTCGCACCATCACGATCACGCTGCTGCTGACCTCGCTCGCCATCTTCATCACGAGCCTGATCATGGCGCTGGTCATTCAGAACAATCTGTTCGAGTCCCGCCGCGACGACGTTCTCGCCGATGCCCTGCGCGCGGTGGCCGAGGCCCAGGGGACGCTCGATTCCTCCGAGGTCACCGACGACCCACAGGGTCTGCGTGCGCTGTGGGGCGATGTGCAGGACACGATCCCGCGAGCATCCTCTTCGACGCACGTCGCGGTCTACCCGATCGACGACATACCGGTCGGCAGCGGCGTGCGCGGGTTCCGGACCGATCTGCCCGCCGACCTGCTCAGCGACGGACTGCGCGAGCGCGTGGTCTCCTTCCCCGACCGGCAGTCCTGGCAGTCCGTCGCCATGCCGATGGCAGACGGCACGATCGCGCCCGGCATCGTCGTCGGGCAGCAGCTGTTCGTTCCCGAGGTCGGCGCGTTCGAGGTGTACATTGCCTACGACCTGGCCGATTCGCAGTACACGCTCCAGTTCGTCCAGAGCACCCTGTGGGCCGCGGGTCTCGTCCTCATCGCGATCGTCGCCGGCATCTCGTGGATTGTGCTCCGGCTGGTTTCCAAGCCCATCATCGAGGCCGCCGAGACCAGCGCGCGTCTGGCGGCGGGCGACCTGGGAGTCCGCCTGCCTGTTCAGGGCGAGGACGAGCTCGCGACCCTCGCCCAGTCGTTCAACGCGATGGCAGACAGCATCGAGTCGCAGATCAAGGAGCTCGGCGAGCTCTCGCTCGTGCAGCAGCGATTCGTCTCCGATGTCTCCCATGAGCTGCGCACGCCGCTGACGACGATTCGCCTTGCCGCCGACATGCTCAACGATCAACGCGAGCAGTTCGACCCGACCATGAACCGCACCGCAGAGCTGCTGCACACGCAGGTGCAGCGCTTTGACACGCTGCTCAGCGACCTCCTCGAGATCAGCCGGTACGACGCGGGCTCCGTGCAGCTCGAGCTCGAACCGACCAGCCTCGCCGACCTCGCCGAAGACATCATCGAGCAGATGCGTCCGCTCGCCGACGAGCGCGGATCCGAGCTGCGCCTGGTCGCCCCCGGCGGGTACTCGCCCGTGGACATGGATCCCCGCCGCGTGCGGCGCGTGCTGCGCAACCTCGTCGGCAATGCGATCGAGCATGGCGAGGGACATCCGGTCGTCGTGACCGTCGACAGCAACCAGTACGCCGTCGCCGTGGGCGTGCGCGACTTCGGACTCGGGATGAAACCCGCCGACGCCGAACGCGTGTTCGACCGGTTCTGGCGCGCTGACCCTTCCCGTCAGCGCACGATCGGCGGCACCGGACTCGGGCTGTCGATCGCTCTGGGGGATGCGAAGCTGCATGGCGGCACGCTCGCGGTGTGGTCAGAGCTTGCGATCGGCACGAACTTCGTCCTCACCGTGCCGCGCAACGCCCGTGTGCTGGAGGGGGCGTCGCCGATACCGCTCGAACCGCAGGAGGCAGTCGCCGACGTCGGCGGGATGACCCAGCCGATTCAGCTCACCGAACTGCGCGAGATGTATTTCGACCCGAGCCCTGAGAATTTGAGCCCTGAGGAGCAGTCATGACTCGCAGACGTCGCTCTTTTGCCATCGTGGCGCTCGCCGCCTTCGTGGCGGTGCTCACCGCGTGCACGAGCCTGCCGACATCGGGTGAGGCCAACGCCGGGCTCGCACTCGACGACGTGGACTTCAACCCCGACATCAGCCAGATCGCGGCGCGGCCGCTGGAGGGTGCAAGCCCCGAGCAGATCGTCGAGGGGTTCCTCGACGCCGCGCTCACGCCGGATAACAGCTGGGCCATCGCCCGGGAGTTCCTCACCCCGCAGCTCGCCGCCACCTGGCGCCCGAGCGCTGGCGTGTCGATCGATTCCGGTGCTCCCGATCGTGAATTCACCGCGGATCTGGATGCCGGGACAGAGGAGGCGCGCGCCGGTGACATCCGCGTCGTGCTGGATCAGGTCGCGCGCGTCGACGAGAGCGGCGAATACACCGAGCTGACCGGTGATGCCTCCGTCGCCTCCTTCGGGGTCGAGCGCAACGAGGACGGCGAGTGGCGCATCAACGCCGCCGACGACGGCATCTTTCTCGACGAAGAAGCATTCACGCAGGTGTATCGGCGCTACGCGCTGCAGTACTTCGATCACAGCTGGACCCATCTCGTGCCCGATGTGCGCTGGTATCCACGGCGGCAGACGATCGCCACCACCCTCACCAACGCGCTTCTCGACGACGATCCGAGCGAATGGCTGGCACCCGGTGTGCGCAGCGCATTCCCCGGCGACGTAGCACTTGCGAGAGACTCCGTCCCCATCACCCCGGAGAAGGTCGCCACCGTCGAACTCACCGCTGCAGCCAGCGCGCTCGACAGCACGCAGACCGCGCGCATGCGCACTCAGCTGGAAGCCACGCTGCGCCCTGCCGGTGTGACGGAGGTGCGACTGACGGTCAACGGCCGTGATCTGGATGCCGGCAGAGCCGCTGTCGAGACCGGGAGGACCGACTCGAGCCCTGTGGTGCTCACCGAGACGCAGTTCGGGTCCTACATCGGCGAAGAGATCGTCCCGTACGACGGCATCAGCTCCGAGGTGGTGGAGATCGCTCCCACTGTTCGCGCCGTCGATGTCGCAGCCGACGATTCACAGGCCGCTGTGCAGCTCGACGATGGCGCGGTGTACACGATCTCCAATGGACGCGTCGACCAGCTCGATGACAGGCCCGGGCTGGTGAAGCCCTCGATCGACCCCTACGGTTTCACCTGGTCGGTGCCTGCGGGATCCCCTCAGGCGCTGACAGCATGGCAGTCAGACGTCACCCCGATCGAGCTGCAGGAGGCGTTCCCCGAGGCTTCGGCGGTGTCTGCGATCCGCTTCGCCGGTGATGGCGTCCGGCTCGCTGCGATCATCACGGTCGGCGGTCAGCGCTGGCTGGCGCTCGCCGCGATCGTGCGCGACCAGAATCAGGTGCCGATCGAGATCGGGCCGACTCATCAGGTGGCGCAGATCGAGGGGGCGGCACTGGGGATGTCGTGGATCGGTGACGATGCTCTCGGCGTGCTCGTCGGATCGGATGCCTCGCGCATCGTGCTGACCCAGAACGTCGGCGGAGGGGGGACGGATGTCGCCGCCCCCGCGGATGCTGTGGCGGTCTCCGGCGGACGCACCTCGGCTGCGGTGCGGATCCTCGACAATCAGGGCGTGCTCTTCGCCCAGCGCGGCACCACATGGCAGATGGGGCTCTCTGGCGTGCTCGTCCTCGGCTCGCATACCGGCCAGTAGCGCGCATGCGTTCTGCACAGGCGGGACTCATCCACAGATCCTGTCGCCCCGCGGTTCTCGAGTGCGCGACCCGGCCATTCTCGGAGGATGACTGATTGGACGATGCTGGCGGACGAGCTCGCGGCCTTCGTGCTGTCAGCGAGCTGTGCGGGGTGCGACGCCCCGGCGACGCTGCTGTGCGACCACTGCCGTGATCAGCTCGTCGCGCGCCCCGTGCACTCGATGACGCCCGACGGGATGCCGGTTGTCGCTGCCCTGGCGTTCGACGGCGTGGCTGCGCGCTGCATCCGCCGTGTGAAGGAGGAGGGTGAGACGCTGCTCGCGCGTCCGCTGGGCGCGGCGCTCGCCGCTGTGAGCGCGAGCGCGCTCGACGAGCATCCGCAGTCGCTGCTCGTGCCGGTGCCGACGAGCGGTGCGGCCTTCCGGCGTCGCGGATATCGCGTTCCGGAGCTGCTCATGCGCCGCGCGGGTCTGGTCCCGTCACGACTGCTCGCATCGGCCAGGCGCACAGCGGATCAACGAGAGCTCGATCTCGAGCAGCGGCGCCGGAACGTGGCCGGAAGCATGCGCGTGCGACACGCCCGGGGCATACGGGACGTCATCGTCTTCGACGACGTCGTGACCACCGGAGCCACCCTCGATGAAGGCGCGAGAGCGCTGGAACATGCGGGATTCCGGGTGTGCGGTGCGGTCGTTCTGGCTGCGACGCCCAGACATCGTGGACTCTGAGGAAATACATCGTGAACGATTCGTGACAATCGGGGGGACCGGGGGCTACGGTGGGTGGACACAAGGCGACCACGGTCCGCCCTTGGCCGGGAGGACCGGGACAAGGAGGCAGCAATGGAAACAAGCATCGTTGGCGTCGGGGTGGGTATCACCGATCGCTTCCGAACCGTTGTCGAAGAGAAGATCGCCCGTATCCAGCAGTTCGCCGCGAAAGCGCAGCGGCTGGAGGTCAAGGTCACGCATCGTGCCTATCGAGGCGGGCGTGTTCCTGACGAGACCGTCGAGCTCACACTCGTGAGCAAGGGCCCGGTCGTACGTGCAGAAGCTGTCGACGGCGACAAGTTCGTTGCGCTGGACCTTGCGATCGACAAGATGGCCGAGCAGCTGCGCCGTGCCAAGGAGAAGCGCGTCGATGGACGTCAGCATCCCCGCGGTGCCCACTTCGAGAAGGGCACTGGTTCGCTCGAGGGGATCGACGTGCAGCCTGCTTCTGCAGATGTGCTTCGGGCTGTCGCCACCGGTGCTGTGCCGGTTCCGGAGGCGGAGGAGGAGGACTACTCTCCCGTCGTCATCCGTACCAAGAACTTCGATGCCGAGTGGATGACCGTGGAGGAGGCCGTCGACCGGATGGAGCTCGTCGGACACGACTTCTTCCTGTTCATCGATGCTCGAAGCGATCACCCCAGCGTCGTCTACCGCCGCAAGGGCTGGGACTACGGCGTGATCTCGCTCACCACGCAGGCCGCCCCCGAGCAGGCGGAGGCGCTCGCATCCTGACCTGAATCAAGAATGGCCTGCGTCCTCGTGACGCAGGCCATTTTTGTTCCGGTCGTTGAGCGACACTTCGACTCGCTACGCTCGCTCAGTGCGGGTCTTCGCGAGTCGAAACGCGTTGAGCTTAGTCCGGTCGTTGAGCGAGCGGAGCGAGACGAAACGCGTTGAGCGAGCGCCAGCGAGTCGAAACGATCACCGCCTAGTCGAAGATGCCGTCCAGGATGCTGCCGATGACCAGGCCGCCCATGATGCCGCCCATGACGTCGCCGCCGCCGCCACGGCGGCCACCGCCCCAGTTGTCGCCGCCCCAGCCCTGCTGCTGCGGACGGGCGGAGTCGATGTCGCGCTGGGCGAGCTGAAGCGCCTCGGCGGCGAGCTGTGCGACGCGGCGGGATGCTGCAAGCGCCTGCTCGCGCGTCTCCTCCGCGTCGATCATCTCGGGGATGTCGATGCGCAGCCGCTCGGCCTCGGCAAAGCGGGTGCGGGCGTCGGCGCCGATCCATCCGCGGTGGCCGGAGATCAGGCCGCGGGCGACACCGAGCTGCCTGTCGGCGTCATCGAGTGAATGCCGCACCTGAGCGATGCTCGGAAGCGGATGCTGCGCACGGTACTGCGCCTTCGCGATGGCATCGTCGAGCGCCGCGTTCGCGGTGCGCAGCTGCGTGAGCTCGGCGAAGGGGTCGTTGCGTGAGCCGGCGGGGGAGAGGGCGTCGAGTGCCCGCTCGAGTTCGCTCACCGCCATGCTCACCGCAGGAACGTTCGGGGCGTTGCGGGCGGCGATGATGTCGCCGCGGGAATCGGCGACGACCTCGGCGAGGGTCGATTCCGCGCGAAGCGCCTCGATCTCGAAATCCTCGACGGCATCGAGGATCGCGCCAGCGCGTCGGATGGCCTCGCTCGCCGTCTCGAGGGCGAGATTGGCCTCTTCGTTCTGCTTTGCGGCACGCCGCCGCTCGGCGACGTCTGCACCGTGGCGGGCGAAGGTGATGAGCTGCTCGGCCTCGCCAGCGCTGTTGGCGATCTGGTGCATCGCGCTGTCGGCATACCGCGATGACAGTCGTTCGATGATGTCGCGCGTGGCGGGCAGACGCTCCGCCAGAGCATCCGCATCTGTACGTACCTTCGCGCGAACCTGGGGCGCGTTGCGCACCGTCGAGACGGACTCCGCGATGACCGCGGTCTTCTCATCGAGCAGATCCTCGGCCCAGTCGCACAGCTGCACGATGCGGGCATTGCGCGTGCGCAGCTCTTCGTCCGTGTCGGGGATCTCGTCGTGGTTGAGCTGGTGCAGTTGGAACGCTTCGCCCAGATGCGTCTTCACCGCGCTGAGCGCGGATCTCAGATCCTTCGTGAGGGACGCACCGAGCTCTGCCTCGGCGAAGGCCAACTCGTCGCCGGCGGTGCGGATGCGTTCGTCTGCCGCGACAAGGGCCTGTTCTGCCCGCCGGGCAAGATCTGCGTCCTGGGCCGCCTGTGCTGCCTGCTGCTCACGTTTACGCTTACCCCAGAAACCGGCCATGAGCCGATCCTACTTTCCGTTGGCCATGGAGAGGCTGGGGATCAGATGATGCGGGCGGGTCGCCCGCGCTTGGGACGTTCCGTGGCCAGCTCCAATGAGAGGGCATGCTGCGGATGCTGCGCCATCAGCTGCTCGGTGTGCGTGAGCCAGCGCACCTCGGCTTCCGCCGCGAAGATCATGGACTGCGTAATCACCGTTGCTGCCAGGTCGTCCGAGAGCGAACCGCGGAGCTCTTCTAGTCGGGCCAGCGACTCATCACGCTGCGCGCGCAGGATTCCACCGGCATCCGCTCCTGGCAGCGTGACGGCGACGGCGATCTTGATCGCGATCTCATCGCGCGTCGCCCGCCCGCGGACGACGGGCGAAGCGAGCCAGTGCGCGACTTCAGCGCTCCCGGCATCCGTGATCTGCCAGTAGACGTGACCCTGGGAGTCCGTCTCGCCGCGCTCGACGAATCCATCGCGCTCGAGGCGCTCGAGGGTGTTGTAGATCTGGCCGACATTGAGCGGCCAGGTGGAGCCGGTGCGCCGGTCGAATTCGTGACGCAGCTGGTAGCCGTAGCACGGTCCCTGATCGAGGATCGCGAGCAGACTCTGACGGACGGACATGCGAACCTCCTGAAGTGCTTGCTCAGCATATACATACCAGGCAATGTGGGAGCGATGCGGCATGCAGACGACGCAAAGGTCACCGGCCGGTAACATAGCGAGGTATGCCCGGCGTTGAAGCCCGATCTGGGTGGCTGGGAATCTGACCCCACAGGGAGACTAAAAGTGGCGAATCCTCTTGAGAAGCTGCTGCGCGCAGGCGAGGGACGAGTCCTTCGCAGGTTGAACCAGGTCGCCAAGGCCGTGAATGCCCTCGAAGAGGACTTCGAGAAGCTCACCGACGAAGAGCTTCAGAACGAGACCACCGTGCTGCGCGAGCGGTACGAGAACGGCGAGACGCTCGACAAGCTGATGCCGGAGGCCTTCGCCGCCGTGCGCGAAGCGGGCAAGCGCATCCTCGGCATGCGTGCGTACGACGTACAGCTCATGGGTGGTGCGGCCCTGCACATGGGAAACATCGCCGAGATGAAGACCGGTGAGGGCAAGACCTTCACGGCCGTCCTCGCGATGTATCTCAACGCGATCGCGGGCAAGGGCGCCCACCTGGTCACGGTCAACGACTTCCTTGCCAGCTATCAGGCGGAGCTCATGGGGCGTGTCTACCGCGCGCTCGGAATGACCACGGGCACGATCGTCTCCGGACAGACCCCGGCAGTGCGGCGCCAGCAGTACCTGTGCGACATCACATACGGAACGAACAACGAGTTCGGATTCGACTACCTGCGCGACAACATGGCATGGCGCAAGGAAGACCTCGTCCAGCGCGAGCACTTCTTCGTCATCGTCGACGAGGTCGACTCGATCCTCATCGACGAGGCCCGCACGCCGCTGATCATCTCGGGCCCCTCGTCCGGTGAGGCCAACCGGTGGTTCACCGAGTTCGCCAAGATCGCAAGGACGCTCGAGGCCGGAGAAGACTACGAGGTCGACGAGAAGAAGCGCACCATCGGCGTGCTCGAGCCCGGTATCGAGAAGGTCGAGGACTACCTCGGCATCGACAACCTCTACGAGTCCGCCAACACGCCGCTCATCTCGTTCCTGAACAACTCGATCAAGGCGCTCGCGCTGTTCAAGAAGAACACCGACTACGTCGTGATGAACGACGAGGTCATGATCGTCGATGAGCACACCGGCCGCATCCTGGTCGGACGCCGCTACAACGAGGGCATCCACCAGGCGATCGAGGCGAAGGAAGCTGTTCCGGTCAAAGCCGAGAACCAGACGCTCGCGACCGTCACGCTGCAGAACTACTTCCGTCTCTACGACAAGATCGCCGGCATGACCGGTACGGCCGAGACCGAGGCCGCTGAGTTCATGTCGACGTACAAGCTCGGCGTCGTGCAGATTCCGACGAACAAGCCGATGGTCCGCAAGGACAAGCCCGACCTCGTGTACAAGAACGAGACGGTGAAGTTCGAACAGGTCGTCGAGGACATCCTGAAGCGCCACGAAACCGGCCAGCCGGTCCTCGTCGGCACGGTCAGCGTCGAGAAGAGCGAGTACCTCTCCCGCCTGCTGGCGAAGAAGGGCATCAAGCACGAGGTCCTGAACGCGAAGAACCACGCGCGTGAGGCCGAGATCGTCGCTCGAGCAGGGCGCCTGGGCGCCGTCACCGTCGCGACGAACATGGCCGGTCGAGGCACGGACATCATGCTCGGCGGCAACGCGGAGTTCCTCGCTGTGCAGGACCTCAAGTCGAAGGGGCTCGATCCGGCAGAGACGCCGGAGGAGTACGAGTCCGCGTGGGATGAGACCTACGAGCAGATGAAGGCAGTCGTCGCCGAAGAGAGCTCCAAGGTCATCGAAGCCGGTGGCCTCTACGTGCTCGGAACCGAGCGCCACGAATCCCGGCGTATCGACAACCAGCTGCGCGGTCGCTCCGGCCGTCAGGGCGACCCCGGTGAGAGCCGGTTCTACCTGAGCCTCACCGACGACCTCATGCGCCTGTTCCAGTCCGGTGCGGCCGAGGCGATCCTGGCGCGTACGAATTTCCCCGATGATGTCCCGATCGAGTCGGGTCTGGTCTCGCGGGCCATTCGCAGCGCGCAGTCGCAGGTCGAATCGCGCAACGCCGAGATGCGCAAGAACGTCTTGAAGTACGACGATGTTCTGAACCGTCAGCGCGAGGCGATCTACGCCGACCGCCGTCACATCCTCGAGGGCGATGACATCGCGGGCCGCGTGCAGCACTTCATCGAAGACGCCATCACGGCTGTCGTCGCCGATCACACCGGCGCAGGACACGCCGAGAGCTGGGACTTCGACGCGCTGTGGACCGAGCTGAAGACGCTCTATCCCGTCAGCGTCACGATCGACGAGGTCGTGGCAGAAGCCGGCGGCCGCAAGGGCGGCATCACCCCCGACGGGCTCACCCGTGAGCTGCTCTCCGACGCGAAGATCGCCTACGAGACGCGTGAGGAGTCCCTCGGTGAGGCCGCCGCGCGCGAGCTGGAGCGTCGTGTCGTGCTGCAGGTGCTCGACCGCCGCTGGCGCGACCACCTCTACGAGATGGACTACCTCAAGGACGGCATCGGCCTCCGAGCGATGGCGCAGCGCGATCCGCTGATCGAGTATCAGCGCGAAGGCTTCGCGATGTTCCAGTCGATGATGGGCCAGATCAAGGAAGAGTCCGTCGGCTACCTCTACAACCTCGAGGTCGAGGTGCGAAGCGCTGGCGATGCGCAGAGCCCCGAGGTCGAGGCGAAGGGCCTCATGACCGATGGGGGAGAGCAGCGGCTGGAGTACTCCGCGCCCAACGACTCGGGCGACGTCGAAGTGCGCAACGAACGCGGCCAGGTGCAGCAGTCCGCCACGGATCGGGTGCGCAAGGCCGCCGAGGCCGCTGCTGCGTCCGGCGCAGAGGCACCGGCCCCTCAGCAGGAAGCCCCGCGTGGCGCGTTCGGCCAGCGGACCGAGGCCCCGGCTGCGGCCCCGCAGAACCGCGAGCAGCGCCGCGCCGCTGGCAAGAAGAAGAAGTAAGCACCACGTGAAAAGGCCTACCGGCAGAGCCGGTAGGCTTTTTCAATGACTCCCACGCGCACCTTCGACCAGTCGTCGAAGCTCAAGAACGTCCTGTACGAGATTCGCGGTAAAGCGCTCGTCGAGGCGGCGCGCCTGGAGGCCGACGGCCACAACGTCCTCAAGCTCCACACCGGGAATCCAGCGATCTTCGGATTCGAGGCTCCCCACCAGATCGTGCACGACATGCTGGCAGCGCTCCCCACAGCGCACGGCTACAGCGACAGCAAGGGCATCATCTCGGCGCGGCGCGCCGTCGTCAGCCGCTACGAGCAGATCGAGGATTTCCCACCGTTCGGGCCCGATGACGTCTACCTCGGAAACGGCGTCTCCGAACTCATCACGATGACGATGCAGGCGCTTCTCGACGAGGGCGATGAGGTGCTCATTCCCGCCCCCGACTATCCGCTGTGGACCGCGATGACCAGCCTCGCCGGCGGCACCCCCGTGCACTACGTGTGCGATGAGCAGAACGGCTGGGAGCCGGATCTCGAGGACATCCGCTCGAAGATCACCCCGAGCACCAAAGCGATCGTCATCATCAACCCGAACAACCCCACCGGTGCCGTGTACTCGCGCGAGGTGCTCGAGGGCATGGTGCGGATCGCGCGGGAGAACCAGCTGCTGATCCTCTCCGACGAGATCTACGACCGCATCCTCTTCGACGACGCTGTACACATCCCCACCGCGACGCTCGCACCCGACCTGCTCTGCCTGACGTTCAACGGGCTGTCCAAGACGTATCGCGTTGCGGGCTATCGTTCCGGTTGGGTGGTGATCACCGGTCCGCAGCGCCACGCGAAGGGCTTCCTGGAGGGCATCACCCTCCTCGCCTCCACCCGACTGTGTCCGAATGTTCCCGCGCAGCATGCCGTGCAGGCAGCGCTGGGCGGCGTGCAGTCCATCGGCTCGCTCATCGCACCGTCCGGACGACTGCACGAACAGCGCGACATCGCCTGGGAAGGACTCGAATCGATCCCCGGCGTCTCATGCGTGAAGCCGCAGGGGGCACTGTATGCCTTCCCACGCCTCGATCCTGAGGTGCATCAGATCCATGACGACGAGAAGTTCGTCTACGACCTGCTGGTGGCCGAGCGGATCCTGCTCGTGCAGGGCACCGGGTTCAACTGGCCCACTCCGGATCACTTCCGCGTCGTGACGCTTCCGGAACCGCGCGTACTCGGCGAAGCCATCGAGCGGCTCGGGAACTTTCTCGCGAGCTACCGGCAGTAGCCCGTGTCCGAGCTGGCATCGGAGACGGCTCGAGATGATTCGCGAGGCGTCGGACGGCGGCGACCAGTGCGGAGCGCGGCGTGACATCGGCCATCGGCCGGGCATGCAGCAGCGCGGCGTCGGCCGCACGCTGATCCAACGGGAGGAAGGCGATATCGGTGATCCCGGCGAACTGCTCGAGTGCCCGGCGGATCTGGCCACGTGCATCGATGCCGAGCGGTCCCGGGCGCACCTGGTTGACGACAACACAGATGTGCGCGGTCGGTCCGACCAGAGCCCGCAGTTCGGCGTGGTCGCGCAGAAAGCGCGAGATCGAGAGCGGGTCGGCGGCGCTGACGGCGATGATGACATCGGCTTCCCGCAGCACGGCGGTTGTCGCAGCATGACGGCGGGGACCGGCGAGGTCGTCTGAGATCTCTTCGTAGGCATCGAATGCTGCCGAGACATCGACCACGGTGGCATCGGCCCAGTCGCGGCACACGCGCAGCGTTGCGCTCACGCGGTCGGCTGAGAGCTCTGGCCAGCGGGAAGGTCGATTGAGCCCCGCGAGCACCTCGACGCTGCCTGAGCTCGTCTCCACGGGCGCGGAGAGACGGCCGAGCTCCGCAGCATCCAAACCGCCGAATTCCGCGCGCCGGCAGGCGGCGGCGAGCCCGGGGGCGTCGTCACCGAGCCCGAGCAGCAGCGCGAGCGACGGCGCCACGGTATCGGCGTCGACCAGCGCGCATCGACGAGCGGTGCGCGACAGCTCGGTGGCGAGCTGGATGGCGACCGTCGAGCGGCCCGGAGCGCCCTGCGGCCCCCAGACCGCGATGATGCGATGCGGGGATGCTGGCGCTGAAGCGGCGACGACCGGAGTCTCCTCGGACAGGGCATCGGCGATCTGCCACGCATCAGCATCCTCGGGGAGCGCCTGGGGGAGCCCATATCTGCTCAGCAAACGCGATTCGGATGCGCCCAGAACGACGATGCGCACCCCGGCGCTGTCGCAGGTGCCCACCAGCTCGCCGCTGAGCGCCGTGCGGGTGGCTGGAAGGATGATCGCATCGGCGTCGGCGAGCAGCGCGGGAGTCACGGCATCGGGCGAGGTGGTCCCCACGACGTCGATTCCGGCGTTCTTCAGACCCATGGCGATCTCGGATGCGCGGGGCTCGGGCAGCGCGATCAGCACGGATGTCATGATCCGGCCCCGAGCGGCACAACCGACAGTGCTGCACCGCCGGTGATGGCGGCAAGAACATCGGCGACGTCGGCACGGTCGATGATGAGCTCGATGGCCGCGCTGTGCTGTGCCAGCATCCCATCCGATTCGGGGATCGAGGCGACAACGACGTCCGCGGCCAGGATGCGCGGAGCGTCGTACTCACCCGCGTCGTCGAGAGGCGGTGAATACCAGAGTTCGACCGGCGTTCCGACCCCGATGTGCTCGGGGAGGCCGACACTGCTCTCGATCACGATGTTCGTCGTGCGCCCGCTCTGTGCATCGGCGGTTGCGACAGCAGGGAGGAGCTCACCGGTTTCGACCGTGCGTGACGCGATCATTCCGGACACGAGATCTTGGGGCGCCAGATACTCGTCGAGGACTGCTCCGAGGCTCACCTCGACGACCCGGAAGTCATCGGATGCGAGCGCCTCGCCCTGTGCGATCGTGCGATTCGCCTGCAGGACAGGCGTCGTCTCGCGGGCCGAGGACACGATCAGCCAGACTCCGAGGATCGAGAGGATGACCAACGCGATACCGATGAAGAATCGAATATCGCCCCAGAAAGCGCGCTTGGTACGCGGATGCGTCGTCATGAAGATATCGTCACAGAATCGGAGAATTCGGGTTCGAAGTTATCCACAGGGGTGTGGGGCAGTACTGCGGGACGGCGCAGGAGGGCCACAATAGGTGGCATGGCCGATTCGCCCGCATCTGCTCCTCGCTTCCTCGCGCCCGCGCAGGTCGCAGAGCTGCTTGCCATCGAGGTCGATGAGGTCGTCGCGCTCGTCGTCACCGGGCGCCTGCGCGGCGCCAAACTCGGTTCCCCTGCTCGCTGGCGGGTGGAAGAGTCGAGCATCGCCGACTATCTCGAGGAGCAGACCGAGGAATCCCGGCGGATGGCGCTGTGGCGGCAGGCAGATGAGGCGAGCTTCCCCGAGGTGTGGGGTACGCAGCGGCGTCCTTAGAGAGCGCCTGAGGCGGCGTCCTTAGCGGGCGGCTCAGAAGGCTGCGCCGGATGCGCGCACCCAGCGCACGGCGGTGAACGGCACGAGTCGGAACGAGCGCACGGCACGGGCATGCCGCGCATCGCCGGTGTCGTGCACGGCGAAATCGAGATGGTCCTCGCCGGCACGGTCGATCGTGCCGTGCAGGACCTCACCGTCGGTCAGGGCGATGCGCAGCGGGAGCCGGCGCCGGGCGAAGTCGCGCAGCAGAAAGCCGAGTGTCATGCGATCGCGCACTCCGTCCGCGCTGATGACACCGTCCTCGAGCGTGTCGAGGATCGCACCGTGATGAGTCTCGATGCCGAGAACAGCCTGCAACGGCACGATGAGCGCGCTCGGCGCATCGACGGTCTGCGCCGCCAGCCAGTCCGCTCCGACGGCGTGCAATCGCCCTGATTGCCGTTCCCCGTCGGCGAGGCGGACGGTGACCGGCGCATCCGTCTGCTGCAGGACGCGCAGGCGGTTGCGCAGGGTCAGGCGAGAGATGCGCAGCCGCTCGGATTCGGCATCCAGCGCCGCGCGCTCGGCTTCCCACTCGGCGGCGAGCTGACCCTCGAGGTCTTCGAACAGACGATCCCAATGCACACGACGAGCGTACGGGAGCCGGTCGCACGGCATACGAGTTATCCACATGTTGCGCTCGAGGCTCAGCGCGAGGGAGCGGACCCGTGCTGTACTGGCTCGCGTTCCATACTGAGAGTGACGACGATGACGCTACAAGAGTATTTTGCACCGCAGCCGACGCCCGCATCCGCTTTGCCGAGCCCCACGCCGCTGCTGCGAAGTCTCACTCAGGGGGTGCTCGAGGTCTTCGCCGGCGTGCGCGAGCTCGATCAGCTCGCCCGCTGGTTCAGCGAGGATGCCTTCCGGAAGCTCGGTGCCCGCGCCAATCTCTCGGCGCGTGCACGCAGCGCACGCGGAACGACGCCGGACCGCCCCGTGTTCGAGGTCCTCTCGATCCATGAGACGGTTCCCACTGACGGCATCGTCGAGGCCGTGGTGATCGTTTCCGGTCCAGGGCGCACCCGCGCCGTGGCGATCCGGTTGGAAGGGCTTGACCGGCGCTGGCGCGCCACGTCGTTCGCCGTGCTCTGAGGAGTGCGGGGCTGACTAGTCTTGAAGGGTGTCAACCCTCAGTGATCTCGTCCATGCCCAGGGCTGTCTGACCGATGATGATGTCGAATGGCTCCACCGACTGACCGGAGACGGTCAGCTTCTCGCCGACCTGGCTTCTGCCGACATCGTGATGTGGGTCGCCACGAACGATGGCAGCTTCGTCGCTGTCGCGCATACGCGTCCGAGCGGTGCGGCCACGCTCTTCTACCGCGACATCGTGGGGGAGCGGGTGCGTCCGCAGTGGCGCACGCAGGTGCAGGGTGCTTTCGACTCCCGCGAGATCGTCGATTCGTCGTCACCGGACTGGTTCGAAGAGACGCCCACTCGTGTGCGGGCCGTGCCGATCATCCGGATGCACCGCAAAGACGGTGAGGAACCACCGGTGATCGGCGTCGTCACCCGGCACACGAACCTCGGTGAGGCGCGTACGCCGTCTCGTCAGCAGATCACGTTCGACGAGTGCGCCAACGATCTCTTCCGCATGATCACCTCGGGAGAGTTCCCGGATCTCTCCGCCCCCACCTCTCCGCGCCGCGGTGCTCCCCGTGCCTCGGACGGCCTCATCCGCATTGATGTCGACGGCATCAGCACGTTCGCGAGTCCGAACGCGCTCTCGGCGTTCAACAGGATGGGCTTCGAAGACGAGCTCGAGGGAGAATCTCTCGCCGAGGTGACGACCCGCATCCTGCCAGCGACCCAACAGGTAGATGAATCCCTTCCCGTTGTCGTCACCGGGCGTGCCCCCTGGCGCACCGATATCGAGGCGCGCGGGGTCACCGTCTCACTGCGGGCGATACCGCTGAAGGACCACGGCACGCGCATCGGCGCGATCATCCTCTGCCGCGACGTCAGCGAGCTGCGTCACCAGGAGCAGGAGCTCATCACCAAGGACGCCACGATCCGTGAGATCCATCACCGGGTGAAGAACAACCTGCAGACGGTCGCCTCACTGCTGCGGATCCAGGCCCGCCGCACCCATTCGGATGAAGCACGGGATGCTCTCACTCAGGCCATGCGCCGCGTCGACGCGATCGCCGTCGTGCATGACACGCTCGCGCAGGGGCTCACGCAGAAGGTCGACTTCGATGAGGTCTTCCATCGTGTCCTCAAGCTCGTCGCCGAGGTCGCTGCCGCCCCCAACACCCGCGCACGCACGCACTCGACGGGACGTTTCGGCGTCCTGCCCAGCGAATACGCCACGCCTCTCGCTCTCGCCCTGACCGAAGTCGTCACGAACGCGGTGGAGCACGGCTTGGCCGGCACAGAGGGCACGGTGACCATCGATGCCGTGCGCACCGACGAGAACCTGCACGTGTCCGTCCGCGACACCGGCCACGGACTGCCCGAGGGGCGCGTCGGCCAGGGGCTGGGGACGCAGATCATCCGCACCCTGATTCAGGGGGAGCTGGGTGGCAGCATCGAGTGGAACGGCGCCGAAGGGGAGGGCACCGAAGTGTCGATCGATATCCCTACGCGCTGGATGAACAAGTAGGGAAAAGCACCGCCGCGCCGAATCCGCAGATGCGGACGGCGCGGCGGTCGTGAATCAGGAGGCGCGGCGTGCGCGGGCGGCGCGACGCTTGAGGGCGCGGCGCTCGTCCTCGGACAGCCCGCCCCAGACACCGGAGTCCTGGCTGGTCTCCAGAGCGTATTGAAGGCAGATCTCGGTCACCGTGCAGGTGGCGCAGACGGTTTTCGCCTTTTCGATCTGGTCTACGGCCGGGCCGGTGTTCCCGACAGGGAAGAACAGCTCGGGGTCGACGGTCAGGCAGGCGGCTTTGTCGCGCCAATCCATGGGGGCTCCTCGGTATGGGTGATCTGTGAGCGATCGCGATGCGAAGACTCGGTTCGTGCGACAAAATCGGGATTCATCGCTCATCTGTAGTGCGAGCAGAAGCTCGCCCCACGCCGCTGTGGGAGCACATGACTGTTAATATTGTGTTACAGCTCAGGTGTAAAATCAAGAGTTTTCTGCCTGTAAAGATGAATTCTCAGGAGGCAGCGTGACAGAGGACACCGTGCGATCACCCGGTCTGGCGACAGCGGCCGCAGTAGTGCTCGCTCTCGAGGGCGTCGTCCTCGTCGTCTTCGCGCTGATCGACCTCTTCGGACTCGGCGCCGGCGAGGCTGCGTCATTGCCCACGGCGATCGCACTGATCGTGCTGATCCTGATCGCCGCGGCCGCTCTGTTCGCGTTTGCGGTGGGCACTCGTCGTGGGCGCATGTGGGCCCGCTCCGGCGGTGTCGTCCTTCAGATCCTTGCCGTCGTGCTCGCGCTATCTGCGATCACCGTGCAGCCCGCAGCATGGGGGTTCGTCCTCGGCGTCGGCATCCCCGGGCTCGTCGGATTCATCCTGCTGATCGCGTCATCGCGCAAGGAAGCGCGGCCCGAGGAAGAGCCAGAGTCACAGCCAGAGCCGGAGAGCGAAGGCTGATCAGGCGTCGATACCGAGCGTCTTGCGCAGCCGAGCGACGTGCCCGGTGGCTTTGACGTTGTACTGCGCGAGCGTGATGATGCCCTGCTCGTCGAGCACGAACGTCGAGCGGATGACGCCCTCGATCTTCTTGCCGTAGTTCATCTTCTCGCCCCACACGCCGTATGCGGTGTGCACGGCGTGATCCGGGTCGCTCAGAAGCGTGAAGGTCAGTCCATCGCGCTCGCGGAACTGGGCAAGCTTCGCGGGCTCGTCGCGGGATACTCCGATGACGCGGTAGCCGGCGCCCTGGAGCGAGGAGATGCTGTCACGGAAGTCGCAGGCCTGAGTGGTGCAGCCCGGCGTCATCGCGGCGGGATAGAAGTACAGGATCGTCTTCTGGCCGCGCAGGTCCGACAGGTTGACGGTCATGCCGTCCTGGTCGCGCAGAGAGAAATCGGGAGCGGGGGTTCCGGGGGCGAGTCGCAGATCAGTCACGAGCCCAGCCTACTTGGCGTCCCTGCTGTCGGACTTGTCGGCGAAGGTCTGCAGCAGACGCTGCAGGGAATCCAGCCGCGACAGCTCTGCGTCGTTGAGCGCACCGCGCTCGGCGGCTTCGATCAGGGCGCAGTCGGGAGCATCGGCGAGATGGGTGCATCCGCGCGGACAGCTCTCGGCAATCTCGGCGAGTTCTGTGAACGACGCGAGGATGTTCGCGGTGTCCACGTGGCCGAGCCCGAAGGAGCGGACACCGGGAGTGTCGATCACCCAGCCGGTTCCCTCGCCGCTCTCGTAGCGCAGCGAGACAGTGGACGAGGACGTGTGCCGCCCCCGGCCGGTGACCTGATTCACATGCCCGGTCGCGCGCCCGGCAGAGGGGACGAGAGCGTTCACGAGCGTGGACTTTCCCACGCCCGAGTGGCCGACGAAAACGGTCGAGTGCCCGATGAGGGCCGCGCCCACCTCATCGAGGGGCATCTCGTCCTGCGCACTGGTGAAGACCTGAAGATCCAGCCCGGCGAAGTGCGCCAGAAACTGTGCGGGGTCGGTCAGGTCGGTCTTCGTGACGACGAGAAGAGGGCGGATGCCGGCATCCAGAGCCGCGACGAGATAACGATCGACCAGTCGGGGGCGGGGCTCGGGATCTGCGGCGGCGACCACGATCAGCATCTGATCCGCGTTCGCGACGATCACCCGCTCGACCTGATCGGTGTCGTCCGCGCTGCGGCGCAGCAGCGAGGAGCGCTCCACGATCCCCACAATCCGTGCCAGGGTTCCCTCCGCACCCGACGTGTCGCCGACCACGCGGGCCTGATCTCCCGTCACGATCGGCATGCGGCGGAGCTCCCGGGCGCGGGTAGTCGTGATCACACGCTCCTCGGGACCTCCCTCGTCGAGCATGACGCTGTACCGGCCGCGGTCGACTCCGAGCACACGGCCGATCTCGGCATCCTCGTGCGCGGGACGCCGTTTGGTGCGCGGACGATTCGCCTTCGGGTTGGGGCGGGTGCGGATGCTGCTCTCGTCGAAGTCCTCGAAATCACCATCGAGGTCGTCGTCGGGGGGGAGCCAGCTCACGCGCCGCTGCCTCCGGCGGTATCACCGTCGAGCATGCGTTCCCACAGCTGCGTGAACTCGGGCAGGGTCTTCGCGGTGGTGCCGATGTCGTCGACGACGACGCCGGGCACACGCAATCCGACCAGGGCCCCTGTGGTGGCGAGGCGGTGGTCGTGATGAGCTGCCCACTCGCCGCCGTGCAGGGGACGCGGGATCAGGCGCAGCCCATCCGGCAGCTCTTCGACTTCGCCGCCGAGCGCCGTGATGTTGCCGATGAGGGCGGCGATGCGGTCGGTCTCGTGCATGCGGATGTGACCGATCCCGCGGATCGTCGTGGGAGCGTCGGCGAATGCGGCCAGTCCAACGATGGTGGGGGACAGCTCGCTCGCGGCAGACAGGTCGATGTCGAGGCCTCGGATGCTGTCACCGGCTCGGACCGTCATCGTTCCGCTGTGCCGGCTCACATGGGCGCCCATCGCCTGCAGGATGTCGGGAAGCAGCGCTCCGGGCTGCGTGGAGTGCAGCGGCCAGCCGGTGATGGAGACTTCCCCTCCGGTGACCATCGCGGCGGCGAGGAACGGCGCGGCATTGGACAGGTCCGGCTCGATCGCGATCTCCTTGGCGCGCGGCACACCGTTCTCGACGAGCCACTCGCCCGGGGCCGGACGTTCGATGCGGATGCCGCGACGGCTGAGCGACTCGATGGTCATATCGATGTGCGGCAGGCTCGGCAGATGCTCGCCGGTGTGCACGAGGTGCAGGCCGACGTCGAAGCGCGGAGCGGCCAAGAGGAGTCCTGAGACGAACTGGCTGGAGGAGGAGGCGTCGATCTCGACCCGCCCGCCGCGGATGCGGCCGTGACCGCGGATCGTGAACGGCAACGACCACGTTCCCTCGTCGTCGATGTCGACGCCGAGATCCCGGAGGGCCGTGATCATGGCGCCCATCGGACGGTGCAGGGCCGTTGGATGCGCGGTCAGGTGCACGTCCTCGGCGGCGAGGCCCGCCAGCGGTGCGATGAAGCGCATGACGGTTCCGGCCTGGCCGCAGTCGATGGTGGTGTCACCGTGCAGCGGGGCCGGTGTGACGATCAGATCCGGCCCGAACTGTCCGTTGCCCTCGACCTCTTCGATTCCGATGCCGAGAGCGCGGAGCGCCTCCACCATGCGGGTCGAGTCTTCGGAGTGCAGAGGCGCACTCAGCCGGCCCGGGCCGTCGGCGATCGCAGCGATCATCAACTCCCTATTCGTCAGTGACTTCGACCCGGGAATGGTCAACGTCGAGTGCACAGCGCCGGCAGCCGAAGGGGCGTCATAGGCGCCTGCAGCGGAGGAAGGGGAATACGTTGTGTCGCTCATTGGTTCCAACCATAGTGAATGACCTCGCAAACGCTGAGGAAGGAGTGGTGATGGTTGCAACCCTGGAACGTCGTCTCGAAGACGTCGTCGGCCTAGACTGGCCGGTGATGGATGACACGACAACCCCAGAAGGCGCCGGCACTGCGCAGCGCGAGTTCGAAGAACAGGCGATCCCGTTCATGGATCAGCTGTACGCCGCAGCCATGCGCATGACGCGCAATCCTGCCGATGCCTCCGATCTCGTGCAGGAGACGTTCGTCAAGGCCTTCGCATCATGGTCCTCGTTCACTCAGGGCACGAACCTGAAAGCGTGGCTGTACCGCATCCTCACGAACACCTACATCAACATCTATCGCAAGAAGCAGCGCGAGCCGTTCCAGGGCACGATCGACGAGCTCGAGGACTGGCAGATGGGCGGCGCGGAGTCCACGACGGCTTCGCACAGCCGATCCGCGGAGGCGGAAGCCATCGACCGCATGCCGGCATCCGTCGTCAAAGACGCGCTTCAGGAAGTCCCCGAAGACTTCCGCCTCGCGGTGTACCTGGCAGACGTGGAGGGATTCGCGTACCAGGAGATCGCAGACATCATGAAGACTCCCATCGGCACCGTGATGAGCCGTCTGCACCGTGGCAGACGGATGCTTCGGGAGCTTTTGGCAGATTACGCCGCGGAGCGAGGAATCGTCGCGGCCGGTACGAGGAGCAAGAAATGAACGATTGCGGCTGCGACAAAGCCCGTCAGGACCTGGAGGAGTACCTCCGCAACGAGGTGTGCAAGACCGAGCACACCGAGATCCGCGAGCACATCGAGAACTGCGCGTCCTGCCAGGGCGAGGCACTCGTCGCGAGCACACTGACCGAGGTCGTGGCGCGGGCGTGCAAGGAGACGGCTCCCGAGGAGCTGCGCGACATCGTGCTCACCAAGCTGCGCGCTGCGCAGGCCGCCGCGCACTGAGTTTTCTCGGCGCGGTGTCCGCGGCCTCCCATAGGCTGGACGGATGACCGACGCACGAAACATTCCCGTCGACCCTGCATCCGCTGAGCGCCTGACCGGCAGAGGGCTCACGTATCGCCTGATAGATACCGATTCGGATGCCGATACTAAGGCGTTCCTCCGCGCGGATGCGCGTGGTTTCCTCGACCCCGACCCCGGTGATGAGGCGATCGCCGTCGACCGTGACGGCATCCGTGATCGCCGCAACGTGGGCGTGTTCGAGTCGGATGCGGCAGAAGGCGACCTGCCGGTCGCAACGGTGAATTCGTGGGTGTCTCCGCTCACCGTTCCCGGTGGCGAGATCGACATGTGGGCGATCAGCTCCGTGACCGTTTCCGGCACGCACCGACGACGCGGGATCGCTCGTGCTCTGCTCGAGGGAGAACTCCGCGCCGCGGCATCCGCCGGCGTTCCCATCGCCGGCCTCACTGTGTCGGAGGCGACCATCTACGGTCGCTATGGATTCGCATCGGCCGTCCCCGTCGCGAAGATGACCGTCGACACCCGCCGGGCAGGATGGGCCGCGGAGGCACCGGCCGGACGACTGGAGTACGTCGAGAAGGATGCGCTGAAATCCGCCCTCGCCGAAGTGCACGATGTGGAGCGCACCCAGCGCGCCGGGCAGATCGGCGGATGGGAGCTGCGCTGGAGCCGCATGGCCGGCATCACGCAGGGAAACCCGAACGCGGCGAAGGTGCGCGGCATCCGCTACCTCGATGAGCACGGAAACGTCCGCGGCGTCATAGTTTATTCGCTCAACGAGATTCCCGGGGCGTTCCGCTTCGAGATGTCGATCTCGAAGCTGTCGGCGGTGACGTCGGATGCTCTCACTGCGCTCTGGGGCTTCGCACTGCAGCACGACCTCGTCGACAAGATCACCGCAGACCTGCGCCCGATCGATGATCCGCTGCCGTGGCTGGTGAAGGATCGTCGTGGTGTCGAGGTCACCGTGCACGATCACGGCTGGCTGCGGATCCTGAACGTGCCGGAAGTTCTCGGCGCCCGCACATATCGCGCGCCGCTGGACCTGGTGCTGCACGTCGAGGATCCGTTGGGATTCACCGCGGGTTCCTGGCGGTTGTCGATTGCAGACGGCCGCGCGACGGTCGTGCCATCGGATGCTGAGACCGCAGACGTGACCCTCGACATCGGCACCCTCTCGGCACTGTATGCCGGGGGCTACAGCGCCACGCAGCTCCTCGCCGCTGGGCGGCTGGAGACGACGGCAGAGATCGCGGCATCCATCGACGACGCGTTCCGGACGGTCCGGGCGCCCACCCTCAGCATCTGGTACTGAGGGCGGGCCGGCCGGATCAGCCCAGCGTGACTGCGCGCTTGATCAGTTCGGCCTGCTCGAGTGCGTGCACCTTCGAGGAGCCGGTCGCAGGAGATGCAGACGCGGTCCGGGAGATGACGCGGAACCCGCGCTCGCGGACCTTGTCGAACTCGAGTGCGAGGAACGGCCACGCGCCCTGGTTCTCCGGCTCATCCTGCACCCAGACGAGCTCGGCATTGGGGTAGGAGTCGGTGATCTTCTTCAACGCCTCGAGCGGCGTCGGGTAGAGCTGCTCCAGACGCACGAGCGCGATCTCGGGGTTCGGGTTCTTGTCGAGCTCGCTGCGCAGATCCCAGTGGATCTTGCCGGAGTGCAGCAGCACGCGCTTGACCGAATCGCGGGTCAGGTCGCGGCTGTCGTCCAGAATCGGCTCGAAGCGTCCCTGCGTGAAGTCCTCGACGCTGCTGGTCGCACCGCGCAGGCGCAGCATCGCCTTCGGGGTGAAGACGATCAGCGGCTTGCGAGGACGCGCGTAGGCCTGGCGGCGCAGCAGGTGGAAGTACGATGCCGGCGTCGACGGACGGGCGACGATCATGTTCTCCTGCGCGCACAGCTGCAGGAAGCGCTCGATGCGTGCCGAGGAGTGGTCAGGGCCCTGACCCTCGTAGCCATGGGGGAGTAGCAACGTGACGCCGGACTGCTGGCCCCACTTCTGCTCAGCGGCAGATACGTACTCGTCCACGACGGCCTGAGCGGTGTTCGCGAAGTCGCCGAACTGCGCCTCCCAGAGGACGAGGGCCTCTGGCGCCTCAACCGAGTAGCCGTACTCGTACGCCATGGCGGCGTACTCACTCAGCAGCGAGTCGTACACGAAGAAGCGACCCTGGCTCTCGGAGAGATTGGCCAGCGGCAGCCATTCCTGTCCATTCGCACGGTCGTGCATGACCGCGTGGCGCTGCACGAAGGTGCCGCGACGCGAGTCCTGTCCTGCCAGACGCACCGTGGTGCCCTCCGCGAGGATCGAGCCGAATGCGAGGAGCTCGCCGAAGCCCCAGTCGATGCCACCCGACTTGGTCATCTCGACCCGCTTGTCCAGCAGCTGCTGGATCTTCGGGTGCACGGTGAAGCCCTCCGGCTTGTTGGCAAACGCTTCGCCGATGAGCGCGACGACCTCGTTCGAGATGCCCGTCACTTCCGGCTCACCGATGACCTCGTCGACAGGGGCGAGATCAGGAGCGATCGGAGTCGCGCCGGTCTCGGCCGCGTGCGTCTCGGCGAAAGCGACCTCCAGACGGCTCTGGAAGTCGTCCTTGGCCTGCTCGTACTCTTCTTCGGTGATGTCGCCACGTCCGACGAGCGCCTCGGTGTAGAGCTTGCGCACCGAGCGCTTCGCCTGGATGAGGTCGGTCATCAGCGGCTGCGTCATCGACGGGTCATCGCCCTCGTTGTGGCCGCGACGGCGGTAGCAGACCAGATCGATGACGACATCCGAGTGGAAGCGCTCACGGTACTCGAAGGCGAGACGTGCGACGTGGATGACCGACTCGGGGTCATCGCCGTTCACGTGGAATATCGGCGCCTGAATGGTCTTGGCGACATCTGTCGCATAGACCGAGGTGCGAGCATCCGTCGGCGTCGTGGTGAAGCCCACCTGGTTGTTGACGACCACGTGGATCGTGCCACCGGTGCGGTAGCCGCGCAGCTGCGACATCTGCAGCGTCTCGACGACCACGCCTTGACCGGCGAATGCGGCATCGCCGTGGACGAGGACGGGCAGCCAGGAGAACGTGCCGATGGGCTTGCGGTCCTGCTTGGCGCGCACGATGCCCTCGAGCACGCCGTCGACGGTCTCGAGGTGCGACGGGTTCGCGGCAAGGTACACCGGCAGCTCGGAGCGGTCATCGGCGATGAACGTTCCCTTGGTGCCGAGGTGGTACTTCACATCGCCCGAACCGCGCTGGTTCCCGGGTGTCTGGGTTCCCTCGAACTCACGGAACACCTGGCCGTACGTCTTGCCGGCGATGTTGGTGAGCACGTTCAGGCGACCGCGGTGGGCCATGCCGATCGCGGCTCCGTCGAGCCCGGCCGTGGCCGCACCCTGCAGGACCTCGTCGAGCAGCGGGATCAGAGACTCGCCGCCTTCGAGCGAGAAGCGCTTCTGGCCGACGAACTTCGTCTGCAGGAAGGTCTCGAACGCCTCGGCCTCGTTGAGCTTGCGGAGGACCCGCAGCTGCTCGTCATGGCCGGGCTTCTGGTACTTGACCTCGAGCTTCTCCTGGAACCAGCGGCGCTGATCAGGATTCTGGATGTGCATGTACTCGATGCCGAGAGTGCGGCAGTACGAGTCGCGCAGCACGCCGAGGACGTCGCGCAGCTTCATGACGCGCTTGCCGCCGAAGCCGCCGGTGACGAACTCGCGGTCGAGGTCCCAGAACGTCAGCCCGTGGCTCTCGATCTCGAGGTCGGGGTGCGAGCGCTGCACGTACTCGAGCGGGTCGATATCGGCCATGAGGTGACCGCGGACACGGTAGGAGTTGATGAGCTCCTGCACGCGGGACTGCTTGTCGACGCGCTCGGCGAGGTCGACCGCGATGTCCGGGTTCCAGCGGATCGGCGCATACGGGATGCGCAGTGCGGCGAAGATCTCGTCGTAGAAGCCGCGCTGACCGATCAGCAGCTCGTGCACCTTCTTGAGGAACTCGCCGGAGCCAGCACCCTGGATGACGCGGTGGTCATAGGTGCTGGTGAGCGTGATCGTCTTGCCGATGCCGAGCTCTGTCAGCGTCTTGGGGCTGGAGCCCTGGAACTCCGCCGGGTACTCGAGCGCGCCGGCGCCGATGATGCAGCCCTGACCGGTCATCAGACGCGGCACGGAATGGACGGTACCGATTCCACCCGGGTTCGTCAGGGAGACCGTCGCCCCGGCGTGATCCGCCGCGGTGAGCTTGTTGTTGCGTGCACGGGTGACGAGATCCTCGTAAGCCGCGAGGTACTCCGTGAACGTGAGAGTGTCGGCGTGCTTGATGCTCGGCACCATGAGTGCGCGGGTGCCGTCGGGCTTGGGCAGATCGATGGCGATTCCGAGGTTGACGTGCGCCGGTGCGACGACGGAAGGCTTTCCGTCGACCTCGGCGTAGGACACGTTCTGGCTCGGGAACTCCTTGAGCGTCTGGATGAGAGCCCAGCCGATCAGGTGCGTGAAGCTGATCTTGCCGCCGCGTGAGCGCGCGAGGTTGTTGTTGATGACGATGCGGTTGTCGATCATCAGCTTCGCAGGGATGGTGCGGACGCTGGTCGCCGTCGGAATCGTCAGCGACTTGTCCATGTTCGTGGCGAGAGTCTTGGTGAGCCCGCGCATCGGAGTGATGGTGTCCTCATCGCCGGCATCCTTCTCGGCGGGCTTCGCCTTGGGCTCAGCCTTCGGCGCCTGCGCCGGAATCGGAGCCTGCTTGGCGGGCTTGGCCGTGGTCTTCGCCACCGGCTGCGAGCCGAGCACCGGAATCGGCGCCGTCACAGGATGCTGCTCATTCGCGGCGCTCGCCGTGGGGGAGGCGGGAGCGCCGGATACCGCATCCGGTGTGTACTTCTCGAGGATCGGCCACCACTCCTTGTCGACGGAGTTGCGGTCAGTCGTGAACTGTTCGTACAGCTCGTCGACGAGCCAGGAATTGGCTCCGAAATCCCCGTCGTCCGAACCCCCGACGCCGGCTACTTGGCCTGCCACGCGTTATCGCCCTCTTTCATCGCTGAAGAACTGTCCGCGCGCGGACTCAGAGGTCTCCCCGGGTTTGCGCGCTCTGCCCTCTAGCCTAACGTGTCCCAGCACACTGATCTGTGAGGTGGCGCACCGACGCACGCTGCGAAAAGATACCGTGGAGGTATGAAGTTCGTCAGTGAGCAGCCCGCCGTAGATCTCACCTATTCGGACGTGTTCCTCGTTCCGCGTCGATCAGCGATCACGAGCCGCCTCGAGGTCGACCTCGCGCCGCAGGACGGTACGCCGGCGACGATTCCGCTGGTGGCATCCAACATGAACTCCGTCACCGGTCCACGGCTCGCGGCCGTGCTGGCCCGGCGCGGCGGGATCGGCTTCCTGCCGCAGGACATGCCGCTGCAGGATCTGGATGCCGCGATCCGCGAGGTCAAGGCGCAGCCGGTGATGTGGGACACGCCACTTGTGCTGTCGCCGGGGGCCACCGTCGCAGACGCGCTGCAGCTGATGCCGCCCGTGAGCGGGCACGGTGTTGTCATCGCCGAGGGGACCGGACGGATCGAAGCATCCGCCGTTCGCGGCATCCTGCCAGCGGCACGATTGGCCACGGCGTTGCCGGATGCGCGCCTGGGTGATCTCGTGCACTCCGGCAGTCCGTCGCTCGACGCGGAGGACGTCACCGACGCCCGAGCGGCGTTCGACGTCATCACCGAGACCGGAGCAGACCTCGTCACCGTCATCGAGCACGGCGATCTCGTCGGCACGCTGAGCGCCCGCAGTGCCCTGCGCTCGACGCTCTATGCGCCGGCTGTCGATGCGCAGGGGCGTCTCGCCGTGGGGGCTGCGGTCGGCATCAACGGCGACGTGGCGGCGAAGGCTCGCGCTCTGGCATCCGCAGGTGTGGACGTGCTGGTGATCGACACCGCGCACGGGCATCAGGACGGGATGCTGCGTGCTCTCGCGACCGTGGCGGCGCTGGATCTCGGCATCCCGTTGGTGGCGGGCAACATCGTTACTGCCGACGGCGTGAACGACCTCGTCGATGCCGGTGCGACGATCCTGAAGGTCGGGGTTGGGCCCGGCGCGATGTGCACGACCCGGATGATGACGGCGGTGGGACGCCCGCAGTTCTCCGCAGTCCTCGAGACTGCCGAGGCCGCGCACGCTGCCGGAGCGCACGTGTGGGCCGATGGGGGAGTCCGGTACCCGCGCGATGTCGCGCTCGCGCTCGCCGCAGGGGCGGCATCCGTCATGATCGGCTCCTGGTTCGCCGGCACGATCGAGGCGCCGGGGCGGCTGCAGGCAGATGCCGACGGCCGCGTGTACAAGGAATCGTGGGGGATGGCTTCGACCAAGGCCGTCCAGGCCAGGTTCGGACGCCTCGACGCGTACGACCGGGCCCGCAAGGAGCTGTTCGCCGAGGGTATCTCCTCGTCGAAGATCTATCTGGATCCGCTGCGGCCGGGGCTCGAGGACCTGCTCGACATGATCACCTCGGGTGTGCGCTCCTCGTTCACCTATGCCGGCGCTTCGTCTGTGCCGGAGTTCCACGATCGCGCGCTCGTGGGGCGGCAGTCGGCCGCCGGGTACGAGGAGGGCAAGGCGCTCCCAGTCAGCTGGTAGCGCGCGCCGCGCTTCGCGCTGCTGTTCTCGCGCTTCGCGCTGCTGTTCTCTGGGCCGCGCTGCTGTTCCGTGCGCTTCGCGCTGCTGTTCCCTGCGTCGCGCTGCTGTTCTCCGTGTCGCGCTGCTCAAATCTGTCCGCGCTGCAGAAGTTTCCGCCGCGTCGGCGGATATGAGCAGCGCGACGGGCGGGGTGGGGTGCGGAACGGGGCGAGGCGGGTGCGAATGACTCGTCCTCCACAGGTGAGACAAGCGCCGTCGGCCTGTGGAAAACGGTCGGATGCTGTCGCAGCCGTGCGACCGTGGACGGCATGTTGCTGCCGTTGCTGAGTCCGATCGCCGTGCACCGCCGTCGCGAACGTGATGGCGAACCGGCCAATGATCGTCAGATGCGCCGCTCGATCGATGCGGGGATCTTCCGCAGGGTCGTCGCCGGGAGCTACGTACGAGAGTCGGAGTGGGCGCAGTTGCGACCGATGCAGAAGCATCTGGTTCGCGTCATCGAAGTCGCCGATCGAGCTCGGTGCCCTATCGTCTTCACGCACAGCGCAGCTGCGGCGGTAGTCAGCATCGATCGCATCGGCGCCTGGCCCGAGCTCGTGCAAGTGCGCATCGAACGATCGAGCGGAGGACGCTCGTCCGGAGCCGTGAAGCGCCGTGCACTGGGATTCGACGGCACCGAACTCATCGAGTGGCGCGGGCATTTTGTGACCTCGCCCGCGCAGACAGCGATCGATCTGGCATCCGAGAGCACGTTCACAGCCGGAGTGGTCGCGGTCGACCAGGCGCTGTGGAACCGACGGGGAGGCGGCCCGCTCGCCGTACGCGATGACCTGCGCCGCGTGATGGAGAACAACGACCGGCGAGGGCTTGCGCGTGTCCCCGATGTGCTGAGATTCGCCTCTGAACTGGCAGATTCGGTGCGTGAGAGCGAAGCGCGCGTCCTGCTCGATCGGCTCGGATTCCCGCAGCCGGTGCTGCAGAAGGAGTTCCTGCTCCCCGGCTCGAAGCAGGTACGGACGGACTTCTATTTTCCCGACCAGGATCACGTCGGTGAGTTCGACGGTATCGGCAAGTACTTCGATCCGGACATCCTCAAAGGCAGGACGCCCGAGCAGGCGCTCCTCGAGGAGAAGGATCGCGCGGACGCGCTGCGCCGACAGGTATCTGGCCTGTCACGGTGGCGTACACCTGCTCATCGCGACCCCGCTCAGCTCTACAGCATCCTGACTGCGGATGGATTGCCGTCCAGGTTTCCGCCGCCGCGTCTGCTTTCGTGACGTGCTCCGCACCCGCCGCACTCGCCGTGCCCGTCGCGCTGCTCTTATCTGCCCACGCGGCTGAAACTTCTGCAGCGCGGACAGATTTGAGCCGCGCGACGGCGGGAACGACAGCGCGACGGCGGGAATGACAGCGCGACGGCGGGAACGACAGCGCGACGGCGGGAATGACAGCGCGACGGCGGGAACGACCGCGCGACGGCGGGAACGACCGCGCGACGCGGCGAATGACAGCGCGACGGCGCCGCGCGCGAACTCACAGCGAAATCGAGAAGGCATGTCCGAACGGGTCGGTAGAATTGATGCACCATGGACGACCCTCCCAGTTGTAGTACCTCGCCCCACTGCCCGCGCTGCCACCTCAAGGAGGGGCGCGTCTGATGGATTACGTCATGTTGGGCGTGGGGCTCCTGCTCACGGTGGGAACAGGCCTGTTCGTCGCCAGCGAGTTCGCGCTCGTCAATCTCGATCGCGCTGAGCTCGAGGCACGTCAGGCCCGCGGAGAGTCACGACTGGCGCTGACGATCAGCGCGCTCAAGCACACTTCCACCCATCTGTCCTCCGCGCAGCTCGGCATCACGCTGACGACGCTGCTGACCGGTTACACGATGGAGCCGGCACTGTCGAACCTCCTCAGCCCCGTACTCACGGGCATGGGGATCGCCCACGTAGCCGTCCGGCCGATCGCCACCGTCGTAGCCATCGTCATCGCCACGGTGCTGTCGATGATCCTCGGCGAGCTCGTTCCCAAGAACTTCGCCCTCGCGCTGCCGCGTGCGACGGCCAAGCTCGTCATCCCGTTCCAGGTCGCTTTCACCGCCGTGTTCAAGCCGGCAGTCCTCGCGCTCAACGGCAGTGCCAACGGGATGCTGCGCGCAGTGGGCATCGAGCCGAAGGAAGAGCTCTCCGGCGCCCGCACCGCGGAGGAGCTCTCCTCCCTCGTCCGCCGCTCCGCCAGCGCCGGCGTGCTCGAAGCAGATACCGCATCTCTGCTCGATCGCACCCTCACCTTCTCCCGGCTCTCTGCCGACGACGTGATGACCCCGCGACCGAGCATGCACGCGATCTCCGCCGGTGATTCCGCGGAGGACGTCATTCAGCTCGCACGCCGCACCGGCCACAGCAGATTCCCCGTCTACGACGATGACCTCGACGACATCACCGGCGTCGTTCACCTGAAAGCTGCGGTCTCCGTCCCACGCGATCGTCGCGGCGACGTCCCGGTCGGGGCGCTGTCCACCGAGCCGCTCCGCGTGCCAGAGACCGTCCACCTGGATGTGCTGATCTCAGAGCTTCGAGCCAAGGGATACCAGCTCGCCGTCGTCGTCGACGAGTACGGCGGCACAGCAGGAATCGTCACCCTGGAAGACCTCGTCGAAGAAATCGTCGGCGAGGTGGCCGATGAGCACGACCGCAGCCGTGCCGGCGTCGTCCGCGGACCAGACTCGATCACATTCCCGGGCGAGCTGCGCCCCGATGAACTGCACAGCCGCACGGGAGTGCGCGTGCCGGAAGGCGACGTGTACGACACCGTGGGCGGTTACATCATGAGCGTGCTCGAGCGCGTGCCGGTGGGCGGCGACGAAGTATCGCTGGACTCCGGCATCCTCCACGTCGTCCGCATGGACGGCCGTCGCGTCGATCGCATCCGGTACACGCCGGTCCCGGTGGATGCCGCGACCGAGGAGGTGACGCGATGAACGACTGGATGGGAATCGTCTGGCTCGTGATCCTGCTGATCGCGAACGCTTTCTTCGTCGGCGCCGAATTCGCGGTGATCTCGGCACGACGCTCGCAGATCGAGCCGCGCGCCGAGAAGGGCTCCCGCGCAGCGAAAACCGCGCTGTACGCGATGGAGCACGCGACGCTCATGCTCGCGACCTCGCAGCTCGGCATCACGATCTGCTCGCTGCTGATCCTGAACGTCTCCGAGCCTGCGATCCACCATCTCCTCGGCATCCCGATGCATGCGTTCGGATGGGCGGATGCCGTCGTCGACGTTACTGCCTTCGTCGTCGCGCTGCTGCTGGTGTCGTACCTGCACGTGGTGTTCGGCGAAATGGTGCCGAAGAACCTCGCATTCTCGATCCCCGACCGGGCCGTGCTCATCCTCGCGCCTCCTCTGGTGGTGATCTCGAAGGCGTTCCACCCCGTGATCTGGGTGCTCAACGCGGCAGCCAACAGCGTGCTGCGCCTGTTCCGCGTGGAGCCGAAGAACGAGGCCGCATCGACGTTCACGATCGACGAGGTCGCCACGATCGTGGACCAGTCACGGCGGGAAGGCGTGCTCTCGGACACCTCGGGCGCCGTCGCCAAGGCCGTCGAGTTCACGGATAAGAAGGCCCGTGCCGTCGCGGTGGCACTGGGGGATCTCGTGACGCTGCCGCAGACGACCACCCCCGATGACATCGAGCGTGCGGTCGCGCGCTATGGATTCTCCCGCTACGTGATCGTCGATGACGAGGGCGCACCGGTCGGCTACGTGCACCTCAAGGACATCCTGCGTGCCTCTGAGGGGGCGGATGCCGCCAGGATGACCGTGGAGCCGATCCCGCCCAAGCGCATCCATCACATGGTCCCCGTGCAGGAGGACACCGACCTCGAGGATGCGCTCGCCGTGATGCGGCGTGCCGGGCGTCACCTCGCCAAGGTGCGAAATGCCCGCGGCGAGACCACCGCCGTGCTGTTCCTCGAGGACATCATCGAGGAGCTGGTCGGCGAAGTGCAAGACGCCACCCGGCGCGTGCACGGGCGGTAGCGGGGCCGGTCAGCGCCAGCGTGCGCGCAGGTACTGCGGCGGCCAGGCGGTCTCCGCTCCCAGCTCGTGCGCTGCGCGCAGCGCGAAGTGCGGGTCGCGCAACCATTCGCGGCCCGCGAAGACGGCATCCGCTGATCCCTCGGCGAGCACCTGCTCGGCCTGCTCCGCCCCGGTGATGAGGCCCACTGCGGCAACGGGGACGCGGCCGTTCTGCCGCACGGCGGCGGCGAGCGGCACCTGGTACCCCGGGTGCACGTCGATCTTCTGATGCGCGACGAGCCCTCCGCTGGAGACATCGATCAGGTCGGCGCCGTGCTCGATCGCCCACTCGGCGACCACGGCCGCGTCCGCCGGTGCGAAGCCGCCCTCGGCGTGGTCGGTTGCCGAGATCCGCACGAAGATCGGCACGTTTGTGCCCGCGACCTCGCGCACCGCATCGATCACGCGCAGCAGCAGACGCGCGCGGTTCTCGAGCGAGCCGCCGTACTCGTCGGTGCGCAGATTCGATAGCGGGGAGAGGAACTGGTGCAGCAGATATCCGTGCGCACCGTGCAGTTCCAGCACGTCGAAGCCGGCATCCAGCGCGCGCCCTGCGGCAGAGCGGAATCCGTCGACGACGCGCTCGATGCCCGCGGCATCCATCGCCACCGGCGATTCGAAACCCTCGAAGGCGACCGCAGACGGCGCGACCGTCTGCCAGCCGCCGTCCGCCTCCGGCACAGAACCCCGCTCATCCGCCCACGGCCACCAGGTCGATGCCTTGCGTCCGGCGTGCGCGAGCTGGATGCCGGCGAGCGAACCGCGCTCGTGGATCGCCTGCACGATCGGTGTCCAGGCGTCCCGCTGCGCATCGTTCCAGATGCCGGCGTCGCGCGGGGAGATCCGCCCCTCGGGGACGACGCTGCTCGCCTCGGCGACGATGAGTCCCGCACCGCCCGACGCGAACTGGGCGAGGTGCGTGTGATGCCACTCCTGCACGACGCCGTCGACGGCGCTGTACATGCACATGGGCGAGACCCACAGGCGGTTCGGGAACGTGACAGAACGGATGCTGAGCGGGGAGAAGAGAAGACTCACTCTTCGACCGTAGTACCGGCGTGGGCGGGCGCGGCGCGCTAGCGTGGAACCCATGGTCGATGTCCGCGAATGGTCCCGTGCGGACACCGTGCGTCTGCTGCGGGTGCCGACCGCGGCGGACGACAAATACTCCCGTGGCGTGGTCGCCCTGCGCACCGGATCTGATGCGTATCCGGGGGCTGCGGTCCTCGGCATCGAGGCGGCCTGGCGGACGGGCGCCGGGTTCGTCCGTTACGTCGGCGGGGGACGGGCTGCCGATGCCGTGGTCGCCCGCAGACCCGAGACCGTCGCGGCCGCCGACATCGGGCGCACCCGCGTGGATGCCTGGGTGATCGGCTCAGGAACGGATGCTGCGCATCGCTCCGCAGACGATGAGCGGGCGTTGCGGCAGATTCTCGGCGGAACAGCCCCGGTCGTCGTCGATGCCGGTGCGCTCGATCTTGTCGCCGGTTCCGGTGCCGCGGCCGGTGCCGCGGCGCCCCTGATTCTCACCCCGCACGCCGGGGAATTTGCACGGTTGCGCGAGAGCGCAGGGCTGAGCGCCGAGGGCACGGGCGATCGTGTGGCGGATGCCGTCCAGGCTGCCCGCACGCTCGGCTGCACCGTGCTGCTGAAGGGTGCTACGACCGTGGGCGCCTCTCCCGCAGGACCCGTTCTGACGGTGGAATCCGCGCCCGCATGGCTGGCGACGGCCGGGGCCGGTGACGTTCTCGCCGGGATGCTGGGCGCGCTCATCGCCGCAAACCCGGAGGTTCCGCTGGCTGAAGTCGCGGCATCCGGTGCCTGGCTCCATGGCTTCGCGGCAACGCGGGCCTCCGGCGCAACCGAGGGGCGTCCCGGGCATCCGATCGTCGCGCTCGACGTGGCCGAGGCGCTTCCGGCCGCCATCGGGGATCTGCTTTCGTGAAGTTCCGCAGCGTCGGCGTGTGGGCTGCTTTCCTCGCCGTGCATGTCCTCGTCGCATGGCTGGGCTGGGTGTATCCGAGCCAGCCGATGGGCGATGTCGTCCTCGTCTACCAGCCGTGGTCGGCATCGGCACTCAGCGGTGAAGCGATCGTGGGGATCACCGAGTCGTGGGTGTACCCGCAGCCGGCACTGCTACCGATGCTGCTCACCCAGCTGATCGCCTGGCCGCTGACTGCCCTCGCTGGCACGACTGGTGCCTACCTGATCGGCTGGGCCGTGTTGATCACCGCGCTGGATGCTGTCGGATTCGGGGCGCTGGTCGGCCGCACGGGGTCCGCCGCACGGCGGAGCGCCGGCTGGTTCTGGACGGCCGCGCTCTTGTTGCTGGGGCCGATCGCAATGTACCGGATCGACGCGGTCACCGTGCCGTTGGCCGTGATCGGCGGATGCTGGCTCGTGAAGAGGCCAGCGATCGCCGCGCTCCTGCTGACGGTTGCGGCATGGATCAAGATCTGGCCGGGCGCACTCCTTGTCGCCGCCGTGGTCGCGGTGCGCTCCCGCGTGCGCATCCTGCTCGTGCTCCTCGTCGTCAGTGTCGGCATCGTGGCGGTGCTGTTCCTCCTCGGTGCCGACCAGCACCTGTTCGGGTTCCTCACCGAGCAGACGGGGCGCGGACTGCAGATCGAGGCGGTTGCCGCGACGCCGTTCATGTGGATGGCCGTGGCGGGCGCAGCATCCATCGATTACAGCTTCGAGATCCTCACATTCCAGATCGGTGCGCCGGGCGTCGACGTGCTCGCGATGCTGCTGACCCCGATCATGGCGCTCGCTGCCCTCGCCGTGCTTGCTCTCGGAGCGATCAAAGCGAGTCGCGGAGCATCCTTCGCGCGGCTGTTCCCGCCGCTCGCCCTCGCGCTTGTGGCGACTCTCATCGTCACCAACAAGGTGGGATCGCCGCAGTTCCAGACGTGGTTGATCGCACCGGTGATCCTGTGGATCGTCTTCGACCGCACGCGCTCCGCGCTGCCCGCCGGGATCGTCCTGGTGCTCGGCGGACTGACGTGCCTGGTGTATCCGCTGACCTACGACGGGCTGCTGCGCGCCGAGATGCTCCCTGTGCTGCTGCTCACCGCGCGCAACGCCCTGGTGATCGTGCTGCTCATCGTCGCAGTGCGCGCCCTCGTGCGCGTACCGGTCGGCCGCCGTGCTCCTCGGAAGAGAACCTGAACCCCCAACAGTAAGGAATGCCATGCTCATCGCTTTCTCCGTCGCCCCCAGCGGAACCGGCACCCGGAGCCGCTCCGGAAGCGGCGACGACTCCGTGCACGACGCCGTCGCTGCCGCCGTCAAAGTCGTCCGCGAGTCCGGACTGGCGCACCGCACCACCAGCATGTTCACCGAGATCGAAGGCCCGGACTGGGACACCGTGATGGGCGTCGTAAAGCGCGCCGTCGAGGCCGTGCAGCCCTTCGGGTCCCGGGTGTCCCTCGTGCTGAAGGCCGACATCCGACCGGGCTACTCGGGTGAGCTGGATGCGAAGATCGACCGCCTGGAGCGCGCGATCGAGGAAGAATGACCGAGACGATGCTCACGGGTGGAACGGTCGTGCTGCTGCGCGACGGTCCTGACGGGCTCGAGACGCTGATGATTCGCCGTCCCGACCGCGGTTCGTTCGCCGGCGCATGGGTGTTTCCCGGCGGCGTCGTGGAGGACGCCGACGTCGTCGCGGGCGAGAACGAACAGCAGACGGCCGCACGGGCCGCCGCACGCGAGTGCGAAGAAGAGGTGGGGCTTCGTCCCGCCGAGCTGCACGCGTTCTCGTGCTGGGTGCCGCCTGCTGAGGCGCCCAAGCGCGTGCGCACGTGGTTCTTCCTCGCAGCAGCATCCGAGGGGGAGCTGCGACCGGCTCCGGACGAAGTGGTGGAGACGCGGTGGCTGTCGCCCGCCGAGGCGCTGCGGCGCCACGCCGACGATGCGCTCATGCTGTTCCCGCCGACCTGGGTCACGCTCACCGCTCTTGCCGGTTGTGGGAGTGTCGCGGACGCGCTGAGGTCGGCATCCGTTCCTGAGGCATCCGTTCCTGAGGCATCCATTCCTGAGGTGTACGTCACGCACATCCTCGGTGGCGGCGTCTTCGTGTGGCCCGGTGATGCGGAGCATCCCGATGGCGGGTCGGGTCAGCACCGGTTGGAGACCGGCGCGCTCCCGTGGCGGTACACGCGCGGCTGAGCGCGGGTGAGCGCGCGCGGCGCGGGTGCGGGGCGCGCGGGTGCGCGCGACTGAGCGCGGCGCGGGCGCGGGAGTGCGCGGCTGAGCGCGGGCGTCAGGCTTCGAGCAGGCGGCGCAGGTGCAGCTCGACAGCATCCGTCTCGATGAGGAAGCCGTCGTGGCCGAAGTCGCTCGTGAGTACGACGGCTTCGTTCCCGTCGAGCGTGTGCGGGATGCTGCGCGCGATCCGGTGCTGCCCGTCGACGGGGAATAGCCGGTCGGTGTCGATGCCGAGCACGAGTGTCTTCGCTGTGACGGAGTGCAACGCCTCTTCGACGCCGCCGCGTCCGCGTCCCACGTCGTGCGAGTTCATCGCCTCGACGAGCGTGAGGTAGCTGTTCGCGTCGAACCTACGGGTGAACTTGTTGCCGTGGAAGTCGAGGTACGACTCGACCGCGAACCGTCCGTTGTGTCCGAGCGGGGAGACATCGGACTGCCAGGAACGCTGGAAGCGCTGGTTCAGTTCGATCGGACTCCGATAGTTCAACAGCGCCATGCGTCGCGCGAGAGCGAGCCCGCGGTGGGGGCCTTCGCCCATGCTCTGATCGTAGTATTCGCCGCCCTGGAAGCGGGGGTCGATGCGGATCGCCTCGAGCTGCACGGAGTTCAGCGCGATCTGGTCGGCGGTGTTCACCGGGGGGGAGGACAGCACGGCGAGCCGTTCGACGCGCTCGGGGTGCATGACGGCCCACTCCAGTGCATGCATTCCGCCCATGGAGCCGCCGACGACGCCGGCCCAGCGCACGATTCCCAGCGCATCGGCGAGCTGCACCTGCGCTTCGACCTGGTCGCGCACCGTCAGATACGGGAAGCGCGACGCCCACTCATAGCCGTCGGGGGCGATGCTGGCCGGGCCGGTGGAGCCCTGGCATCCGCCGAGCATGTTGGGGGCGATCACGAACCAGCGGTCGGTGTCGAGCGCGGCGCCGGGGCCGACGATGCGCTCCCACCAGCCGGCGGTCGGATGTCCGGGACCGGCGTCGCCACGCAGATGGCTGTCGCCGGTCAGCGCGTGCAGCACGAGGATCGCGTTGTCGCGGGCGTCGTTCAGCTCGCCCCAGGACTCGTAAGCGATGCGGATGCCGGGGAGCTCGGCGCCGGTCTCGGTGCGGAAGGCTCCGAACGAGGCGAACTTGCGGTCGCCGGCCGGGTCGCCGTCACGCCACGCGCCGGTTGCTGGAGGTCGAGCGCGGAGCAGACGAGCATCCGCCTCGGTCACGCGCGCCGAGGGCACGGTGTCTTCGGAGGTGCTCTGCCAGTCCATGTGTCCATTCTCACCCGCCCGGCGCATCCGCGCTCGCACGTTACGCGCGGGCTGCGCCCTCCACCTGGCGCCGGGGCCCCCTCTGGTCGTCGACGCCCCTCCGCAGATACGCAAATGCGAGGGGGCATGGATGCTGCGAGGGGGCGCGGATGCTGGGGAGGAGCGCCTACGGGGGCACCAGGGCGGGGCGGCTCACCCGGGCGGGCGGATGCCGAAGGCACTCAGACGCGCTGCGAGGGTGTCGGCCGTGTGGAGATGCTCCCAGCCCCACCGGCCCGTGCGCCATCCCGTCACACCGCGGACGGCATCCTCTCGTTGCTTCTCGGCGAGCAGAGTCTCTTCGAGCGCACGGCCGCGGCGAAGCTCCGGATCGAGATATTTCCCCTGGCCGTCGAACTCGCCGAACACCCGCGAGCGGGGGAAGCCGAAGTCGAGCCAGTAGTCCTCGCCGTCCGGTCCCACCACGTGCGTCTGCAGCATGACATCGCGAAATCCCAGTTCCCTCAGATGCAGCCGGCTCACGCTCTCACCGGGAAGCTGCGCACGCCCATCCGCGAACTCGAGGAGATCGCGTGCCTTGCGTATGCCGCGGGTGCTGACGCCATTGGCACGCTGCTCCATCCGGGCGTGCCACTCGGCGGCGAGATCGGGATCCTGCTCGTGGCCGTGCACCGCCTCGCGTCGCAGCGCAGCATCCGCGGCAGACAGCCCGGTTGCCAGGGAAGTGGAACGGGCAAGGTCCAGAACGGTTCGGTCCAGTGACGTGCAGCGGATGCCGTCGATCTCGACGATGTCCGCGTCGGAGATCTCGACGTTGTGCCAGACGACCTTCGCGCGGGAGCGGCCATGCCGCTCACCCAGAATCACGGTGTGGACATTCGCCGGTGCAATCCTGCACAGCGGCAGGTCGTGCAGTACAGCCGCCGACGGCCCCCAGAACACGGGACCTGGGGTGGCGGAGTTGCTCTGCACGGCGAGTACTTGGATGAGATGGCGACCCTCGTTCCAGAGGTCTTTCCAGTGCGGGGATTCGACGTATCTGCCGCGTCGCACGCGACGGAGTGTGCCGGCCGTGACCTGTGCGGTGATGTCGCGGTCGGTGAGACCTGTGGCGGTCAGGTCGTCACGGGTCAGCAGCAGCTGGCGCGCTGCGGTGAGATCGATCGTCTTCGGCATCCACGCAGTCTGGCGTCCCGCCACTGTCCGCGCCTCCGCAATTCACGCGCCCCGTGGACAACTCCCGGGATCCCCATACCTGTGGAGGACGAGTGCACACACGTCGAGGCCCCCTCGTAGCATCCGCGCCCCCGCTGAAATACGTGATTCAGAGGGGGCGCGGATGACCAGAGGGGGCCTCGGCGAAAGTGGCGCGTGCGCGAGCGCGGCGCGCGCGGCTCAGGCGCGCGCGGCCTCGGAGACGCGACGAGCGGCGATGAGCGCCTCGTCGAGGTCGGCCTTGAGGTCGTCCACATTCTCGAGACCCACCGACAGGCGCACCAGGCCCGGCGTGACACCGGCGGTCAGCTGCGCTTCAGGGGAGAGCTGCGAGTGCGTCGTGGATGCCGGGTGGATCACGAGCGAGCGCACGTCACCGATGTTGGCGAGGTGGCTGAACAGCGACAGGCTGTTGACGAACTCGCGACCGGCCTCCACGCCGCCCTTCAGCTCGAACGACAGCACCGCACCGACGCCCTTGGGCGCGTACTCGTTGGCCTTGGCGTACCACGGCGAGGAGGGGAGTCCCGAGTAGTTCACCGAGGCGACGTCGGAGTGGTTCTCCAGCCACTCGGCGATCTCCTGAGCGTTCTGCACGTGGCGCTCGATGCGCAGCGACAGCGTCTCGATGCCCTGGATGAGGTTCCAGGCGCTCTGCGGGGCGATGGCCGAGCCGAGGTCGCGCAGCAACTGCACACGTGCCTTGATGATGTACGCGAGCGCGTCGCCGACTGCGTCGGTGTACACGGCGCCGTGGTACGACGGGTCGGGAGTTGTGAGTTCGGGGAACTTCTCGGAGTGCTCCGACCAGGCGAAGGATCCGCCGTCGATGATCGCGCCGCCGATGGTGGTGCCGTGACCACCGAGGAACTTCGTGACCGAGTGCACGATGATGTCGGCACCGTGCTCGAAGGGACGGATCAGGTACGGGGTCGCGATCGTGTTGTCGACGATCAGCGGGATGCCGTTCTCATGGGCGACATCGGCGATGCCGCGGATGTCGAGCACGTTGATCTTCGGATTGCCGATGGTCTCGGCGAAGAACAGCTTCGTGTTCGGGCGGACGGCAGCGCGCCATTCCTCGATGTCGTCCTGGTTCTCGACGAAGGTGACCTCGACGCCGAGCTTGGCGAGGGTGTACTTGAAGAGGTTGTACGTGCCGCCGTAGATCGAGCTCGACGAGACGAAGTGATCGCCGGCCTGTGCGATGTTCAGCACGGCGAAGGTCGATGCGGCCTGGCCGCTGGCGAGCACGAGTGCGCCCGTTCCGCCTTCGAGGGCCGCGAGGCGCTGCTCGAGCACGTCCTGCGTCGGGTTCTGGATGCGCGTGTAGATGTTGCCGAACTCGGCCAGCGCGAACAGATTCG
>NZ_JBQDSX010000008.1:27598-89981 GCF_052099035.1 Microbacterium sp. | reverse complement strand
GGGTCAGCGGGGAGCGTCGCCCTCGGGGAGTGCCTGGGCGTCTCGGTGCGCGAGGATCTGATTCACTTCGATCTGATCGGCGAGCGCCTCGTGCACGAGCGTGACATTGGGGATGTTCACCAGTCGCACCGGCACATCCATGCCGTTCGAAAGCGTGATCGTGCCGGCGCCGCCCATGCGCTGCAGGAGTCCGCGCCGGACTCCGATCGAATATCCGCGCACATGCGAGATCTCGGAACGCTGACGTGCCCCCACACCCTGGCGGACGATGACGCGGCGCGTCGTGACGGTGTAGGTACGGGAGAACCAGATGAAATACGGGATGATCACGCCGAGGATGATCAGCGCACCCGCTGCGGTCAGCAGCATCCAATTCTGGAAGCCGTCTGGCAGATTGTCGTAGAAGTAGCCCGTTGCACCGCAAACCGCGATCAGAAGCAGCGCCGACCACAGCAACCGGCGGGCATGGCCGCGGAATCGCGCGATGAGCCGCTCTTCGGCAGGCGCGCCGGGCGGCGGCATCATCGGCCGACCGCCGAGCGTCACGGGCTGAGTCATGCATCCATTGTGCCCGCAGGCACTGACATCTCCCGCCGCGCGACGGCGTGTCCTCCGCGGGTTCTCCGCCGGGTTCTGGGTCAGACGAGCCGCGCGTGCACGACATCACCGGCGGCGACAGCGTGCTCGGTGCCTCCGGCATCGACGCAGAGGCGGCCATCCGTATCGAGCCGGACGGCTGTGCCGTGCAGCGTCGACCCGTCCGGAAGCGACACATCGACCTCGCGTCCCAGCGTCGCGCACCGTGCCGAGACGGCATCATGGATGCCGCTGCGATCCGAGTCCTCCCACGCAGCAAGCGCCGCGAGCAGTCCGCCGAGCCGGCGCAGATAGTCGGCGACGAGGCGATCCGCATCGCAGCTCTCACCGAGCGCGGCGAACGACGTCGCCGTCGGGATGGGAAGCTGCTCTATCGTCATGGCGGTGTTCACACCGGACCCGATGACCACCGCCGTCCCCGTCGATTCGGCCAGGATGCCGCAGACCTTCTTCCCGTCGACCAGCACGTCGTTGGGCCACTTCACCCCGACCTCATGACCGGAAAGCTGCACGGTCACGGCATCCGCCATCGCCAGCCCCGCAACGAGCGGGATCCAGCCCATGGCTTCGGGGCGCGACGGCAGTTCTCGGATCAGCACCGAGATCGCCAGCGCTGAGCCGGCGGGCGTCTGCCAGGACCGATCCAGCCGCCCACGTCCGGCGGTCTGGTTGTCGGTGAGGATGACGGAGAGGTGCGGCCACGCGTCAGCATCCGCCGACAGCATCCGAAGCGCGGCGTTCGTCGATGCCGATTCGGTAAGCACTTCGAGTCGGGATGCAACAGCCTCAGCCTGCGGAAAATTCATATCCGTCAGTCTACGGAGCCGAGCCTTTCGGCATCAGTGCAGGTTCACTAGACGTCAGTGGATCTCGGACTCGTCGTCCTTCTCTTCTTCGTCGTCGTCATCCTCGTCGTGTACGACGGCGCCGATCTCGCGCTGCTGCCACTCGTCCCACAGCCCCATGAGCTGTTCGATCGCAGTGTGGAACTTCGCTGTCGCAACGCCGGGAGTGGTGTCGCCGAAGTAGTGCTGCACCCACATACGCAGCTTCGTGATCGCGTGCTCATCCGCACGGACGCGGTCGACTTCCGCGACGATGCTGCGCGCAGCATCCGCTGTCAGCCATTCGCAATCCGAGAGGTATCCGCCGGTGTCGATCTGCGCATTCTCGTCGAGCGGACGCGTGATCATGAGCGGCTTGCCGACCGCGAGGCGGTCGTAGACCATCGCCGAGATGTCGACGATGGCGACGTCGGCCGCTGCGAGCTGCCAGCCGAGCTCCGGACCGTCGTCGTAGACGTGCTGCGCGGTCCGATCGGATGCGTTCGCCTCGGCGATGGCGGAGATGATGCGTTTGTGGGCTGCGCCGTACTCATCGTCGACCACGCCACTGCGCGGGTGCGGACGGTAGATCACGCGGTGCCGTCCGGTCGCCAGTAGAGCCGTGATCAGTGCCTCGCCGTGCGTCGCGATCGAGCCGTAGTGCGCGCTCGGGCGATCGCCCTCCCAAGTGGGTGCGTAAAGCACGACGATCCGCGCGTCAGGCGTGTAGGGGAGGATGCCGGAGTAATGGTCCGCCTGGGGACGGCCGATCTCGATCGTGCGCCGATCGATGTCATAGTCCCAGAGCGTGCGGCTGAGGCGATCCCTCGCGGCCTGGCCTGCCACGAACGCGTAGTCGTACGCCTTGTACTGGTTCGTGGTCATGTACATCTTGTCGGACTCGCCGTGGTTGATGAACACGTGCCAGCGCCGCCCGTAGCGGAACATCTGGAAGTTGCGAGTGTTCTGGTTCACGTACAGCACGATGCGGATGTCCTGCGTGGAGATGAACGCCTCGACGTCACGCACCGTGGGGACGAAAGCGACGGGAAGAGCTGCCTCTTCCATGAGCTTCTCGGCACCGCCAGCGTTTCGGGCGAGGACGACGACGGGCCAGAGCTTCTCGAGCTCGGCCAGCGGCCGGTACCACTGGCGCATCTGGTACATGTTCACGGCGCCATCGGCGAAGTACACGGCGATTCTGAAGCGGTGCTCCGGCAGCGGCGGCTGCTTGGCCAGCTCGCGCCGGACTCGTTGCACCGCCGAGCGCGAGCGCAGGGCTCTGCGCAGCAGACGATACGCCTTCTTGACATCCCGAACGGCACCCACATATCCAGAGTACGCATGCTTGCCAGGCGCTCCATGACATGATCGACGGGTGGAAGAGCACGATTCGACAACGTCTCCGGCCGGGGTGTCGTTCATCATGCCCGTTCTCAACGAGCGGGACTATCTCGAGCACGCCGTCGCATCCGTGCTGTCGCAGTCGCTCGCAGGTCCCAGCGAGCTGGTTCTCGCCCTCGGGCCCTCCACCGACGGCACGAACGAGCTCGCGCAGCGCCTGGCCGAAAGCGATGCCCGCATCCGTCTCGTCGAGAACCCGGCAGCACACATTCCCGTCGGGCTCAATGCCGCGATCCGCGCGAGCCGCTACCCCACGATCGTCCGCGTCGACGCGCACTCCGAACTCTCTCCCGGATACGCGCAGCGTGCACTGGCCACACTCGAGCGCACCGGAGCCGCCAACGTCGGCGGAGTCATGCACGCCGACGGCCGAACGCCGTTCCAGAAGTCCGTCGCGCGGGCATACAACTCCCCCGTCGGCCTCGGTGGCGGCGCGTACCACGGCACGACCCACGAGGGAGAGGCGGAGTCCGCGTACCTCGGCGTCATGCGCCGGTCGGTGCTCGACGAGGTCGGACTGTTCGATGAGACCATCCGCCGCGGCGAGGACTGGGAGCTGAATCTGCGCATCCGGCAGGCTGGCCACAAAGTGTGGCTCGACCCGAAGCTGCAGGTGACCTACTGGCCGCGCGAGAGCTGGTGGCGACTGGCCCGGCAGTTCCGCGCGACCGGAGCCTGGCGCGGCGAGCTCGTGCGACGCTACGGCCGCAGCAACGGTCTGCGCTTCTTCGCGCCGCCCGCCCTCGTACTCAACGTTGCACTCGCCGTGATCGTCGGGGCACTGCAGCTGAGCCGCGTGCTCGGCGGTGTCGCCTCGGTCGTGGCATCCATCGTCTATCTGCCTTTGATCGCCTACGCGCTGCTCGTCGCGGTGATGGCCCTGCGGCCCGGCGCCGGCGAGTCCCTGCGCGAACGTATCTGGACTCTCGCCGTGCTGCCGACCATGCACCTCGCCTGGGGCTACGGCTTCATCGGCGGCGTGCTGCGCGGCGCCCGCGACACCGTGGACGCCTCGCGCCTGGGCTCGCAGAACACTCCGCTGCCGTAGCTGGCGGCGGTCGCCGCCCGCCGCCGACCAGCCGCGAGAATTGCTTTGCGGCGTGAGAATTGCGTCGGCAGCAGGAGTCTCGTCGGACAAGGCAATTCTCGCGCAGCCGGCGGACGCGCTTTACGGGGCGATGTAGCCGAGGTCGAGGAGGCGGGAGACGACGCGCTCGGACGCATGACCGTCGTCGCGGCCGTTGAACTGGCGACGCCACGCGGCGTAGCGCGGGCCGAAATGTCCCGGCAACGACGAGTCGAGAACCGCGGCGACGAGCTCGTCCTGCGTCTTCACCAGTGGCCCCGGTGCCCGCTTATCGAGGTCGAAGTAGAACCCGCGCAGCTGCCCCCGATAGTGCTCGAGGTCGGGCACGAGAAAGAACATCGGCTTGCCGGTGACGCTGTAGTCGAACATCACCGACGAGTAGTCCGTGATGAGCGCATCCGCGATGAGCAGCAGCTGCGCCGTCTCCGGGAATCCGGTCACATCGATCACGCGCGCACCCGAGGTGTCCTTGCCGGGCTTCAGGGTCCGGGAATGACCACGGACGAGCACGACGGCATCCGCCTGCTCGGCGAGCAGCTGCGGGTCGACGAAATCCACCATCTCAGACCGGTCATCGCGCCACGTCGGCGCGTACAGCAACACGCGCTCGTCCGTCCCGATCCCCAGCGCCGCGCGCGTCGCCGCACCGTCGCCGGTGACGAGCATGTCGTTGCGCGGGTAGCCGTCCGTCCAGATCGGCTTCCCGAAGAACGCATATGCCTTCTTGAGAATGCGCTCCGAATACGGGTTCTGCGCGAGCAGCACGTCCCACCGGCGCGATTCCTTCACGACCGCCGCCATCCGCCGAGGATCAAAACCTGGCCGGTGCATCGCCAGACGCTTGAGAGGGGTGCCGTGCCAGGTCTGCAGCACCTTCTGGCCTGGCTTGCGAGCGAACCGCCGACGCAGCCAATCATTAACGATCAGCAGCCGCGCAGCTCCCCGGGCCCGCCACCACTGCGGGCTCCCCTCGACCACGGCGATCGCCCCATCGGGCACCGGAACCGACAGGTCCACAACGCTCCAGTAGCGCGTGACCCCGGGCGCACGTGCGGCCAGTTCACGATCGATCGCCAGCGGATTGCATCCGGCGCTCTGTCCGTAGAAGCTCTCGAAAAAGACCGCGTTCTCGTCGCCGCCGGCCTGAGCGACATAGCGCTCCTCGAGCGTCGACTGTCCCGCGGCGGTCTCATCGGCCGGATCCAGCGGCGGCGCGATCTCGACGCGGTCGCCCTGCAGCGTGACCCGCAGTCCCGACAACACCAGCGGTGCCTGAGCGATCTCCGACAGGTCGGCTCCCGCAATGCTCAGTCGATATTCGCCGGAGGGAAGGGGCAGCAGCTGCCCGCCCCAGCGCGCGGCCTGCAGCGGGAAAACCGCCTGCCACCTCTCGCCATCGCCGGTGATACTCGCACTGACCCGGGCGCGTGGCCCGTCGAGAGATCCGTCGGCCGGTGCCGGGCCGTCGCCTGCGATGACCAGGCGTTCGGCCTGCTCGTCGATGCGGGCGGTCGTCATCGTGCTCCCTTCGGCGCAGGGACGCCCCGCGCGCGTATTGCCCGGTACACGCGACGGGCGTTCTGTCCATCCCGATACGCATGTACCTGTGCGCTGAGCGTACTGGACTGAGCGGACCGTGCAGCGAACACACGCTCATCGCTCAGCAGTGTTTCGAGCTGCGCAATCGCCTCCGGCCAATCGGATGCGGCATCCGCCCCGGCGACGTCTTCGTATCGGCCGTAGAAACCGCGCGTGTGCGCGTACTCCGCAGCATCCGGGGCCAGATAGAGCACCGGCATCCCGAGGAGGCCCACGTCGTAGGCGAGAGAGGAGTAGTCGGTGATCAGCGCGTCGATGCCCGGTAGCGCCGGTGTGACGTCGGGAAGGAGGTCAGATCCCAGCATCCGCACCCGCGTGCTCGGAAGCGGCGGCTGATAGGCGCCGGCGCCCAGCGGATGCGAACGCACGAAGAGCACGGAATTCTGCTGTTCGAGCAGGGCGATCAGGCTCACCCAGTCGGCAGCAGACGGAATCGCCGGGTCCTCGGCGCCGTCGCGCCAGGTCGGCGCGTACAGCACCGTGCGGGCATCGCGCGGAAGCGGGCGCGTCACGTCCGAAAGCAGAGCGGATGCTGCGTCCCGCCGCTCCTGCGCAGTTCCGGCCGAGAGCACGTCGACCCGAGGCTCGCCCGTGACCACGACCCGCGAGTTCCCGAGCGCGAAGGCGGACTCCAACCGTCCGCGCGAGCGATCGGATGCCGCCGGCATCAGTCGGATGCGCTGTGCTGTGGCCCGGTAGAGAAGCCCCACAACACGGCGCAGAATCGACGCGCCGGGCACGTTCGGGACCTGGGTCGTGGCGGCGGAATCGAGCCCGATGCGCTTGAGTGGAATCCCATGCCACAGCTGCACGAGGAACGCCCCCGATGTCGCGTAGCGGTTCACGTCTCCCTGCCCGTGCGTGACGATGAGCACTCCGGCGCGGGCTGTCGCCCACCATCCGCGCAGCGAAGACTTCGGGATCGTCGGGATGCCGAGCGCCGCAGCATCCGCTCGCTCACGATCCGATGAGGTGAGCCAGACCGCGCTGTGGCCCTCGGCCGTGGCGATACGCCAGAGAGCGAGTGCGCCGTCGCCGATTCCGCCACCGCACCCGAAGACCCAGCGCCGTCCGCGCGGGACGAGAAACGTTCCTATGCGTCCGGCGGCATACAACGGGATCCTCAGCAATTTTGCTGCGTTGCCGGAGCCGAAAGAGAAGGACGCCACCCCGCGAGCCTATCGCGGGGTGGCGTCCGATTCTGGGAACGAAGCGACTCAGAGAGCGAGTTCTCCGAGCGTCACCGTCACCTCGTACGACTTGCCGTCGCGGACGTAGGTGACCGTCGCCTCGCTGCCGGCTGCCGCTGCGCGGACCTGCGCGGTGAGGTCGGTGGCGCCGGTGATCGGAAGCCCGTTGAACTTCGTCACGATGTCGCCCTTCTTGATGCCGGCCTCGGCTGCAGCCCCGCCGCTGGTGGGTTCGACAATCACAGCACCGGCGACCTCAGCCGATTCGACCGACGAGGCATCCTGAACCGTCGCGCCCAGCAGACCGTGCGTAGCCGCACCGTTCTCGATGATCTCCTGGGAGACGCGCTGGGCGATGTCGGACGGGATCGAGAATCCGACACCGATCGAGCCGGACTCCTGCGCGCTGCCGGCCGTCGCGATGGCGACGTTGATGCCGATGAGCCGGCCCTTGCTGTCGACCAGAGCGCCACCGGAGTTTCCGGGGTTGATCGCAGCATCCGTCTGGATCACCGAGATCGAGATCGACGAGTTCGGGCTCTGCTGCTGCGTGCCGGGCAGGTCGAACTGGAACGGGCTGCCGTTCTGGTCGCCCTCTCCGTTCTGGTCGCCCTGCGAATCATCCTGCGTGCCGTCCTGCGTCGCAGAATCCGGCAGCGCCGAAGAGGCGATCTGGATGCTGCGGTTCAGCGCGCTGACGATTCCAGTGGTGACCGAGTTCGATAGGCCGAGAGGCGCACCGACGGCGACCGCCGTGTCGCCGACGTTGAGCTTGGACGAGTCGGCGAACTCCATCGGGGTGAGATCCTTCGCCCCGTCGAGCTTGATCACCGCGAGGTCGTAGATCGGATCGGTGCCGACAATGGCGGCGTCGTAGATGTGGCCGTCCGAGGTCGTGACGCGAATCGTCGGGTTCGCCTCGGCGCCGCCGAGCGTGACCACGTGCGTGTTGGTGAGGATGTAGCCGTCTTCACTGAGCACGACGCCCGAGCCGCTGCCGGACTCGCTGGAGCCGGCTGCCTGAATGGTGACGACAGAGGGCAGCACTGCCGTGGCGATCGCCGTGGTCTCGTTGACGGAGCCGGGGTTGTTGACCGTGATGGTGTCGGGGCCTGAAGCTGTGGACCCCACCGGCTGCGCCCACACATTGCTGCCGAGGTAGCTGCCGCCGAAACCGGCAACACCGCCGACGAGTGCCGCCGCCACGATGAGGGCGGCGACCTTGCTGGCGCCGAACGACTTCTTCTCTTTGGTCTTCGTGTCGATCGACGTCACGTGCGCGGTGTGCTCGGTGGCATACGGCGGAATCGGAGTGGTCTGCGCGTGCGGGTCGGTCGGCGTCGGGATGCCGAATGCGGCGCCCTGGGATGCCTCCGGGCCGACGTTCGGGGCCGGATGCTGCGGCGCGGCGTGCGACGTGAACGCGGCGGGCATGTCGTGGTGGCCGGCCCCTGTGCTGGCTCCGGGAGCCTGCGGCGCAGGCTGCTCGGGGGACACGGGCTGGTCTGGGGTGTTGTTCTCGTTCATGTCTGCTCCTTCATCAACGCCCTTTCAGAGTGGCGCCCCTAGCTGTGCGTTCGATATGGGCGAGGTGAGTGCCGGCTATGGCCTTAGCCTGGGTTGCATGAGTGCAATTCCCGGCGCCTGGCGGCGCACTGCGGCGGGGGCAGGCCTGCTCTCCTCTGACGGCGCTGTCGCGCCTACCATTTTCGCAGAGATGTCTGCGGCTGCGGCGAGAACCGGAGCGATCAATCTCGGGCAGGGCTTCCCTGATGAGGACGGCCCGGCCGAGGTGCTCGAGGCCGCCCGTGATGCGATCTCACGCGGCGTGAACCAGTACCCACCCGGGCGCGGATTCCCCGATTTGCTCGCCGCGATCAGCGAGCACCAGCAGAGGTTCTACGGGCTCACGGTCGACCCGGCGACGGAGGTCATCGTCACCGCCGGGGCAACCGAGGCTCTGGCAGCCACCCTGCTCGCCCTGATCGACTCCCCCGACGACGAAGTGGTCGTGTTTGAGCCGTACTACGACTCCTATGCCGCGGCAGTTGCTCTGGCCGGAGCGCGGCTGCGCACAGTTCCGCTGCGCCGGCCGGATTTCCAGCCGGACCTCGAGGTGCTCGCAGCATCCGTCACCGACCGCACGCGCATCATTCTCGTCAACGATCCGCACAACCCCACCGGCATCCTCTTCAGCCAAGAGGTGAAAGCCGAAGTTGTACGGTTGGCGCACAAGCACGACGCGATCATCGTCACCGACGAGGTGTACGAGCACCTGACGTTCGCCGCGCCGCACGTGCCGCTCGCGACGCTGCCGGGAGCCGCCGAGCGGACGCTTACGATCTCCTCCGCCGGCAAGACGTTCTCGACGACGGGGTGGAAGATCGGCTGGATCCACGGCCCCGCCGACCTCATCACCGCCGTGCTGACGGTCAAGCAGTACCTCACGTTCGTGAACGGCTCGGCCTTCCAACCCGCGATCGCCGTAGGGCTGCGGCTGCCGGAATCGTTCTTCGCGGATGCCGCCGCCGCTCTGTCCCGCAAGCACGAGATCCTCGGGGCAGGACTGCGATCGGCGGGGTTCGATATCACCTCGCCCCAGGGCGGATACTTCACGGTCGCCGACGCGAGTGCGCTCGGAGGGGCGGATGCTGCCGCATTCTGCCGTGCGATGCCGGAGAAGGCCGGGGTCGTTGCGATACCCCTGGGCTCTTTCGTGAGCCGAGAGAACCAGGACGACTACGCCGGGCTCATCCGCTTCGCCGCCTGCAAGCGGGTGGACGTGCTCGAGGAGGCCGCCGGGAGGCTCGCCGCGGTGGAGTGGTAGGCGGGGTGGCCGGCTTCGACTCGCTTCGCTCGCTCACCCCGTTTCGTCGCGGTCGCTCCGCTCCCTTGCTCAACGCCCGGCGAGGTGAGCTTCCCGTGGGGTGAGCAACTCTGCGGGCCGTTGAGCGAGCGGAACGAGACGAAACGCGTTGAGCGAGCCGCAGGCGAGTCGAAACGACAGCCTCAGCGCACGGTGAGTAACCCTGCGGGTCGTTGAGCGAGTGGAGCGAGACGAAACGCGTTGAGCGAGCCGCAGGCGAGTCGAAACGACAGCCTCAGCGCACGGTGAGTAGCCCTGCGGGTCGTTGAGCGAGCGGAGCGAGACGAAACGCGTTGAGCGAGCCGCAGGCGAGTCGAAACGGCAACGTCAGCGCGGAACGACGCGGTAGCGGCGCAACCGCAGCGCCGGGTTGGTCTCGCGCACTGCCGCCACGGCATCCACTGAGAGATCCGCGATCGCGATGCCCTCCCCCGTCCCGACACCGGCGACGACGACGCCCTGCGGGTCGATGATCTGCGAGTGCCCCACACCGATCGGGGTCGGGTGATCGGCTGCGATGACGTAGACCGTGTTCTCGATCGCTCGCGCCGCGAGCAACGTCGTCCAGTGGTGCTCCTTCAGCGGCCCCCGCACCCACTCCGCAGGAACGACGATGACATCAGCACCGGCATCCACGAGTGTGCGCGCGACCTCAGGGAATCGCAGGTCGTAACAGGTCATCATCGCGACCTGCAGCCCGTCGATCTGCAGCGTCTGCGGCTCATCGAGATCACCCGGCTCGATCCAGTCGGATTCCGTTTGGCCGAACGCGTCGTAGAGATGCTGCTTGCGGTAGACAGCACGCACGCCCGTGGCATCCACGGCGACGAGTGCGTTGCGCACGCGCTCTCCGGCGCTCTCCACGAGCCCGGCGATGATGGTGACGTCATGAGCGGATGCCGCTTCCTGCAGCGCCCGGACGAACTCGCCCTCGAGCGTCTCGGAGTTCTCGGCGAGGGTGGCATCCATTGGCGTGACGAAGTAGCTGGAGTACTCCGGGAAGACGACCAGGCGCGCTCCCCTGGCCGCGGCATCCGCTGTGTGCTGCGCGACGCGGGCGCGGTTGTCCGCACGCGAATCGGTCGGGCTGAACTGGCACACGGCGACGGTGAGATCGGACATGCCCCCATCTTCGCGCATGCCCGCCCGTGGCGCTCAGCACCTCAGACCCGTGGTAAGCTTTTAGACGTGCCGCGGGGTGGAGCAGTTCGGTAGCTCGCCGGGCTCATAACCCGGAGGTCGTAGGTTCAAATCCTGCCCCCGCAACCAATGCGACACACAGAAGGCCCGGAATCTCAACGGATTCCGGGCCTTCTGCTTTGCCCGTGCGGGCTGATCAGCACCCGCCTACTTGGCCGCGCCGGTCAGACCGACCCAGTGACTACTTGCCGCCGGATGCTTTCAGCGCGAGCATCCCGTTGACGGCGCCCGCAAGTCGGCCATCTGCCTCAGCGCGGTGCTGGGCGAACACGGGCGCGCTCTGCTGTACACCGGGGCGGTTGCGCAATAGAACTCCGAGGATCTAAAGTCGCTGACGCACGCTACTCCGAACATGTCTCCCAGTTGAAGACGCAAAAGAACAAGAATCAAAGGAAGTGACCGACGTGGATCTGCAAGAGATGCTGGCCCAGCGCCCCGTCGACCGGAAGCGCGTCGACGCGTACAAGCAAGAGATGCTCACCGAGGTGCGCGCGCACCGCTTGCGCGAACTGCGGAAGAACCTTGGATTGACGCAGGAAGAAATGGCAAGTCGCATCGGCGTCGGCCAGCGACAGGTATCCAAGATCGAGAATGGCGACCTCGAGAATAGCAAGATTGGAACTGTCCGGAGTTACCTCGAGGCTCTGGGTGGCGAGCTCGAGCTTGAGTACGTCACCGCTGACGCCCGGCTCCTCGTGGCTTAGCCCACACCGCGGCACATACGCACGCGCCGGGCTGACCACGTCACAGAAATGGCGGGTCGCGATCACGCGAACCCGCCACTTCTGTGACATGCGCCGGTCAGACCGGCCCAGCGACTACTTGCCGCCGGATGCCTCCAACGCAAGCAGCTCGTTGACGGCGGCCGTCAGCTGCTTGTCTGCCTCGGCGAATGCGGTCAGGTCGCCCGACTTCAGCGCGGTCTCGCGGTCGGTCAGCGCCTTCTGCGCCGCAGCGAGCGCCGCCTCGTAGGCGTTGGAGTCGGTGCTCGTGCCCGGATCGGTCGTTCCCTCATCGGGCGGAGTGGTCGTGCCCTCATCCGGCGGAGTCGTGCCGTCGCCCGGATCCGTGGGCTGGACTTCCTCATCGCCGCCGCCCGCTCCGGCGTCGCCGCCGAAGATCACATCGAGCGCACCGGTGAGGGTGTCTTCGAACGCCACGCTGTCACCGAAGGTGACCAGCACCTTCTGCAGCAGCGGCAGCTGCGTGCCCTCGGACGACTGGATGTAGACCGGCTGCACGTACAGCAGACCACCACCGACGGGGAGCGTCAGCAGGTTTCCATAAAGCACCTCGGATTTACCGAGCGTCAGCACGTTGAGCTTGTCGGCGATCGTCGTATCCGAGTCGAACGTGTTCTGCACCTGTCCAGGACCCGGCACCGTCGTATCGGCATCGATCTCGAGCAGCCTCAACTGCCCGTAGCCCTCGGATTTCTCCCCCGCCGTGGATCCAGCATCCGAATCCACCGCCAGGTAGCCCATCAGCACGTTACGGCTCGTCGTTCCCTGCGCGGACGCGGGGATGAACGTCGAGAACATCGAGAAGCGCGGCGAATCCTGCCCCGGCATCTGCATCGACAGGTAGTAGGGCGGCTGCAGCTGGTTCTCGTTACGCGGGTCGTTCGGCGTCTGCCAGCGGTTGTCCTGCTGGGCGAACGAGCTGGCCGTGTCCACGTGGTAGACCTCGAGGATGTCGCGCTGCACCTTGAACAGGTCGGTCGGGTAGCGCACGTGGCTCATCAGATCGGCCGACATCTCGCTGATCGGCTCGACCGTCGACGGGTAGACCTTCTGCCAGGCCTTCAGCAGCGGGTCCTCAGCATCCCAGGCGTACAGCGTCACCGAACCGTCGTAGGCGTTGACCGTCGCCTTCACCGAGTTGCGGATGTAGTTGATGTCATCGATCGCGAAGTTGGGTGCCGCCGTGTTGGAGTCGGCAATGGCATCCGACAGGCTCACGCTCGTCGAGTACGGGGACGTCGAGCTCGTCGTGTAACCATCGACGATCCACACGATCTGCCCGTCGACGACGCTCGGGTACGGGTCGCTGTCGAGCGTGAGGTACGGCGCCGCCTTCTGCACGCGGGCCCGCGGGTCGCGGTCGTAGAGGATCTGCGAGTCGTCGTTGACCAGGTCGGAGAACAGGATCTCCGCCTCCTGGAACTTCAGCGCGTACAGCAGCTTGTTGAACGTGTTGCCGATGTGCGGCCCGCCATCGCCCTCGAAGGTCGTCTTGGTCTCGGTTGCACCATCGGTTCCGCGCGGGTAGTCGATCTCGACCGGGTCCGAACCTTCCGGAGCGCCGACGATCGAGTACGGAGCCGACTCTTCGCCGAAGTAGACGCGAGGCTCGAAGTTCTCGGCATCGGTGAGGAATCCGGACGACGGGATGCCGCGCTCGAGGAACACCGGCTCGCCCTCGCTCGTGCGCTGGTTGCCGGCAGCGACCACAAGACCGTAGCCGTGCGTGTAGACCGCGGTGCGGTTGTTCCAGTTGTTGCTGTCGCCGAGGCGGTTCACGTCGAGCTCACGAACGGCGACGACCGTGTCCTGCGACTCGCCGTCGATCTCGTAGCGGTCGACGTCCAGTACGTCCTGGAACTGGTAGTAACCACGGAACTGCTCGAGCTGCTGCACGGTCGGGCTGATGATGCTCGGGTCGAGAATACGGATGGATGCCGTGGTCTCGGCGTCATCGCGCAGCTGCCCGGCTTCTGCATCGGTCTCTGCCTTGAACGGCGTGACCTCGAGGTCGGCGATGTTGTACGCCTCTTTGGTGCCCTCGATGTTGCGCTCGTAGTACTCGGCCTGGAAGCTGTTCTGGTTCGGACGAACCTGGAAGGTCGTCACGACCCATGGGTATCCGACGCCGACGACGAGGGCTGCCACGATCAGCAGCGCCGTGGCGGCCAGCGGGAAGCGCCAGCGGCCGATGACGGCCGTGACGAAGAAGAGGATCGCGACGAGAATCGCGACGATTGCGAGGATCGCCATGCCGGGGATCGTCGCGTGCACGGCGGTGTACGCCGCACCGGTGATGCGGTCCTCTTCGGTGACGAGCGTCTTGTACCGGTCGAGCCAGAGGCTGGCGGCCTGCACGAGCAGGTAGATGCCCGCGAGCACCGCGAGCTGAATGCGTGCAGGCTTCGAGATGCGCAGCTCGCCCTGCCCGATGCGCACCGATCCGTACAGGTACGAAACCAGCGCGGTGACGATCAGGCTGAGCAGGATCACTGCCGAGACGAAGGCGAGAAGAATCGAGTAGAACGGCATCGCGAACAGGTAGAAGCCGGTGTCCATGCCGAACTCCGGGTCGGTGACTCCCGTGGGGCCACCGGTGAACCACAGCCAGACAGTCTCCCAGTTGCCGGCGGCGGCGAAGCCCGCGAAGAGGCCGAAGAAGATCGGCATGCCCCACATCGCCAGGCGCCGCAGCGGCTCGATAACCTCCTGGTAGCGGTCGAGCTGCGAGCTGAGCCGCACGTACACCGGGCGCAGCCGGTAGGCCAGCTGGATCACGACGAACAGCGGTACCGCCATCCCGATGAACCCGACGACGAACATCGACGCCGTGGCAAGCCACTGGGTCGTCAGGACACTCGCGAACTCGAGCTGGTCGAACCAGAGGAAGTCGGTGTAGAGAGAAGCAAAGACGAAGAACGCCACGACGAGCGCGGCGATGATGACCAATGAGATGGTCAGGATTCGTCGGGATGTATGAGGCGTGGCCGGATTCGGCGCCGAGGTCGTGGTCACTCGTCCATCTTATGCACCGTCACCTATGTGCGGGCCGCGTGCGTTCAGGAAGTGGCAGTGCACGCGGGCAGTGCGGCGACGTCACCGCCATCGGCGATCACCTCGAGCGCATCGATCGACTCCGAAAGCGTCGACGTGCTGATGACCGTCAGCCCGTCCGGGATGTGACCGACAACCTCGTCACAGTTCGATGACGGTGCGAGGAAGTAATCGGCTCCGGCATCACGCGCGCCGTACAGCTTCTGGCGGATGCCGCCGATCGGCCCCACCGCACCGGAGGCATCGATCGTGCCGGTGCCGGCGATGTCGTTGCCTCCGGTGAGCTCACCGGGCGTCAACTCATCGACGATTCCCAGCGCGAACATCATTCCGGCGCTCGGACCACCGACGTTGTCGAGCTGGATGGTGACATCGATCGGGAAGTCGTACTCGGTCGTGAAGCTGATGCCGATCAGCCAGGTGTCGGTGCCGTTGACGTTCTCCTGCTTCGGTGCGATCTCGATCTGCTGCTCTTCGCCATCGCGCAGCACCGACAGCTCTACGGTCTCACCCCCGGAATCCTGGATGGCCTCGCGCAGGGCCGCAGCGCTGGTCAGCGAGACGCCGTCGACAGCGTCGATGCGGTCGCCCTTCTCGATCAGTCCGTCTGCCGCCGAGTCCTCGACGATGGAGACGACTTCGACCTCGGCTCCGGTGTCGTACCCGAGTTCGTGCAGGGCCGCGGCCGTCGCTTCGTGCTGCGAGTCGACCATCAGCACGGCGTTCTGCTCATCGCGCTGCTCACTCGTCACACCTTCGGGGAACACGGAATCCAGTGGGACGACAGCGCGCGAGGAGTCCATCCATGCGATCGCCAGTTCGAACCAGGACGGCGTGCGCTCCCGATTGCCGACGACCTGCACCGTGGTGAGATTCAAGCTTCCGCCGGTGTCGAAGGTCTCAGCACCGTCGATGGCGATGAGCGGCATCTGCTCGCCGTCACTGCCCGGCGCGGTGCCCAGGGTGTTGTACACGGGGCCGGGCCGCTGGATCACGTACGGAGTCGGGAGGAACGTCAGCACGACCAGAGCGATGAGCGCGACGATGAGCGCCCAGGCTCCGAGCCCCAAGCGGACAGAGCGAATTCGTGCCACGTGTTTTCCTCCGTCGTTCGCGACCGGCGTACAGCGATCTGCTCGCGTCGGGGGTGCGTGCAGAAACCTGTGACTAGCGTAGATGGCACGGCTAGCGACGTGCTGAGAGGCGACCGAAATGTCAGAGAACGATCCGAACCCGGAAGATTTCCAAGAGTTCCTGCGCAAGATGATGTCCGGTGAGGGCGGCGGCGACTTCGACTTCAGCGCGCTGCAGAATGCTCTCGGCGGCGAAGGCGGCATCCAATTCGACCCGGCGATGATGGCCGCGCTCTCGCAGCAGCTGCAGAACGCATTCGGCGGCGACCCGTGGGAGAACACCCTGCGCCAGGCGCTGCATATCGCGAACAAGGAGGGTCAGGGCATCACCGACGGCTCCCGGCACTCGCTCGTGGATGCGTTCGGCCTCGCGAACCTGTGGCTGGGCGAGGCGACCACGATCGCCGAGCTCGCCGAGAGCCCCCGGGCAATGACACGCGGTGAATGGGTCGAGAAGACCCTGCCGGTGTGGAAGGACATCGCGGGCCCCGTCTCGACCAGCATCGCGGATGCCCTCACCAGCGCACTCGACACGCAGGTCCCCGAAGACATGCGCGGCGCGATCCAGGGCGCCGGAAAGCTCATGCGGGGCCTGGGCGCGTCGGTCTTCGCCGCGCAGTTCGGTCAGGTGCTCGGCAACCTCTCCCTCGAGGTCGTGTCCGGCGGCGACGTCGGCATCCCGGTGCTGCCCGCGGGCACGGCCGCCGTCATCCCGCAGAACATCCAGGACTTCGGTGCGGGCCTGGAGATCCCGGACGACCAGATCACGCTCTATCTCGCCACGCGCGAACTCGCCTATGCCCGCCTGTACCGGCACGCCAAGTGGCTGCACCTGCAGGTCATGTCACAGATCACCGACTTCGCACGCGGCGTGACCGTCGACGTCGAGGCTCTCGAAGATGTCGCGAGCCGCCTGGATCCCTCCAACCCCGAAGAGCTCCGCGCCGCGATCGAGGACGGTGCACTCCTTCCCGCACAGACCGACGCGCAGCGGGAGTCGCTCGGCCGCCTGGAGAACATCATCGCGATGATCGATGGCTGGGTGGATGTCGTCACCAGCGAGGCCACCGCGCGCCTCCCCGATGGCGCCCGACTGGCCGAAGCCGCTCGCCGCCGTCGCGCCGTCGGCGGCCCCGCCGAGGACGCGCTCGGCGCGCTGGTCGGCCTGAAGCTGCGCCCACGCCGCATGCGCGAGGCCGCAGCGATGTGGCGCAAGGTGACGGATGCCGTCGGCATCAGCGCACGCGATTCGCTCTGGGACTACCCCGATCTACTGCCGTCCGCGGCCGACATCGACGACCCGACCGCTCTGATCGAACGGCTGCAGGCCCGAGCCCGCGGCGAGGAGCCAGCAGCGGACGAGTTCGATGAGGCGCTGGCCCGACTGCTCGACGGCGATGACTTCTCCGGCGACGGCAAGGGCACGAGCGATGGCGAGGGCACGGTCGATGGCGAGGGCGACACGGGCGATGGTGGCGACTCCAATGACGACGGCGCGGGTGAGAAGCCGGTCTGAGCGACCGGCAGCACTCGTCCTGCACATCTGAGCAATCGTCGGACTTGTCCACCGATCGTCGTTCTGTGCCCTACAGCTTCCGGTGGGTGGCCAGAATCGGGGAATGCCACCGTTCACGCCGACGACCATGACCCGCATCGATGCGTCCTTCCCGATGCTGTGGCGCGATGTCGACACCGTGCAGTTCGGATTGGATGCCGTCGTCGTCGTGCCGTTGACGGAACCCTGGATCGAGCCGCTGCTTCAGGCGATGCGCACCGGATTTCGTCGCGCATCGTTCGATGTGGTCGCGCACGGAGTCGGCGCCCCCCGGCAGCCGGCACGTGACCTGCTGCAGAAGCTCGAACCGGTGCTGCACACCGACGGCCCGCCGCTGCCGTGGGTCTGGGTCGAGAGCGTCAATCTTGCCGACTCACGGGTGCAGGCGCGCATCGATCATGCGCTGCGCGACGAAGGATTCGTGACGGTCGACCGTCAGGAGCGGGATGCTGTGGGCATCGTGCTCGTGCACGGCGCAGCATCCGCCCATCAGCTTGCCCCGTACCTGCGCGAGGATCTCGCGCACGTCCCGGTCGCTTTCGAACCGGGTGGTACGACGATCGGTCCGCTGATCGTTCCCGGGCGCACACCGTGCCTGTCGTGCATCGACGCGCATGAGCGCGACCGGGACCCTGCCTGGCCGAGCATGCATGCGCAGCTGATCGGTGCGACGTCCGTCCCGATCACCGCCGCGCGCACGGCCGAAGTCGCCAGCCTCATCGCTCGGCTCCTCGGCGAGCCCGACGGTGCGAAGCTGACGAAGTCGGTGCGGATCACCCCCGACGGGCGGCGCGTGTGGCGCGAGGCGACGTTTCACGAAGATTGCCTGTGCCGCGCGCAGACATCCCGATCTCTTCCAGGAAGCGGGACGGCCGCCGCTCGCCTCGACCGGACGAACGAGACCAGGACAGCTCCAGCGTCCTTGCGGCGCGCGTGATGCCGACGTAGGCGAGTCGGCGCTCCTCGTCGATCGCGTCGAATCCGGTCGCGTACGAGATCGGCAAGGCGCCCTCGGTGCAACCGGCGAGGATGACGTGCGGCCATTCCAGCCCCTTGGCTGCGTGCAGCGTCGACATGGTCACCGTCTGCATCGTCGGTTCATGCTGATCCTTCGCGCGCGCCATGAGCGTGTCGCTGAACGAGCGCAGCGTCGTGTCATCCGATGCTTCCTCGGCAAGACGCAGGATGGCACGCCGCGCTTCCCAACCGTCCCGCTGGGCGCCACCGGCGGCCGGCGGCTCCTCCGTGAGACCCATCTCGCGCAGCACGCGCCGCACGTTCGGAAGGAAGCCGCGTTCGGTGGGGGCGACGGATGCGCCACGCAGCGCGAGCACGGCCTGGCGCACCTCGGGCATATCGAAGAACCGCTTGCCGCCGAGCACACTGGATGCGATCCCCGCCTGGGCGAGCGCCTGCTGAATGGGGGCGGACTGTGCATGGGCCCGATAGAGCACCGCGATCTCGGACGGCTGGGCCCCGCTCTTGATCCGCGCGCCGATCGCGGCTGCGATTCCCGCGGCCTCTTCCGTATCGCTGTCGTATGCGGTCACCGTCGGCGCATCGGCCGTCGGCGCTTCGCGTGCGGCGACGAGCTCGAGCGCGCCGGGACGCCCCTTCATGAGGGCATTGGCTGCGGCGAGGATCGGCGGCTGCGAACGGTAGTTCGTCTCCAGGCGCACGACCGTGGCATCGGGGTAACGGCGGCCGAACTCCAGCAGGAACCGCTGATCGGCGCCCGCGAACGAGTAGATCGTCTGGCTCGCATCGCCGACCACGCAGATGTCGCGGCGCTCGCCGAGCCAGAGTTCGAGTAGCCGGTTCTGCAACGGTGAGACGTCCTGGAACTCGTCGACGGTGAAGTGGCGATACTGCTCGTGGACGGATGCCGCGACACGGGGCTCGGCTTCCAGCATCCCCGCGCATGCCAGCAGCACGTCCTCGAAATCGAGCTGGTGGCGGTCGTCCTTGAGTATTTCGTAGGCCTGCTGCACCTCGGCGAGCTGTTCGGTGTTGACGCGTCCGATGGATTTTCCGAGCGCCGTGTGCTGCTCGATCGTCAGCATCGAGACCTTGCGCCATTCGATCTCGCTGGCGATGTCGCGCAGCGTCGCCGTGTCGAGTCGCAGGCGCTGCTGTTCTGCCGCCTGGGCGAGGACGCGCACCTTGTTGTCGACGATCTTGGGCGCGGGCGAGCCCGCCAGCGTCGGCCAGAAGAAGTTCAGTTGCGCGAGAGCGGCAGCGTGGAAAGTGCGCGCGGCGACGCCCTCGATGCCGAGCGCCCGCAGTCGACCGCGCAGCTCGCCGGCGGCTTTCGCCGTGAAGGTGACCGCCATCACTCGGCTCGGGGAATACGCCCCGGTGTCGACGCCGTGCGCGATGCGGTGGGTGATCACCCGGGTCTTTCCTGTGCCGGCTCCGGCGAGTACGGCAACGGGCCCGCGCAGCACGGATGCCGCTTCCCGCTGTCGTTCGTCGAGGCCGTCGAGTGCGCTCACTTGCCCTCGCGCGTTTCGCTCGGCGCACCGGCCTCGCGCTGGTCGCACCAGTTCTCGATGAGCGCGCGGGCGATGGATGCCGGACCCGGCAGTCCCACCGGACCATCACCGTTCATCGCGCTGCGGATCTCATCGCGTGTGAACCAGCGCACGTCGATGATCTCCTCGCCGTCGGGGCGCGCAGAATGCTCATCGGATGCCGTGGCGCGGAATCCGACCATCAGCGAGCGCGGATACGGCCACGGCTGCGAGGAGATGTAGCGGACCTCGTCGAGGTGCACGCCGGCCTCCTCTTCGATCTCGCGGTGCACCGTGGTCTCCAGCGACTCGCCCGCCTCGACGAAGCCGGCGAAGCACGAGTACATGCGTCCGCGCCAGTTCGCGTTCGCCCCGAGCAGCAGCCGTTCACCATCGGGGCTCTCGACGGCGACGATCACCGCGGGGTCCGTGCGGGGAAAGATCTCGTGCGCGCAGGCTTCGCATCGGCGGGACCAGCCGCCCTGGCGCAGCTCCGTCTCGGAGCCGCACTTCTGGCAGAAGCGCGCATCGCGCAGCCAGGATGCGAGCGAGACCGCGGTCACCAGCAGCTCGGTGTTCTCGGCATCCAGCATCCCGCCGGTGTCGCGCAGACCCAGCCAGGTCTCGGCCGGTGCCGCATCGATCGCGTCGCGTTCGGGGCCGACCGCGGCGAGCAGCAGCACGCGGTCGTCGCTGCGGTGCCCGAGCAGACCCCACTGGGCGTCATCGGCGACCTCGGACGGCGAGACCGTCAGCAGCCCGCCGTTCTCGATGCGGACACGCCCCTCGCGAACGACGATCACGAGGGCATCCGACGACGCGCGCAGCGTCTGGATGATGCCCGGTTCGTCACGAAGTTGTCCTGCACGGTCGAACGCAGCGGTCTGAACGGTCATCGACTCCCTCTTTCCCAGGCGTGGCGTAGGCGGAACCGCACCCGAGCACACCTAACCTTGGGGTCATGGCACGGTCTCCCTTTACTCTAGCGGCGGCAGTCACAGCCGCACTGCCCGGGGCGGAGGTCGTGGGCGCACGTCCGCTCACTGCCGACGGCGACGGACGCTTCGACTCCGCGATCGCCACTCTGGCCGATGGACGAGAGCTCGCAATCCGCGTCGGCGACGACGACGAGACCTCCCGCGAGCTCGCCTCCGAGTCCCTCGCCCTGCGTGCGCTCACCATGGGAGCGCGCGCGATGCTGCCGTTCCGTGTGCCGGAGTACATCGGCGAGACAAGGATCGCCGAGGGCAGGGCGTTGGTGACCGAACTGCTGCCCGGATTCCAGATCGAGGCGGCTCACGTGCCGCGCGGCCGAGGAGCCGCAGCTTCCATGGGGGCATCAATCGCCGCTGTACACGCCTTGCCCGCATCGGTTGTGCGCAGTGCCGGGCTCACCGCCCGCAGCGCTGACGAGGTGCGCGATGAGATTCGACAGCTGGTCGACCGCGCCGCCGCGACCGGACGGGTTCCCGCCCGGCTCACCGTGCGCTGGCGCGAAGCCGTCGATGACGACGACCTGTGGCGATTCGAATCCGCCGTGACGTTGGGAGGCGCCAAGGCGACCTCGTTCCTGTTCGAAGACGACGACGTGCAGGGCCCTGTCGTCATCGGCGTGCTCGACTGGCACGGACTCTCACTCGGCGACCCGGCGACCGACCTCGCCTGGCTCTCCTCTGCCCCCGATGCTGCGGGAGACGTGCATGCCTCCTACGCGGAGGCGTCCGACCGCGTCCCGGATGCTGCACTCGCCGTGCGTGCGCGGATGCTCGCAGAGCTCGAGTTCGCCCGATGGCTCGTGCACGGCGACGCGACGCGCCGCAATGACATCGTGGACGATGCGGCCGCCCTTCTGGAGGCACTCGCAGAGGGCCTGCGTGAGAACGATCTGACCGTCATCGCCGCACGCGGCGAGGGCGTGGATTCGGCCATGGATGCTCTCGGACGGGTCCCGGCGACCACCGCAAGCGCCGCGAACACCTCGATGCAGACCGACGCGTACAACCCCAAGGATCTGCTGCCCGGCGAGGCGCTGCCCGAAGAGTCCGGCGGTGCCCCGGCCACCGATGACGACGGCGGGGATGCGACGGAAGACCTGAGCGAAATCGAGGCCTCCGGGTTGATGCCCGTCGATGACGTCGGCCCTTCGGAGAAGGCGAACCCTGCCGATGAGGCTCAGCGCGCAGCGCGGGCGGCGCTCCACCGCTGGACCAATTCCTCCTCCGAGTAGACCCGATCCCCGCGGATGACGAGGTCATCGGCCACGTAGTAGAGCGCGACGTCGATCTCCTCGAGCGCGACGCCGAAGCGCCGGTGATAGGCGAGACGGTACAGCGCGAGCTGCAGCATCCGCTCTTCTTTCTCGGCTGCCGTGCGCGGTGCTTTTCCGGTCTTCCAGTCGACGATTTCGATGCGGCCGCCGCGGTCCTCGCGGCGATACACGGCATCGAGCTTGCAGATGACGATATGCCCTTCGACACCGAGGGTGAAGTCGATCTCGATCTCGACGGCGATGGGCTTCAGCTGTGCCCACTCGCTGCGTTCGAAGATCGTGCGCAGCTGCTCGAGGTCGGCGACATCCGCCGCTGACGCGTTCCAGACATCGGGCTGGTCGTCGTCGATCTCCCACAGCGCGCTCTCGGGGTTCGGAGCCGTGCCGACGAGGCCGGAGCGATGCTCGACCCACGCGTGAAACAGCGTGCCGAGCCGGGTCTGCCGATACGGACGCTCGGGCATGGGGCGTGCGAGAGCCCGCGCGGTGCCGTCGTAGTCGGTGACGTAGTCCTTGAACCGCGATGCCGGCACACGGGTCGGCGCTCCGGCCGTGATCCCCCGCTGACGTTCGGCGCGCTCGGCGAGCAGTCGCCGCAGGAGGTCGCTCGGCTCCGCAGCATCCTGCGCGAACGCTTCATTCACCGCTTCTGCTGCCGCCTCGACCTTCGCACGGCGCGAGCCGAGCGGGTCGAGTGGCCAGATGCTCGTCTTGCCCTCGCCCTCGTAGGGGTTCTCATCCTCATCGATCGCACCGACCGGCGAAGCGCCGATGACGTCGAACGCCTCGAGCAGATACGGTCCCGGCTTGCGGGGCTTCTTCTGTCCCGCCCAGTGCGCGCCGGTGAGCAGCAGATCCGTGCGCGCACGGGTGACTGCGACGTATGCGAGGCGGCGCTCCTCCTGCTGCTGATAATCGCGGTAGGCGTTCTTGAAGACGGTGATGGCCCCGGGCGTCGTCTTGCTCGTACTCGTCAACGATGCGATCCCGGCCTTGAGGCGCTTGACCGGATCGAGTTCCTCTTCGACCGGCGGTATCCAGGTGAAGGTCGGAAGCGCAGCGCTGTCTCCGCGCAGCACGAACGGGAGTACCCCGAAGCCGAACCAGCCGGACGTATCGCTCGGGCGCGAGGGCAGCTCGCCTTCGACCATGCGCACGACAGCGACGGCATCCCACTCGAGTCCCTTCGAGCCATGGATCGTCAGCAGCTGCACGACACCCGGCTGCGGCGGTTCCGGGCGCGGCATGAGCTCGTCGGTGCTCTCGGCCTTTTCGAGCCAGGCCAGGAGACTCCCGATCGTGCCGCGGTCGTCCGCGGCGAGGAACGCACGCACCTCATCGGCGAATGCACGCAGCTGCGTGGCCGCGACGCGTGCCGGCCCGCGCGTCTCGTTCGCGGCGAGCTCGATGTCCAGGCGCAACTCGAGTTCGATGAGCCGGATCACCTCGAGGATGGGCTGGCCGGATGCGCGGCGCAGACGTTCGAACATCTCGCCCGCTGCGCGGATCCGCGCGCGGCCATCCGGGGTGATCCCCTCCAGCAGCCGGTAATCGTCACGGAGTCCGCGGACAACGTCGACGGCATCCACGATCGACACGGCCTCATCGGATCCGCGGGACGCGCGGATGCGCGCACGCAGCTCTTCGGGCAGCGGCAGCAGCCCGCTGTCGCGACGGGACAGTTCGCTGGCCAGCGAATACAGTGCGCCCATATCAGCGACGCCGACGCCGAAGCGGGGTCCCACCAGCAGACGGATGAGCGGCGAACCCGCATTCGGATCATGGATGACGCGCAGCGCGGAAACGACGTCGACGACCTCGGGCGTTGCCAGCAGGCCTCCGAGCCCGAGAATGCGGTGCGGGACGCCACGCGCGGCGAGCGCCTCGGCGAAGGTCTGCATATGGCGCTTGGAGCGGAACAGGATCGCGCCGGTGTGCGGTTTCGCAGCATCGGGGTCCGCGGCGGCGTGCGCAGCCCGGCGCTGGACGAACCACTCCGCGACTTCAGCCGCCTCGTCGTGCACCGTGAGCGGGTAGCGCACCTCAACGGCGCCGGTCCCGGCACCCGGACGCGCCTCCAGCGGCGGCACGTCGAGTCCGGGCCGCTGCAACGGGCGGAGCACCTCGTTCGCGATATCGAGGATCGAGCTGTCATTGCGCCAGCTCGTCATCAGGCTGTATGTCTGGACGGGCATGTCCGCGGCGAAGGTGCGTGCGAAGGCGTAGAGGTTGTCGGCGCTCGCCCCGCGCCAGCCGTAGATGGACTGGTGCGGATCGCCGACGGCCATGACCGCGCTGTCGCGGAACAGCGCGGAGAGGAACTGCGTCTGGATCACCGATGTGTCCTGGTACTCGTCCAGGAGCACAACGCGATACTGCTCGCGCAGGCCGTCGCGCACGTCCGGCGACGACTCGACGATGTCGAACGCGCCACTGACCTGGTCGGCGAAGTCCAGGACGCCACGACGATGCTTCTCGGCGATGTACTCCCGCACGAGCGCGGTCAGCGTGGGCAGCGAGAGCAGGTTGTCGGCGATCTTCGCGATCGCGTCGCTGGAGCGGTACGGCTCGAAGGCCCTGGCCTGCTCTATCGCGATCCGCTCGGCGCGGCCGAGGTCCGCCCGATGATCGAGCGCGTCGCCCGCGAGGCGCTGCACGGCATCGACGACGGTCGCCACGGACAGCTCGATGTCTTCGAGCTGAGGAAGGTCGGCGCGCAGCACCACTTCGCGCGCCAGCATCCAGGACGCGGCCTGGCTGAGCATCGCGGCATCGGGGTCGCGGCCGATCCGGGAGGCGTGCTCGCGCACGATCGAGTCCGCGAAGGCGTTGTAGGTCGACACCCGGGGTCTTGCCAGCAGGTCTTCCGAGGTGTGCGGGGTCGATGGATTCCACCCGGTGTCGTACGTCGCGGCCAGCTCGTCGAGGACGTGCGTGCGCACAGTCGCCTTCTGCGCGGCTGCGGCTGCGGCATCCACTCGGGCCAGGGCACCGGTCGCGACGATCTCCGGAACGAGCGGGAGCAGACCGCGACGGCCGAACTCGTCGATCACGGCGAGCCTGTCGCCGATGCGCTCGGCCAGTTCGCCCGCGGCCTTGCGGGTGAAGGTCAGCCCGAGGATCTCGTCACGGCGCACATGTCCGTTGGCGACGAGCCAAACCACCCGCCCCGACATCGTCTCGGTCTTGCCACTGCCGGCCCCTGCCACCACCAGAGCGGGTGTGGGCGGTGCCTCGATGACGCGCTGCTGAGCGGCGGTGGGTGACGGCTGTCCCAGTGCCGCTGCGACGTCGAGTGCCGACAGTCCCGGGCCCTCACCCCACGCGTTCACGCGCTCACCGCCGGGACCGTGTGAATGCGACAGGGCTGCACGCGCCACTGCACGTCAGCGCAGTGCGCCTCGACATGCGCGGTGAAGGAGTTCGCCGACATTCCCTTCGCCGCGTCGGCGAGCCGGTTCAGGAAGCGCGTGCGATCCTCACCCCGAAGAGTGTGCTGATGCGCGACCCGGTAATCGCTGCCGGACAGCGTCTTCGCAACGAGCACGAGCCGCGCCCCGGCGAGCGCCGCCGCATCGGCGCCGGCCACCAGCCCCTGCTCGACCGCGACCTGATAGGCGGCGAGCTGCGCGTGATCGGCGACCTTCGCATCGGACTCCGGCTCGTACTTCCCGGTCTTCAGGTCGACAACGACGACCCGCTCGCCGGTGGCTGGCGCGGACGTCTCGGCGGGTGCGGACACTGCCGCAGGTGCCTCCTCGGGCGGGGCCGCACCCGCGGACATCGAGGTGAAGCCCCGCCCGCGTGCTGCGGCGTGTTCGCCACCACCGCGCGGATACGCCTCGACACGGTCGATGTACCCGTGCACGACCGCACGATGCGGTCCCGTGACCTCATCGTCGACGTACACGGCGGGTGGCTCATCCGACGCCTGATCGCGCACGTCGACCGCGAAACGGAATTCGACCTCGCTTGCCAGCACGCGGCCGCGTTCGTCGGCAACAGCGCCCAGATAGGAGTGCAGACGATCGACATACACCTCGGCCCTTCGGCGCTCCTTGCGTCCGATCCATTCGGTCTCGAACTCGAGTTCCGGCCAGTGCTGCGCGACGATCGCGCGCATCTTCTCGAGCTCACCGTCCGGCGCCGTCTCCATCGCCGCGTGAATGATCGTGCCGATACCCGCCGATGGCGGCAGCACGGTATCTCCACCGAGGGAAGAGATCGCCCAGTTGAGTTCGCACTCCTCGAACGACTCCATCTTCGACGGCGAGACGCGAGCCGCTTCGACCTGGAGGTCGTGCAGCGGGGCTGACGTGGAGGGTGCGGTGCTCCCGTACCACTCCTCCGGCACCGCACCAGGCACCTCGGCCTCGGCGAGCAGTCGCAGCTGCTGCGCGGCAGCTCGCCGTTCTGCAGGATCACTCGAGCTCGTGAGCGTGCGGCGGCTCTTCGCAACCAGGCCGCGCAGCGTGAGCGGATGCTCGGCCGCAGGATGCTCCGACAACGGCGGCGGGGAAGGGAGGAAGGAGAAAAAAGCACTCGGACCGGTCGTGTCGTCGTCGACAGAGGTGACCACGATGCGCGATCGCGCTCTGGACACGGCTCGCACGAACAGTCTCAGCTCATCGTGCAGGGCATCACGGCGGCGATCGAGCACTCCCTGCGCGACGGCGGGGATGCCGGTGCGGGCAGCGGTCACGGCATCCGCCAACCGCCATGTTTCAAGCAGTCCTCCGCGCAGACGCGTGTTCGGCCAGACGCCGTCCTGCACGCCGGAGACGATGACGGCATCGAACTGCGTGCCCAATGCCGTGGCGGGGGTGAGCAGCGTCACCAGCCCCGGACGATCCGGCGTCGAGAGCGAGTCCTCCGGTACCTCGCTGTCGAGAATGTCGCGCACGAACACATCGGGACGCTCATTCGGCGTGCGCTCGACGAAGCGCTTGGCGGCGTCGAACAGTGCCACCAGTGCATCAAGCGCGCGCGACACCTCTCCACCACCCGGCTGAGAGGCTGCCTCGTGCCAGTGCCGCGCGAGGGAGGATCCATCCAGAGCACGCGCGCCATCCCAGATGCGCCACAGCATCTCGTGAATCGTCTCCTCCGCTTCGGCTGCCGCGGTGGTCTCTGCCAGCGTCTTGGCGAATCGCGCGGCGACTCGTGCTTCGGGCGCATCGATGAACGTGAAGGCGAGCGGGTGCGCCATCGCCTCGCGCAGCAGCTCGGATGCCGGCGTGAACCCGCCTTCTGCCAGCTCACCATGGCGCATGCGCGCGCGCAGGCGGCGAAGGCCCACGGCATCCATTCCCCCGAACGGGGAGCGCAGCGCCTCGACGAGAGCTTCGGCGTCGCGTTCGTCGACCGGCGTCAGTGCAAGGCGCACGATGCTGACGATGTCGCGCACGATGCCCTCGCTGCCCAGCGGCCGCTGCACGCCCGCGGCCCTGGTGGGCACTTCGCGCGCGGCGAGCTCGGTCTCGAGCGTCGTGACCTGGCGCGTGTCGTGAGCGATCACGGCCATGTCGCTCCAGGCGATGCCGTCGTGCAGGTGCCAGTCCCGCAGCGTGCCCGCAATTCGATCCACCTCTTCGTAGGGCGATGCCGCGAGGAACGTCTGCACTGCCGGATCAGGGGTCTCGGGTGCCGGTGCGGGGGGACGCCGATGCTCCACCCGCCCTGCAGCACCGATCGCCTGTGTCACCGTGCGGGTGAGATCGGTCAGCGCCGCCGTCTGCCGGTGCGGCGTATCGAGAACGAACACTTGGCCGAGCACTCCAGAGAGGTCGTGGAACAGTTGCGGGCTCGCACCGCGGAAGGCTCCCGAGGAGATATCCGGGTCACCGAACGCCAGCACCGCGACACCGCGTTCGCGCAGCGCTCGCACAAGGGTGATCCCCCCGCGGGTGATCTCCTGAGCATCATCGAGGAGGACGACACGAAGCGGTGCGAGCGGACCAAGGGTCGCGGCATCCGCTTCGCGAAGGATCGCGGCAGCCTCGGAAACCAGGTCGGCGGCATCGCGATGAGCCGTGCGCATGCCGGCCATCACGGTGCGATATTCCTCGATGAAAGCCCCGGCGGACCGCCAGATCGGATTGTCGGATGCCTGCAGCTCGTCCGGCAGCACGCCGAGTTCGGTGCATTCCGCGAGGAACGCGCGCAGCTCGGATCGGAACCCCTTCGATGCGCGCACGGCGGGACTCAGATTCTCGGGCCAGCGGCTCTCGAATCCGGCTGCCTCATCTTCGGCAGCGCCAGCGAGCAGCTCGGCGATGATGCGATCCTGGTCGGCGCCGGTGAGTAGAGCCGGGGGCTCTTCGCCCGCGCGGACCATCGCTCCCCGCACGATTTGGAACGCCAGCGAGCCCAGCGACCGGGCGAGCGGGCCCGGTGTCGCCTGCCCGATCCGCACACCGATCCGGTCACGCAGCACCGTCGCCGCCTGGCGGTTCGGCGTCAGCGCGAGAACCTCTTCGGGGGCGAGTTCCTGCTCCGTGAGGAGGTGCACGACGCGATCGATCAGGGTCTGCGTCTTGCCCGTGCCCGGCGCTCCGATGATCACACCCGATGCCTCGACTCGAGCGCCGACGACTGCGCGCTGTCCGGCATCCTCTGTCATGTCATCCACGCTATCGGCAGGCACGGACACCGCCGTCCTGCGCACCCGTCCGGCGATGCACGAAAGCCGTGTGCGCCCACGGCGAAACCCGCGACGCTCCCCGATCCTCCTCCCGTGTCGCGGGGTAGAGTCGTCTCAGTCCCCGAACCTTCAAGGAGCACGAGTGGAAATCCGCATCGGCATCATCAACACCGGCCGTGAACTGAACTTCGAGACCTCCACCACTGCAGACGATGTCCGCACGCAGGTGGCCGAAGCGCTCGAGCAGAACGCTGCACACGTGAGCTTCACCGATGTCAAGGGCAACTCCTACATCGTCCCGACAGCGAACCTCGCCTACATCGAGCTCGGCACCGAAGAGTCCCGCCGCGTCGGCTTCGTCGCCTGACGCAGATGTACATCCTCATCGCGCTGATCGCCGCGTGCGCGCTCGGCATCGGCGTGCACTACCTGATCCCGGACCGCACGTTGCGCGGCGTCGCCGTCGTGCCGGGGATCGCGACGGCCGCGTCCGCCGCGATCTACACGATCATGCAGTGGGCCGGCGTCAGTGAGGGCAACGGATGGCTCTGGCTGGCGAGTGTCGTCGGCGCCCTGGTGATCGCCGCTGCCGTCGGTGTTGCGCTGACGGCATCCCGTCGCCGATCGGATGCTTCGAAGCGGGCCGCGCTCGGCATCTGAGCCGCGCTCGCGCGAGCCGCGCCCGTCGTGAGGCATCATTCCCCGCATGAGAAACCATGCCTGGCGTGATGTGTCGTGCTGAATGTGGTGTCTCGCGCGCTATCTGGTGTCTCAGGCGGCTACGCAGTTACGCGGCCAGACCCATCGCATCCATGCGACGCGAGTGCGCGCCCATGAGCTCGGTGTAGACGGGTTCGACCCGCTCTTCGTCCACGACGAGGCGTTCGCTGCGTAGCGCCTGTCGAGCGACCAGAATCGTGTCGCCGACCAGTCGGCGCGCCCACATCGACAGCAGCGAGCGCCACTCGTCGTCGATCTCGATCGTCGTCTTGAGAATCGAGACGAGGTCTCCGGTGTCGTCTTCCTCGCTGAGGATCTCGGCGACGCGGGCACCGGTCTCGCCGTAGCTGGAGGCCAGTGCGAGATAGAAGTCGTCCAGCATCCCCGCGGTGATGTAGACCGCCAGCAGCGTCTCGTGACGGCGGACGCCGATCGTCTTGCGCCGAAAGGCATCCAGAGCTTCCTGGAACGGAAGCATCACCTCGGTGGGGTCCTCCCCCTGAGCACGGATGACCTCGACGATTCCGAGGTGCTTGCTCAGCGCCGCGCCGGCAGCACGTGCGAGAGCGCCCTTCTCGTCGAGCTCGGGCGTCGCGCGGATGAGGCGCGTGAGTGTTTCGAAGTAGCCCAGCTGCAGGTACGCGGCCTGACCGAGGAAGCGATTCATCTCGGGAGCGAGTTCGGCGAAGTCGACCCTCGTCGTATCTCCCTGATCTCCGCGACTGCGCAGAGACAGAGTGCGCCGGGGCTTATCTCGCTGCCAGAACCACTTCACCACGGATTCAGACTACCCGTCGACAAGCTCAGGGACCGAGACGCATCCATTCCATGGCGCTCGGCGTCCCACAAGGTAGGCTGGACGCGTCCTGCCGTCGGAGCAGGGCGCCGCGCCTGTGGCACAAGACGGCGTGGATCCGTTACGAGGCTGTCTCTCGCTTCATCCCAGGCAGCCGGACAGGCAATAGAACATAGTGACAACTTTCGCTGATCTCGACATCGATCAGGACATCGTCGACGCGCTCGCCGCCAAGGGAATCGTCGACGCGTTCCCCATCCAGGAGCAGACCATCCCCCTCGGCCTTCCCGGCCAGGACATCATCGGACAGGCCAAGACCGGAACGGGCAAGACGTTCGGCTTCGGCATCCCGGTCGTCCAGCGCCTCGGTAAGAACCCGGAGCCCGGTGTGAAGGCGCTCATCGTCGTCCCCACACGCGAGCTCGCCGTGCAGGTCTTCGAAGACATCGACCTGCTCACCAGCAACCGTTCGACCAGCGTCGTCGCGATCTACGGCGGCAAGGCGTATGAGGGTCAGATCGACCAGCTCAAGGCCGGCGCGCAGATCGTCGTCGGCACTCCGGGCCGTCTGATCGACCTCGCCGGTCAGCGACTGCTCGACCTCTCCGGAGCCGTCGAAGTGGTTCTTGACGAGGCAGACAAGATGCTCGACCTCGGCTTCCTCGCCGACATCGAGAAGATCTTCCAGAAGGTGTCGGCCGTCCGCCACACGCAGCTGTTCTCGGCGACGATGCCCGGCCCGATCGTCGCGCTCGCGCGCCGCTTCATGTCGAACCCGATTCACATCCGCGCAACCGACCCCGACGAGGGTCTGATGCAGGCGAACATCAAGCACGTCGTGTACCGCGCGCACTCGCTGGACAAGGACGAGATCATCGCCCGCATCCTGCAGTCGGAGGGCCGCGGAAAGACCGTGATCTTCACCCGCACCAAGCGTGCAGCGCAGAAGCTCGTCGATGAGCTCGGCGACCGCGGCTTCAACGTCGGCGGCGTGCACGGCGACATGGGTCAGGAGCAGCGCGAGCGTTCGATGGCCGCTTTCAAGGCTGGCAAGCGCGATGTGCTCGTCGCCACGGATGTCGCAGCCCGCGGCATCGACGTCGACGACGTCACCCACGTCATCAACCACACCATCCCCGACGATGACAAGACGTACCTGCACCGCGCGGGCCGTACCGGTCGCGCGGGGAAGACGGGCATCGCCGTCACGTTCGTCGACTGGGATGACCTGCACAAGTGGGCGCTCATCAACCGCGCACTCGATTTCGGCCAGCCCGAACCCGTCGAAACCTACTCATCGAGCCCGCACCTGTTCGAGGACCTCGACATCCCCGTCGGCACCAAGGGCCGCCTGACGACGGCGCCGAAGGCCGAGAAGCCTGCGTCTGAGCGTCGCCAGCGTCCGCCGCAGAAGGCCGCGGATGCTGCCGCCGAGGGCACCGACGAGGGCACCACCAAGCGCCGCCGTCGTCGCCGTCGCGGTTCGAGCAGCGAGCAGGTCGGTTCGACATTCGTCGAGGGCGCGGATGCGTCGTCGAACGGGTCGGATGCTGCCCCCGCTGCTGATCGCGACGCCGAAGGCGCCGGGACGCACGACGGAGACGCGACGACGGAGCACCGCGACGGCAAGCCCGCCCCGCAGCGTCGTCGCCGTCGCCGCCGCTCCGGTGGAGCCGCACCCGCCGGAGCCTGACCCCGCGCTGCGCCCTGCCGCTTCGCGCTGCTGATTCCTGGCCTCGCGCTGCTGAAATCTGCCCTCGCGCGGCTGATATCTGCTGACGCTGCTGCCACCTGGCCTCGCGCGGCTCATATCTGCCCGCGCTGTAGAAGTTTCCGCCGCGCCAACAGATATGAGCCGCGCGAGGGTGAGAACAGCCGCGCGACGGTGAGAACAGCCGCGCGAGACAGCGAACAGCAGCGCGACTAGGGGTAGCGCGGGGCCGTCCCGGTCGCCTGGGCGATGATCCGGGCGACCATCTCATCCGAGGTGGTGTTCTCACCGGGCCGATTGGGCTTGCCGGTGCCGTGATAGTCGCTCGAGCCCGTCACGATGAGGTCGTGCTTCGCGGCGAGCTGACGCAGCATCCGCTTGCCCTTCTCGGTGTTCTCCCGGTGATCGATCTCGAACCCGCCGAGCCCTGCCGCGATCAGCTCCTCGATGTACGCGGACGGCATCTGCTCGCGCCCCGAGGTAACCGGATGCGCGATCACCGCCACTCCCCCGGCGCCGGTGATGAGTCCTACCGCGGTCAGCGGATCGGGCGCGTAATGCGGCTCGTAGTACCCCTCGCGGGGGTGCAGGATGCCGTCGAACGCCGCGGTGCGGTCCCGGACGATGCCACGGGCGACGAGCGCATCGGCGATGTGCGGACGGCCGACCGTGGCATCCACCGTCGTCTGCGCGAGCACGTCATCCCAGGACAGGTCATAATCGCGGCCGATGCTGCGGACAATGCGTTCCGCGCGACCGACACGGTCTTCTCGAATGCGGTCGGTCTCCGCGCGCAGCGCGGCATCCGCCGGATCGAACAGGTACCCCAGCACGTGAACGCTGCGCCACTGTTGCTTGGCGGACATCTCCATGCCGGGGATGAACGTCATGCCGAGGGATGCTGCCGCCGCTCCCGCTTCGTCCCACCCGGTCGTCCGGTCATGGTCCGTGAGCGCGACCGTGCGCAGTCCATATGCGTGCGCCTGCCGCACCACTTCGGCCGGGCTCTCGGTGCCGTCGGAGTGATTCGAGTGCAGATGCAGATCACTCGGCCCCGCGAACATCTGCACATCAGTCATGATTCGACATTACTGCGGCCCGCGCGAGGCGGCACGGAGGCTATCCGAGCCCTGTCGAGGCAGGCGATTCACAGCGTCCCCATTTAGGCTTGCGGGGATGTTTCGACTGCTGGGGATCCTCATCACGGTGCTGTTCGCGATCGCGACGGCGGTCGTGGTGTGGCCGCAATTCTTCCAGCTCGAGCAGACGTTCCCCTTCGCCCAGCTGGTCGCCGTGCGCGGGATCGTCCTCGTAGCGTTCCTCGCTGTCGCGGTCGTGTCGCTGCTGCTGCTGTTCGCCCGCCCGCTGCGCGGGTTCGCGGCATCCATCCTCATCGTCGCGCTGCTCGGTGCCGCAGCAACCGGCGCGATCGGAACCGTGCGCGGTTTCGGCAACGGCGAGCTCCCCGACGAGACCGACGCCAGCGTGCGGGTGCTGACCTGGAACACCGCCGGCGAAGCCGTCTCGGCCGAGACGATCGCCGATGCCATCCTCACTCAGCAGGTCGACGTCGTTACGCTGCCCGAGACTGCGGAGTCCGTCGGCGAGCGCATCGCCGTCATGCTGCGTGAGCAGGGGCATCCGATGTGGGTCCACCACGTGCAGTTCGGCAACGTCGACAACGGCCCGCAGGCGTGGGAGACGACGATCCTCATCTCCCCTGATCTCGGCGACTATTCGGTGATCGCGTCGTCCGAGGACGGCAGCAGCAACACCGGCTCCGTGCCGAGCGCGGTCGTCATGCCCGTCAATGGCGCGGGTCCCACGATCGTCGCCGTGCACGCCGTCGCACCGCGCGTCGAGGACATGGCCGGTTGGCAGTCGGATCTGGCCTGGATCGCCGATCAGTGCCCGGAGGGCGACTTCATCCTCGCCGGAGACTTCAACGCGACGATCGATCACATGGCTGGCCTCGGCACCGGTGGCGGCGACATGGGCTATTGCCGTGACGTCGCCTCACGCACCGGCACGGGCGTCACGGGCACGTGGCCGGCGGACTACCCAGAGCTTCTCGGCGCGCCGATCGACCATGTCATGGCCAGCCAGAACTGGAACCCGACCGGATCGCTCGTGCTCGATGCGGCCGGCTCCGATCACCGCGCGCTCGTCGTGCAGCTCGATCCCGCCGGCTGAGCCCGGGAATTAGTCGGTGCGGGGACGCATCCGCCGCACGAGCGCGAGGATTGCCCGCCAGCCGATGAGGAACAGCGCCAGCGTGAGGGTCGCGACGATGATGAACGGCAGCGCCGTGCCCTGCCCGGCAACTACGCGCAGCAAGAGTCCGATCACGACCGTGAGGACCCAGACCATGACGCCGGGAAGCATCCGGTCGGCCTGAGCCTTTCGCACCAGCAGCACGCCGTGCGCGAGCAGCAGCGCCACCACGAACGGCCAGGTCGTGTTCAGGAGCCCGGGCACGTCGCTGAAGATGCCTTCGGCGTGCGAGAGCCGTCCAATGATGCAGAACACGATGACAAGTACGAGATCAATGAGAATCGCCACATGGCCCAGCCTACGCAGGAGTGAGAGACTGGAGGGATGAGCACTGCAGAGAACGAAACGATCGAAGAGGCGCCCGTCATCGTAAACCGCAAGCAGCCGTTCCCGCGTGGCTTCCTCGACACGATCTCGACCGGCTGGGCCGAGCGCACCGAGTCCCTTCCTGCCGCGCGCGAGCAGGCCGCGTTCGCCGCCGCTCGTCGCGCGAAGGTGTCCGAGGCATTCCCGGGCAGGCGCCTCGTCATCGAGGCCGGCTCCCTCAAGCAGCGCAGCAACGACACCGACTACCCGTTCCGCGCGCACTCCGCGTTCGCGCACCTCACCGGATGGGCCGCCGACGCCGAGCCGGACTCCGTGCTCGTCTTCGAGCCGCAGGCAGGCGAGCCGGCTGATGCCGGGCACGACGTGACCCTGTACTTCCGCGAGCGGGCCGATCGCACCACGACGGAGTTCTATGCGGATGCCACGGTCGGCGAGTTCTGGATCGGACCTCGCCCCTCGCTCGCCGGCGTCGCCGCTGACCTCGCGGTCGCGACCGATCACCTGGCCGCCTTCGAGCCTGGCGAGGACGACCTCACTCTGGCCGATTCCGATCTCGAGCGCTTGGTGTCGGAGCTGCGGCTGGTCAAGGATGAGTACGAGATCGCGGAGATGCGTCGTGCGGTGGAGATCACCGGACGCGGCTTCGATGACATCATCCTCGCGCTGCCGGATGCTGCGGAGCACGCCCGCGGCGAGCGCGTCGTCGAGGGCGTCTTCCACCGCCGTGCACGTGAAGACGGCAACGGTGAGGGCTACGACACGATCTCGGCATCCGGCCCGCACGCCTGCTACCTGCACTGGACGCGCAACGACGGCGCGGTGGTCCCCGGCGACCTCATTCTCGTGGATGCCGGTGTCGAGGCCGACAGCCTGTACACCGCCGACATCACCCGCACCCTGCCCGTGAACGGGACGTTCTCGGACGTTCAGCGACGCGTGTACGACACGGTGCTCGAGGCCGCGGATGCCGCGTTCGCCGCTGCGCGCCCCGGCGTGAAGTTCCGCGAGGTGCACGAGGCTGCGATGGCCGTGATCGCGAAGCGGACCGCTGAGTGGGGCGTGCTGCCGGTCTCGGCCGACGAGGCGCTCGATGCCGACGCCGGAGGCCAGCACCGTCGCTACATGGTGCACGGCACCTCGCACCACCTTGGCATCGACGTGCACGACTGCGCGCAGGCCCGCCGTGAGATGTACTACGACGGCATCCTGGAAGAGGGCATGGTCTTCACGATCGAGCCGGGCCTGTACTTCCAGATCGACGACCTGACTGTGCCGCAGGAGCTGCGCGGCATCGGCGTGCGCATCGAGGACGACATCCTGATGACTGCCGAGGGGCCGGTGAATCTGTCCGCAGATATTCCGCGCACCGCTGACGACGTCGAAGCATGGATCGCACGGGGCCGGACGGCTTGAGCGAGTCACGTCACCTCACCCGCCGGCTGTTCTGGACGGGTTTTGCGACATACGCGGCTTTCGCGGCGTGGGCGGAGGTCCTGCACTGGCGTTCGAGCTATCGGATGCTGGGCACCGCCGCCCGCGCGGACGGCACAGAGGCCGTCGTGGTTCTCGGATACGGCAACCGCGGCGAGCGCGCGAACTTCATCAATCGCTACCGGGTGCGTGCCGGCATCCGCTCGATGGATCGCGCTGGCGACAGCGTTCTCATCCTGTGCGGCGGGACGGTGGAGGGCGACACCCCCGAAGCCGTCGTGATGGAGCGGTACGCCCGCGACGAGCTCGGCTACACCGGCCGCATCCTGCTCGAGACGGAGAGCCGCTCGACGTGGGAGAACATCGAGAACGCGATCCCCATGATCGAGGATGCGGGCTCCATCAAGATCGTCTCGAACTCACCGCACGCCGAAGTCGCACGCGAGTATCTGTGGCAGCAGCGTCCGGATCTCGCAGACCGACTCGTCCGCGCGGACGAGCAGCGCGTGGGTGAGATCGTCCCGATGAAGATCGGCGCATCGCTGCGCCTGCTGCTGTTCCGCTTGCAGCACCGCTGAGCACCACTGAGCATCACGATCGGTACACTCAAGAGCATGACACCGACGATCAAAGTCGAGGATCAGCTCCGCGCCCGCCTCAGGAGGACGCGACTGGAGCTGCTGAAGACGACGATCGCAAGCACCCCAACTGCAGATACCGCGTCACATGCGACAGAGTCTGCTCAGTGGGAGCGATCAGAACTCACCGACTTCATCGCGTAACGAATAGACGACGCCCTCAGCTCGCGGCGAAGTCGGCGACGAGCGGCGCGAGCGATGCCCCGATCTCGTCGGCGGGGCGCTTGCTCCCTTTCACCTCGAACGAGTGCCCGCCGCCCTCGATCCACTCCACGCGGGCATCCTGGCACGTCGCGATGACGTCCTCGAACTGCGACACCGGCTGGATGAACGGATCGTTCGTCCCCTCGATGAACAGCTGCGGCACGGTGATCGAGGGAAGGTGCTCAGCGCGCGGCTTCTCCGGCCGCCCCGGCGGATGCAGCGGATATCCGAGATAGATCAGCCCGTCGACATCGAGCCCCTCTGCCACGGCCATCGACGCCATCCGTCCGCCGTACGACTTCCCGGCAGCCCACAGCGGAGCCGTCGGAGCGAGAGAACGAGCATGCGCCACGGCAGCGCGCCAGGTGAGGATCGCGTGAGCTGCCGGCCCCGGCATCCGCCTGCCCTGCTCGCGATACGGAAACATGAATCGCATCGTCGAGAAGCCGAGAGCGTTCAGCGCGTCGGTGAATCCGATGAGGAATGGATGCTCCATCCCCGCTCCCGCACCGTGCGCGACGAGCACTGTTCCTCGGCCAGAGCCCTCGCCCCAGGCCGTCGAGATCGTCACGACTCCCTTCGGGAGATCGACCTCGATCGCCATGTCAGCTCTCGTCGTCGCGCTTCTGCGGGAGATCGTCGTCGGTCTTCTGCCCCGTGTGGACGTCTGCCGCACCCTCAGCCGCCTCAGCATCCGGCGCGTCTTCGGGAGTCTCGACCCGCTCGCCGTACTGCGGGCGCGGGTCGGCGGGGCGCGGCGGAATCACGGGCTCCCCCGGCTTCTGCGCGGTCGTGGCGGCATCCGCCCCGGGAGCGACCCGCTCGCCGTAACGAGGCGGTTCGTCGAGGTTCACCGGCGGGCGCACGACCTCCGTGCGCTGCCCTGTTCCCAGCACCTCGCGCGCCTTGGCGAGCGAGTCCGGCAGCACCGTGACCTCGTAGTGGTCCGCGGCCATCTGCGTGACGCTCGCGAAGTCCCGGCGGCGACGCACGATGGCGTAGGTCACCAGACTCATGATCATGCCGAGTGCCACACCGATGAACACGAAACCGACGAACAGCTGGATCGGCGCCTCCGGATTGCCGATCACCAGGATCGCCGAGAGCAGCAGACCGATGAGAACGCCGTTGACCGCGCCGGAACGGGCCGCCGTCGCGTAGCCGAGCTTGCCGGTGACCCGCTCGACGGTGCGCACGCCCTGCCCGACGATCGCGATATTGCGCGCCGGGACGTCGCCCGCGATCAGTGTCGACACCGCCTTCTGCGCAGCCTCGTATTCGCGGACCGAAGTGACGGTCTCGCCGACTGCCGCGCTACCCGCTGGCCGGTTCAACATGCTCATGCCCCCATTGTTCCACGCGCGCTCCGGACCAGCCGTGTTCCGGGGTGCGCGCACTACGCTTGATGCGTGAGCACACAACGGGTTTTCGTCGCGCGCCTGGCTGGCTGCGCCGTCTTCGACCCCGTGGGCGACCGGCTCGGCAAGGTCCGAGATGTCGTCATCGTGTACCGAAGTACCGCGGCCCCGCGTGTGATCGGACTGGTCGTGGAGATCCCCGGCCGCCGCCAGGTGTTCATGTCGATCGGCCGGGTCACCTCGATCCGCGCCGGTCAAGTGCTCACCACCGGACTCATCAATGTGCGGCGCTTCCAGCCGCGGCCCGGCGAGGTGCGCGTGCTCGCAGAGCTGCTCGGTCGGCGCGTCGAGCTCGCCGACGGCAGCGGCAACGCCGTCATCGAGGATGTGGCGATCGAACCCAATCGCCTCGGCGAGTGGAGCGTCAGCCAGCTCTTCCTGCGCAAGCCCAAGACCAGCGCCTCCCCGTTCGCGAAGGGTCCGACCACGTTCGCCGCCTGGAACGAGGTCGCCGAGAAGCGCGCGCCGGGAGAATCGCAGTCGGCCGAGCAGCTGGTCGCCACATACTCCGAGCTGCACGCCGCCGACCTCGCCACGACCCTGCTCGATCTGCCGCAGCGACGCATGATCGAGGTCGCCGAGGAGCTCCCCGACGACCGGCTCGCCGACGCGCTCGAGGAGATGCCCGAAGACGACCAGGTGCAGATCCTCGATGGTCTGGGAGACGAGCGCGCCGCCGACATCCTCGATCACATGGAACCCGACGACGCGGCCGACCTGCTCGCGCAGCTGCCGAAGAAGCGTCTCGAGCAGCTGCTCGATCTCATGGAGCCCGAAGAGGCAGAAGACGTCCGCACCCTGCTCAGCTACGGTCCCGACACCGCCGGCGGTCTGATGACGACCGAGCCGATCATCCTGTCCGCCGACGCGACCGTCGCCGAAGCGCTCGCGCTGATCCGTCGCCACGAGCTGCACCCTGCCCTGGCTGCGGCCGTGTTCGTCACGCTCCCCCCGTTCGAGACGCCGACCGGGCGCCTGCTCGGCGTCGTGCATTTCCAGCGGATGCTGCGCTATCCCCCGCACGAACGTCTCGGCGCGATCGTCGACGAGACGATGGAGCCGATCTCCGTGACGGCATCCGCCGCCGAAACGGCCCGCCTGCTCGCCAGCTACGACCTCGTCTCGCTGCCCGTCGTGGATGCTGCGAACAGGCTCGTCGGAGCGGTGAGCATCGACGACGTGCTCGACTACCTGCTCCCCGATGACTGGCGCACGCAGGATGCCGCAGCGCCCGGCGCTGCCACCTCAGGAGGTGCACGATGATGGCCAGAAGCGACCGGTCCAGCCTCGATGCGCCCCTCGGACGCGGTGCCGTGCGGCAGAAGCCGACCGACCGGGACCGATTCGGACGATTCACCGAGTGGGTGGCACGAGCCATGGGCACGCCCACCTTCTTGCTGATCCTGTCGCTGTTCTGCGTGCTGTGGATGACGTACACGGTGACCGCAGAGGCCAACGGCTGGTGGCGGTTCGACTCGGCCGCCCTCGGTTTCACCGCGCTCACGCTGATTCTGTCACTGCAGGCCTCGTATGCCGCCCCACTCATCCTGCTCGCGCAGAACCGGCAGGATGACCGCGACCGCGTGCAGATCGAGCAGGATCGGCAGCGCGCGGAGCGCAACCTCGCCGATACCGAATACCTCGCCCGCGAGATCGTCGCCCTGCGCATGGCTCTCGAAGAGCGCAACTCCCAGGTCGTGACCCGCGACGTGCTCCGCCAGGAGCTTCGTGCGCTGCTCGCCGACCTCGAGGGGAACGGTGACGAGGAAGGATCCGGCCATGAACCTCGCTGACCTCGTACGGCAGGCCGTCGGCGCGGTGCCCGACCCGGAACTGCGCCGCCCGATCGGCGAACTCGACATGGTGCGTGAGATCACCGCCGAGGACGGTCATGCGGTGGTCGACATCGCCTTGACCATCGTCGGATGCCCTGCCTCAGACCGCATCGAAGCCGATGTGCGCCGTGCTGCGGCATCCGTCGACGGGATCACGGACGTCACCGTCGAGCTCGGCGTCATGACACCGGCCGAGCGCAAGGCGCTCACCGAGAAGCTGCGCGATGGGCGTCCTGCCCGCCAGATGCCGTTCGGTCCCGACTCGCTCACCCGCGTCATCCTCGTCTCCAGCGGCAAGGGCGGCGTCGGCAAGTCCACGATCACGGCGAACCTCGCCGTCGCTCTGGCCGCACAGGGACTCGCGGTCGGACTCGTGGATGCTGACGTGCACGGTTTCTCGATCCCGGGCCTGCTCGGCATTCCCGCGGGCACGCAGCCCACGAGAATCGATGACCTCATGCTGCCGCCGGTCGCGCACGGCGTGAAGACGATCTCGATCGGCATGTTCCTGCGTGACGGTGAAGCCGTGGTCGCCTGGCGCGGGCCGATGCTGCACCGCACCGTGCAGCAGTTCCTCACCGACGTCTTCTTCGGCGACCTCGACGTACTGCTCATCGACATGCCGCCGGGCACCGGCGACATCGCGATCTCGATCGGGCAGATCCTCCCGCATGCCGAGGTTCTCGTCGTGACCACGCCGCAGTCCGCAGCATCCGACGTCGCGATCCGCAGCGGGCTGGTCGCCCGGCAAACCGGACAGCGCGTGATCGGCGTCGTCGAGAACATGGCCGCCTTCACGTTGCCCGATGGCACGGTCGTCGACCTGTTCGGCACCGGCGGCGGCGCCGAGGTCGCCGCTGCCCTGTCGGCATCGGATGACGCGGACGATGTGCCGCTGATGGCATCTGTGCCGCTCAGTCCGGCGTTGCGCGCGGGCGGCGACGCCGGCATCCCGATCGTCCTGAGCGACCCCGACGATGCGGCTGCACGGACGATCACAGCGCTTGCCGATCGGGTCTCCCACCGCAGCCGAGGCCTTTCCGGTCGGTCCCTGCCGATGTCGGTCGCGCGGCCGACGGCATCCGACTCGTGAAAGACTCGTGAAGTGACTGCCGAATCCGAATCCCGCTCCGTCGTCATCGATGCGGAACTGCTGCGCGGCATGACCCGGGACGCCCTGATCTTCACCCTCACCCGGCCGCTCGCGATCATCGCCTACACCGCGCTAGTCGCCGCATTCATCGTGAACGCGATCGTACTCGGGATGATCGCCCCGGCCGCCGAGGAGCAGCGTGCGAACCTGTCGCTCACGCTGGTCGCCATCGCCGTGCTGGTCATCGCCTCGATCATCTTCACGAGGGCATCCACGCGGCGGGCGATCTCCACAGCGATGCCATCAGGTTCCGCCGTGCGCGCCGAGGTCCGCGACGAGTCGATCATGCTCGTGTCCCAGCGCGGCGTCTCAGACATGAAGTACTCGACGTTCCGAGCGGCACGAGTCGGGCGTCACGCCGTGATCCTGCAGTTGCGCGGTGCATCGGTCATCACTGCTGTTCCGCGCCGTCTGCTCAGCGATGCGGATGTGGCGCTGGTCAAATCGAAGATCTGAAAGCCGGTGCTCAGGTCGCCTCGACGTCGAACGGCGGCGGGGAATCGCGCGTGAACGCCGGGCGCACACGCGAGGTCCGCGCGGCAACCGCATCGGCATCCACCGGGTCGATCGTGACAGCCGGCGCCACCGCTGCCGACGCGGCCGTCATGGTCGCTGCCGCGGGCGCAGGGCTCTCTTCCATGAGCGCATCGCGGATGATGCGACGCGGGTCGTACTGGCGCGGATCGAGCTTGCGCCAGTCGACGTCGTCGATCTCGGGACCGATCTCGTCACGCATCCTCGACTTCGTGTCGCGCATGTACTCGCCGGCCTTGCGCACGAACTTCGCGAACGCCTCTGCCGCCTTCGGCAGCCGGTCAGGGCCGATGATGACCGCAGCAATCACCCCGATGAGAAGAATCTTCTCGAAGGTGAGCCCGAATTCCATGTACACAGGCTACCCGCCGCGCCTGCAGACGATAAACACGACGGGCGAATATCCTGGACTAAGCAGCCGAGGAGAACTTTTATGAGCGAGAACGACGCGAACGCCCGATATATCCGCGAGGCGATCATCGAACCCGCCCCCATCGCACGAGCGCGCACACACGCACGCGAACTCGGCGTCTCCTCCGTCAGCGCGGCGGTCGGCGCGCAGCTCTCCGTGCTCGCCGCGACCACCCAGGCCCGCTCGATCGTCGAGATCGGCACGGGGGCCGGCGTCTCAGGTCTGTGGATGCTGCGGGGCGCCCCGCAGGCGGTGCTCACCTCGATCGACAATGAGCCGGAGCATCTCGCCGTCGCACGGCGCAGCTTCGCCGAGGCGAAGATCCCGTCGACCAAGGCACGCTTCATCACCGGGCGCGCAGCGGACGTGCTGCCGCGGATGAACGAGGCCTCCTACGACATCGTGCTCGTCGACGCCGACCCTGAGAACGTCATCGAGTACGTCGAGCACGGTCTGCGCCTGGTCCGCATCGGTGGGATCGTGGCCGTGCCGCGTGTGCTCACCGGCGGAAAGGTGGCAGACCCCGTGCAGCGGGATGCCGTCACTCGCGCTTATCGTTCGCTCATCCAGGAGACGCAGGAGTCACCGGCTGTGCTGGCGGCGATCTCGACAGCGGGCGAGGGCCTGCTGCAGCTGGTGAGCATCCGCACGGAGTAGATGGCAGGTCATCAGAAAACGCTGAAGGGGTGATGGATCGAGATCCACCACCCCTTCATTGATGAGTCGGTCAGCTCACGACGCCCGCAAGGACGCCATGCAGCTCCTTCGCCTCAGCATCGTTCACGGAGACGACCAAACGGCCGCCGCCTTCGAGGGGAACGCGCACGATGATCAGTCGCCCCTCCTTCACGGCCTCCATCGGTCCGTCGCCGGTCCTCGGCTTCATCGCTGCCATCGTGGCTCCTTTTCCGTCGCTGGTATGCATCAAGTTTATCGGTAGACTCCCGCCCCTGCGGCCGCGTCGGAAGAATACGAAATGAACGACGATTCGCGGGTGCCCGGATCGGGCTACGGCACCTGCCAGTAGGTGTTCCCCAGCGCGTACATCGGGTAGATCCACAGCCACTGTCCGAGCAGGCACAGCGCGAGCACGACCAGGCGGTACGAGCGCGAGCGCGGCACCGCGAGAGCTCCGGCAAGGGGTGTGAGCGGCATCAGCAGCCGGAAGATGCTGGACTGCGGGAAGAACACCGCCAGCAGATACAGCAGGTAGCTGGCGCTCCACAGCCGCAGATCGGCGCCCAAACGACGCACCTGCGGGGTGAACAGCATCCCCACCATCGCCGCCACGATCAGGACGAGGGTGATGAGCCCCGCCCATCCCGGCATCCCCCACTGCGTGAACCAGAACTGCGCCGCCTGCACCCAGCCATCGAACGGGATGAACGTGCTGTCGCCGATGCCCCAGTTGCGCCGCCACGACAGCTCCGTGGCGAGATAGGCACCGGGGTCGCCGGTGACCAAGCCCGCGATGACCTGCCATGCGAAGCCTGTGGCGGCGGCGATGAGACCGAGGGCCACGATGTGCACGATTTCACGAGCGGGAAGCGGGTCGCGTCGCCGACGCCCCCAGCGCAGGATGCCGTAGAGCGCCAGGTACAAAGCGAAGGCGAGGATGCCGGGACGGGTGAAAGCCATCACCGGGATCACGAGGTACAGCCAGGCGAAGCGGCGTCTCGCGACGAGGTCGAGCGCGATCAGCAGCAGGAGGATGAAGAGGACCTCGGCGTATCCGACCTGGAACAGAGCTGCCAGAGGACCCCAGGCGAAGAAGGTCACGGCCCACAGTGCCGCGGAGCTGCCGATCCTTGGTTTCAGGAGCCGGTGCAGCATGACGCAGGCGAAGAAGCCGGCGACGAGGGAGATCAGCAGGGCTCCCGCACCCCATGCCCCGAACGGGAGTCCGACGACCTGTGCGGCGTATGCGTAGACGGGCATGAACGCCCAAGCGTTCTCGGCAACCTGACCGGACTCGGTCAACGGGAGCGTCTGCGGGTACCCCTCCCACGCGACCAACCAGTACCACTGGGCGTCCCAGCCGACGACGAAGCTGCCCACCGTCGCGTCGGGGCCGAACCGCGACGCCGGGCCGGACAGGTGCGCGGCGAGTGCGAGGAAGGCGGTCGTCACCACGCGGCCGAGCACATAGATGACCGCGATGCGCGCGATGATCGGCAGCCGCGCCCACCCGCGGGCTGCGCCGAGCACCGCGGAGCCGGGCGCTAGGCGCTGAGCCACGCTCGCAGACCCTGCTCGACCGCGTCGATCTGGGCGAGCGGAACGCGCTCTTCATCGTGATGAGCCAGATGCGGGTCCCCCGGCCCGTAATTGACCGCCGGGATGCCGAGGGCGCTGAAGCGCGCAACATCCGTCCAGCCGTACTTCGGACGCGGCACCGCGCCGACGGCAGCGACGAACTGCTGCGCGATCGGCGCGTCGAGACCCGGGCGGGCGCCCTCTGCGGAGTCGGTGATCTCGACCTCGAAGCCGTCGAGCACGCCCCGCAGGTGCGCCTCGGCGTCGGCGGCCGACTTGCTCGGCGCGAAGCGGTAGTTGACCTCGATCTCGCACAGGTCGGGGATGACGTTGCCGGCGACGCCGCCGGTGATGCGCACAGCGCTCAGGCTCTCGCGGTAGGCCAGGCCCTCGACCTGCACCTCTTTCGCGCGATACTCGGCCAGGCGCGAGAGGATCGGCGCTGCCGCGTGGATGGCGTTCTCGCCGATCCACGCCCGCGCACTGTGCGCGCGCACGCCGTGGGTGCGGACGATCGCGCGGAGCGTGCCGTTGCATCCGCCCTCGACCTGCCCGTTGGACGGCTCACCGAGGATGGCGAAGTCCGCCTGGAACAGATCCGGCCGGTCGGCCGAGAGCAGATTCAGACCGTTGAGGGATGCCGCGACCTCTTCGTTGTCGTACCACATCCAGGTGATGTCGACGAGAGGATCGGTGAGCTCAGCGGCGAGCTTCAGCTGCACGGCGACGCCGCCCTTCATATCGACCGTTCCGCGACCCCACAGGTGCGGTTCTCCGTCGATATCCACGAACCGCGTGGGCAGATTGTCGTTGATCGGGACGGTGTCGATATGTCCGGCGATCACCACGCGCTGCGCGCGGCCGAGGTTCGTGCGGGCGACGATGGTGTTGCCGTGCCGGATCACCTCGAGATGCGCGAGCGGCGTGACCGCAGTCTCGATCGCGTCAGCGAGAACGACCTCCTCTGCGGAGACGCTGGGGATGTCGCAGATCGCGCGCGTGAGATCGACGGATGACAGGGTCAGATCGAGCAGCATCCCCCCAGCCTACGGCGGCGACGTCTGGTTCGCGCGCGGGGCGTTGAGCGACACTTCGACTCGCTTCGCTCGCTCAGTGCGGGTCTCCGCGAGACGAAGCCAGACCAGTAGATTTCGAGACGAAGCCAGACCAGTAGATTTAAGACATGAGCAATGCGCGCACCGTGTGGGGAATCGGCCTGACCACGATCGCCGGCGACGGCACTGTCCTGGACGCCTGGTATCCGCACGTGGGAACGGGCGACCCTTCGACAGGCTCAGGGAACGGTTCGACAAGCTCAGGGATCGCCGACCTGGAGTCCGAGACGGGCACGGATGAGCGTCGCAACGTCCGCATCGAGACCGTTCAGTTGCAGATTGACCTCGATGAGGCCCCGGCGTCCACCGCCGATGCGTACCTTCGGCTGCACGCGCTCTCGCACCTGCTGGTGCGCCCAAACGATCTGAACCTCGACGGTGTCTTCGGGCACCTGCCCAACGTCGCGTGGACCACGGCCGGCCCGATGCACCCGGCAGATGCCGCACGTCTGCAGCCCCAGATGCGTCGTCACAGCATCCAGGTGCAGGGGCTCGACAAGTTCCCGCGTCTGACCGACTACGTCCAGCCCGAGGGCGTGCGCATCGCGGATGCCTCACGCGTGCGCCTGGGCGCGCACCTCTCCCCCGGCACGACCGTGATGCACGAGGGCTTCGTGAATTTCAACGCCGGAACTCTCGGCGCCTCGATGGTCGAAGGACGCATCTCGCAGGGCGTCGTCGTCGGCGAGGGCAGTGACATCGGTGGCGGAGCATCCATCATGGGCACGCTCTCCGGGGGCGGCACTGTGCGGGTCTCGATCGGAGCACGCACCCTGCTCGGCGCGAACTCGGGGCTGGGCATCGCGCTCGGCGACGACTGCATCCTCGAGGCGGGCGTGTACATCACGGCAGGCTCGAAGGTCGTCCTCGCCGATGCCCCGACAACAGCGGATGGCAGCAAACCCGTCGTCAAGGCGGCCGAGCTCTCCGGGCGCGACGGGCTGCTGTTCTGGCGCAACTCGGTCACCGGTGCGATCGAGGCGAAGCAGCGCGGCGGCGCCGGCGTGACCCTGAACGCCACTCTCCACGCCTGACCCACCCTTACGCACGCCGAGGCCCCCTCTGCTCGCCGAGGCCCCTCCGCAGATACGTGAACCAGCGGGGGCATCGACGGCCAGAGGGGGCCTCGGCGAATGGTGGGGGGGACGGTCGGCGCCCAGGTGCGGTCTGCTAGGCTTGTGCGGTTGCCCGGCATCGGGTGACTGCGTCGTCGACACGGGGTCTTCACCGGCCGCAGCGAGCAGAACTGCTCCCCACCAGTTGGCGTTTCGAACGGCGAACCTCTGCGCACTTCCTGTGCGCGGTCGCCCACCTCACTATTCGCGCGTGAATTGTCACGCGTTACGGAGTATCCCTATGACTACTTTCCTTGATCTCGGCGTGCCCGCACGTCTGGCCGATGTCCTCGCTGCCGACGGCAAGACGGAGGCGTTCGCCATTCAGCGCGACACGCTTCCCGACTCGCTCGCCGGTCGCGACGTGCTCGGCCGTGGCCGCACCGGCAGCGGCAAGACCATCGCCTTCGCGCTTCCTCTTGTCGCGCGTCTGAGCGAGTCGGGTCGCAAGACCCGCCCCCAGCATCCCCGCGCCCTGGTGCTCGCACCGACCCGTGAGCTTGCCACCCAGATCGCGGCGACCATCTCGCCGCTCGCCGAGGCGGCAGGATTCCGCGTCTCGACGATCTTCGGTGGCGTCAGCCAGCGTCCGCAGGAGCAGGCACTGCGCAGCGGCGTCGACATCGTCGTCGCGTGCCCCGGACGCCTCGAAGACCTCATGAAGCAGAAGCTCGTCTCCCTCGATTCCGTCGAGGTCGCCGTGCTCGATGAGGCCGACCACATGGCCGACCTCGGCTTCCTGCCCGGTGTCACGCGCATCCTCACCGCCACGCCCGCCGGCGGACAGCGCCTGCTGTTCAGCGCGACGCTGGACCGCGGCATCGACACGCTAGCCCGCCGCTTCCTCTCGAACGCGGTCAGCCACGAGGTCGACGAGGCGAGCGTGCCGACCGGTGAGATGACCCACCGCGTGCTCGTGACCACCTCCACCGAGCACAAGACCGTTCTCGTGCGGGAGCTTGCTTCCGGCACCGGCCGTCGTCTTCTGTTCACCCGCACCAAGCACCAGGCGAAGAAGCTCGCCAAGCAGCTCACCGCTGCCGGCATCCCCGCCGTCGATCTGCACGGCAACCTCTCGCAGAACGCCCGTGAGCGCAACCTCAGCGCGTTCTCCGCCGACCCGGCCGACGGCGGCGTACGCGTCCTCGTCGCCACCGACGTCGCCGCCCGCGGTGTGCACGTCGACAACGTCGACCTCGTCGTCCACGTCGACCCGCCGATGGAGCACAAGGCATACCTGCACCGCTCCGGCCGCACCGCTCGTGCGGGTGCATCGGGAACCGTGGTCACGGTCGTGCTCCCCGAGCAGCGTCGTGATGTGAAGGATCTGCTGCGCAAGGCGCAGATCACCGCCGAGCTCGAGCAGGCGAACTCCACCATCGTCGACGAGCTCGTCGGCGAGCGCGCAGCACACGTCAAGCCCGCTCCCGTGCAGGCCCAGCAGCAGCGCCAGCAGCCCAAGAAGGCGCGTCAGCCCCAGCAGGGTGGCGCCCCGGCATCCGGTTCACCCGCACGTCGCCGCCGTCGCCCGCAGGGTCAGGGCGGTCAGGGCGGGCAGGCTCAGCCGGCAGCTCAGGGTCAGCGCTCCGGCGGACAGCGTTCCGGCGGTCAGCGTTCCGGCATCCAGGTCGGCCAGCGCGTCGACACCCGCCAGCCGCGTCGCGCGCAGGGCGGCGGCCAGGGCCGCTGAGGCCCGGGTAGCACCGGACTCGCCTCCGGCTCGCTCAGCCCGTTTCGTCTCGCCTCCGGCTCGCTCAACGACCCGCGGCAGACGAGCCTGCTCAATACAGCCGCTGCGCCCCGCAGCAACGGCTTTGACCCGCGGCGGACGAGCCTGATCAACGCAAAAGCCCCGGCCACTTCCTGAAGGAAGGGACCGGGGCTTTCAGCATCCGACCGATCAGCGGGTCGGGAACTGACGTTCCGGAGCTCCCGTGTACAGCTGCTGCGGGCGGCCGATCTTGGTCTGCGGGTCAAGGTTGAGCTCACGCCACTGCGCCAGCCAGCCGGGCAGGCGACCGATCGCGAACAGCACGGTGAACATGCGCGTCGGGAAGCCCATCGCCTTGTAGATGACGCCGGTGTAGAAGTCGACGTTCGGGTAGAGGCGACGCTCCTTGAAGTAGTCGTCCGCGAGGGCGATCTCTTCGAGCTCCTTAGCGAGGTCGAGCAGCGGGTCGGTGACACCGAGCTCGCGCAGCACCTCGTCGGCTGCTTCCTTGACGAGCTTCGCGCGCGGGTCGTAGTTCTTGTAGACCCGGTGGCCGAAGCCCATGAGCTTGACGCCCTCTTCTTTGTTCTTGACGCGCTCGACGAACCGCTGCACGCCCTGACCGGAGTCGCGGATCTCGGCGAGCATGCTCAGCACGGCCTCGTTCGCACCGCCGTGCAGCGGACCGGAGAGCGCCTGGATGCCGGCGGAGATCGATGCGAACTGGTTCGCCCCCGTCGAGCCCACCAGGCGCACGGTCGAGGTCGAGGCGTTCTGCTCGTGGTCCTCGTGCAGGATCAGCAGCAACTCGAGCGCCTTCGACATGACCGGGTTGATCTCGTAGGGCTCGGAGTTGACGCCGAAGTTGAGCTTGAGGAAGTTGTCGACGAAGCTCAGCGAGTTGTCGGGGTAGAGGAACGCCTGACCGACGCTCTTCTTGTGCGCGTACGCCGCAATCACGGGGAGCTTTGCGAGCATGCGCACCATGTTCAGCTCGACGTGCTCGGGGTTGTTCGGGTCGGTCTGGCCCTCGTAGTAGGTCGACAGAGCCGAGACCGCCGAAGACAGCACCGACATCGGGTGCGCCGTGTGCGGGAGCGCCGAGAAGAAGTGCTTGAGGTCCTCGTGCAGCAGCGTGTGGCGGCGGATGCGCTCATCGAAGTCGGCGAGCTCTGACGGTGTGGGCAGCTCACCGTAGATGAGGAGCCAGGCAACCTCGAGGTAGCTGCAGTTCTTGGCGATCTGCTCGATCGGATACCCGCGATAGCGCAGGATGCCCTGATCGCCATCGATGTAGGTGATGTCCGACTTGGTGGATGCCGTGTTGACGAACCCGTAATCCAGGCCCGTATAACCGGTCTGCTTGGTCAGCGTCGAGAAGTCGATGCTGTCCGCGCCCGCAGTACTGCGCAGGAGAGGGAACTGCGCCGTCGTCTCACCGATCGTGAGAGTCGCCTTGGCCTGCTGGTCTCCCGCTGCACTCACGCGGTCCTCCTTGTACGTGTACGACCCGCTGGCCGGATTGGTCCAGACGGTCGGATTGATCGAGGGCGATGCACGGCGCTGGGCGCCTGGCCGGATCCCGACCGAATCGCCTTTACAGCCTAGTCGTCAGAATGGCCTACTGTGACATCGGCCAAGAGATGGCGCAGATACGCAGTGAGAACCTACAGACCGTCGCCGCGCAGGCGGCGAGCTCCCTCCGCGACCCGGTCGAGCGGTGCCGTCAGCGATAGACGCACGTGCGTTGCAGCATCCGGTCCGTAGAACGGTCCAGGGCCGGCGAGGATGCCAAGATCGGCGAGCCTTCCCATCGATTCCCACGCGTCCTTGCCCTCGGTCGCCCACAGATACAGGCCCGCCTCGGACCCGTCGATCCGGAAGCCTGCGACCTCCAGTGCCGGGCGCAGCAGCTCGCGACGCGCGCGATACAGCTCCTTCTGGGCCGCGACGTGCTCGTCGTCGCCGAGGGCTGCGACCATCGCCTGCTGCACCGGAAGCGGCATCATCAGGCCCAGGTGCTTGCGTGCGGTGAGGAGGTCTGCGATCACCCGCGCGCAACCCGCCACGAATGCAGCACGGTAACCGGCGAGGTTGGACTGCTTGCTCAGCGAGTAGACACTCAGCAGGTTGCGACGTGTGCCGTCCGTCACCCGTGGGTCGAGCACGGAGGGCACGGGCTCGGTCGCCCATTGCCCGTCCCAGCCGAGCTCTGCGTAGCATTCGTCGCTCGCGAGGACGGCTCCGAGCTCACGGGAGCGTCGAACGGCCGCCGCGAGCTCATCCGTCGTCCAGGTGCGCCCGTCCGGGTTTCCGGGGCTGTTGATCCAGATGAGTTTCGTGCCCTCAGGCCAGGCGGCCGGGTCATCTTCGGCCACGGGAGTCGCTCCGGCGACCCGCGCACCGACCTCGTACGTGGGATACGCGACGCGTGGGATGACGACGATGTCGCCAGCACCCAGGCCGAGCAGCGTCGGCAGAAGCGCCACGAGCTCCTTCGAGCCGACGGTGGGCAGCACGTTGTCGACGGTGAGGTCCGGCACTCCCCTGCGCCGCGCGTACCAGTCGACGATCGCCTCGCGCAGCGCCGGGATGCCGACGTTCTGCGGATACGCGTGGGCGTCGGTGGCCTCGGCGAGGGCGGTGCGGATCACGTCCGGCGTCGGGTCGACCGGCGAGCCGATCGACAGATCGACCAGACCCTGTGGATGCTGCGCGGCACGCTCGCGGAACGGGACGACAGCATCCCACGGGTAATCGGCGAGATCCTTGACGCCCACCGGCTACTCGCCCTGGGGAGGAAGAGCCGCGATGATCGGGTGGTCGTACTTGATGACGCCCACCTTCGCCGCGCCACCGGGCGATCCGACCTCGTTGAAGAACTCGACGTTCGCCTTGTAGTAGTCCGCCCATTCCTCGGGCAGGTCGTCTTCGTAGTAGATCGCCTCGACGGGGCAGACCGGCTCGCAGGCACCGCAGTCGACGCATTCGTCGGGGTGGATGTACAGCGAGCGTTCACCCTCGTAGATGCAGTCAACGGGGCACTCGTCGATGCAGGCGCGATCCTTGACATCGACGCACGGAAGGGCGATCACATACGTCACCCCTCCAGTCTACGACCCGTTCTCCTGAACAGGCGCCTGCACCGGCGCCTGGACCTGAACGGGCAGTCTCTTCAGGCTCGGCCAGGCGATCACCACCAGCGCGATACCGCAGACGAGGTAGATCCAGATCTGACCAACCGGAGTGTTCGGGACGATGACCGAGCCGCCCGGCCCTGGGCCCGAGATGATCAGCAGCATGCCGATCATGCCGATCGCGGTCGCCACAGCCGCTCCCCGATCATGGGTGAGTGTGCGCACCGCGACGAGCAGGGCGGCGCAGGCGATTCCGCCGACGATGAGCCCGATCGGGATCGGCCCCCACATGAGGCTGTGCGCGATCGTGCCGGCGGTGCCGTAGACGACGCCGACGAGGGCGGCAGCGATCCAGGACAGCGTTCGAGACAACCAGTTGGGCACGCCCCGATCTTACGCGCCCGACTCGCGCTCACGCCTCACTGCCTACTCTCATACGGCCCACCCTCATACGGCCCAGCCGACCAGACGAAGGAGAGCCGCGACCGCGGCCGCGGCGATCACGACGACGAGAAAGGACTGGCGCAGATACAGCAGGCATGCCGCGACCAGCACGGCGGGAATTCTGGCATCCACCACGATCGCCTGGCCGTTGCCGAGCGTCTGGACGGCGACGAGGGCTGCCAGGAGCGCCACGGTGAGCAGATCGGAGATGCGCGCCGGTCGTGGTGCCTCCAGAAGGTGGGCGGGAATCAGATAGCCGAAGGCTTTCAGTGCTGCACAGATGCAGGCCGCGAGCAGGACTGCACTCCACACGCTCATGCGGCGGCCTCTTCTTCACCGACGACGTGATCACTGCAGCCCAGCCAGTTGAACCAGCCGACCACGATCGCGACGATCGCGGCCACCAGCACGGGAAGCCCCGGCATGATGAACGGCGTGAGCACCGCGGCGATCACGGCCGCGGCGACACCGACCGCGACCGCCTGCCGTTGCTTGAGCCGCGGCCACAGCAGGGCGAGGAAGGCGGCAGCGGCCGCAGCATCCAGCCCCCATGTCTTGGGGTCGCCGAGGACATCACCGAGCAGTGCCCCCAGGAGCGTTGTGATGTTCCAGCCGATGAAGACGCCGAGCCCGGTGATCCAGAAGCCGAGCCGGCGCAGCGGCGGCGTGCTCTGCGAGATCGCGACGGCGGTGGACTCATCGATGGTGACGTGCGCTGCGACGGTCCGCTTGAGGGGCCCCGGTCCGATCGTCGGCGACATCCGCATGCCGTACGCCACATTGCGCACGCCGAGCAGCGCGGCCGAGGCGATAGCCGACGGCAGCGCCGCCATTCCGCCCGCGCCGAAGACGCCGATGAAGGCGAATTGCGATCCGCCGGTGAACATCAGCAGGCTCAGCACACAGGTCTGCCAGACATCGAGACCGGATGCTACGGCGAGCGCTCCGAACGAGATCCCATATGCGCTCGTGGCGATGGCGACGCCGAGGCCCTCACGCCAGACCTCGCGGCGTCCGGAGGTATCGACGACACGCTCCGTTCGGTTTGTTGAACGCATGCTGATCATTCTGAACAGCAATCTGTGGATAGTCAAGTGAACGACTGTTTGACATGATGAACAGATGCAGGATCTCGGAACACGCATCGCCCGCACGCTCAAGCGCGAGCGCGAAGCACGCGGAATGTCGGTGTCAGAGCTCGCACGGCAGGCCGGAGTGTCGAAAGCGACGGTGTCTCAGCTGGAGACCGGATCAGGAAATCCCAGCGTCGAAACGCTGTGGGCCCTCGGGGTCGCGCTCGATGTCCCCTTCGCGGTCCTCGTGGATCAGCAGGCGAACGCACCGACCCTCATCCGAGCATCCGACCGTGCGGGAGTCCCCTCGTCCGCGGCGTCCGCATACAGCGCCAGCCTCCTCTCCGCGAGCCCTCCGGGCGCGCGGCGCGACGTGTACCTCATTCGGTCCGAGCCCGGCGAGCCGCGGCGGTCAGCCCCGCACCACCCCGGAACGATCGAGCACGTGATCCTGATCTCCGGCCAGGCGAAGATCGGTCCCGCCGCCGACGCAGTACTGCTGAGCCCCGGTGACTACCTCTCATATGCCGGCGATGCACCCCACGTTTTCGAGGCGACCGAGCCCGGGACCAGCGCGGTGCTCATCTCAGAGCTGCGCTGACCGGCCCCGCCCGTGTGGGTCTCCATGACGCGTCGAGGCCCCCTCCCAGCATCCACGCCCCCGCGCAGCGACGTATGTCAGCGGGGGCGTCGACAACCAGAGGGGGCCTCGACGAGGGGGGAATTACGCGTTCGCGTCCTGACGCTTCATGCGAGCGGTCTCGCGGCCGCGGACGGTCTGGTCGAGGATCATCTTGCGAATGCGGACGACCTCGGGAGTCACCTCGACGCATTCGTCGTCGCGGGCGAACTCGAGGCTCTCCTCGAGCGTGAGCTGGCGCGGAGGCGTCATCGACTCGAAGGTGTCCGAGCTCGCGGCACGCATGTTCGTGAGCTTCTTCTCCTTGGTGATGTTCACGTCCATGTCGTCGGCGCGCGAGTTCTCGCCGATGACCATGCCCTCGTAGACCTCCTGCGTGGGCTGCACGAAGAACGACATGCGCTCCTGCAGTGCGATCATCGCGAACGGGGTGACGACACCCGAACGGTCAGCGACGATCGAGCCGTTCTGACGCGTGGTGATGTGACCGGCCCAGGCATCGTAGCCGTGCGAGATCGCGTTGGCGATACCGGTGCCGCGCGTGGTGGTCATGAACTCGGTGCGGAAGCCGATGAGACCACGCGAGGGGACGATGAACTCCATGCGCACCCAGCCGGTGCCGTGGTTGATCATGTTGTCCATGCGGCCCTTGCGGTTCGCGAGGAGCTGCGTGATGGCACCGAGGTACTCCTCGGGCGCGTCGATCGTCAGGTGCTCGTAGGGCTCGTGCACCTTGCCGTCGACCTGACGGGTGACCACCTGCGGCTTGCCGACAGTGAGCTCGAAGCCCTCGCGGCGCATGTTCTCGACGAGGATCGCGAGTGCGAGCTCGCCACGGCCCTGAACTTCCCAGGCATCCGGGCGTCCGATGTCGACGACCTTGAGCGAGACGTTACCGATGAGCTCGCGGTCCAGGCGGTCCTTGACCATACGGGCGGTGAGCTTGTGCCCCTTGACCTTGCCCATCAGCGGCGACGTGTTGGTGCCGATCGTCATCGAGATCGCGGGGTCATCGACGTGGATCTGCGGCAGCGGACGCACGTCATCCGGGTCGGCGATCGTCTCACCGATGGTGATGTCCTCGAAACCGGCGATGGCCACGATGTCGCCGGGGGCGGCGGACTCGGCCGGGTAGCGCTCGAGGGCACGGGTCTTCAGCAGCTCGGTGATGCGGGCGTTCTGGTGGGTGCCATCTGCGCGCACCCAGGCGACCGTCTGGCCCTTCTTCAGCGTGCCGTTGAAGACGCGCAGCAGCGCGAGACGGCCGAGGAACGGGCTGGAGTCGAGGTTCGTGACCCAGGCCTGCAGCGGTGCCTCGTCATCGTAGGACGGAGCCGGAATGTGCTCGAGGATCGCGCCGAACAGCGGCTCGAGGTCCTCGTTGTCCGGCAGCGTGCCGTTCTCGGGACGGTTGCGGCTGGCAGCACCGGCACGGCCGGAGGCGTAGACGACGGGAACATCGAGCAGCGCGTCGACATCGAGGTCGGGCACGTCGTCGACGAGGTCGGAAGCCAAACCGAGCAGCAGATCCTGCGCCTCAGCCTCGACCTCTGCGATACGCGCGTCGGGGCGGTCGGTCTTGTTGACCAGGAGGATGACGGGAAGCTTGGCCTCGAGCGCCTTGCGCAGCACGAAGCGGGTCTGCGGCAGCGGACCCTCGGAGGAGTCGACCAGCAGCACGACGCCGTCGACCATCGACAGGCCGCGCTCGACCTCGCCACCGAAGTCGGCGTGGCCGGGGGTGTCGATCACGTTGATCGTGATCTCTTTACCGTCGGCGTGCTCGCCCTTGTACGTGATCGCGGTGTTCTTCGCGAGGATCGTGATGCCCTTTTCACGCTCAAGGTCATTGGAATCCATAGCGCGTTCATCGACGTGAGCGTGCTCGCCGAACGAGCCGGTCTGACGAAGCATCGCGTCGACAAGGGTGGTCTTGCCGTGGTCGACGTGCGCGACGATTGCGACATTGCGGAGGTCAGAACGAAGGGCGTGCGCCATGCAAGTTTTCCTAAAAGGGTGTGGGATTCGTCGGGATGCCGACGTTTCAGGATATAGCACGATCGCTGATCTCTCACTGAGCACGCATATGAACGCTCCCGTAACATCACCGTGTGACCCTTCAACAGGCTCAGGGACCGACCCCATCCACACCCCGCACCTGGTGGGAGATCGCGATCGTCCTGGCGCTCGGTCTCGGCGAGTCGGCGATCTACTCAATCGTGCAGCTCGCGTACCGCCTGACGGATGCGACGCCCCTGGCGGATCAGACGACGACGCTGAACCCCTCCCGCAGCGACCGCGAGGTCTTCGACTTCATCTACCAGGTGCTGGGGATCGGATTCTCGATCGTGCCGGTGCTGCTGGTGTGCTTCCTGCTCTGGCAGAACACCCGCCCGCATCTGGGCAGGCTGGGGCTGGACGGCACGCACATCGGGCGCGACATCAGCCGCGGCATCTTGCTGGTGCTCGCCATCGGCATCCCGGGCCTCGCGCTCTACGTGAGCGGCCGGATGCTGGGGCTGTTCGTTCTCGTCGATCCGGGCGGACTCGACACGCACTGGTGGACGGTGCCGATCCTGTTGCTGTCGGCCGCACGTGCGTCACTCATGGAGGAGTTCGTGGTGCTCGGCTACCTGTTCTTCCGGCTGCGTCAGCTCGGGTGGGGCCTGTGGCCGATCATCATCGCGACCTCGGTGCTGCGCGCGAGCTATCACCTGTACCAGGGACCGGGCGCGTTCATCGGCAACCTGGCCATGGGGCTGCTGTTCGGATGGCTGTTCGCCCGCACCGGACGCCTGCTGCCGTTCCTCGTGGCGCACTTCCTCATCGACGCAGTGGCGTTCGTCGGCTATCCCCTCGTCGCGCCGCTGCTCCCCTAGTACGTGACGAGAATCGCCACGCCAGCCCAGACGACGAGCACGGCGAGCACAAGGGTCGCCGCCCAGTCCCAGGTCCTCACGACGACGGCATCCGGGGCGCTCTGGGCGTCCAGACGCAGGCGCTGCAGCTTGGCGACGCCGTCTCCCGCCTCCGCGTTCCCGTCCTCCTTGGTGCGTCCGGGGCCCAAGCGGCGCGGCTTCGACCGCACGGGACCGCCGAAGCAGCGCACGGCCGTGCCGTCATCGAGGGTCAGCTCGATCTGCCAGCGCATACCGACGCGCTTCACCCGCGACCACGGCACCGAGATCCGACGCAGCAGGTTCTGCACCTGAACCCCGGTATGGTCCGCTCGGATGTCGGAAGCGATCCCAACGACGTAGATCGCCCACAGCACCAGGAGCGGCCAGGGCGCGAGCAGCAGCATGTTGCCGATGCCGGAGCGAACGGCTGCCTCGATCAGCAGCGCGACCGATCCGATGGCGGCGATGACGAGCAGCCCCGCCGCCCCGGTGATGCGGAAGATCCGCGGCGGCCGGACTTCTGCCATCAGCCGACGCCGTCCAGCGGCAGCGAGGCACCGGGAATGGCAGCCAGCAGACGCCGGGTGTACTCCTCCTGCGGGTTGCTGAAGATGTCGTCCACTGTGCCCTGCTCGACGATCCGTCCCTGCTCCATGACACACACGAAGTCAGCGGCGACGCGCACCACCGCGAGGTCGTGCGTGATGAACAGGTAGGTCAGGCCGAGGTCGCGCTGCAGGTCGGCGAGCAGATTCAGGATCTGATCCTGCACCAGCACGTCCAGCGCCGAGACCGCCTCATCGAGCACGACGATCTCGGGGTTGAGAGCGAGAGCGCGCGCGATCGCAACACGTTGACGCTGACCACCGGAGAGCTCGTTCGGGTACCGCCACGCGAGCTCCCGCGGCAGCGCCACCTGCTCGAGCAGATCCAGCGAGCGCTGATGCTGCTGCTCGCGCGTGCCGATGCCGTGCACGTGCATCGGCTCCGAGATGAGACTTCCGATGCTGCGCAGCGGATCCAGCGAACCGTACGGGTCCTGGAATACCGGTTGCATCCGGCGCCGCAGGCGGAAGACATCCGAGCGAGACATCGTGCTCGTCGGCAAGCCGTCGATGAGGATCTCGCCGTCCGTCGGTTTCTCGAGCTGCAGCAGCATCTTCGCGACCGTGGACTTGCCCGAACCGGACTCGCCCACCAGCGCGAGAGTCTTGCCGCGCGGAATCGAGAACGACACCTCATCGACCGCGCGGAACCGCTCGTGTCGGAGCCCGCCGGTACGGATCGAGAAATCCTTCACAAGATCGCGCACCTCGACCACGGCAGGGCCCGTCTCGACGGGAGTCTCGACGTGGCCTGCCGTGATTCCGATTCGCTGGGATGCCAGGCTCGGAGCGGCGGCGACAAGACGCTGCGTGTACGGGTGCTGCGGATTGGTAAGAATCTCCGCGCTGGTACCGGCCTCGACGATCTCGCCCTGGTTCATCACGAGGATGCGATCGGCACGCTCTGCGGCGAGGCCGAGGTCGTGCGTGATCAGCAGCACCGAGGTGCCGCGCTCGCTGGTGAGCGTGGCCAGGTGATCGAGGATCACGCGTTGGACGGTGACGTCCAGCGCACTGGTCGGCTCATCGGCGATCAGCAGCTTGGGGTCTGCCGCCAGCCCGATGCCGATGAGAGCACGCTGACGCATGCCGCCCGAGAACTGGTGCGGGAACTGGTGCATGCGCCGCGCGGCATCGCTGAGACCCGCTTGCACGAGCACCTCGACGGCGCGATCATGCACCTCGCGGCGCCCCTGAGCCAGCCCATTGGCGCGCACGGCTTCCTTCACCTGGAACCCGATCGACCAGACCGGATTGAGGTTCGACATCGGATCCTGCGGGACGTACCCGATCTCACGTCCGCGAAGCCGCTCCATCTCGCTGCGGCTCGCCGTGGTGAGCTCACGCCCGTCGAGCATGATGCTGCCGGCGGTCACCTCACCGGTTCCCGGGAGCAGGTCGATGATCGCGGCTGCCGTCGTCGACTTGCCGGAACCCGATTCACCGACGATGGCCAGCGTCTCCCCGGGGAAGATGTCGAGGTTCACGCCGTGCAGCACTTCGCGCGACGTCTTGCCGCTGCGGAACGCGACCTTCAGATCGCGGATGCTGAGCAGTGGAGCGCTCATCGCTGTGCCCTCGCCTTCGGGTCGACGGCGTCGCGCAGCAGCTCGCCGAGAGAGATGAATGCCAGCACGGTCAAGGTCAGCGCCAGTGACGGCCAGAACAGCGCCATGGGAGCGGTGCGGATATTGGTCTGCGCCTGACTGATGTCGTTGCCCCATGACATCGTGTTACCGCCGAGCCCGACTCCGAGGAACGACAGCACGGACTCCGCGACGATCGCAGCTCCGAGGCTGAGCGTGGCGACGACGATGACCGGGGCCATCGCGTTCGGCAGCACGTGGCTGAGGAGCGTCCGGAACCGTGAGAGGCCGACGGCCTCGGCACCCATCACGAAATCAGCCTGTTTGACGCGGAGCACCTCCGCTCGCATGATCCTCGCCGTCGATGCCCAGGCGAACCCGCCGATCGCGAAGGCGAGCACGAACTCGTTGCGAACCGGCATCACCGACATCACGACGATCGCGGCGATGATGTACGGGATCGTGAAGAAGATGTCGCCGATTCGGGAGAGCAGTGAGTCGAGCCATCCGCCGTAGAAGCCGGCGTACGCACCCATCACCACTCCGATGAGGGTGCTGATCAGCGTTGCCAGCAGGCCGACGACGACCGAGGTCCTGGTGCCCCAGATGACGCGCGAGTATACGTCGCAGCCCTGTCGCGTGAATCCGAACGGATGTCCCGCCTCCGGACCGCCGTTGCTGTTGGCCAGTACGCAGTCGTTGTTGGGCGGCACGTTCGTGAAGAGACTCGGCCACACCGAGACGACGACGACGAGCACGACGAATGCGGCTGAGATCCAGAAGACCGGGCGTTTGCGCAGATCACGCCAGGCGTCGAGCCAGAGGTTGCTGCGTTTCGCATCGATGCGGACGACGTCCACGGGGATGGAGGTCGTGTCGACGGGAGCGACGAAGTGCTCCGCGCGTGCGTCAGGTCGTGACATAGCGGATCCTTGGGTCAAGCAGGCCGTAGAGAAGGTCCACGACGATGTTGATGAACACGTAGACGACGACGAACACGGTGACGAACGAGACCACGGTGGGGTTCTCACCGCGGATGATCGCCTGGTAGAGCGTGTTGCCGACGCCGGGGACGTTGAAGATGCCCTCTGTCACGGTCGCTCCCACCATCAGGATGCCGAAAACCGTGCCGAGGTCGGTGACCATCGGGATGAGCGAGTTGCGCAGTACGTGCACCGGGATCACGCGGCGTCTCGAGAGCCCCTTGCTGTACGCGGTGCGGACCCAGTCCTGATTCAGCGTGTCGATCGTGGAGCTGCGGGTGAGGCGCATGCTCGTCGCGTACACGCTCAGACCCAGCACGATCGCGGGAAGCCACAGGTCTCCCCAGTCGTTCTGGGCGCCGACCGTGGGTCTGAACCAGCCGAGTTGCACGGCGAGGAAGTATTGCGCGAGGAACGCGAGCACGAAGATCGGCACGGCCACGAAGACGAGGGCGATCACGAGCATCGAGTTGTCGAAGATGCCGCCCTTGCGGAGCGCGGAGAACAGGCCGATCACGATGGCGAGCACGAAGGCGATGACCACGGCCATCACGGCGAGCCGGAGCGTGACCGGGAACGTCCTGGCGAGGATGTCGATCACCGGCTGTCCGGAGAAGCTGATGCCGAAATCAAGGCGGAAGATGCCGGAGATATAGAAGAAATACTGCACGAGGAACGGCTGATCGAGGTGATACTGCTCACGCAGTCGCTCGAGAAGAGCCGGATTCGGCTGGCGGTCTCCGAACAGTGCGGCGATGGGATCGCCAGGCATTGCGAAAACCATGAAATAGATCAGCAGGGTGGCACCGAAGAAAACCGGAATCGCCTGCAGGATCCGTCTGAGGATGTATAGAGCCACCCTCGACCTCCCTTCGGGGTACGAACGCAGGCAACGAGGCGGTGGTAGTTCACCACCGCCTCGTCACCTGCCGATATCAGCCGACCTTGGTGATCTGTTCGTACAGCGGCACCGAGTTCCAGCCGAACTCGACGTTGCTCACGGACTCACCGAAGCCACCGACGACGTTGGAGTACCAGAGCGGCGTGGCCGGGAGGTCCTGCAGCAGGACTTCCTGCGCCTGCTGGAACAGTTCGTTCGCCTGACCGGGCTCAGTAGCCGAGATGCCCTGCGCGAGCAGGTCATCGAACTCAGCGTTGGAGTAGTCGCCATCGTTCGAACCGGCGTTGGTCGCGTAGAGCGGTCCGAGGAAGTTGTACAGACCCGGGTAGTCCGCCTGCCAGCCGGTACGGAAGGCCGTCTCGATCGTGCGGTTGGTGATCAGCTCACGCGCCTCGGCGAAGGTCGGGTACGGCGCACCCGATGCCTCGATTCCGAGAGTGTTCTTGATCGAGTTCACGGTCGCGTCGACCCATGCCTGGTGTCCGCCGTCGGCGTTGTAGGCGATCTGGAACTCACCGGTCCACGGGCTGATCGCGTCAGCCTGAGCCCACAGTTCCTTGGCTGCGTCGGGGTCGTATGCCAGCACCTCGGCGCCTTCCAGCGAGTCGGACCAGCCGTCGATGACCGGCGAGGTGAAGTCGCTGGCCGGGGTACGGGTGCCCTGGAAGATCACGTCGGTGATCTCGGCGCGGTCGATCGACATCGACAGCGCCTGACGACGCAGCTTGCCTTCTTCGCCACCGAAGTGCTCGAGGCGCTCGGGGATCGTGAACGACTGGAAGATCGCTGCCGGCTGGTTCACCGCGCGGTCGCCCAGGTCGGACTCGAAGGTCCCGAAGGCCGAGTCAGGGATTGCGTCGAGGACGTCGAGCTCGCCTGCTTGCAGGTCTGCGTATGCAGCATCCTGCGAAGCGTAGAACACGATGTTCAGGCCGCCGTTGGCCGGCGTTCGCGGGCCGTCGTACTCGGGGTTCGTTACCAGGTTGATGCCGACATCGTGCTGCCATGCGTCTTCGCCATCGAGCATGTACGGGCCGTTGCCGATCGGGCTCTCGCCGAAGGCGTCGATGTCATCGAACGCGACGTCGGGCAGCGGGAAGTAGGCCGAGTAGCCCAGACGCTGCGCGAAGTCGGATGCCGGCTTGTTCAGAGCGATCGTGAACGTGTAGTCGTCGACCTGCTCCAGACCGGTCAGCTCGGAATCCTCGTCGTAACTGAAACCCTCGATGTCTTCGAAGAAGTAGCTGGAGAGCTGCTCGTTCGAGGCCAGTGCGCCGTAGTTCCAGGCATTGATGAAGTTGTCTGCCGTGACCTCTTCACCATCGGTGAAGGTCAGTCCCTCACGGATCTTGACCGTCAGGTGCTGAGGATCGTCGACCGTGATCTCCTCGGCGACGTCGTTGTGCACGGAGCCATCGGCTGCGTAGCCGACCAGTCCTGCGAACATCGCGTCGAGGATCTTGCCACCACCGACCTCGTTGGTGTTGGTCGGGATGAGCGGGTTCTGCGGCTCGGATCCGTTCGCGGTGATGATCGCGGAGGAGTCTCCTCCGCCATCCTCGTCGCCGTTGCCGGATCCGTTGTCGCTGCTTGCGCAGCCAGCCAGAACCAGCGCGCCAGCTGAGAGCAGGCCCACCCCGGCGAGGGTGATCTTGTTTCGCTTCATTGGATGTCCTCCTGTGGACAGTGCAAAGGGCACGCCGCTACGGGCGCCATTAGATACAGAGGCTACGTGACCGCACATCATCACAACAGCTCCGTTAATGAACCGTTACTGACTTGCCACA
>NZ_JBQDSX010000008.1:13588-27498 GCF_052099035.1 Microbacterium sp. | reverse complement strand
GAGACGACACCACCGGCGAACTCATACCCACCGGCGTGGGTCGCGCGCTGTTCGAGCGGATGCGACGGCAGGTAGGGCGCAAGATGCGACTTCGCCGCGACCGGCCCGACGCCTGGTCCACCACCGCCGTGCGGGATGGCGAATGTCTTGTGCAGGTTCAGGTGCGAGACGTCGCCGCCGAGGTCGCCGAATCGCGCGTAGCCGAGCAACGCGTTGAGGTTGGCCCCGTCGACATACACCTGCCCACCAGCGTCGTGCACCGCGGCAGTGATGTCGACGACATCCTGCTCGTACACGCCGTGCGTCGACGGATACGTGATCATGAGGGCGGCGATCTCGTCGGCGTGCGCCGCGATCTTCGCGCGCAGATCGTCGAGATCCACGTTGCCCATCTCATCGCAGGCGACGACGACGACCTTCATGCCGGCAAGAACAGCGGATGCCGCATTCGTGCCGTGCGCGGAGGACGGGATGAGGCACACCGTACGGTGCTCGTCGCCGTTCGCGAGGTGGAAGCCCCGGATCGCGAGGAGACCTGCGAGCTCGCCCTGTGAGCCGGCATTCGGCTGCAGCGAGACTGCGTCGTAGCCGGTGACCTCGGCGAGCCAGCCCTCGAGCTGCGTGATCATGTCGAGATATCCCTCGACATCGGATGCCGGTGCGAAGGGGTGGATACCGGCGAACTCCGGCCACGTGATCGATGCCATCTCGGTGGCCGCGTTGAGCTTCATCGTGCACGAGCCCAGCGGGATCATGCCCCGATCGAGTGCGTAGTCGCGGTCAGCGAGCTGCTTGAGATACCGCATCATCGCCGTCTCGCTGTGGTGCATGTGGAAGACGGGGTGGGTGAGGTAGTCGTCGGTGCGGTGGAGGGATGACGGGAGGGCCGTGTGGGCGGTTTCGACTCGCTGGCGCTCGCTCAACCCGTTTCGTCTCGCTGACGCTCGCTCAACGGCCCGCGGGGAAGGCCGCTCAACGGCCCGCGGGGAACCCGCGAGCGGGCCGAAGGCCGAGGTGGATGCTCCGAAGAGAGTGGCTACCTGGCCGAGGTCGGCATACGTCGTCGTCTCGTCGACCGAGATGCCGACGGTTGCGTCGTCCACGAGGTACAGCAGGATGCCGTGGTCGTCATGCGCGCGCGCGACAATCGCCGCCGCATCCGAGGCACGCACCTGCAGCGTGTCGAAGAACGCATCGTGCACGATGTCGGCGCCGGCTTCGACAAGCCGATCGCGGAGGAGGGTTGCGTTCGCCGCGACGTTCAGTGCGATCTGCCGCAGCCCGTCCGGCCCGTGGTAGACCGCGTACATCGCGGCCATGACAGCGAGCAGCACCTGTGCGGTGCAGATGTTCGACGTCGCCTTCTCACGGCGAATGTGCTGCTCGCGCGTCTGCAACGAGAGTCGGTACGCGGGCTTGCCCTCGGCATCCACCGAGACGCCGACGAGGCGGCCCGGCAGCTGGCGCTCGAGGCCCTGGCGCACGGCCATGTAACCGGCGTGCGGTCCGCCGAAGCCCATCGGCACACCGAAGCGCTGCGTCGTGCCGACCGCGACATCCGCACCGAGCGAGCCGGGCGAGGCGATCAGCGTCAGCGCGAGCAGATCAGCAGCGACGACCGCGAGACCACCGGCGAGATGCGCAGCGTCGATGACGGCGGTCGGATCCCAGACGCGACCGGATGCTGCGGGGTACTGCACGAACACGCCGAACAGCTCCTCCGGGAGAGCCTCGCCACCGGCGAGATCGCGTTCGACGAGTTCGATGCCGAGAGCCGAAGCGCGGGTCGCCAGCAGCGCCTTGGTCTGCGGGAATGCATCGGCGTCGACCACGAACACCGCGGACTTCGCCTTCGAGGCGCGCCGGGCCAGCAGCATCCCCTCGGCGACCGCCGTGGACTCATCGAGCATCGACGCGTTCGCGGTCGTGAGCCCGGTGAGGTCGGCCACCATCGTCTGGAAGTTGATGAGTGCCTCCAGACGCCCCTGCGAGATCTCCGGCTGGTACGGCGTGTAGGCCGTGTACCAGGACGGGTTCTCCAGGACATTGCGCTGAATGACGCTCGGGGTGATCGTGCCGTAGTAGCCGAGGCCGATCATCGGCGTGTTCACCGTGTTGCGCGAGGCGAAGCCGCGGAGCTCGGCCAGTGCTTCTGCCTCGGTCGCCGCATGCGGGATGACGCTCTCTCCGGACCCTGAGCCTGTCGAAGGGTCCGTGAAGATCGCGGCCGGAACGGCCTGCCGCATCAGTTCCTCGACCGGCGCGTCGGCATCCGTGAGGCCGAGCGCTTCGAGCATCGTGCGCTGGGTTTCAGCGGTGGTTCCGATATGGCGGTCGGCGAATGCTGTCACAGCCGGATCAGCCTTCAGTCAGCGCGACGTAGGCGTCGCGGTCGAGGAGTCCGTCGGCTGCGCCTTCGGCGATCGAGATCTTGATGAGCCAGCCGGCGGCGAACGGCTCAGCGTTCACGAGCGACGGGTCATCGACGACGGCGTCGTTGATCTCGGTCACGGTTCCGGTCAGCGGCGCGTAGAGCTCGCCGACGGACTTCGTCGACTCGATCTCGCCGACGACGGAGCCCGAAGCGATCTCGGTTCCGACAGCGGGCAGTTCGACGAAGACGACGTCGCCGAGCTTGTCAGCGGCGTAGTCGGTGATGCCGATGGTCGCGACACCATCGGTGATCGAGAGCCACTCGTGCTCGTCGGTGTACTTGAGGGCGTTGAGATCGGTCATTTCTTCCTCCGGTAGAAAGGCAGTGCGGTCACGGTTGCGGGGATCTTGGTTCCGCGGACATCGAGGTTGACGGTTGTTCCCGCGTCGGCGAATGCGGGGTCGATGAAGGCCATCGCGATCGGGTGGCCGAGTGTGGGGCTGAGCGCTCCGCTGGTGATCTCACCGATCGCGGTGCCATCATTTGTGACGACGGTGTAGCCGGCGCGTCCCGCGCGCTTGCCGTCAGCGGTCAGGCCGACGAGGACGCGCGACACTTCGACCCCGGTCCCGGTCCCTGAGCCTGTCGAAGGGTCCCGTTCCACCGAAGCCTTCCCGACGAAATCGTCCTTGTCGGATGCCACGACGCGGCCGAGTCCGGCCTGCGCAGGCTTCGTGTCGAGCGAGAGCTCGTGGCCGTAGAGGGGCATGCCCGCCTCAAGGCGGAGCGTGTCACGGGCGGCGAGCCCAGCAGGAACGAGGCCATGCGGCTCGCCCGCTGCGAGCACAGCGTCCCAGAGCGCAGCGGCATCCTCGGCGCGGACGAGCAGCTCGAAGCCGTCCTCGCCGGTGTAGCCGGTGCGGGCGAGCAGCAGCGGTTCGCCGTTGTAGCGCGCAGACGCCCAGGAGTAATACTTCTGCTCATCCCACGGGACACTCACGTCAGTAACGCCCTCGATACCCGCCATAATCGCCTCGGAGGCAGGGCCCTGAATCGCCAGGAGCGCGTACGTGTCTGACACGTCCTCGACAACCACATCGCGGGTCGTTGAGCGAGCGGAGCGAGCCGAAACGGGCTGAGCAAGCGAAGCGCGCCGAAGCCTCTCGCCGAGCGCCTCAGCAACAGCATCCCGATTTCCGGCGTTGGAGATGATCAGGAAGCTGTCGTCAGCGAGCCGGTACACGATGACGTCGTCGATGATGCCGCCGGTCTCGGCAAGCAGCAGCGAGTATTTCGCCTTGCCGATCTTCATCGTCGACAGACGCCCTGCGAGCGCGTAGTCGAGGTACGCTGCAGCATCCGGTCCGTCGATCGTGAACTCGGCCATGTGCGAGATGTCGAAGAGTCCGGCAGCCTCGCGCACCGCATGGTGCTCCGCGAGATCGGATGTGTAGCGCACCGGCATCTGCCAGCCGCCGAAATCGGTGAAGGATGCTCCGAGCGACTCATGTCGCTCGCGAAGCGGGGTGAAGAGGGCCTCAGTCATGGAGTTCTCCCGTGTGAATCGGAAGGATGCCGTACGGAATGCACGGTATCCGAGAACTCCCCCTCTGTCATGGGCCTGAGAGTTTCGCCCTTCCAGCGGAAGGGCTTTCACCGTCGGCGGAAATCTTGCGACAAGAATGTGTGGAGACTTGTGGAACTTGTCTCGCCAGGTTTCGACTCGGCGCCGGGGCGCCTCGCTCAACCCGATTTCTCGCTTCGCTCGATTTCGCTTTTCAGAGTGGCCTGACCGGCGCGGTACTCGGTACCTGAGAGATTGGCGGGGAGGCTTGCTCCTTCGGTGCCCGGCTGCGTTCACCGGGGCTCTCCCGCACGGGTCGTGGGGCCGTCTTCAGTTGTGTGGCCATCATAACCCGCCGCCCCGCCTCATCTAGGCTCGACAGCGTGACTTCTCCAGGTGATGGTTCCGACGCGATCGGCGTCGCGGTGTCGACCGTCATCTTCTCGGTCCGCAGCGGTGCGGACGGCGACCGTCTCATGCTGCCGCTGGTGCGACGCACCCGCGATCCGTTCCGGGACTCGTGGGCGCTGCCGGGAGGCTGGCTCGATCCCGCCGAGGACCTGGATGCTGCGGCATCCCGAACCCTTGCCGAGACGACCGCGCTCAAGCCGAGCTACCTCGAGCAGCTTTACACGTTCGGAGACGTGGGCCGCTCCCCCTCTCGCGCGATCTCGATCGTCTACTGGGCGCTGCTGCGGTCCGATCTGGTCGACGCGCAACGAGCTGCTACCGGAGCTCCCGAGAACGTCGAGTGGTTCGACGTCGACGCGATGCCCCCGCTCGCCTTCGACCACAACCGCATCGCTGAATACGCTCTGTGGCGCCTGCGCAACAAGGTCGGCTACAGCTGGATCGGCGCGGGCTTGCTCCCCGACGAGTTCACCCTGACCGAGCTGCGCGAGGTGTACGAAACCGTGCTCGGACGCCGCCTGGACCCCTCGAACTTCCGCCGGCTGCTGGAGGGGTCCGACGAGCTCGTCCCCACCGAGTCCTTCCGCACCGGCAAGCATCGCCCCGCACGCCTGTTCCGCGTCGCATCCGACCGCTGAAATTGCAGTAAAGGTCAGATCGACATAACCTGAAGGCGCACACTAAGTGTCGAAGTGACCCTAAGGCTGCGCCCGATGTCCACACTGACCGTTCGCACAACGGATCCCTCCGTCGACCGTCTGATCCAAGCGGCACCTGACGATTCCTGCAGCACCGATCTCGCGGCATCCCCCTGGACGTTCGACAGCGTCCCCGGCTACGGTCCCGGCTCCTCGATGGGTGACGTCATCCCCACCGGCGCACCGCGTCAGGGCGAGCTGCCCGCCGAGTACCGAGAGGCTGGCGACGCCGAGCTCGATGACCGCATCCGCGCCGCGAAGGCGACACTCGGCGATCGGGCCGTGGTGCTCGGGCACTTCTACCAGCGCGAAGAGGTCGTGCAGCATGCCGACTACGTCGGCGACTCGTTCCAGCTCGCGAACGCCGCACTCGAGCATCCGAATGCCGAGGCGATCGTGTTCTGCGGTGTGCATTTCATGGCCGAGACCGCTGATCTGCTCTCCACGCCCGATCAGGCGGTGATCCTGCCGAACCTCGCCGCCGGCTGCTCGATGGCGGACATGGCGGACATCGATCAGGTCGAGGACTGCTGGGAGCAGCTCGCCGACGTGCTCGGTCCGCTCGATGCTCTCGACGAGAGCGGGCGAGTCCCGGTGATCCCGGTGACATACATGAATTCCTCCGCCGCGATCAAGGGCTTCGTCGGCCGCCACGGCGGCATCGTCTGCACATCATCCAATGCGACGACCGTGCTGGAGTGGGCATTCGAGCGCGGACAGCGCGTGCTCTTCTTCCCTGACCAGCACCTCGGACGCAACACCGCCAAGGCAATGGGCGTGCCGCTGAAGCAGATGCCGATGTGGAACCCGCGCCAGCCGATGGGCGGGTCCTCCGACACGCAGATCGAGGACTCGAAAGTCATCCTGTGGCATGGGTTCTGCTCGGTCCACCGCCGCTTCACCGTCGCGCAGATCGATCAGGCCCGCGCCGAGCATCCAGATGTGCGCGTCATCGTGCACCCGGAGTGCCCGATGGAGGTCGTGGATGCCGCCGATGAAGCGGGCTCGACCGACTACATCCGCCGCGCGATCGCGGGAGCCGATAAGCCGACGACATTCGCGATCGGCACCGAGATCAACCTCGTGCGCCGCCTCGCCGCCCAGTTCCCCCAGCACGAGATCTTCTGCCTCGACCCGGTCGTCTGCCCGTGCTCGACGATGTACCGCATCCATCCCGGATACCTCGCGTGGGTGCTCGAGGAACTCGTCGCCGGACGCGTCGTAAACCAGATCTCGGTGGCATTCGATGTCGCCGATCCCGCCCGCGTCGCTCTCGAGCGGATGCTGGCGGCGAAGCCCCGCGTATGAACATCGTCGTGGTCGGCTCCGGTATCGCCGGCCTCACGACCGCGCTGCACGCGGTGGATGCTGGGCACCGGACGACTCTCGTCACCAAGGATGCCCTCGGCGGCGGATGCACCGCGCTAGCGCAGGGCGGCGTCGCCGGAGTCTACGGGCCGGGCGACTCCCCCGAACTACATGCGGCCGACACGCACACCGCCGGTGCCGGACTGTCGGATGCCGCGGCTGTGGACGTACTCGTCCACGAAGGATCAGCACGCATCGCTGAGCTCATCGCCCGCGGTGTCGCCTTCGATCGCGACAGCGACGGCACTCTGCTGCTCGGCCGCGAGGCCGCTCACACGCACGCACGCATCGTGCACGCCGGTGGAGACGCGACCGGGGCTGCGATCTCGAACGCGCTCGTCGCCCGGGTGCGCGCGGCGAACATCGAGGTGGTCGAGCATGCTCTGCTCGTCGATCTGCTCGCCGCGGACGGTACGGTTTACGGCATCCGGATGCTGCGCGATGACGCGCACGTCGACATCCACGCGGATGCGGTGATCCTCGCCACGGGCGGTGCCGGCCAGCTGTTCGCCCATACGACGAACCCGCTCGCCGCGACCGGTGACGGCATCGCTGTGGCTCTGCGCGCCGGGGCTGAGGTCACGGATCTCGAGTTCGTGCAGTTCCACCCGACGGTGCTCGATGCTGGCGCTCCGTTCCTCATCTCCGAAGCGGTGCGCGGCGAAGGTGCCGCGCTCGTCGATGATGAGGGACGCCGCTTCGTCTTCGATGCGCACCCGGATGGCGAGCTCGCCCCGCGCGATGTCGTCGCGCGTGCGGTGGCGCGACAGGCCTCGCTCCAGGGAGCGTCGGTGCGGCTGGATGCGACGATGATCGGCGCTGCGCGCCTCGCCGAGCGCTTCCCCACGATCGACCGGGTGACGCGCGAGCGCGGATTCGACTGGGCTCGGGAGCCGATTCCCGTCACTCCCGCCGCGCACTATCTGATGGGCGGCATCGTCACGGACCTCGACGGACGGACATCTGTTCCCGGGCTCCTCGCGGCGGGTGAGGTCGCGCGCACCGGCGTGCACGGCGCGAACCGCCTGGCCTCGAACAGCCTCCTGGAGGCAGCGGTCTTCGGCGCTCGCGCGGCCGATGCGGTCGGGAACAGCGCGTTCAGGTCGCAAATCTTGTCGGTATCCGTGCCTCTAAGCGACGGAGTTTGCGACCTGAACCTTCGGCCGTTGACGAAACGCGTTGAGCGAGCCGCACGCGGGCCGTTGAGCGAGCGGAGCGAGACGAAACGCGTTGAGCGAGCCGCAGGCGAGTCGAAACGACCCCAACTCCAGCAACTCATGTGGGGCCAGGTCGGCCTCCTCCGCACCCGCGACGGGCTCGCGGGCGCCCTCCACACGATCCGCAGCTGGCGCACGACCACCCCGCCTCCGTCCACGCGCGCCGAGCATGAAGACGCCAATCTGCTGCTGGTCGCCGAGGCCACGGCATCCGCAGCCCTTGCCCGCACCGATTCTGTCGGGGCGCACCATCTCGAACTCGAACCCGCATTGATCGGAGCCTGATGCTCACCACCGCCACTCTCACCCGCGTCGTCGGCGGTGCCCTCGAGGAGGATGCTCCGTGGGGGGACCTCACGAGCACCACGCTGCTGCCAGCGGATGCCACCGCGACCGCGGATCTCGTAGCCCGCGAGCCGGGTGTCTTCAGCGGAGGTGACGTGTTCGCGATGGCGTTCGCGCTCACCGATGCCTCCCTCACGGTGGATCTGCACGTCGGCGACGGCGACGAGTTCGCACCGGGAGACGTGCTGGCATCCGTATCTGGTTCGGCGCGCAGCATCCTGACCGCCGAGCGCGTTGCGCTCAACTTCACCCAGCGCATGAGCGGAATCGCGACGTTGACCGCGCAGTACGTGCGCGCCATCGCCGGGACGGGTGCGCGCATCGCCGACACGCGCAAGACCACGCCGGGGCTCCGCGCTTTCGAGCGGCATGCCGTCGTTTCCGGCGGGGGAAGCAATCACCGCTTCTCACTATCGGATGCCGTGATGGCCAAAGACAACCACCTCGCTGTGCTGCAGTCGGCAGGAACAGAGCTCGCACCAGCGCTGCGCGCGGCGCTGTCGACGCTGCCGCACACGACGCACGTGGTGATCGAGGTCGACAGGCTCGACCAGATCGAGACTGTGCTCGACGGTGGTGCGCACACCGTGCTGCTGGACAACTTCTCTCTCGATGATCTGCGATCGGCCGTCGCCCTGATCGGCGATCGGGCAACGGCCGAAGCATCCGGTGGCGTGAATCTCGACACCGTGAAAGCGATTGCCGAGACCGGGGTCGATGTCATCTCGGTCGGTGCGCTGACGCACTCGGCGCGGGCGCTGGATCTCGGGCTGGACGTCCGGATCAGCTGACGATGCTGTATCTCGATCATGCGGCGACATCTCCGGTGCGCCCGGAGGTGCTCGCGGCGATGCATCCCTATCTCACCGGTGTGTTCGGCAACCCATCGAGTCATCACACGGCAGGTGAGGCTGCGGCGAGCGCGCTGGAAGATGCCCGCTCGCGCGCCGCACGCGTGCTGGGGATGCGCACGGGAGACGTGATCTTCACCGCTGGCGGCACCGAGGCGAACAACCTCGCGGTGAAGGGGATCGTGCTGGCCGCACTGGCGCGCGGACGCAGGCACCTGGTCACGTCGCCGATCGAACACGAATCGATCCTCGAATCGGCGGGATATCTCGAGCGGTTCCACGACGTGACGGTGACGCGGGTGGAGGTCGATGCGGCCGGTCGTGTTGCTCTCTCTGATCTTGCCGCGGCGTTGCGCGAGGATACCGCGCTCGTCTCGCTCGGTCACGCGAACAATGAGATCGGCACGATTCAGGATGCTGCCGGGCTCACTGCCGTGGCACGGGATGCTGGTGTGCCGCTGCACCTGGATGCGGTGCAGTCGGCGGGCTGGCTGCCGCTTCACGATCTCGGAGCGGATGCGATCTCGATTGCCGGACACAAGCTTGGCGCCCCCAAAGGCGTCGGCGCGCTCGCGGTGCGCGGGCGCGTGCCGCTGGAGCCTCTGCTGCACGGCGGCGGCCAGGAGCGCGGGCGGCGGTCCGGCACCGAGAACGTTGCCGGAGCGGTCGGGCTGGCCACGGCGTTGGAGCTCGCCGAGTCAGAACGCGCGGCTCGCTCGACGCAGGTGGGTGCGCTCACCGCACGGTTCATCGCGGGCGTCTTGGATGCTGCGCCGCAGGCCGCTCTGACTGGCGACCCTGCTTCGCGGCTCCCCGGCACGGCGAGCTTCACGTTCGCCGGAGTCAGCGGAGAGGCCGTGCTGCTGGAACTCGAACGACGCGGGGTGATCTCATCGAGCGGGTCGGCGTGCGCGGCTGGCAGCGATGAGCCCTCACATGTGCTGATCGCCTGCGGCGTCGCGCCCGAGATCGCGCAGACGTCGGTGCGCTTCACCTTCGGGCGCGAGCCGCTGGGCCCGGATATGCCCGAGCGCCTTGCCCAGCTAGTGGCGGATGCCGTCGATGCTGTTGGCGAGTGAGGACCAGGTTTCGACTCGCTCCGCTCGCTCAACCCGTTTCGTCTTCGGTGCTTCGCTCCTCCGCTCAACGCCCCGCACGCCCCCCTGCACCGGCCATTGAGCGGGCGCCCCTCCCCAGGCGTTAGCGAACGCACCCTCCGCCGGGCGCCGCTCTGCGGGTCGCCGCTCTGCGGGGCGTTGAGCGAGCGAAGCGAGCCGAAACGGGTTGAGCGAGCGCCAGCGACTCGAAGCCGGCGCCGGAACCATAGACTCCATATGTGCCAGACCCGATCGTCACGCTCATCGTCCCCGGCCGCGACATCGAGTCCTTCGCGCCCGCGGCGATCGCGTCGCTCCGGGCGCAGACCGAGCCTCGCTGGCGGGCGCTCCTCATCGATGATGGCTCCGTGGACGGCACCGGCGACGTGTTCCGCACCGCCGCATCCGCCGACACTCGTTTCGAGGTCATCACCCACGACGTGGCCCGCGGCCTGGGCGCAGCCCGCAACACCGGCCTCGCCCGCATCGACACGGAGGTCCTCGGTTTCCTCGACGGCGACGACGAGCTGACCCCGACAGCGCTCGAGCGCCTGACGGGAACGATCACAGACACCGGCAGCGACTTCGTCGCAGGTGCCTACGTGCGCCTTCGCCCGCACGGCGATGGCTATACGGCCGGACGCATCCAGCCGTGGACCTCGGCCGCCACTGACCCGCAACGCCTGCGCACGAACATCGTCGACCATCCCGCGGCATCCGCGAACATCGTCGCCTGGTCCAAGCTCAGCCGCACAGACTTCTGGGGCGACCTCCGCTTCCCGGAAGGCGTCGCCTACGAAGACCAGATCATCGCGCAGCAGCTGCACACCCGAGCATCCGCATTCGATGTCATCCCCGATGTCATCGTCCGCTGGCGCCTGCGCGCCGACGGCTCCTCCATCACGCAGAGCAAAGCGCAGCTGTCCGTCCTGCGCGACTATCTCGCTGCCCTCCGCGGCGGCATCGAGGTACTGCGAGTTGCCAGAGCGCACGCTGCCGTCACCGCACGGATCGACCTCATTCTCGCCATGGACATGGTGCCGCTCCAAGAGATCGCCGCCATCCATCCCGACCCCGCCTACGCTGCGGAGGTCACTGCGTTCCTCGCCGAACTTCACGCACTCCCCGAGTTCGCAGACGCCCATCCGAACCCCGACCTGGCCGCAGCACTGTCCTGGTGACGCGCGCCCATCCTGGAGCCCCTGTGAACGCCTACCTCGAATCACTCTTCTCGCTCGCTGGCCGCACCGCGATCGTCACCGGCGGTAGCTCAGGCATCGGGCGCGGCATCGCCACCGCGCTCGCTCGCGCCGGAGCATCCACGGTCATCGTCTCCCGAGGAAAGGATCGCGTCGACGAGACGGTCGCTGAACTGACCGACGCCGGATGCCGCGCCGCAGGCGTCATCGGCGACCTCAGCACGCGCGTCGGCATCCATGCTCTTGCTGACGCCGCGACGGAGCCCTTCGGCAAGCCGGACATCCTGGTGAACTCCGCCGGCATCAACATCCGCCCTTCCTACGCGGACATCACCGAGGACGACTGGGATACCACGATGACGGTCAACGCGCTCGCGCCGTTCCTGCTCGGTCAGCGCTACGGCGTCGGCATGGCCGAGCGCGGTTACGGCCGCCTCATCCACATCAGCTCGCAGCAGGCGCATCGCGCATTCGTCGGCAGCGGTATCTATGGCGTCTCGAAGGGCGCCGTCGAATCCCTCATGCGCTCCGAGGCCGAAGCCTGGGGCGGCGCCGGAGTCACGAGCAACACCCTCGTGCCCGGCTTCGTCCTCACTCCGCTCAATGCGCGTCTACAGGAGGACCCGGAGAAGATTCAGGCCCTCGCCGCACGCACCATGATCGGGCGCAACGGTCTGCCGAGCGACTTCGCCAGCGCCGCGGTCTTCCTCGCCGGAGCAGGTTCGGCGTATGTCACCGGCCAATCGCTCTTCGTCGACGGCGGCATGTCGGCCCATTGACCGACCCCTCGTGCGCCGAATCCCAGACGGTGCCGCCTCGTACCGGCGTGTCGCCGGGCTGACACGCCGGCGGCGACGCACGGCGTCTGGGATTCGGCCCGCCGCGCCCGCTGACTGTGCTCACCCCTCGGCCGGATACACCCTCTGATCCCCCGCAGTCCCATCGAGCAGCGGCACCGACGCAGTGAGTGTGGCGACGGCATCCTCGGCCACCGACCCGGTCGGCGCGCGATCGGCGCGGCGGTCGGTAAATGCCGCCATCAGTCCGCCGCTGACGGTCTTCTCGATCGCGGCCTCGGTGTTCAGAATCTGAGATGCTGCCACCTGCTGCGCGGCGAGCTCCGCATAGAGTCCGTCGGCGGCGAGCAGCTCGCTGTGCGTCCCGGACTCGATGATCTGTCCTGCCTCGACGACGTGGATGACGTCGGCACCCATCACGGTCGAGAGCCGGTGCGCGATCGACAGCACGGTGCGACCGCGTGCGGCCTCATCGAGGGCCTCCTGCACGACGCGCTCGGACACGGTGTCCAGGGCGCTGGTGGCTTCATCGAGCAGCAGGATCGGCGGATCCTTCAGCAGCACCCGCGCGATCGCGATGCGCTGCTTCTCTCCACCCGAGAGCCGGTAGCCGCGCTCACCGACGATCGTGTCGTAGCCGTGCTCGAATCCGGCGATGATGTGGTGGATGTTGGCCGCCTCGCACGCCGCGATCATCTCTTCTTCCGAAGCATCCGGCTTGGCGTACATCAGGTTCTCGCCGATCGTCGCGTGGAACAGATAGGTCTCCTGCGACACGATCCCGACGTCGTCGATGATGGATTCCTGGGTGAGCGTGCGCACATCGGCGCCGGCGAACATCACCGCTCCGCCATGCGCTTCGTACAGGCGCGGTGCGAGATACAGCACCGTGGTCTTGCCCGCACCGGACGGCCCGACGAAGGCGACATGCTGACCGGGGTCGGCGGTGAAGGAGACGCCCTGCAGCGTCGGGCGCGTGTCGGGCGCAGCATCCGGGTAGCAGAAGACGACGTCGCGGAACTCGATGCGTCCGCGTGGCCCGGGCGCCTGCGCGACGGGGATGGCATCGGGTGCATCCTCGATCTCCGGCACGAGATCGAGGTACTCGAAGATGCGCGCGAACAGCGCGGACGATGTCTGCAAGTCGAGCGAGACGCGCATGAGTCCCATCAGCGGCTGCAGGAGACGTGCCTGCACGGTGGTGAACGCGACGACCGTTCCGGCCGTGATTGCGCCCTCTCCCCCGGCGATCAGGTACCCGGCGACGAGATAGATCACCGCGGGGACGGATGCCATCAGCACCTGCACGACCGCGAAGAAGCCCTGGCCGCTCATGGCACGGCGCACCTGCAACGTCACCTGGTTACGGTTCTCGGCCTGGTACCGGTCGGACTCCGTCCGCTGCCGGTTGAACGACTTCGACAGCAGCATCCCCGACACGCTCAGCGTCTCCTGCGTGATCGAGGTGAGTTCGGACAGTGACTCCTGCGTCTCCCCCGCGATCCGCGCGCGCACCTGCCCGACCTTGCGCTGAACAAGCACGAGGAAGGGCATGAGCACGACAGCGATGAGCGTCAGGCGCCAGTCGATGAGGATCATCGCGACGAGCGAGGCGATCACGGTGACGATATTGCCGAGGATGCTGGTGACGGTGTTCGTGAGCACCCCGGAGACCCCGCCGACATCGTTCTGCAGGCGGGACTGGATGACGCCGGTCTTGGTGCGGGTGAAGAACCCGAGTTCCATCGCCTGTAGGTGCTCGAACAGACGCACGCGCAGGTCGCCGGTGACGCTGTTTCCGACGGTGGAGGTCAGCCAGGTCTGCGCGACGCCGAGCAGGGCCGAGAACAGGAACAGCCCGACCATCGTGAGCACGAGCCGGATGAGCAGTCCGATCTGCGGACCGCCGCCATCGATCGGGAACAGTGCGTCGTCGAAGATGCGCTGCACGATCAGCGGCGGGATGACGGCGATCGCCGCACCGAGGAC
>NZ_JBQDSX010000008.1:0-13488 GCF_052099035.1 Microbacterium sp. | reverse complement strand
CTCCGCCTCTGGCCTTCCGCCACCCCCTGCTGTCGAGGAGACGTCTTGGCCATCACGCCCACTGATTCAGTTCCCACCGTGAAGAAGGAACCGCTGATCGCACCATCCGACATGCGGGTGATCTGGCTGCTGCTGGTGGCCGCGTTCGTCGCGATTCTCAACGAGACGACGATGGGCATCGCGATCCCGCATCTCAATGTCGATCTCGGGATCCCGCCGGAGCTCGGTCAGTGGCTCACGAGTGCGTTCATGCTGACGATGGCCATCGTCATTCCGACGACCGGCTTCCTGCTGCAGCGCTTCACGACACGGCAGGTCTTCATCGCGGCGATGAGCGCGTTCACGCTCGGCACGCTCGTGTGCATGCTCGCACCCGGCTTCGAGATCCTGCTGGCCGGACGCGTCATCCAGGCAGGTGGCACCGGAATCATGATGCCGCTGCTGATGACGACCATGATGAACGTCGTCCCTCCGCAGTCACGCGGCCGGATGATGGGCCGGGTCGGCCTGGTCATCTCACTCGCTCCCGCAATCGGTCCCACGCTCGCCGGTGCCGTTCTGGACGCGTTCAACTGGCGGGTGCTGTTCGCCATCGTCCTTCCCATCGCCATCATCGCTCTGGCGATGGGCGTCAAGTGGATGACGAACCTCGGCGAGACGAAGAAAGCGCCGATCGACGTGCTGTCGATCGTGCTGTCGGCATTCGGTTTCGGTGGTTTCGTGTACGGGCTCAGCCAGTTCGGCTGCGAAAGCGTCACGGGAGAAGTGATCGGCATCGTCTCGCTCGTGGTCGGTGTGATCTCCCTCGCGCTGTTCGTGTGGCGTCAGCTCGTCCTCCAGCGCGTGGATGACGCTCTACTTGACCTGCGCGTGTTCCTCAGCCGTAACTACACGATCTCTGTGATCATGATGGCGATCCTCGCACTGTCGATGTTCGGAACGCTTGTGCTGCTGCCGCAGTATCTGCAGAACGTCGCCGGTCTCGATGCGCTCCAGTCCGGGCTCATCCTGCTCCCGGGTTCCATCCTGATGGGCCTGCTGGGTCCGGTGATGGGACGCGTCTACGATGCCCGGGGCACGCGCACACTGCTCGTCCCCGGCACGATCATGGTGTCGGCCGCGCTTTTCTTCTACGCCACGATCGGCGAGCACACCGCCTGGTGGATGCTGGTGATTGCGCAGACAGTCATCTCGGTGGGGCTCGCGATGTCGTTCACGCCGCTGTTCTCCGCATCGCTGGGGTCGCTGCGACGCCACCTGTATTCGCACGGCTCCGCCGCGTTGAACACGATTCAGCAGGTGGCCGGTGCCGCCGGTGTCGCGCTGCTCACGGTCGTGTACTCATCGATCCTGCATGCGGGCGAGCAGGCAGGTCTGGAAACGGCAGCAGCGGGCGCACCTGGTGCACGCCTGGCGTTCCTGATCGCGGCGATCATCTCACTGGGAGCGGTCGCGCTGAGTGCATTCGTGCGCAAGCCCGCGGATGACCTCGACGGGGAGTTCGTCGGCGGACACTGAGCTGCGGCATCCGATGCCGGGTGAGTGAGGGGCTACTCGCCCGGCATCGCGCAGGATCCGCCGCCGCAGCAGCCTCCCGCGCTCTCGTCGCCGAGCAGGTTGAGCCCGGCGGGCGCCGCCAGCGACGGCACGTCTTCAGCGGCGTTCATCTGCGTGACATCCGTAGTCTTCGAAGCGGTCATGCCTCCATGCTACGCCGGTATGCGCGGGTGGGCGCGCTGCGGGTGGCGCGTACGGGAAACAGACATGCCCTCGCGCTTACGGTTGAGAAATGATTCGACGACTCCTCGCTCGAGCCTTCTGGGCTCTCAGCCGCTGGAAGCTGGTCGGTGAGCCCGCGCCCACCCGCCCGACCGTGCTGGTGGGGGCTCCGCACACCTCGAACTGGGATTTCGTGCTGATGCTCGCCATCGCCTGGCGTCTCGGCGTCGAGATACGGTGGCTCGGCAAGTCGAGCCTGTTCAGCGGCTGGCGCGGTCCGCTCATGCGCAAGCTCGGCGGCATCCCTGTGGATCGCACGGATCCGAGTCGTGTCGTGTCCGATGTCGTGGGGCATGCTCGTGCCGGCGAGGTGTTCGGTCTCGTCGTGACGCCGGATGGAACCAGAGGAAGCAACGCGTACTGGAAGTCGGGTTTCTATCGCATCGCGCAGGATGCCGGAATGCCCGTGACCCTGTGCTTCGTCGATCGCACCACGATGACGACGGGCATCGGACCCACCTTCGATGTGACCGGTGACGTGGGAGCGGACATGGAGCGGATCAGGGAGTTCTACGCGGATAAGTCGGGCTTCCGGCCCGAGAGTCGTGCAGAACCGCGACTTCGCGAGGAGGGCCCGCGGATCGTCCTCAGCCGCGTGACTCCCGATGACGCCGGGGAGATCCTCACCGTGCAGCGCGCCGCGTTCGTCTCGGAGGCGCTCATCTACGGCAACGCCGATATGCCGCCATTGACGCAGACGCTCGAACAGGTGCGTGCAGAGATCGCGGAGAATTCAGGATGGGTCGCCCGGTCCGACGGACGCCTCGTCGGGGCGATCCGTGCCGTCGAGGACGGGGAGCTCCTCCTCATCGGACGCATCGCGATCGCCCCCGATATGCAGGGCGAGGGCATCGGACGTGCACTGCTGGATGCCGCGGAGAACGCAAGCGCGGCGAGCGAGGCTGAGCTGTTCACCGGTAGTCTCAGCGAGGCGAACATCCGTCTCTACGAATCCTGCGGGTACGTCGAGACGCGGCGCGTTCCCCAAGACGATGGGACCGAGCAGGTGTTCCTGCGTAAGAAACTGGGACCTCGGACATGAGAGGTTCCTCATAATCCGGCTGTGAGCTTGAAGACGACGGCGTCGTGCGGAATCGTGGCCCGGACATGTTCTGTCCGGAGCATGTCCGCAACACGGAAGGAGAGCGCTGTGCTCACCCTGACCGAGAATGCAGATGCCGTCGTCACCACGATCGTCGGCCGAGAGGATACGAGCGCAGAAGCGGGGCTTCGTATCCAGACCGCGGAGGGACAGGGACCGAACGGTGAAGCGCGTTTCGCCGTTCACGTCGTGCCCTCCCCCGAACCCGCTGATGTCGTCGTCGAGGGCGCGGCCAGTCGTGTCTTCCTCGAGGACAACGCCGCTGAGGCGCTCTCTGACAAGGTGCTCGATGCCGGTGTGGATGAGGAGGGTGCGGTGAGTTTCACCATCCTTCCTCAGCCGGTCTGAGCAAGAGTTGTGCAAGAGGGTGGGATGCTTCGGCATCCCACCCTCTTTGCTTTCATCCGTCAACCCCCTTGGGGATCATTGGGTGATCGACGATCGTGAATGGACCGAACGACGAACGAGGAGAAGACGATGGCAGAACTTGATGGCAAGAACGTGGCGTTCCTGCTCACCGACGGATTCGAGGACAGTGAACTGACGAGCCCGTGGGGTGCGGTGACGGATGCCGGTGCCCAGGCGCAGCTCGTGTCGCCTGCCGATCAGAAGGTGACCGGTAAGAACGGGCATACGCAGTCCGTCGATCAGGCTGTGACCGGGGCGGATGCGTCGGCTTTCGACGCACTCGTCCTGCCTGGTGGCGTCGTGAACGCAGATCATCTGCGGTTGGATCAGGATGCCGTCGCGTTCACGAAGGCGTTCTTCGAAGCGCACAAGCCTGTCGCGGTGATCTGCCATGGCGCATGGATCCTCGTGGAGGCCGACGTGGTTCGCGACCGGACCCTCACCAGCTACCCGAGCCTCCGCACCGATCTGCGCAATGCTGGGGCAACCTGGGTCGACGAGGAGGTCGTCGTCGACGAAGGCCTCGTCTCGAGCCGGACACCGGACGATCTACCTGCGTTCAATGCGAAGACGGTCGAGGAGATCGCCGAAGGCCCGCACGCGGGCCAGCACGCCTGATCGCCGGATAGGCGGATGCAGGATGCGGCAGACTGGTGCTCGTGGAAGACCTGCACGTGCCCAGCGGGCCTGGGGCACCCCGTGGCCTGTGGGTGCCGGCGAGCGAACTCGTCGAGCAGTTCTCCCGCGCTTCCGGGCCGGGCGGCCAAGGGGTGAACACCACCGACTCGCGCGTGCAGCTGAGTCTTGATCTCGCGACAACGAGTGCACTGAACGATACCCAGCGCATGCGCGCACTCGATCGACTCGCTCCGAAGCTCGCGGCCACGGTGCTGACCATCAGCGCGAGCGAGCACCGGTCCCAGCGCCAGAATCGTGTCGCGGCGCGGGAGCGGCTCGCCGAGCTCCTCCGCGAGGCGATCATGCCGAGTGTTATGCGGCGCGCGACGCGCCCTACGAGAGGCTCTCAGCGCCGGCGACTCGATGGAAAGCGCAGACGCTCAGAGACGAAGAGCGCCCGTCGTCGGCCTGGCGACCAGGACTAGATCCATTTGCTGCGTCTGAAGACGACGTAGAGCAGGACGGCGAGCGCGAGCATCAGGCCGAGCGCGAACGGATAGCCGAAGCCCCAGTGCAGTTCGGGCATCAGGTCGAAGTTCATGCCGTAGATGCCCCCGATCAACGATGGAGCGAAGAGAATCGCCGCCCAGCCGGAGATCCGCTTCATGTCTTCGTTCTGCCGTTGATTGACCAGTGTCGCGTTGACGCTCAGAATCTGTGCCAAAGCATCGCGGAGGCCTGATGCCTTCGTTTCTGCTTGCGCGAGCCGATCGGCGACAGCATCCAGTCGGGTACGAAGCTCCGGCGACACTTCGTGCTCGTTGTCCGATCGCAGCATGTCGACAGCGCCTGACAGCGACGTGATCGCCTGCTGCATCTCGATGACCTCTCGGCTCAGTCGGTAAATGCGCTCAGCGGCCGCGGTATCACCGCTGAAGACCTGGCGCTCGATCTCCTCTTTGTCGTTGGATATGCCCGCCAGAACCGGACCGTATCCATCGACGATCGCGTCAAGGAGCAGGTATACGACGGCGACCGGTCCCATCCTCAGAAGACTCTGGTCTGCGAGCATGGCACGCTCGCGCTCGCCGAAGTCGACCTCCTCCTCACGAAGTCTTACGCTGTCGGGGCTGCCAATCCACCGCTCGTCCCGGGAGAGAACAGAGACGGCGCCCGGGCGCAATAGAACGTGGAATTCTCCAAAGTCCACTTCCTCGCTCGCGTCGAGATACCTGGCTGCGCGCGCCACGACGAAGAACGTGTCCCCGTAGCGTTCGAGCTTGGGTCGCTGTCCCGCGTTGGCGAGGTCCTCGACCAGCACAGGATGCAGGTCCCAGGCATCCGCCAGCTCTTCGATCTGCGCCGCGTTGGGGTTCGAGTACAGGAGCAGAACCATCTGGTCAGGATTAGTCCGCGCGAAATCGGTCGCATCGGCAACGGTGAGGTCGTCCGGGACGCGAGTGGGTACCCCGTCCTCGACGAATCTCATGAGCTTGCCGGTGAGGTAGCCCGAATCTGAGCTGTCATCACGGGAGTGGCGGTGAAAGAGTGCACCGACCCCGAAATCATTCGGCCACAGTTTGCGCATCGGAATCTCCCCGGTCTGTCGATGTCAGCTACGGAGACCCTACCCGAGCCCGCAGAAACAGTTTGCGGGGTGAATCAGTCCCAGTCGAGGTACTCCTCGATGATGACAGCGGTCTCGATCGGGTGCGTCACCGGGAAGAAGTGATCGGCGCCCTCGAGAGTCTTGATGCTGGCACGCTCGGGCGCTGTCGCCTGCAGCTTCTCAGCGTTGATGGCAGGTGTCACGGCATCCGCGGTGCCCTGCACGAGCAGGACGGGGATCGCCGGGGCGAGCGGAATGTCGGAATCTTCCACGCCGAGCAGAAGAAGTCCGTTGACACGGTCGACGTGTGCCGCGGCGAACGCGCGAGCGACGGTGCCGCCGCTTCCGTATCCGCCCACCCAGCTGTCCTCGAGCCCCAGATGGTCGAGGACCGCAAGGACCTCGGCGGCGCGCTCATCCGATGACGAGTCGGCAGCGCCCGCGCGCGTTCCGATGCGGATGACGTGGAAGCCCGCTTCTTCGGCGAGATAGTGCGAGATGACGCCGAGGCCGTCGGACTCCAGCGCACGTTCAGTGATCAGCACGAGCGAGACCGGCCCTTCGCCCTCCACGACATAGGGGACGGCACGGCCTTCGGGCTCGAGTGTGTTCAGCTGAGTCACGGTGGTCGGTCCTTCCGGGTGGGGCGATTTTTCCTCCGCCAGTCTAGAGGTCGCGCGGCACGAGCGCCGTGGCAGGATTGCCGTCATGAGCCTGACGATCGAGCAGTGGGAAGCATCCATCACCGATCTCTGGACGCGCTTCGACACGCTGGATCGCGTCACGGGCGTCGCCGCGATGCGCGAATTGGCCGGGGTATGCCCGGCGACCGATGGCAGAGCGGCGTTCGAGCTGGCTGGCATGTACGACTCGCTGGGCTTCGAGGCTGAGGCCGGCGCGGAGTATGAGCGCGCACTCGAACTCGGACTGGACGAAGCTCGACATGCTCAGCTCGCCGTCCAGTACGGATCGACGCTGCGCAATCTTGGGCGCCTCGACGAGGCAATCGCCGTTCTTCAGGCTGCCCCCACGCATGAAACGACAGGTTCCGCACCGCGGATAGTGCTCGCGCTGGCCCTCCACCGCGCAGGACGCAAAGACGAGGCCCTGCGCGTCGCCATCGAGGCGCAAATAGAGACACTGCCCCGCTACCAGCGCTCGATGCGCAACTATGCCATCGCACTCACCGAGTAGCCGCTCAGCGCAGGATCGGCACGTGCGGCCAGGACCACGCCGAGCTCCCCGATGCTACGAGGTCTGCATCGACAGGGTTCAAGCCGATCGCTTCAACCTTGATCCGCACTTGGCCAGGACCCGGTTGGGGAATAGCCAGATCTACCAACGCAAGCGGAACTCCAGCTCGTTCCTGTGCGAGTGGAGGCTTCGTCATCCCAATCCGTTTCGGAGATCGACGCTCGATATCCCGTCCGGCGGATCCAGACTCACGGTGAGGCGTTGCACCACCCCGTCCGCGCTCACGCGCGCGTGAATCCAACCGCCGTCGTAGAGTTCCCAGACGACATGCTCACCTTCGGCCACGGTTGGTCGCCACAGCCCGAGGTCCGCCGCGCTCGGACGCTCGATCAGGCGCTCACCGTGCAGAAATGTGTTGCGCGCAACGCTCAAGTCCAGTTCAACGGAACTGACCTGCCCGCTCTTGGTGCGGCACACAACGCCGCGCATGTTCTTGACGGCCGCGACGAGAGAATTCGACGGCGCACGACCGAGCACATCAATCAGACGCGTGATATCCCCCGATCGCCAGCGAAGAACCCGGTGCACGACAGCCTGGCCGCTGGCGACGATCTGCAGCTGCGTGAGTGTCGGCTCCGGTGTATGGCCGTACCGAAAGACCACGTCGCCCCCGGCGAAGCAGTAGAGATCTTCACTGGTGTTCGCATCAGTCGGGTGGCCAATCGCGTTGTGCACCTCGGCTCGAGTCGGCGTTCCGCTGAGCCGCCGAAAGAACCCCTTCGGCATGGTCGAAAAGCACAGGCTCACGACCCGATCGGATTCCACGAGTATCTCGCCGCCGTTTTTGAGCTCGGTCAGCCGGCGCCCGGAGCGACTCGATGCCGCCCACCGCACTGCGGCTCCTCCTGCGAGCGTGACTGCTGCGCGGAACGCGGCGCCTTCTTCTTCGTCGCTCAATGCCTTCATGTATGTCTCGTCGGTATCTGCTGGCAGTGCTCGCGGCACGCGGCAAACGAGAGTCACCTTGACCAAACCATCGCCAGCGAACTCTGCTGGGACGGTATGGCCCTCCAATGAGAGGGCCTCTACTGCTTCGGCCGCGAACACCTCGCAGATCTCGGCATCCGTGCTGCCGGGTCCCACACCCGCGATCAGCGCTTCCGGCCGCGGGTAGGCGTTCTCCCCGATGAGGTCGAACGCCAGCGAGACGATGCCGTCGACGTCGCTGGTCACCGTCACCTTTCCATCAGCCAACTGGCGAGAGATCCCGGCCCGCTCACTTTCCACAGGCATACCGAGCGCATCAATGTGCCGCCAGATCTCACCCCGGATCACAGGCCTGATGAGTCGTGGCTGATACCCCTCGAAGTGCTCAGGACGAGTGGCCGTGCTACGTGCTTCGAAGATGATCAGGTCTTCATGCCGACCTTCCCAACACTCCTGAATGAGGTCACGAATATCGCCGTCCTCGCGCAGCTGGCCGACATACTGCTCGGGCGTCAGGGCGAAGAGGTTGTCGGCCGATCCGTGCCCGATCTGACGATCGATCCCCATCCACGCACGTCCGGTCGATACTTCGATACCGATGCTCAGATTGGGGTGAATCTCAACGAATCGTCGGATGTCGCGTTCAGCAGCTTTCGCTCGCTTGCTCATATCGTGTATCCGGTTGCCCCTGCGCGCGCGATGATGGTGTCAATCGGAATGATGAGCTCCGGAGCGTGCATGCTTTCACGCTATCGCAGGCCCCAGCTCACTGAGCGTCCTCACCGGGCTCAGATCGAGATCGGACACGCTGACTAGGAAATTCAGGGTCGCGGCCTCATCGTGTCCACGGGTTCAGAACCTGGACACCTGTCTCTGCAAAATCCTTCTCGTTCCGCGTGGCACAGACTGCGCCGTGCGCCCGGCAGATCGCGGCGATCTGCGCATCGGGGGTGGTGATAGGCAACCCGGCCTGTTCGCGAGCGAGCAGAACCTCTGCGTACTCTTCAGCAGCCTCATCGTCGAAAACCAGAAGCGAACGCGTGTCCCGATATGGCTCGATCGCGGCACCGAGCGCCAACTCCAAGTCGGTCTTGCGCCGGCCGGCCGGTAGCCGCCGAACACCCGCGAACAACTCGGCGAGCGTGATCGTCGTGATCGCAACTTCATCCGCGAGAGACTCAAGCCACGCGAGCACACCCGGATCAGGCGTCGGCCGAAATACTTCTGAGATGACGTTCGTGTCGAGAACGATCATCCGAAGTCCACCGAACGCGCCACACCACTGCGCTCGGGGATCTTTAGTTCCTCAACCCCACCCACAGCACGAGATACCTGAATCAGCGCAACACCAATGTGGGGCCTTGCTGAAGCGCGCGTCAAGATGTCGCGCACCTCTGCCTCCATGGAACGACCATGCTCCCTGGCCTGCGCTGCGAGACGGTCTTTCACAGACTCATCAAGTCCGCGGACAATGATCGACGCCACCATGATCACCTTCCAAACGATATCGGTCATGATATCACTCCTCAAGTGGAATCGAACTATCCGATCATGTACACAAACCCGCGATTCTGCGAAGCTGCGTGAGACACGAACTCGACCGCACGTCGCAGGAAGTTGCGAACATATTCTGTATCGTCGTCAGACTCCACCGCGTCATCGACACCTTGCTCCAACACCATGAGATCGGCCGCAATCTCGACAACCTCATCCGGCGACAGTGCCCGCACCCACGGAATCCAGCCAGACTCGATCATGGCGACCTGCCCCTCGAACATCCGGAAGGCGGGCCGCGGTGCACCGTTCTGCTCGCTCCGTCCGCTCAGCCTCTGCATCGCGGACCACGCCTTGTCGAGATACAACATGTCCGTCTTGGGTATCCCCTGCACGAAGGTGGGAGTGGCCACGCTCGCACCGTGCGGCATGCCCCAGGCGTCTGCCAAAGGATCCTCGCTGATGAAGCTCCGAGGATCGGTCATCGCGAGCTCGGTCATGTCGGCGTCGAAGGCGTATGCGTAGTATCTGATTCCCATGTGGCGATCCTGTCCCAGCCCGAACTGAGCGAAACCATGCCCCGCACGAACTGTGGACAACTCACGACTGTGGAGAAATCTGCACTCCAGCGCCGATCTTAGCCAGCGTCACCCTTGGTCAAAACGGCTAGAGCTCCGTCACCTGCCCGGCCTCGACACGCCAGTGCCGGTCGGTCTGCACCGTGGCGAGCATCCGCCGGTCGTGCGTGACCAGCAACAGCGTGCCCTCGTACGATTCCAGCGCCTGCTCGAGCTGTTCGATCGCGGGCAGGTCGAGGTGGTTCGTCGGCTCATCCAGCACCAGCAAGTTGACGCCACGCGCCTGCAGCAGCGCCAGGCCAGCGCGGGTGCGCTCCCCCGGTGACAGCTCATCAACGGGACGGTTGACGTGATCGGCCTTGAGCGCGAACTTCGCAAGCAGGGTGCGCACCTCAGCCGAAGCCATGTCTGGCACTAGGGCTTCGAAAGCGTCTGCAAGCGGGGTCGAGCCGGACAGCAGCGAGCGCGCCTGATCGATCTCGCCGATCTGCACGCTGGTACCGAGGCTCGCCGTTCCTTCGTCGGGAGTCTGCCTGCCCAGTAGAGCGCGCAACAGGGTCGACTTGCCTGCACCATTGGGCCCGGTGATGCCGACCCGTTCTCCTGCGTTGACCTGAAGCGACACGGGGCCGAGCGTGAAGTCACCCAACCGGAACACTGCAGAGCTCAACGTCGCGACGACCGAGCTCGTCCGCGGCGCCGCACCGATCGTGAACTCGAGCTGCCACTCCTTGCGGGGCTCTTCCACCTCGTCGAGTCTGGCGATCCGGCTCTCCATCTGACGCACCTTCTGCGCCTGCTTCTCGCTCGACTCCGTCATCGCCTTGCGGCGGTTCTTGTCGTTGTCCGGCGCCTTCTTCATCGCGTTGCGCACGCCCTGGCTCGACCATTCTCGCTGGGTCCGTGCCCGCGAAACCAGGTCTGCTTTCTTTCCGGCGAACTCGTCATACTTCTCGCGGGCGTGACGGCGGTTGGTCGCCCGCTCCTCCAAGTACGAGTCGTAGCCGCCGCCGAAGACCTGGTTCGAGCCCTGCACCAGATCCAGCTCCAGCACGCGGGTGACGCATCGAGCGAGGAACTCGCGATCATGGCTGACCAGCACGACTCCCCCGCGCAAGCCACGCACGAACGCTTCCAGACGCTCCAGCCCATCGAGGTCGAGGTCGTTAGTGGGCTCATCCAGGAGCACAATGTCGAATTGCGAGAGCAGCAGCGCCGCCAGCCCGACGCGTGCCGCCTGCCCACCGGAGAGCGAGGTCATCAATGCCTGTTGCGACGTGTCATCATTCAGCGCGAGGCCAAGGTCGGCGAGCACGGCAGGAATCCGCTCATCCAGATCCGCCGCACCACTGGCGAGCCAGCGATCAAGGGCAACCGAGTATGCGTCTGCCGGATCCACGCCTTCGGTGGCGAGCGAGGGGTCGCCGAGGGCTGCGGCTGCAGCATCCATCTCGCGAGTCGCGGCGGCGCACCCTGTCCGACGAGCGATGTACTCGGTGATCGTCTCACCGGTAACGCGTTCATGTTCCTGCGGCAGCCAGCCGATGAAGGCATCCGCTGGCGCAAGCGCGATCGTGCCGGCCTGCGGCTGATCGGCGCCGGCGAGGAGGCGCAGCAGAGTGGATTTGCCCGCACCGTTGGCCCCGACGACTCCGATCACGTCGCCGGGGGCGACGGTCAGGTCGAGCGAATCAAAGAGGGTGCGGTGGCCGTACCCGCCGGCCAGATCCTGCACCACGAGTGTTGCGGTCATCCGTCAATCCTGTCATCCGCAGAGGCGACCAGAATTCACGGACGACAATGTCAGTGCCGGGGGAAGCGTCCGCGCAGTGTGTCGAGACCCTGCTGGGCGCCGCGGCGAACCTCAACCTCGGCATCCTTGAGCAAGCCACGGATCAGGTCGAGATCTTCTTCAGCGCCGACAGCGCCCATGGCGCGTGCGGCGGCAACGCGCACGCGCGGCACGTCGTCGGTGAGGAGTTGCGCGAGCTCGGATGCCGCGGGCAAATCGCGTGCGGCGACGACGCGTGCGCCCATCTCGCGTACACGCCAGGCCGGGTTGTCCAGGGTGCGGATCACAGCAGCAGCCGCCGAGTCGTTCCAGACATACAACAGTGCGCGCAGGCCCCACAGCTCCGGCCAGTACAGAACCGGGGCGCCGTCGAGGATGCCCTGCGCGTGCTCTCCGCCCACGAACAGCAAGAAGTCGGCGCCCTCATTGTTGCCCGCCATCAACGACAGCGAACGCGACACCACAGCGGACTCCCCATACTGCTCGACGGCGACCGCCAAGCGCCGCTCAAGAGGGAGGTTGACGGGAACGGCGTCGGATGCGGAGTTACGGGACATTCTTCAACCTTAGGTTCTCAGTGACAGTGCCGCTCCACCGCATCGCGTCAGCATTAGCGGTGCGGTGCGGTGCGGTGGATCACCACCGCACAGACTCAGCTACCAACAGTCGGGCGGCGCCCCAGCGAACACTGAAATCTAATCAAATAGCCATCGGGATCTGCGACGAGGAACTGTTGCACTCCCGCCTCTTCCGTGTCGCTGACTCGGTACCACTTCGATTCTGGCTTCATGAAAAGCGGCCAGCTCACGGCGGCGAGCGCGGTCAGAATCGGATCGAGATCGGACACGCTGACTTGGAAATTGATGCCTCGCCCGAACGGCGGATCCAACGGAGCCGATACCCAGTTTCGACCGATCCCCCGTTGTTCGAGCATCACATGCGCACTTCCGCGCGTGAGATACACGAATCCTTCCTCCGGCCGCTCGTACGCGACCGTGAAATGGCAGAGTCCGCACCAGAACTCGATGCTCTTGCGCACGTCCGTCACAAGCAACTCGGGCACAAGAGCGGGATCAGTCATCGAGTCATCATTTCAGCTGGCTCCGGATAGGTGCCGATCCGCCCCATGAGTTCAGTCTGTTGCGACGTGGCCGCGCAGTGCTTCGGCGAGCGGCGGGAGATGGGTCTCGACTAAAGGCGATCTCCGGGTGCGCACCAGTTATCTCTGCAGGAAGACGGTTCACGGCTTCGCCGATGATCTGCAGGTTGCGCTCGATCGCGTCCTCCGCCATCTCCAGCAGATCCGCATCACCGTCAAGAGCAGCAACATAGCGCCGGCAACGCTCAACGGCCTCCAGAACACCAGCGATGCGCTGGGCCGGGTCGCGACTCACAATGCCACCGCATCCTCTAGCGCCGTTGCCGAGACCGGCCGCTTGAGCAGTTGTATAGGGAACACATCGATCTCATCGCGACCGAACAGGGCTCGAGTCTCTTCTAACAACCCGGAGGCCCGCATCAGGAGGTTGCCATCCGCAGGATCCATCTCGACGAGGATGTCGATGTCCGACGCCGGGGACGCGGTGCCCCGGGCGACTGACCCGAACAGCTTCGGGTTCGTCGCGGCGTACCGGGCGAGGAGAACTTGGAACTCGTCACGACGCGCGTCGATGAGCTCGCGAAGGGCGAGCGTCTCGGTCGTGATGATCTCAGCCATACTCTCAGGATACCGTCCACCCCCATCTCGGGTCGGAGCGAGCGAAGCCGCCATACGTCGCGCGTTTCGTCCCGCAAACAACCGAATTGAGCGAGCGTAGCGAGTCGAAGTGTCGCTCAACGACCGGGTGGGGTCAAACGTTAAACCTGAACTCAACCACGTCGCCGTCCTTCATGACGTAGTCCTTGCCTTCGAGGCGAGCCTTGCCCT
>NZ_JBQDSX010000007.1:0-90293 GCF_052099035.1 Microbacterium sp. | reverse complement strand
CCGGACGTTGAGCGAGCCGAAGGCGAGACGAAACGGGCTGAGCGAGCGGAGCGAGCCGAAGCCTCACCCGAAGCACCCACCCCAGAGGCAGACGACCGCCCGCTCCCCGGGCTCTCCGACCTCGCCGCTGTGGCGAGCATGTTCGCGAATCCGGTGGGCGAGCCGAACAGTGCGGCCGCTGGCATCGAATCCGCCGAGGCCGAAGAAGACGCAGACGCGGCAGAAGAAGCCGACGCAGACGCCGAAACAGCAGAAGAAACCGCTGACTCCGACCGCTGAGCTCAGATCGGCCGCGGACGGATGACCGGACGCTGACGGCCCTTGACCACCGGGATGGGCGCCGTGGCACTGATCTCCACGACATCGAGCGGCTCTTCAGAGACATCCAGGCGCAGCGCCTGGGTGAGAGCGAGGCCGTGGCGTGTGGTGAAGATCAGACGCTGGAACGTCTCATCGCCCTCGAGATCGATGACGACGCTCGGTCGACGACGGCGAATGAGGACGAAGTCCGTGGTCGCCGCGGCCTTCCACGTTCCGACAGCGAGGATGCCGGGGATGTGCGTCCCACGGCCGGGCACACCGCGCAACCACGTCCAGGCGTCGTCGGTGAGCTGCACTTTCGTGATCGTCTCGCGTGCGACGCGGAGGTTCTCACGGTGGAATGTCGCCGCGCGCTCAACCGGGGACAGCACGACCTCAAGCTGTGTCTGATCCAGGAGCAGGGTGACCATTCATCCAGTCTGCCAGCGTCGACCTGCAAACTGTCTGCGACTTCCTCACAGGACCGCAACAATCCGTTTGTGCAGTTCCGCAGTTCACAGCCCGCGGCACGGTGAGCGGTTGGTTCGGTTCGTAACTCCTCAATGCTTGGTGCAACCCGCGCACGCGAAGGCTTGTTCGGTGCGGTCGCGCCCGCCTTTGAGGAGTTACGAACGCGAAGCGGATGCCGCGGCGCGAGCCGCAGCAGGAAGCGCTGCCTCGATGCGGCTCAGAGCCTCGTCGTCGTGCGCTGCGGTGAGGAACCACGCCTCGAACACGCTCGGCGGCAGCGCCACCCCCTGCTCGCGCATCGAGTGGAAGAACGGCGCGTACCGGAACGACTCCTGCGCCTGAGCCTCGGCATAGGTGCGGGGCGCCTCGGCCGCGAACGCGACGCCGAACAGGTTGCCTGCCCGCGAGATCGCGTGCACGACGCCGGCATCGGTGAGCGCAGCATCCAGTGCGGACGCGATGCGGGCTGCGGCAGCATCCACTCGGGCGTACACGGCCGGAGTCGCGAGCCGCAGGGTCGCAATGCCGGCGGCGACCGACAGCGGGTTCCCCGACAGCGTGCCCGCCTGGTAGACGGGACCGGTGGGGGCGAGCTGGTCCATGACATCCGCGCGCCCGCCGAATGCCGCCAGCGGCATGCCGCCGCCGATGACCTTGCCGAACGTGATGATGTCAGGCAGGTACTCCTCGCCCGTCGCGGCCTGCAGAGCCCAGTACCCGGCGTGGTGCACGCGGAATCCGGTGAGCACTTCGTCGAGGATCATGAGCGCGCCGTGCGCGTGGGCGGTGTCGGCGATGAAGCGGTTGAACCCGGCATCCGGAGCGACGACGCCCATGTTCGCAGCCGCGGCTTCGACGATGACCGCGGCGATGCGGTCGCCATGCTCGGCGAACACTGCTTCGAGCGCGTCGCGATCGTTGTATCCGATCACCAGAGTCTGGGCTGCGATCGGCGCGGGGACGCCAGCGGAACCGGGAAGTGCGAGCGTCGCGACGCCGGAGCCGGCCTCCGCCAGCAGCCCATCGGAGTGACCGTGGTAGTGCCCGGCGAACTTCACGAGCAGGTCGCGTCCGGTCACGCCGCGAGCGAGACGGATCGCCGTCATCGTCGCCTCGGTGCCCGTCGACACCAGGCGCACGCGCTCAATCGGTGCGAGGTCGCCGAGACGCACGCGCTCGGTGATTTTGCGGGCGAGCGTGACCTCGCCCTCCGTGGGGGCGCCGAACGACAGTCCGCGCGTCGCGGCATCCTGCACCGCCCGCACGACCTCGGGATGCGCATGGCCGAGCAACGCCGGACCCCAGGATGCGACGAGGTCGACGTACTCGTCGCCGGCGGCATCCGTCACATACGCACCACGAGCGGATGCCAGGAATCGAGGCGTCCCGCCGACCGAACCGTAGGCGCGAACCGGTGAGTTCACCCCTCCGGGAGTCACGGCGCGCGCGGCGGCGAACAGCTCATCGTTGCGGTCGGTCATGGTGCCTCCTTGAGTGTTCTCGGTTTCGGTCCTGGCTTCGACTCGCTTTGCTCGCTCAGCCCGTTTCGTCTCGCTTCGATCGCTCAACGACCCGCAAGGGTTTTCGCTCAACGACCCGCTGCTCAACTGCCCACGGCGTCAGCGGCCGCGCAGCCACCCGGCGGCCTCGGTCGCCCAGTACGTGAGCACTGCGTCGGCGCCTGCACGGCGGATCGACAGCAGCGACTCCAGCACAGCGGCGCGTCGGTCGATCCAGCCGTTTGCGGCGGCCGCTTCGATCATCGCGTACTCGCCGGAGATCTGGTAGGCCCACACGGGCACGTGCACGGCGTCGCGCACTTCGCGGAGCACATCGAGGAAGCCCATCGCAGGCTTGACCATGACGACATCCGCACCCTCGGCTTCATCGATCAGCGCTTCGCGCAGTCCCTCGCGACGGTTGCCCGGATCGAGCTGGTAAGTGCGGCGATCGCCCTGCAGCTGCGAATCGACGGCCTCGCGGAATGGGCCGTAGAACGCGCTGGCGTACTTCGCTGCGTAGCCGAGCAGGAGCGTGTCGGTGAATCCCTCGGCATCCAGCCCGTGTCGAATGGCGGCGACCTGGCCGTCCATCATGCCGGACAGGCCCAGCAGGTGAGAGCCCGCCCGCGCCTGCGCGAGCGCCATCGACACGTACCGTTCGAGCGTCGCGTCGTTGTCGACTGAACCGTCGGCGGCAAGCACTCCGCAGTGGCCGTGATCGGTGAACTCGTCGAGGCACAGATCGGTCTGTACGACGAGCGCGTCGCCGACTTCCGACACCAGCGCACGCGTGGCGACGTTGAGAATGCCGTCGGGATCGTCCGCGCCGGATCCCACCGCATCTCGCACGGAGGGAACGCCGAACAGCATCACGCCGCCGACACCGGCTTCGGCCGCGGCGACCGCAGCACGCCGCAATGAATCAAGAGAGTGCTGGGCGACACCGGGCATCGACGAGATCGCGACCTGCTCGGTGATGCCCTCCCGGACGAACATCGGCAGCACGAGCTGCCCCGGTTCCAGCGAGGTCTCGCGGACCAGAGCGCGCACGGCCGGCGACTGACGCATCCGGCGCGGGCGGATCGTGGGGAAGTCGGCAGAGGGGAAGCTCACGGAGCGAACTCGTCGGCCGCGTGCGGAAGCGTGAAGTGCGACACGGCATCGATCAGTGCGTCGACGGTCTGCTTGTCGGCGACGACGGTGATCGGGAGCCCTGCCTTGCGGGCGTCCTTCGCTGTGCGCGGTCCGATCGCAGCGAGCAGCGTGTCATCGGGGATGTCGGGGAACTGCTCGCGCACCTGCTGGGCCACAGAGCCGCTGGTGATGAGGATCGCGTTGATGCGTCCGCTGTCGACGTCGCGGCGGATGCGGTCGGTGACCGGCACACCCACGGTGCGGTAGGCGACGATGCTCGAGACATCGTGTCCCGCGGCGATCAGTGAGCGCGTCAGGACGGGCTTTGCGATTTCGCTGCGCAGGGTCAGGATGCGACGGGGCTCGGGCTCGAGCCCGATCAGCTGTTCGGCCATGCCCGCCGCAGAGTTGTCCCGCTCGGGGACGAGCGCGACCTCGTAGCCGACCGCCTGGAGTGCGGCAGCCGTGGTCTCGCCGACCGCAGCGATCTTCGTCGACTTCGGCACGACCGCGCGGTGCGCGAACAGCACGTCGACCGTGGTCGCACTGGTGATCGTGAGCCAGTCGAACTTGCCGGCCGCGAGCTGCTCTAACGCATCGTCGAGGGCCGCCTGGTCAGTGGTCGGGCCGAAGTTGATCAGCGGCGCAACGACGGGGACGGCGCCCTGGGCTCGCAGGGACGCGGCGACACCGTCGCCCCACGGGCCTCCTCGCGGGACGAGGACGCGCCAGCCGGTCAACGGCTTCTCAGAGTTCGTTTCGGGTGTGGTGATCATCAGGGTTGCTCTCGGGGTACGAGTTCGGCCGCCCCTTGTTCGAGCAGCCGACGGGCGACAGAAAGTCCGATCTCGCGCGCTGCGTGATTCGGGTCCGCACCATCGGCAGCATCCGCATCGTTGCCACTGCCGTTCAGACGAATATACCCCCGGTTCAGGGATTCAGTGACGTCGAGCCCGATCCGCCGGTCGCTGTTCGGGTCGTAGACGATTGTTCGCACCCGGACGCTGTCGCTGTTGACGACGGCATGTGCGGCCATGGGCGCCTGGCATCCGGCATCCAATCCTTCGAGGATTCCGCGCTCGACGGTGATCGCGAGGCGCGTGTCCGCGTCGTCCAGTTTCGCGAGCGCTGCACGCAGATCGGATGCCGCATCCGCCGTCGTCTCGACGGCCAGCGATCCCTGTCCAGGAGCCGTGGGCCATTCGGCGAGTCCGAGTTCCTCGCGCTTCAATGTGGTCTCGGAGCCGAGCCGCGAGAGACCCGCGGCGGCGAGGATGACGGCATCCAGCTCACCGGACTCGACGCGCGCCAGACGCGAATCGACGTTCCCACGGATATCGACGACCTCCGCGCGCGGAGCGCGGATGCGCACCTGCGCGATGCGACGGGGCGAGCCCGTCCCGATTCTCGCACCGGCGGGCAGCGCGTGCAGCGGGATGCCGTCGCGGGTGATCGCGACGTCACGGGCATCGACCCTGGGTGGCGTCGCGGCGATGACGAGCCCATCCGGAACAGCCGTGGGCAGGTCCTTCAGCGAATGAACGAGGATGTCGCACTCGCCCGCGAGCAGGGCCGCACGCAACCGGGTGGCGAACACGCCGAGGCCCCCGATCTGCGACAGCGATGCGCGGTTGGTGTCTCCTTCGGAGACGATCGGGACGAGTTCGACTTTGCGCCCCGAGATCTTCTCGAGGGCAGCGGCAACGTGCCCGGACTGGGCCGTCGCGAGGGCGCTTCGGCGCGTGCCGAGACGAATAGGAGTCGACATCGCGGCCTACTGCAAAACGTCCGCGATCTCGTCGAAACGCAAGCGCCGTCCCGTATAGAACGGAACCTCTTCCTTCACGTAGCGGCGCGCATCGGTGTAGCGCAGGTCGCGCATGAGATCGACGAGTTCAGTGGGGTCATCGGCCTCGAGCGGGAGCAGCCATTCGTAGTCACCCAGCGCGAACGCCGCCACGGTATTGGCGATGACGCCCGTGAACGCGGCTCCCTTGCGGCCATGATCGGCGAGCATCTTGCGGCGGTCTGCATCATCGATCAGGTACCACTCCGGCGTACGCACGAACGGGTACAGGCACAGCCAGCCCTTCGGCTCGAGGCCGCGCAGGAACCCGGGCACGTGGGCGCGGTTGAACTCGGCATCTCGGTGCACGCCCATGACGTTCCACACGGGGAGCAGCGGGCGCAGCAGCTCAGTGCGTCGGAGGCGCCGGAGTCCCTTCTGAAGGTCTTCTGCCGTCGGGCCGTGCAGCCAGACCATCAGATCGGCATCGGCCTTCAGGCCGGAGACATCATAGAAACCACGGACGGTGACGCCGGAATCCTCGATGTGGCCGACGATCGTCTCAAGCTCGGTGGCATCCGTCTCGGCGACGGGCGCATCGGGATTGCGTCGCCAGACGGCCCAGAGGGTGAAACCGGACGGGTTCTGTTCACTCGCTTCGGACATTCTCCCAGTCTGCCCCTTTCGAGCAGAAGGAGCCAATGCGCCGGCGGTCCCTGAGCCTGTCGAAGGGTCAGCGGGCGATGGCGCGGGCGATCGCCCAGACGAGGCCGCCCGCGACGGCTGCGACGCCGACGACCGCTGCCATGGCCCCAGCAGGATTGCTTTCTGCGAAGACGCGCACTTTGGCGACGCCTCGCTGCGATGCCTTCTCAAGGCGGCGCGGGACGTTTCCCTTGATCTCGATCGCGGCCAGCGCCGCCTTCAACTCGGCACGAGCGGATGCCACCGGGTCGGTGATCCCCGCGGGAACAGCCGTGCGGGGCAGAGCGGAATCAGACCTGCTCATTGCCGGCCTCCTTCACGATTCGAACGTCGGTTGCCACGGCCTGGCCGGGATTCTCACGCTTCAGGACCTTGCGGAATTTCAGTGCGCCCATCAGCACGCAGAAGAGCACGCATACGAGCAGCAGACCGAGAACGGCCAGCGCCGAGAGCCACACCGGCCACCACGACGAGAGCCCTGCGACGGCGAACACCAGGATCATCGGCACGAGCCAGAACAGGAAGAACAGCGCGATGACGAACCAGACGCTGCCGATCCCGGCATCCTTCGCGGTGCGCGAGACCCACGACTTCGCGGCGTCGATCTCGGCCTTGATCAGCTTGGTGACGAGTTCGGGCAGGTCGCCGAGCAGCGTCAGGAGGCTGTCATCGGCGCGGTCACGATATCCGCGGGCCATGTCAGCTTCCGTTCGTCTTGTTCGGTGCGGCCTTCTTGGCGGCAGGCTTGCTCGGGGCAGCCTTCTTGGACGCTGTCTTCTTCGGTGCGGCCTTCTTCGCGGCGTCCACGGCGTCGTCGACAGCATCTTCGACGTGATCGACGGCCTTCTTGCCCGTCGCGATCGCCGAGTCGAGCTTCTCGCCGGGCGTGCTTCCGTCGCCAGCGGCCTTGGCCACCTTGACGACACCAGTCCAGATCGCACCGGGCACTGCGGATGCCTTCGCACCGACGAACGCCTTGGCCTTGATGACCTGGTTCTGCACCGGGTCGGTGTTCCAGAGCTTCAGCCACTGCGTCTTGATCTGCTCGTAGCGCTCGCGTCCGGCGCGCGTTCCGAGTACGTATCCGGCGCCGAGTCCGACGACGAGTCCGATCCTCCCCTTCATGGGGTCTCCTCACGTTGTTCCGGTCGAGCCGCTGGCGGTGGATGCCGTCGGCCAGGGCTCAAGCGTAACGCCATATGCCGAAAACGGCATCAATGCGTCAGGGGGTTGACAGCGGTTCACCTTCTCCCCAGAGCAGGGCCCGGCGAACCCGATCCGCCTCAGCCGTCGCATCGGGGACAACCTGTGCGAGGCCGGTGCCGGACAACCACGCGCCGACGACGCCCAGCCCGTCGACTCTCTGCACGGCGGCCCGCACTTCCTGACGGCGTTCGGTCGCACCGATGAGCGACGCCGGTTGCGACTGCGTGAATCGGGCACGGTGCGCGGCGACAAGCGCGGAATCCGGCAGTGCGACGCCGAATAGGGCGGAGGCTTCACTGAGCGCCAGCCGCGCGGCGGCTTCGTCGTCGAGTGCTGCGGTGGCAGCCGGTTCGCCCTGCGCGCCGAACGAGACGCGCACAACATGACGACCGCCGGTCTCCTCGCGCAGCCATCCCCACTTCGCTGTCGAGTGAGTGAGTGCCTTCGCCGTATGGCTGCCGGGAACAGTGAGGACGCCCGTGCCGCGGGGGGCCGCATCCAACGTCGGGGCATTGAGCAGCAGGCTGACGATTTCGATCTGCGGGGCCTCCCCTGCGACACCGAGTCCGCTCACGTGATCGGCCAGCAGCACGCGCGCGTTCGGCTCCGCGGTGGCGATGATGACGGCATCCGCGGTGAGTGTTTCGATGACCGGCTCCGCCTGATCTTCGGCATCCTCTCCTTCGGTGGTGATCGGGAACGCTACCGCCCAACCGTCGCCGTCGCGCGCGATCGCGTCGACGGTGACACCGGTGCGGACGACCGCGCCAAGCTCGTCGAGATCGGTCGCCAGAGCGTCGACGAGTCCGCTCATGCCTCCGGCAAGAGCCTCGACCGCCGAGCCGGGTGCCTTCTTCGCCCGGTCGGCCCGCTCGGCGAGCAGCTGAGCGACACCGCCGGAGAGGGATCCTGCGCGGGTGAGCGCCTCGTTGAGACCGGGGGCTGCGATCTCAGTGTCGACATCGTCCGGGTTCGCGGAGTACACGCCAGCGGTGACGGGCGCGACGAGCAGGTCGCGCACCTTCGCGCCCATGCGCTTGGCGACGAGAGTACCGAGGCTGTGCTCCTGTCCGATCGTCAGCGGCGGACGCAGACGGTCGACGTACGCGCGCCACGCACCGCCCCAGCCGATGATGCGGCGCACATCGTCGGCGAACGGGTTGGCGGGGATGCCGAGGATGCCGCCCTTGGGCAGCGGCGCGGCATCCGCACCAGGAGCGCCGACGAGCCAGGCGCCCGCCGGGTTCGGAGTCACGATCCGATCCGTGAGTTCCAGTTCATCAATGAGCTTCCGCACGTGTCCGCCGCGGGTCGCATAGCTCTCGGCACCGGCATCCACCATCACGCCGTCGAGATCGGCGCGACGGATCGCACCGCCGAGTTCGTCCGCCGCTTCGAGAAGCGTCACCTGCATGCCGACTTTGGCGCACTCGCGGGCTGCGACAAGTCCGCCGATGCCGCCGCCGATCACGACGACGTGGCGCTCGGCGGCGCGGGCCGCGAGCTCGGCGGGGTTCTGTGCGGTACTCATACGTTCAGCAACTCATCCGGTCGTTTTGTCCGCACGCCATCGAAGCGGGCGAAATCAGTATCAAAGGTCACGACACCAGCGCGATGCTCGATCGCGAGCGCCGCCAGATGTGCATCGTTCACGAGGTTCGCCGCCGTGCCCGATGTCCGCAGCAGGTCCTCGAGGATGCTCGCGTGTCGCTCCCCGGGATGCAAGACATGCGCACTGGGTGCCGCGATCCAGTCATGCACCTGCGCCATGGCCTCTTCTGCAGACAGTGGACGCGGCATGATCCGGGGGTTCGTCGCGATCCTGACGAACGCGAGCAGCGCGTTCCAGCCGAACCCGACGGTGTCGCCACCATCGAGCGCCTGATCGAGCCATCGCGCGGACGAGGAGTGCTGAGGTGTGGCTTCATTCACCGCGTACAGAAGCACATTCGCATCAACGACCCTCATCGACCGACCTGCATGCGCCTGGCGAGCTCTTCATCTTCGAGATCGCCCGCAAGACGCAGGGCCTGCGTCACATCGACAAGGGGAACTCCCAGATCGTGCGGACGCGTGTATGAGCGAGTCTCGGTGCTCGCGGGCAACGCGCCTGCACGGATCGCATCATTGAGCGCACGCTTGAAGGACACACCGCGCTGTGCCATCAGCCGCCGCAGGGCGGCCTCGACATCAGCATCCAGAGTCACGGTCGTTCGCATTTTGACAGCATAGCATCACAATATTTGATGCCATGCTGTCAAGTGCTGTGGATCAGAGCTCGTGCGCGAGCTCCACGATGCGGGTGAGCTGGCCGGGGTCGGTCTCGGGCGGAACGCCGTGGCCGAGATTGAGGATGTGCGCGCGGGCGGAGCGGCCACGCTCGATGACGTCGCGGACGTGCGCCTCGAGCACCGGCCACGGCGCCTGCAGCATGGCGGGGTCGATGTTGCCCTGGAGGGTCACGCCCTGGCCAAGGATGCCGGCGGCCTCGTCGAGCGGCTGACGCCAGTCGACTCCGACGGCGGATGCTGCGCCATCGAGCCGCATGTCATCCAGGAACGGGCCCGTGCCGACGCCGAAGTGGATGACCGGAACGCTGAGGTCGGCCACTGCTGCCTTCGAGTGCGGGGCGACGTGCGTACGGTAGTCGGTGGGGCTCAGGGAGCCTGCCCACGAGTCGAACAGCTGAACGGTCGCGGCTCCCGCGTCGCGCTGCGCCTCGAGGAAGCGTCGCGAGATGCGCGAGAGCCAGCCGGCCAGTTTCTCCCACGCGGCAGGATCTGTGTGCATCATGGCGCGAGCGCGCATGTGCTCCTTCGATGGGCCGCCCTCGATCAGGTAGGCGGCCAGAGTGAACGGCGCGCCGGCGAAGCCGATGAGCGGGGTGTCGCCGAGTTCGGCGGTGACGATGCGCACGGCCTCGGTGATCGCCGTGGTGTCCAAACCGTTTGGATCGATCGCAGTGATCCGGTCCACGTCGGCGCGCGTGCGAACGGGCTCGGCGAAGACGGGGCCGCGACCCGGCTCGATGACGACATCGACGCCCGCGAGGCGCAGCGGGATCACGATGTCGCTGAAGAAGACCGCAGCATCCACCTTGTGCCGGCGCACCGGCTGCAGAGTGATCTCGGCGGCGAGGTCCGGGGTGAGGCAGGCATCCAGCATCCGCGTCCCGACGCGCAGCTCGCGGTATTCGGGAAGCGACCGTCCGGCCTGACGCATGAACCAGACCGGGGTCTGCTCGGGGCGGTCACCGGCGAGGGCGCGCAGCAGCGGGGCGTTCGAGGAGGGCATGCGTCCATCCTCGCATTCACCCCTCATGAACCCCCTGTCAGCGGGCCCCTAACCGGGTGCGCGTAAACTGACCGCGTGCTGCTGTGCGTGACGGCGAGTCACAAGACCGCCCCCTTCGACATGCTCGAACGACTGAGCCGTACCCCTGACGACGTCGCACCGAATCTTCTTCGTATCGCGTCGTGTGTGCAGGGGGCTGTCGTGCTCTCCACCTGCAACCGCTTCGAGGCGTACGTCGAAGTCGATGAGCCGGTGACCGCCGCGGGGGCCGTGGGAGTTGAGGCCGTACTCGAGGCGATCGAGCAGTCCACCGGCATCCCGGCATCCGAACTCGACGGCGCCTACGCCGTGCACTCCGGACGCCGTGTCGCCGAGCATCTCTTCGCCGTGGCATCCGGTCTGGAATCGGTCGTGCCCGGTGAAGGCGAAATCGCCGGCCAGGTGCGCCGCGCGCTGAAGACCGCGCACGAGGAGGGCACGACCTCGCCCGAGCTCGAGCGGCTGTTCCAGCGCGCCAGCCAAGCGCAGCGCAAGGTGAAGAACGTCACCGCGATCGGACGTGCCGGCCGCTCGCTCGTGCGACTCTCGCTCGAGCTCGCCGACAGCCGCATCGCCGACTGGGCCGCCGAACGCGTGCTGCTGGTCGGAACCGGCGCATACGCCGCAGTCACCCTTGCGACGCTGCGCGAGCGCGGCGCGACGAACATCTCGGTCTACTCGCCGTCTGGCCGGGCGGAACTCTTCGCTAAGAAGCACGACATCGCAGCGGTTTCCGATGCGGACTACGCGCGCGTTGCCACCGCGTCGAACCTGCTGATCACGTGCACCAATGCCGCTGAGGAGCCCGTGCTCGGACCGCAGCACCTGCAGGCGCCGGTCTCGGCGGTTTCCGGCGGATGTCCGATGGGCGCCGGGGCGGGTTCGCAGCTCGTGATCGACCTCGGGATGCCGCGGAACGTCGACCCTGCCGTCGCGAACCTCGCGGGTCTCGCGCTGCTCGATCTCGACACGATTCGCTTGCACGCCCCTCTTGAGGAGCTACAGGCGACGGATGCCGCCCGTTCTGTCGTGCGCGAGGCCGCGGATACCTTCAACGTGGTCGGCGATCAGCGGAGCGTGACTCCTGCGGTCGTCGCATTCCGCTCGCACATGTTCGCGCTGCTCGAGCGCGAGATCGAACGCGCCCGCGACCGCGGTGACGCCGACGGCAAGGTCGAAGAGGCACTGCGTCACCTCGGCGGAGTGCTCACGCACGCCCCGACCGCTCGTGCGCACGAACTCGCAGCCGACGGGCGCGGAGATGAATTCGTCGCGGCGCTCGAGACGGTCTACGGGCTGTCGGTGGTGGATGCTGCGGATGCCACGGCATCCGAGACCGCTTGATTTTCTGTGACACAGCGCAGAGCGCTGGTTACGTCGCGGTGAGTGATTCGACTGCTGCGCGAACGCGCGGGAGATCGACGTTGAGGGTGTCCCACACCGCGTCGTAATCCGTCGCTTCACAGTGATGCGCGAGCCGATCGCGCATGCGCTTAATGCTGGACCAGGGAACTTGCGGGTTTGCAGTGGTCAGCTCACCACTCAACCGTGCGACGTTCTCGCCGATCTTGATGGTGATCGATTCGGCTGCGAGGCCAGGTGTGTTGAGGTCATCCGCCTGGTACCAATCGCGTCCGCGATCGGCGAGTCGGATGCCGCTGTCGCACAACCGGACGATCTCGCGCAGCGCCCGCTGGTCCCGCTCATTCACGCGGCCACCGCTGATCGGCGGATCGGGTGATCTTCCGGTAGTCCGCCCTCTGTGACCACGTCAACAGGAATGCCGAGCAGTTGTTCAGCCGCGATGGTGAACTCAGCGATCGCCAGCAACCCAACGTTCGGCGACCGGGTGACGAGGATATCGAGGTCGCTATCGGTCGTGTCCGTGCCCTGCCCGGCGGATCCGAAAACGCGAACGTTGCTCAGCCCATAGTCCGCAGCGAGCTCCTTAAGCTCGTTACGGTGCTGCTCGAGCGCCTCGTGCGGCAACGGGCGCATAGCCGCTTGCAATCGGTCGACCATGACAGCCGACGGGTTGCGCCGCCCGGACTCGTATGCGGCGATGTTGGGTTGCGCAACACCACTGCGCACCGCAAGCTGCGCTTGGCTGAGCCCAGCCCTCTCGCGCATTTCACGCAGCGTTTCACCCATATCGCGATGATATCGCCCGTTTGGACTCGACGGAAGGGCGAAGAGGGCAGGTCAGCACGAAGCGCACAGTTTCCGGGCAAGGCACACCGCTGCGCCCGACCGCCGACGCGCGCTTCGCTCGGAGACGTGCGCTTCGCTCGGAGAGCGATCCCGGATCGGCTCCGAAGTTACTGCACATCTCCGAAGTTGCTGCACGCGCGACAGCCGGCGCATGGCGTGGTCGGGTGCGAGACTGGTGAGCGTGATCACATCGGGCGAGCGACTGGAGGCCGTGTCACAGCTCTGGCATGAGATCCAGCAGGTGCGCCCAGAATCGCGCATCCTGGTTGCTCTCGATGGGTTCGATGGTGCGGGAAAATCACATCTGTCGGCCGAGATTGCAGCGCACGCTCAGACCGTGAGCGGTCGACCTCTCGTTCGGGTCAGTATTGACGGCTTCCACCATCCCCGGGACATCCGCCGGGAAGCGGGGCACGGACCGGAGGGGTTCTACCGCGGCTCCTATCGATACTCAGAGTTCCGCCGATGCGTGGTCGAACCGCTGCGACGCGGCGCCCCGATCACTGCGGCGATCTGGGACGTGGCCGCGGACCAGCCGATCAGTGCGGATCCCGTAGTGGTGCCGCCCCGCGGGATCGTGCTCGTAGACGGGATCTTCCTGCACCGACCGGAGCTCATCGACGTCTGGGACTCGACCGTCTGGCTAGAGGTGCCCTTCGCCGTCAGCGTGCCGCGCGGGAACGCGCGCTTCGCTGGCCCGCACGACGTCGACCCAGAAGCCCCGTCGAACCACCACTACGTGCATGGACAGCGGCTCTACCTGCTCGAAGCGGATCCGCTATCCCGCGCAAACTGGGTATTCAACAACACGGACCTGGCGCGGCCGTACCTCCAGGTCAGGAGCCGGCCTAACGCAGCATCCTGATTCGCGAGCCCTCCGTTGCTCTTCGCAGGGCTCGCCGCGGAGCGAGGCGAAGGGCTACGGCAGCAGCGCGCAATCGGGAGCGGTTGCTGCAAGCCGGGCATCGAGCGTCAGCAGTGAGCATTGCGCGGCCCGCGCGAGCACGACGTACATGGCGTCGTACGCACTGACGTTGTGCCGCAGTGCATACACATCGGGCAGCATGGACATCATCGGCACCTCTTCGACTCCGAGCGCCTCGAACTCACGGAAAGCGCGCAGCGCCTGCTCATCGGTGATCTGCCGGCTGAGGGACCACCCGCGGATGACGGAGGCGACTTCAGCTGTGAGGTGCTGCGGCGCCAGCAGCTCGCGCCCGTCGATCAGCGCTGCTGCTCGACGCCCAGCCTCGGTTCCGAACAGAATCTCGGCGACCGCGGATGCGTCGACGACGAGCGTCATCGTCCGGGGCGCTGCTCGGCGAGCACCTGCGCTGCCGGTTCGAGCGTGGAGACACCACGGCTCGCGATCCGTTCCAATAACTCGGCCCGGCTCGGACGCGTCGCGAGGCGGTCGAGCTCGCGCAGCAGATAGTCGCTCAGCGAACGACCCTCAAGTGCCGCCTTCGACTTGAGTGCACGACTCGTCTCATCCGAGACATTGCGAACCTGGATGGTTGTCATGCAATCAGTATATGCCACATGCAGTCTGCATGCAGGGGGCATCGAACGACCCGGCCGCCATCCCCGCAGCGTACCCCTGCAATACTCGTGGAATGAACGCCGCCGAAGCATTGCAGCGCCTGGCTGACACAATCAATGCACACAATTGGGACGGGATCTCCGAGCTGTTGCACCCCACCTTCGTCTGTCATTTGGTTGCGACGAACGAGCAATTCGATGCGCCCAGTTGGATCGCATTCAACGCCAACTATCCCGGCTTTCAGAGCATGAAGCTCATCGATCTCATCAACGCGAACGATCGAGCCGCAGCCCGCGGACACGTCACAGGAGTGGCTGACGGCGTCGAGAAAGAGTACTCGGTAGCGCAGTTCGCGCGGATGCGCGACGGGTTGATCGAGGAACTCGTTGAAGTGTGGGCCGACCTCGATGACGTCGCTCCCCCGGGGACTCGCTAATCGAGCGCCTTCTACTCGACCGGCGGTCTCGACGTCTGAGTGTCACACTGGACTCATGGCCCTTCACATCACCGGAGACACCGCCGCCGATTCGCTGCTCACCGACAACCCGCTCGCACTACTCGTCGGAATGCTGCTCGACCAGCGTGTGCGTTAACCATTAACTGCGCGAAGATCCACAACTGCGCGAAGATCCACGCCGTGAGAGTGTGGGGCAGGAGGAAACGCGAATGACACAGGATCTGTATTCGGACGCGAGGCTGTACGACCTGCTGTTTCCGGAGAGCAAGGCAGCTGTGGATTTCTACCGCGCCGAGGCCGACGACAGGGGCGGGCACGTGCTCGAACTCGGATGCGGCACAGGTCACAAGCTGATCCCGATCGCGGCCGATGGACACCCGAGCGTCGGCCTCGACCTGTCGCTGGACATGCTGACTGAGGCGCGGCAGAAGGCTGATGAGCGCGGCGTGTCCGTCGAGTGGCAGCAAGGCAACATGCGCGACTTCGACCTGGACAACGAGTTCAACCTCGTCTTCATCGCGGGCAACGCACTGCTGCACCTGCACGAGGCTGACGACATCGTGCAATGCTTCCGCGCGGTCAGGCGGCACCTCGCGCCCGGCGGACGGTTCGCATTCGACGTCTTCAATCCCAACGTGCGGCTCCTGGCTGACGCTGACGGGGTCCGGCGCCCGCGCACATCATTCACCGATCCAGGCCGCGGCGATGTCCACGTCGACGTCGCCGACGCCTACGATGCTGCCGCGCAGGTGACACGCGGAACGTGGCACTTCTCGACGGATTCCGAGCCCGACTTCCAGACGGTGTCAATCGAGGTGCGAAGCATCTTCCCCCAGGAGCTGCCGGTGCTCCTCGAACACTCTGGCCTCCGGCTGGTCGAGCGTTTCGGCGACTGGGGCGGGAACCCCTTTACGGCGGACTCGTCGATCCAGCTCTGCATCTGCGAATCCGTAGGCTGACCGTAGGAAAGGATGTACTCATGGCCCTTCACATCACCGGAGACACCGCCGCCGACGCCCTGCTCACGAACAACCCGCTCGCACTTCTCACAGGCATGCTCCTCGACCAGCAGGTGCGCTGACCATGGGGAGCTGATTCCATACTGGCGCGGCGGCTGCGCTTCCCCTCTTTTGGGGGTGATCGAGCCCATCTGCTGCATCGCCTATCCTGGGTGTATGAAGCGAGCTGTCCGGTTCCTGCTGTCAGGTGTGTTGACGCTGGTCATCATGCTGGCTCTCTCTTTCGCGATCGATGATCCTGCCCAGGCGCGCGGCACGCGTACGGTGGGGGTCATCGTCGGAGTCGTGATCGCCGCGATCCCGATCTATGACATCGATCGTTGGTCATTGCTGAAACGCACCATCGTGCATACCGCTGTGATGGCCGGGACTGTGATTCCTTGCTTGATCTTCAGCGGTTGGTTTGACCTGAACGCAAGTACCGGTGTGCTCGCCCTTGTTGGCACATTTGTGGGGTTCGGCGTCGTCGGCTGGGGAATCGGCTTCATCATCACGCGCCTCCTCTACAGGCGGAGCAAGGTCGCTTCTTCGGACTCTGCCTAGCCACACGGCACTGCACGCCGTCGCCCGGTCACAACCATCCGGATTTTCGGGATTTCAATTTCGATGCGAGTTACGCTCGATGTCATGGCCCTTCGCATCACCGGAGACACCGCCGCCGACGCCCTGCTCACCGACAACCCGCTCGCGCTGCTGATCGGCATGCTCCTGGACTCAAGTGCCGTCAGTAGAACGGGACCCTGCTGCGCACTGCAACGGGGTCCCGAGCGCTGAGCCTAGGCTCAGCCGCCGAACTGCCGCTCGTCGGCCTCGTCGCGGCGATACCGTTCGAGGCCGAGGCTCGTCTCGAATCCGCCCTCATCATCGTCCCAGCCGTCCCCCTCAACCCGGACCCGTTCGGCCTTGGCCCGGCCGCGGAGGTCGGCAACGAGTCGACCCACCTCGACGGCGAGCCGCTGGCGGACGAGCACGTCGGGGCCGATGTGCTCGGGCGACGACCGCAACCGTCCCGCGATGTGACCATCATTGCCGCGAGGCAGGAGGTCGCCGACGACGGCGAACACTTCAACCTTCGAACCGCGGAACGGCACCGTCACGTGCTGCCAGGGCTCGACGCAACTCTCCATGGCCTCGATCTGCGCCGGGCTGAGCTTCTGCGTGTGCTTCGACAACAACAGGCTCCGCTGACCGACCGCGAGCGGGTCGAGGCGACTGAGCTGCACCGAGTGGCGGCCGAGGCTGTCGCGAATGACGATGAGCCGACGACTGCGCCGATCCTCCGGGGACGCCTTAGCGCCGAGGTGCACGAGAGGTACAGTCTTGCCCTGCGCCGTCACCGCGACCACTCCCTGAACTTCTGCGCAAGCTTCGCCCCGCCGAGGATCACGACCCCGACGAACAGCCCTAACGCGACGATCCACCCGCCGATCACCGCGACCCGGCCGAAGCCCTCGGCACCGGTCACCGTGGGCACGGCGGCGAAGCCGCACAGGACGCCGATCACCGCGACGAATGCGACGAGGGCGAACGGGAGCACCGCGGCCCCGGCGTGCGTCAGCACGGCCCGCATGCCCACGACCCGTTCCTGCACGGCCTCAGCCCGGGTCATCCGCTTATCGATCGCCTTGAGGTTCGACGCCATGACCTCACGGATCGAGGTCGCCGTCCTCTCCATCTCGGCACGCAGCGCCTCGATGCGGGGCTTGACAGCCTCGGCGACGGCTTCGGCCACGTCGTCGCCGACGATCCGGGCAACCTCGGAGCTGTCGAGGGTCACGGACGTGCGGCCGCGGAGATCGGCGACGAGTTGATTCGCGAAGGCCTCAGAGCGAGCGACCTCGGTCGCGCCCTCGGTTCGCAGAGCCTCCAGAGACGCTGCGAGCCGTTCCACGACCTCGGCGTCGGCCGAAGCTCCGTTCCCGTTCAGACGCAGCCGCGTGAGCGTCTGCACGGTCTCTTTGAGTGCGACCCCCTGCTCGGCGACCTGCTCCTCGACCTGCCTCAGCCTCTGCGAGTTCGAGTCGTGCGCGGGCGAGGTCGAGGCCTGCTGCTGCTCGATCCTCTCGTTGCTCATATCCTCGTAAATACCCATCGTCCTGCTTCTCCCTTTCCTTGCTATTGCTGTGAAACTCGAAAATCTGTTGTGTACCTTCGGCGGTGAATTCAGGAGTGAGACCGGATGCCTTACGCCTGCCGATCTTCCCGTTGTCAGACCTGCGCATCTTGTAGGTGAGGCCGTCCCGCTTCGTCTCCGCGAGGGTGACGCCGTGCTCCGAAAGCACGTCGGTGAACGCCTCGCGGGAGACGGAGCGGGGGTCGCGCAACGAGTCGGCAACACGGTCACCGAGTTCGCGCTCAAAACCTCCGACTGCGAACTCCTCACGCCTCTGAGACCAGTCGAGCGGGGGCCGCTCGGGCGACGGCAGCACCCGGCAGCCCTCATCTTTCATGAGTTTGTCGTTTGTCCACCGAAGACCCCGTTTCCACGAGGTGTTGCGCTTGAGCGCCTTACCGGTAAGCCGGTCGTGATTGATCTGGTACACGTGGTTGTGCGCATGGCCAGCGGCAGAGTCAATATGCGTCGCAACGAGGTAATCTGCCGAGTTCAGCCGCTTCGCCAGCTTCACCCCCAGCTCGTGAACGCGTCGAACATCGTCGGGGCTGTTCACGTCGAACTCGTCCGGAGGAAAGTTCTGCGTGTACGAGTACAACTCGACCTTGCGGCCGTGAGCCTTCGACAGCGCCTCGGCACGGGCGACGAAATCCTCGGCAGACCCGACCGAGCAGCTGAACTCCGCGGCCCGGTTCGTACCGTTCGCGAGGTGCTCGGCACGCTCCGCATCCCCACGGCCGTAGAGGGCGTATCCCACCGAGTCCGCGGCCGACTTCGACGGTCGGACGTTACACGTGCTCATGACAGCTGCACCCTGTCCCCGAGCCGAGACCGCACCTCATCGACAGCGCCGAGGACTGCGCCGAGGAGACGGTCATCGACCGCACCTCCACGGCGCAGGACCTGGTTCAAGTTCACCCCGACCCGGCGCAGCTGCTCGACCGCTGCCGCCAGCTCGGGACTGGGCGCCATGGCCGCTGCGGCCTCCATCGCCTCGACATGCCCGCCCCTGGAATCGAGAGCATCGAGTACCGTCGCACGGACCCACGCCGAGGGCGCGGTCCCGAGGCGGTCGGCCCGCCGACGGATCGCTTCGCGCTCCGCGGCCGTGAGCCTGACGTCGAGCCGCGCGGCACGATTCGCCGGGGGCGAATCAGTGCCTGCGCGCTCGACTCCCTGGACATGGTGACGGGTTCGGCCAGCAGGGCGATTGTCCGACACAGCGCTGGCGCTCGTGTCGTCAATCGCCGCTGGCCCTCGTCCTCGGTCGCTTGCGCTCCCTGCGGGCGAGGGGGTGCGACGCACGGCGTCGCGGGTCTCGGCGGCGCTCATGACGCACCGCCTTCGATAATGTCGAGAACTTCGCGCCTGCTCGACTGCGGAAGCTCGTAAAACCCGGCCTCGCGGAGCCGCCCGATATGCTCGTTGACCTTGGTCAATTCCTCGCGCTGCGATGCCAGCCGCGCTTGCCGCCGCTGCTCCTCCTCGACGGCGACGCCATCGAGCACCGCGGCGTGCACCTCGGCCGCGTGCTCGGCGTCCGCCTGCTCCAGCGCCTCGCCGTCGAGCACCTCGATCCCGGCGAGCAACTCACCGACGACATCCGCACCCGCACGATCGGCGACCGGCTGGAGAGCGCGGTGCTGATCGATGATCGGGCGCAGGAGCACCTCGCCGACCTGGAACGTCGCGGCCTCGCGCTCCTCATCGCTCTCGATTGCGTCGAGTCCGCTGCACACGGCCTTCATGCTGGCCCTCATCCGGGCGACCTTCTGGTAGGCGAGGAAGTCGTCGGTGTCGTCTGCGAAGCCGCGATTGAGCAGCATCTCGATGCTGTCCGGCGTCACCTCGAACACCACCGGGAAACGGCCCCACGACTGACTGCGATCCTCGGCCTCGTGCACATTGCCGCTGGCATCGGTGTACTCACCGGCCAGGCCATCGAGGTACTCGGCGTACGGCGTCGTCTTCGCGATGATGTTCACTGCGTGGACGAGCCGCACGGAGCCGTACTTGATGTTCGCGTCGCTCGCGCTCGGGTGATCGTCGAAGACCTGCCACACGCCTTCCCGGCTGCCGAGTGCAGCCAAGAGACCGGGCACGCTGTAGTCGTCCCAGATGATCACCGGCTGCCCCTTGTAGTTCTGGAGCGGCACGCGGGCATCCGTCGCGACGTGGTAGCACTCGTCGGCTTCGAGATCGGGGTAGAGCATCCGGGCAAAGAGCTTCGCGAGCTGCGTCTTGCCCGTCCGTCCCTTGCGCACGGCACCGGCGGGAGAGCCGATGTAGTAGTTCATCCGATGCCGTGGCGCAGGCTGGTGCAGCATGAAGTCCTGGCGGAGCTTCTGCAGCTTCTCCAGGTCCTGGATGTAGATCGCGCGCTCGTTCTCACGTACCTGCTTCAGCGTCATCTCGCCGAGCATCACGGCCTCGCGGATCGCGTCACGCTTCTTGAGACTTGCCCGCTGACCGGCCTTCGCAGACCGTGCCAGCTTGTGGTCGTCCAGAGCTGGACGCCAGTCGAAGCTCGCGTGCACCTCCTCGTCGGCATAGTGATGCTTGCCCTTCGCGAGCTGATTCGGATGCTCGTGCGTCAAATACTCGACAAGGTCCATGAAGGACCCCTGAGGCTTGACTTCGACCTGGCTCGGCGACACCCCGAACAGACGGGCGATCTGACCGACGCTCGCGAACGACTTGCGTTCGACGGCCACGTGATAGCCGTCAGCCTTCGGATCGCCCAGCACGGCCGCCGGGTTCCGCTTCACGTCGTCCTCGGTGATCACGTCCTTGTCGTGCTTGACCCACGCCCAGCGCGTGATGCCCTTGCGCGCGACGGCCCGCTCGATCTGCGCCTCGTCGAGCAGCACACGACCATCCGTATAGCGCTCGTTCTGCGTGATGAAGAAGACGCGACCTCCCAGTTCCTCGGCGTAGGCCCACGCGCCGCCCTCCTTGTACGGGTCTTCGTCGGTACCCACGAGATCGAGCAGACGAAGCGTCTCGGGCAGCTCGCCGACCGACGTCGAATTCGTCTCGGAGCCATCAAAAACGACTGAAACGACTTCGTTGCTGGCGGGGGGACACAAGCCCATGGTCCCCCCGCCTGACCTGGAGCTTTGGCTGTCTGAGGGGCCGAAAACGACTGAAACGACTTCATCCTCAGAACCAAGAATGACCGTCGTTTCGCTCCCGCCCTCGGTTGCTGCGCTCCCTCGGTTGGGGGACAGGGGAAGGTCAGCAGGTTGACGGCGCTGGGCGCGTGCTCGGCGGCCGCTCATCGGCTATCACCGACAGAGAGACGACCGAGGCGTTCACGCTGCGCGTCGGTGAGAGCAGGGGCCGAGGCGAGCACTCGCTCGACGGCCCGGTCAAGCTCCGTCGCTGCGACAGGCCCGGCGGAGACGGCGAGGGCGTCGAGGTCGGCCCTGCGCACCTTGAGACGGGAGCCGATTTTGACCGCGGGGAGACGACCGTCTGCGATGTACCGGCGCAGGGTCGAGTACGCCCCGTAGCCGAGGTCAACGGCGCTCTGAAGACTGACGAGTTGCTGAACGGAATCCGCGACGAGGGCGGACATGACAAACCTCCGGTAAACAGCTCATCCGTCTGTGACGAGCGTTACCGGGGTCAATCGGCACCCCAGCCCGGCGACCTTCGCCTCGAGGCTCTGTCGGCATCCCTGCTCCGTCGCGCAGGCACGTGATGATCAAAGTCATCAACCGAGCAATCCCACCCCGGTCCAGGCTCTCCCTCCGGCCCCGCGGGATTTACGAGGCCGACGATCCCGAGTTTTGAGATCGTCATCAAGATTACTCACGATCTTAATGTTCATGTCAAGCGGTGTCAACGCCGAGCGCGAACGAGCGCTAGTCCTGTCGCCACACGACCTCGATCCGGTCATAGTCGAGCTTGTTCTGACGCTGCCGCCCCGGATGGATAAGGACGGCCTCGATCAGAGTCTCGACGATGGCCCGGCGCTTATCCGTGGACATGCCTGCCCACACCTCGGGCGTGACCCTCGCTGTGGTCGGCCCTGCGGTGGCGCGGATGAACTCGCCGCGCTCGGCCTCCAGTCGCTCCTGCTCCTCCTGCAACTGCTGGACCTGGGGGAACACGACCGATCCCGAGAGCAGGCCCGTGCGATGCACACTCATCAGCTCCGTGATCGCTTCTTTCACCTGGGCGAGCCGACCGTCGCCGGAAAACTCCGGCGCAGGGCGCTCCATGTCCTCGACGGCCAGCCGGTCGAGCACGACTCGCTCAAGGAAGGCGTCGGTGCCGTGCCCCGAGACGCTGACCGCGTGCTTGTCATCCGCTCCGCCCTGGCAAACGTAGTAGAACCGCATTTCGCCGCCGGTCTCACCCCAGCGGTTGCCGTACATCTGCCGATGGCACACGGCGCAACGGACGAGCCCGGAGAGCAGATAGCGCCGGGCACCCCTTCGGGGCTTCACCTTGCGATTATCAGGCCTGACCAAAGCCTCTTGGAGTCGATCAAACGTGTCCTGATCGAGCAGCGGCTCGACGGGCTCACCCGCACGCGGGTTCTTCGCCCGAGCTGGCTTGCCGTCCTCCCCGACGACCGCCAACGTCTGAGGCTGGACGAGGCGGACTGGCTTCCCGTCCCTGTCTGTGGCGATCTTGCCCTGATGGACGCGCCAACCGGCGAGCCTCGGATTCGAGAGCATGTGACGGATCACCGAGCGATTCCAGGCACCGCCGCGAACAGTCTTGATCCCGGCCGCGGCCCACTCCTCGGCAATGCCGCGGATGGACGCGCCGTCGATGATGTCCTGCGCTGCCTTACGGACGAGAGGGGCCTCGACGGGGCAGTGGGTCACCTTGTCAGCGAGGAACCCGAATGGACGGGAGCCTCCCACTGGCCTGCCCTCATGAGCCGACTCCAGATGAGCCCGGGCCACTCGCCGAGCCGTGTCGGCGCTCGACTTCTGCGCCATGGTCACCATGACCCGGGCCATCGCCCGGCCCGAGTCTGACATGAGGTCGGTCCCCGCCGATGTGGCCGAGATGATGAGTGAGCCGTGGTGCTGCACGACCTCGATGGCGTCCTCAAGGTCGCGGGGGTCGCGGGCGAGGCGGTCCAGGTCGTAGACGGCGAGAGCCGTGATGACACCGGCGCGGAGGTCGCGGAGCGCCTGAGCCCAGACGGGACGGATGACGCGGTACGCCTGCCGCTGCTCGCCGTACTCGTCCGTGATCGTCACTCGCTTGCGCTTGTAGGCAGATGTGTCGTTTTCGAGATAGAAACGTGCCTCGTCCAGCGACTCACCCCCGCGCCTGACGATCTCGGCGTCGATGTCCTCGCGCTGCCGCCGGACGCCAGACCTCTCGTCGCGAGGATCCTCCGAGATTCGGGCGTACCCGCCCCATACCAGTTCAGCCATAAACCGAGCCTACTACATGGTTAAAATATGTGGTGCGACCAGCAGGTTCCGATGGAGACGGCGTTCGCGGGTCCGCTGAAGATCGAGCAGCGCACAGGAACAGTGGATGCCGCGGTCATCGCTGCCATGGACCCGGAAGCCTTCCTCGAGGCGTTCAAGCAGACCCCCGCGGTGCACCGCTTCCCCGGCTCGATGGCGACCCGGGTGCAGACGCTGTGCCAGGAGCTCGTCGATTCCTGGGGTGGAGATGCCGCAGCGCTGTGGACGCAGGGCGACCCGGACGGTGCCGAGGTGCTGAAGCGACTGAAGAAGCTCCCCGGGTTCGGCGAGCAGAAAGCGAAGATCTTCCTCGCGCTGCTCGGCAAGCAGTACGGGTTCACAGGTGCGGGCTGGCGCGAGGCCGCCGGCGACTACGGCGACGAGGGGTCGCTGCGCAGCGTCGCCGACATCGTCTCGCCCGAATCGCTTGCGAAGGTGCGCGAGCACAAGAAGCTTGCCAAGGCTGCCGCCAAGGCCGCGAAGTGAAGCCCACCGGCGGCAGCGTCGCCGCGTTCATCGCGGATGTCACGCCGGCCGTACGGCAACGGGATGCCGAGACGCTGACCGCCCTGCTGCAGGAGCTCTCCGATCGCGAACCCGAGCTGTGGGGCACGATCATCGGGTTCGGCAGCTGCCACTACCGCTATCCCACCGGCAATGAGGGCGACATGCCCGTACTCGCCTTCGCCCCGCGCAAGGCCGCGTCGACGATCTACCTCGACAGCACCGATCGGCACAGCGACGCTCTCGCGCGGCTCGGCCCGCACACCATCGGCAAAGGATGCCTCTACATCAAGGACCTCGAAAAGGTCGATCTCGAGGTGCTCCGCAGCATCCTGAAGAGCACGCTCGCCTGGACCGAGTCCGGCGGCGACGAGGGGATGCGGTTGGTGGTGCTGACCTGATCGGTCAGCCGCGCGCCGCGCGCTCGGCTTCCCGTGCGGCGACGATCTTGCGCAGGCCGGAGCTCGAGAAGCGGTGGTCACGGCTGTTGAAGTACAGCTCGATGCCAGCCTCTTCGCAGTACTCTCGGCCGGTGAAGTCGCGCTCTTCATACTCGTCGCCGACGATGCGGACGTCGAGTTTGAAAGCGCGCAGGATGTCTTCGAGATCCTGTTCGGTGGAGTACGGCACGATCTCGTCGACGTACTCGCAGCCGCGCAACTGAATGTAACGCTCGACGACCGTCTGCGTCGGCGCATTCTTCTCCGGCCGGTCGAGCGTCGGATCCATCTGTAACCCGCAGATGAGGTAATCGCACTGACGCTTCGCCTCGGCGAGCATCATGATGTGTCCTGCGTGAAGCAGATCGAACGTCGAGAACGTAATCCCCACGCGCGGACCAGGGTTGTAATCCTGGTGCTTTTTCACTGCTTCAGTTTCCATCGTCGCCCTCCAGCGGTCATGCGAACAGCCGAATTCTATCGGCGCGCCACGCAGCACTTTGTCACGCGGGAAGAAAGTGACGTTCAGGTCGCGATTAATGCCGGTTTGGCCATGCGAAAGCGACACAAATCGCGACCTGAGCGCGAGAGATGTCGCAACGCGCGCGGCGTGAGCGCAGCGCGCTCAGCGCGAGCAGGCTCAGCGAGAGCCGTAGCGCGCGACGATCTCGTCGGTGAGCGGCGGCCAGATGCGCTTGTGCTCGTCACTGAAGGCGACCCCTGACAGAAACGCCCCGGCGAGGTCACGGGAGCGATCGATGAAGAGGAAGCTGCCCTGCCCACCGAAGTGCCCCGCCGCCTCGGGGGCGAATGAGTCGCTCAGCCAATGCGGACTTTTCACGCCCTTCAGCTCGAACCCCAGACCCCACTGGTTGTCGTCGAAGGAGCCGTAGCCCGGGACGACTCCCCGAAGCCCTGGCCGCGAGACCATGAGCGCGAGATCACGCAACTCCACTGGGATCAGCGTCGGGCGCAGTACCTCGCGGCCAAAGATCAGCAGATCCTCGATCGAGGCGCGGTACCCGGCGGAGGGACGGCCAGTCACATCGATATCCTGCATCCCGAGCGGCCCGGTGACCTCGCGGGCCATCCATTCGGAGAACTCCATGCCCGCAGCCTCTGCGACGTACGCGCCGAGGGCATCGAACCCGGCATTCGAGTAGATGCGGCGCGCGCCAGGGGATGCCTGGGTCCGCTCGCCCTCGAAGGGCAGCCCGCTGGTGTGATCGAGCAGGTTGAGCAGTGTCGAGCCCTCGGGGCCGGCCGGCTCGTCGAGGTCGACGAGTCCGCGTTCGACGGCGATCAGTACACCCCAGGCACTGATCGGCTTACTCACCGAGGCCAGCGCGAGTGCGGTGTGCGGATCACCCTGGACGGCGATGGTCTGCTCGGGCCCGGTCACTCCGACGAGAGCGGTGTGCGGGAAGCCGTCTGTCGCGGCGAAAGTCGTCGTCTCCACGTGACCATCGTCCCACGGCATCCGAGGCCGACGTTCAGGTTGCGATCCTCGTCGCTCTCGCGCGCTCAGAGCGACCGAATTCGCGACCTGAACGGGAGGCGCGGGCGCGGACCCGGGCCCGGGGCGCGCGCGCCGGGCTCAGGCGCCCTTCAGGCGCTCCGCGAGGTAGTCGTTCAGCTCGGCGACCGGAACGCGCTCCTGCGCCATGGTGTCGCGTTCGCGCACGGTCACGGCGTGGTCGTCGAGCGAGTCGAAGTCGACCGTGACGCAGAACGGGGTGCCGATCTCGTCTTGGCGGCGGTATCGGCGACCGATGGCGCCGGCGTCGTCGAAGTCGATCGCCCAGTGACCGCGCAGCGAATCGGCGACCTCGCGGGCAAGCGGCGACAGCCGCTCATTGCGCGACAGCGGCAGGACAGCAACCTTGACCGGAGCCAGGCGCGGGTCGAGCTTGAGGACGGTGCGCGTGTCGGTGCCGCCCTTGGAGTTCGGCACCTCTTCTTCGACATACGAGTCGACGAGGAACGCCATCATCGTGCGCGTCAGGCCGAACGACGGCTCGATCACGTACGGCGTGTAACGCTCGCCCGAGGCCTGGTCGAAGTAGCTGAGGCTCTGACCCGATGCCTCGGAGTGGCTGTTCAGGTCGTAGTCGGTGCGGTTCGCGACACCCATGAGCTCGCCCCACTCCGAGCCGGTGAACCCGAAGCGGTACTCGAAGTCGATCGTGCCGGCCGAGTAGTGCGCGCGCTCATCCTCGGGAACATCGAACTGACGCATGTTCTCCGGGTCGATGCCGAGGTCGAGGAACCACGCCCAGCACACCTCGACCCAGTGCTCGAACCACTCCTGCGCGTCGGCAGGCGGCACGAAGTACTCGATCTCCATCTGCTCGAACTCACGGGTGCGGAAGATGAAGTTACCGGGGGTGATCTCGTTGCGGAACGACTTGCCGACCTGGCCGATGCCGAACGGCGGCTTCTTGCGGCTCGCGGTGAGCACGTTCGCGAAGTTCACGAAGATGCCCTGCGCAGTCTCAGGACGCAGGTAGTACAGGCCCGACTCGTCGTCGACGACGCCGAGGTACGTCTTCACGAGACCGGAGAAGGAGCGGGGCTCGGTCCACTTGCCGCGCGTGCCGCAGTCGGGGCAGGCGATATCGGCCATGCCGTTCTCGGGCGCACGGCCCTTCTTCGCCTCGTATGCCTCGAGGAGGTGATCTTCGCGGTGGCGCTTGTGGCACTGCAGGCACTCGACGAGCGGGTCGCTGAAGGTCGCGACGTGACCGGATGCTTCCCACACGCGCTTGGGCAGGATGATCGACGAGTCAAGGCCCACCATGTCGCCGCGTCCGCGCACGAAGGTCTGCCACCACTGCCGTCTGATATTCTCCTTCAGCTCGGTGCCGAGAGGCCCGTAGTCCCACGCAGAGCGCGAACCGCCGTAGATCTCACCTGCTTGGAACACGAACCCGCGGTGGCGGGCGAGGCTGATGACCTTGTCAAGACGGGACTGTTCGGCCACGGTGGCTCCAATGGTCGGATGCGACGGGGATTGCGCCCGTGAATACGGGCCTTTCAATCCTATCCGCGCCGCCGCTGACCATCAGCCCCACGTGAGACGGCGGTCAGGACGGCATCCTGGCGAGGATCCCCATCTCTTCGGATGCCGCGGCCAGACGATCATCGTAGGTCCACACCTCTTCGGCACCGACAGCGATCGCCGTCGCGAGGTGGATCGCGTCGAGCGAGCGGAGCACGGGCGGTCCGATGATGCGCGCACTCTCGACGACCGCCGATGCCATCGGGGCGAACGCGAGGTCGCTGGTTGCGAGGTCGAACGCGGACGTCAACGCGTCGAGTGGCTCGAAATCAATCCGTCGTCGGATGCCGCGCGCGAGCTCGACGCGCGTCAGGCTTGAGGAGATCAACCGATCTCCATTCGCCACTGCGTTGTCGATCGCATCACGCAATGCGCCGGATTGCTCTTCCCAGAACACGCGCTTGAGCACCGCACTGGTGTCGAGATACATGAGCACGTCAGATGCGATCTTCGCGATCGAGGAGGTCTGCGGTCGTCATGCCCGCCGGAAGGCGAAGCGTCGGAGTCACCGACCGATAGGGTCGCTCCGGCGGGATCACCCAATCCGGATAAGGGGTCGGCCGTGTGGCACCCGCAAGGCCGAGATGCTCATCGACAGCACGTCGGAGGATCTCCTGCTGGCTGAGTCCCGTGCGCTCCGCTTCGGCACGCAGCGCCTCCGCCGCGTCATCCCGCAACCTCAGATTCATCGCCATGAATTAATGGTACCAAGTGTGGAAAGAAATGGTACCGAATCTAGCGGTTCGGGAACACCTCTCCCCAACCGACCGCAAGAGACTCGGCGACGATACGAGCGTGCTCATCGGCCATCTCCTGCGGGATCGGCGGAAGCACGTCATCCCAGAACGCGAGTGCCGCACCCCGCCCCTGCATCATTCCGGCAGGGCGCGCGAGGGCCCACAGGTGCAGATGTGCGGAGCCGTCGTTCCAACGCCCGAAGTGACAGCGCGCGACACCCGGGATGGACTTCACTGCCTCGGACAAGCACTGCATGAGCGGCCCGAGGCCGGCGAGCACGTCCATCGGGGCGTCTTCGAGCAGCCAGTGTTCGCGGGGCGAGATCGCCGCCATGAACGGCAGCCCGCTCGGGTCCGACATCACCCGGACCTGCCAATGGTCGTCCTGCCAGATCGTGCCCGGCGAGGGCATGCAAGGACGGCACTCGGAAGGATCCGTCTCGCCACCGCGAGGCTTCTCCGGCACGAGCATCGGCTCGAGAGGACGCATGCGGATCTCGTCGAAGGCCCAGGGCAGGCCCTCGGTCAGCGCCGAAGCATCCAACCGCTCGCCGATAGGCAGGTGGTCGTGGAACGGGGAAACAGCGGGGACCTGCTCGACGTCACTCATGCATCCATAGAACCATCTCGGAAACTGGCTCTTGGCCACGGCGGTGCGGAACGCTTCGACTCCTCGCTCCGCTCGTCGCTCAACGCGTTTCGTCTCGCCTGCGGCTCGCTCAACGACCCGCAAAACGCAACGGGCTCGGCGTCACTCCCTGAGGAAACGCCACGGGGTCGGGGCACCCGCGAAACGCAACGGGGTCGGGGCACCCGCGAAACGCTACGGGCTCGGGATCACTCGGTGAAGAGGTATCCGCGCTCCACGTCGAAGCCGGCGACGTGCAGCCCCCGGCCGAGCAGTTCTTCCATCTCGCCGCGCAGGCGCGTGCGCCAGGCGTGCGCAGCATCCGGGTCCGATACTCGCATCGCCTCGACATCGGAGGGGATCTCGAGCGTCGCGGCGATCGCATCCTCAGCGGGCGCCTTCGCGATGTCTGCGAGCGCCCACTCGACATCGAGCCGGTCGCTCTCATCCCCAGCATCCCCGCCACCGAAGATGCCGTAGTTGTTCACCGAGTAGCCGGTCACCCGAGCGCCGAGCACGGCGAGGAAGAAGTGCGCGTTGCGCGCGACGAGCGGATCGAAAGTCCACGTGATGCCGCCGACATCTCGGGAGAACGCCCACTGGCGCTGGTGCTCTTTGAGCTCGCGCCCCCAGCCGCGACCGTGGTACTCGGGCAGGAGGGCTGTGATGTGGGAGTGCATCCGGCGCTTCCCCGGCGCTCCGAAGAACGCGATGGATGCGCCGACCATGCGCTCTTCGCCATCTTCGCCGTCGAACAGGCCGACGACGTAGTTGCCGGACTGCTGCAGCGCGCGCAGCGTGCCGGCGTCGATGACGCGCTCGGGCCCCCGGATGGAATCCAGCAGGCTCTGGGCGTCGATGATCGATTCAACGGTGTCGAGGTCACGGATGGTTCGCACGACTCCAGTCTGCCCCTCTCCACCCCGTCTGTGGAATCGCCAGCGAAATCCGCATCAGCGCACGTGAATGTCTGCGCACGACACGACACGGCACCCATCGCGACGGTGACAATGTTCTCCAGCTTATGAACGCAAACATTTCGGCGTTTAACAGTTCCCACCAGCGCGTGTGCATCACGGCATCCGCACTGTCCGTCAGTCACCTGACCCTCAAAGGGGAGAAACATCTTCATGGCCAACACACGCATCATCCGCACCGCGGCGCTCGTCACCGTCGGCGCCATCTCAGCATTCGGTCTCGCCGCCTGCAGCAGCTCGAGTGACAACGCCGGCGCAAGCTCCGACGGCGAGCCCGTCACGATCGAGTACATGCACCGCCTCGACAACGGCGCCGACATGGCCACGGTCGAGGAGATCACTCAGCGCTGGAACGACGAGCACCCCGAGATCCAGGTCAAGACGACCAAGTTCGATGGCGCCGCGACCGACATGATCCTCAAGCTCGAGACCGATGTGAAGGCCGGTAACGCACCGTGTCTCGCCCAGGTCGGCTACTCCGAGGCGCCGCAGCTGTACGTGAAGGGCCTCCTCGAGGACGTCACCACCGAGGCGGAGAAGTACGAAGACAACTACTCCAGCGGCGCTTTCGCGGGAATGCGCGTCGGCGACGTCGTCGTCGGGCTTCCTCAGGATGTCGGCCCGCTCGTCTACTTCTACAACGAGGCAGAGTTCGACAAGCTCGGGCTGACCGCCCCCGCGACGATCGAAGACCTCGCCGCGGAGTCCGCCACTGCGGCCGCCGCCGGCAAGTACATCACCGCTTTCTCCGCTGACGAGGCGACTCACTGGCTCGCCGCGCAGTCCGCTGCCGCTGGTGACACCTGGTTCGCGACCGAGGGCGACGAGTGGGTCGTGAACGCTGAGGGCGAAGGCTCGCAGACCGTCGCGGCACTCTGGCAGGGCCTGCTCGACAACGACCAAACTCTCAAGGCCGACCGCTGGGGCGAGCCCTTCACGATCGCCCTGAACGACGGCAGCCTGATCGGCCACATCGGCGCGGCATGGGAGGCGGGCTTCCTCCTCGACTCGCTCGACGGCACCCCGGCCGAAGGCCAGTGGCGCATCGCCCAGCTGCCCGCCTTCGGCGCGGGTGAGATGACCGGTCCTGACGGCGGATCCGGCGTCGCGGTCCTCAAGGGCTGCGAGAACCCGGCTGAGGCCATGGAGTTCAACAACTGGTTCAACACGCAGATCGATGACCTGTCCTCGCAGGGCCTGGTCGTCGCCGCCAACGGCACCCCGGAGACTCCCGAGAAGATGCTGCGCCAGTTCGGCGACCAGGATGTTCTCGCCGAGCTCGCCACGGCGACCGCGAACCTGAACCCGGACTTCCCGTATGCTCCCGGTTTCTCCACACTGTCCTCGATGACCGAGACCGCTGCCGCGGTTGTCACCGGTGAGAAGCCGGTTGCGGATATCTTCACCACCGCGCAGAACACCGCGATCAAGGCACTCACCGACCTCGGTCTGCCTGTCGCCAAGTAATTCTCTGCTCTCTCCGAGCACCCGCTCGGCGGAGGACATGCACAACGATGTCCTCCGCCGAGCTCTTTTCCCGAAGGGCGAGACCACGTCGTGACGACAACCGCTGAGACCATCGGCCGACGGCCGCGCGCCAGAAGAGGATTCCGCGCGCGTCAGGAGGCCCGCAACGGCTGGCTGTTCATGGCGCCGTTCTCCATCCTGTTCATCATCGTCTTCCTTGTTCCGATCATCGTGTCGGTCAAGTCGGCGTTCTTCTCCCAGGTGCCCTCCGGCGAGGGTCTCTACGGCGGCGGCGAGCTCGTCGACACGTTCGTCGGTTTCGACAACCTCGTCGCAGCGGCGAGCAATGACGCATTCTGGTCCGGCATGGGACGCGTCGTCCTCTACGCGGCGTTCCAGATCCCGGTCATGATCATCGTCGCGCTCGCGCTCGCACTTCTGTTGGACTCGTTCCTCGTGCGGCGCCCGGCGTTCTTCCGCCTCTCATTCTTCCTGCCGTTCGCGATCCCTGGCGTGATCGCGGCGATGATCTGGATGTACATGTACACTCCGGAGGTCTCGCCGTTCATGCAGTTCCTGCCCGAGGGAACGAACTTCATGGCTCCCGGCACGATCCTGGCCTCGATGGCGAACATGACCACGTGGACCTACACCGGCTACAACATGCTGATCTTCCTCGCAGCCCTCCAGTCCATCCCGCGCGAGCTCTACGAGGCGGCACGCCTGGACGGAGCCAACGGGTTCCAGATTTCGATGAAGATCAAGGTGCCGATGGTGCGCGGAGCGGCGCTCCTTGCCGAACTCCTGGATGGGCCTGGACTACACGCCCATGATGCTCACCTACAACTCAATGATGGGCGAACTGTCCCCCTCGGGCAGCGGCCCGGCATCCGCATACTCGCTGCTGATGGCCGTCATCGCCGGCGTCCTCGCCGTCGTCTATGCACTCCTGCAGCGTAAGAAGGCCGACTGACATGAGCACCACCACACTGATCACCGCCCCTGCAGCCGACACCGCCGCTGCCAGGCGCAAGGCGCGTCGGGCACCGGCGGCCGACCTCCCGCCGCGCTCGGTCGCCCCGGGGCCAGCCGCGAAGACCTTCGGCATCATCGCCCTCGTCATCGCTCTGATTTACTTCCTCATGCCCGTGTACTGGGTGATCGTCGCATCCACGAAGAGCAACGCAGACCTGACGAACACGTTCGGGTTCTGGTTCGCGAACTGGAACCTCGACACCAACTACGCCAGCCTCATGGACTGGACGCACGGCCTGTTCTGGCGCTGGGTCGGCAACTCGATCCTGTACTCGACCGTCTCGGGTGTCATCGCCACTCTGTTCGCCATCATGGCGGGTTACGCGATCGCGAAGTTCGTCTTCCCCGGCAAGAAGATCGCCGTCGCCATCATCATGGCGGGGCTCTTGCTCCCGGTGGCACTGCTGACCGTGCCGCTGTACATGGAGTTCCACGCGCTGGGCCTCACGAACACCATGTGGGCGATCATCATCCCCTCCGCGGTGTCGCCGTTCGGCGTCTTCCTCAGGATGGTCTACGCCGAGACGTCCGTGCCGACCGAGCTGCTCGAGGCAGCCCGCATCGACGGCGCCAGCGAAGGCCGGATCTTCTTCACGATCGTGCTGCGCCTGCTGGCCCCCGCGATGGTGACGATCTTCCTGTTCATCTTCGTGGCGACGTGGAACAACTTCCTGCTGCCGTTGATGATGATCTCCAGCGCCGACTTGAAGCCGGTGGCCCTCGGCCTCTACGGCATGATGAGCTACTTCGCCCCGGACAAGGGCGCAGTGATGCTCGGCGCGCTGCTGGGCGTCGTGCCGCTGATCATCCTGTTCTTCGGCCTGCAGCGCTTCTGGCAGTCCGGCCTCGCCGCCGGCGCCGTCAAGGGCTGAGCAGGCTTACAAAGAAGGGCTCGCGACTTCGGTCGCGAGCCCTTCTTCGTGTTCACAGTCCCGTGATCAGGACCCGATGAACTCCTCCACCGGCCCGTATTCGGGGGCCTCGCGGAGCTCGACGGATGCCGGAAGCCCATCGGTGTCGAGCACGACGATCTCGTTGGCGCCGGCCTTCCACAGCGGTGCGGGTGCGTAGAGGGTGATCTGCGGGCCGCGATCCCAGTAGCGGCCGAGCAGGAAGCCGTTCAGCCAGACCATGCCCTTGAGCCCGCCGGGGAAGGCGAGCCAGGAGTCGGCGGGCTCTGCGACCTCGACGGTCGCGGACGCGAGACCGTCGCGACCTGACATTTCGGATGCCGTGACGCCGGATGCAGCGGTGGCGGATGCCGTCGGCACTTCGAGCGGGATCGCACGATGCGTCCAGCCGTGCACGAAACGCCTGCCGCCGATCAGGACACCATCGAGGATGCCCTTGTGCGCACCGGTGTGAGGACCGTAGTTGATGCGGCCGAGGCTCTCCACGAAGATCGTCAGCGTGCCGACGCGGGCACCGCCGGAGACCGTGAGGACGTGCTCGCCGTCGTGCTCCATCGTGCCGATGCGCTCGTCGTCGATGTAGAGGGTCGCCCGGTCCCGCAGGCCGGCGATGGTGATCGTCGCGTCTGCGGGGACATCGATGGATGCCTGGTAGACGACGATGCCATCTTCGGCCCCGAGCTGTTCGAAGCTCTGCGGCATCGCGGTGCGATCACCGATCACCGGGAGCGCCTCGACGAGGGCGCGCAGGCCGGCTGCCGGAGTCAGCGCAACACTCTGTGCCGGTTGAACCGGGTTCGGCGCGGGCGGCTCGGGCAGCTCGCCGTCGTGGAAGGGCGCGAACGCCGCACGCAGTGCATCGAACTTCTCCCCCAGCGATCCGTCCTCGTGGATCGGAGCATCCGAGTCGTAGCTGGTGATTGTCGGCTCGAGCATGCCGAAGTGGTTGGCGCCGTTCCACAGCCCGAAGTTGGTGCCGCCATGCGCCATGTAAATGCTGACCGAGCCGCCCGCGGCGAGCAGTTCATCGACCGTGCCGATCATGCTCTCGGCAGCGCGCACGTGGTGCTGCTCGCCCCAGTGGTCAAACCATCCGCCCCACAGCTCACTGCACATCAGCGCCTGTCCCGGCACGCGGAGTTCTTCTGCGGTGGCGACCCCGGTGCCGAAGGTGAAGGTTCCCATCGCACCGTCGACGGAGCCGTGGGTGACCATGTCGGGGGTGATGCCGTCGGCGGTGGTGAGCAGCTCGACGATGCCGCGCGAACGCAGTCCATCCCGCTGATGCTCGAGATACGCACGGTCACTCCCGAAGGACCCGTACTCGTTCTCGACCTGCACAGCGACGATCGGCCCGCCGTATGCCGCCTGCAGGGGCACCATCCGCGGGATCAGCTCATCGAACCAGCGATCGACGGCGGCCAGGAACTCCGGATCGCTCGTGCGCAGCGCCGACACGCGACCGGTCAGCCACGAGGGCAGCCCACCGTTCGACCACTCCGCGCAGATATACGGACTGGGGCGCAGGAACACATCGAGGCCCACTTCACCGGCGAGACGGACGAACCCTTCGAGGTCCTGCCACCCGTCGAAGCGGATGCCGCCCTCGACGCGCTCGTGGAAGTTCCAGGCGACGTATGTGTCGACAGTGTTTGCGCCCATAGCGGCCAACCGCCGGAGGCGGTCCTCCCACTGATCGGGGTGCACGCGGAAGTAATGCATGGCGCCGGCGAGGATGCGATGCGGCCTGCCGTCACGATTCAGCTGCCCGTCACGCCAGGTGAGCGCCGGCTCCCCCTGGGTCGTCGAGACTGCTTCATTCATTAGGAACTCCTCCGGCAGGACTCAAAATTGTTTGCGTTCACATTATCTCATCAATAGAACGAGAGACACTCGCGTCGCGGCATCCCGATCACTAGCATTGAGGGCATGTCACCCCGCCGAGCGCCCGCTGATCGCGCTCCCAATCAGAACGACGTCGCGCGGCTCGCTGGTGTCTCTGCCCAGACCGTATCGCGGGTGATGTCCGGCCAGAGCAACGTGCGCCCTGACACGGCGCGCAAGGTACTCAACGCCGTCGAAGAACTCGGCTACCGCGTGCACGCGGCGGCGGCGTCCTTGGCATCCGGCCGCACCCGCATCCTGGGCGTCATCGTGCTCAGCACGAACCGGTACTCGACTGCGGCGCTCGGCGTCGGCATCGAGAAGGTGGCTGCTGCCAACAACTACACGGTGACCACGGCATCCGTCTCGGATCACGCCACCATCGAAGACATCGCCGCGGCATTCGATCTGCTGGAGCGGCAGGGCGCCGAGGGCATCATCTTCGGTGTTCCCGTCTCTCTCGATCATCCACTGATGAGAACGCGGACCGAGCGGACCCCCTCCACCCGGAACGTGCGGATCTCGCCCGAGGAAGACACCGAATTCGCCGTCGACCAGACAGAGGTTGCCCGCCTCGCTGTCGAGCACCTTCTCACGCTCGGCCACGAGACCGTGTGGCATGTCAGCGGCGACGAGTACTGGTCAGAGAGTGTCCAGCGCCGCGAGACCTGGGAAAGCGTGCTGCGCGAGCACGGCATCGAGCCTCCCCCGGTCATCCCCGCCGACTGGACTTCCGAATCGGGCTACCGAGCAGGCCGTACACTCGCAGCGATCCCCGGGGCCACCGCTGTCTTCGTCAGCAGCGATGAGATGGCCTTCGGAGTGATCCGCGCTCTGCATGAGGCGGGCCGCGCGGTCCCCGATGACGTATCGATCGTCAGCGTCGATGACATCGCGCTGGCGGCATACGCCTCCCCGGCTCTCACGACCGTGCGGCAGCCGTTCGAAGCCGTCGGTGCGGGGGCCGCTCGGCGAGTGATCGCGCAGATCGAGGGAACCGAGCCGCTCGGCGAAGCGCCACTGATCGAGCCGACACTGATCCTGCGGTCCTCGACCGCACCGCCTCGCCTCGCGCAGGACTGACGGCGCCCGCCCCCACTGTTGACCAGTAGCCTGGTCAGGTGGGAAATGACGACGAGAGAGCACGCAAGAGACTCTCCCGCACCCCCAACCGCGGCCTCACCGTCGCCGTTCTCGCCTTCGCCGGCCTCGCGTCGTCCTTCATGTTCACGCTCGTCGTGCCGCTGCAGGCAGAGCTCCCGGCCCTGCTGAATGCGTCTCGCGAGGACACCACCTGGGTCGTCACGATCACGCTGCTCGTCGCCGCCATCGCCACGCCAATTTCCGGACGCCTGGGCGACATGTACGGCAAGCGCCGCGTCATCGTCGTTCTCATGATCATGCTGATCATCGGCTCCGTCATCGCTGCGCTCTCGACATCGATCGTCGGAGTGATCATCGGTCGGGCACTGCAGGGCGGTGTCACCGGCATCATCCCGCTCGGCATCGCGATCATGCGCGACATCCTGCCTCCCAAGCGCCTCGGCACCGCGGTCGCACTGATGAGCGCGACGATGGGCGTCGGCGGAGCGGTCGGGATGCCATTGGCCGCGTACCTCGCCATCAATGCCGACTGGCACTCGCTGTTCTGGCTCGCCGCGGGGCTCGGCATCGCCGGCCTCGTTCTGGTGCTCCTGTTCGTTCCCGAAGACGTGCTGCTCTCCCCCGGCCGCCTCGACATCATCGGGGCCGTCGGCCTCGCGATCGGCCTGAGCGGACTCCTGCTCTACGTCTCACGCGGCGCGCAATGGGGCTGGACGTCACCCGTCGGCCTCGCCCTGGTCCTCGGCGGAGTGCTCGTGCTGCTCCTGTGGGGCTGGTACCAGTTGCGCGCGAAGGACCCGCTGCTCGACCTGCGGGTCGCCGCCCGCCCCGCCGTGCTGCTGACCAACATCGCCGCGATCGGCATGGGCTTCGCCCTGTTCTCATCAAACGTGACATTCCCGCAGATGCTCGAGCTCCCCGTCGAGACGGGATCCGGCTTCGGGCTCGACATGCTCACCGCCTCGTTCATCATCATGCCCGCGGGACTGGTGATGATGGTGCTCTCGCCGCTCTCCGGCTGGCTCGAGCGCACGATCGGCCCACGCCCACTGTTCACCGTCGGCAGCGCAGCGATCGTGATCGCCTACGTGTACGTGCTCGTGTGGTCGTCGGAGTGGGTGCACATCCTCATCGCCAACGCGATGATCGGCGTCGGCATCGGCTTCACGTTCGCTGCCATGCCGATGATCATCATGCGCTCGGTGCCGGCCAATGAGACTGGCGCTTCGAACGGCCTCAACGCCCTGTTCCGTTCCGTGGGCACCTCGAGCGCGTCGGCCGTCATGGGCGCCGTACTCGCGGCGATGAGCATCGACGTCGACGGCATCGCCGTGCCGACGCGGGAGGCCTTCAACGTCTGCTTCTGGCTCGCGATCGTTGCTGGGGCCATCGCGCTGGTGCTGTCGCTGTTCATCCCGAAGATCCGCCCGCTCGAGAAGCATCCTTCGCTCCCCAGCTGACCGGCTATCGGGACGAAGTCAGAGGGTGAAGCCGTCCGGATCGCCCGCCCGAGGCGGGCGCAGTCGGTCGGGAATCGGCCACGCCAAGACGATCGGCTCGGATGCCGGACGCGTCATATCGCCGTAATCATCCACCTTCACGACGATGCGCCCCTGGATGCCGTCATGGTCGGGCGTGACCTCGACGATGCGGACCCGCGTGGGGTCTCGGTCATCCTCGAGCACCTCGCCTTCCAGCATCCACGGATCGGCGAGCCATGCGAGGCCGTGCTCTTCGAGAATCTCCTCGGCGACAAGCCAGTCGACAGCATCTGAGACCGTGCGCCCGAGGATGTCGACACCCACCCAATCGTCGCCCGATGGGTGGATCCAGCCGAGCAGTTCGCCATCGTCGCGGCGGTGCGGGGTCCAGTCGTCCATGCGACGAGGCTACCCGCACCGCCCTGATGTCCTGCGATCAGGCGCGAACGGCGAATCCTCCGGTCCAGCCGATCTGCTCGCGCACAGCGAGCACCATCTGCAGGAAGCCGAGGGCTTCGAGCTCACGGGCACGCTTCAGTGCCCCGGCATCCGCCACCTTCAGGCCCGCGGCGGTGATCACGTCGGTGAGAAGCTTCTTCGCGGCGTCGTCGTCTCCGGCAATCTGCACGACAGTCGGCTCGCCGCCGAGCTCACCCGAAGCGAGGGTCGCGGCGAGGTTCGTGTTGAAGGCCTTGACGACCTTGGCTGCGGGGACGAGGGCTGCGAGCTCGGCGGCAGCCGACGAGTCCGCCGGTACGACGAGACCATCGAAGGTGGCGAAGTCGACGGGGTTGGTGATGTCGACGACGACCTTGTTCGCGAGCTGGTCGCCATACGTCGTGGCGATCTCGGCGAGCGCGGGATACGGGACGGCGAGAACGACGATCTCCCCCGAGATCGCGTCGCCGATGACGCCAGCGGACGCGCCGACGGATGCCGCGGCCGTCCCGGCCTTCTCGACGTCGCGCGCGAGGATCTGCACGCTCGCGCCGCCCTCCGCGGCGATGCCGGCGATGGCCTGGCCCATGTTCTCTGTTCCGATGACGGTGATCGCAGTCATTGTGAAGCCTTTCGTGAGTCGTAATGTTCCCAGTCGCAGCATCTGGTTGCTGCGGCAACTACTTGTTCCAACCCACTTGCCCTGGCAACTATTCCCGGCAGAATGGGGAGCATGACCAGACCTCTCTCACGCATGACCCCGCAGCAGTCCAGGGCCTGGCTCGCGCTCACCGGTACCGCTGAGCTGCTGCCCGTGGCTCTCGATGCTCAACTGCAGCGCGATTCTTCGATGACGCACTACGAATTCATCCTGCTCACCGTGCTGCAGCGGCAGGGTGCGATGCGGCTGAGCGACCTCGCCGCGGCGACGAATGCGGCACTCCCCCGCGCCTCGAAGGTTGCGAGTCGGCTGCAGCAGCGCGGGCTCATCGAACGTCAGGAGAGCACGGAGGATCGCCGCAGCGTGAAGTTGACGCTCACGAAACAGGGGCGTCGCCAGCTCGTGCTGGCAACACCGGGGCATTTCGATACCGTGCACCGGCTCGTGCTCGACCAGCTCAGCGAGGCACAGCTCGACAGCCTCGCCGACGCGCTCGAACCGGTCGTGCAGGCGCTCGACCCGCAGCGGCGGTTCGGTCCGTTCTGAGGGCGCAGCGCCCGGACGTCAGTGCGCGTACTCCATGAGCTCGACGCCCAGCGTGCGGAATGCGTCGTGCACGCGAAGGCGATGCGCGATCGACAGGTCATCGAAACCGACGACCATCGCATAGGAGATTCCGGCGCGAGGACCTGCGAGCACGCCCGCCTCGGCGCGGACGCCGCGGTCCCGTCCGGTCTTGTTGATGAACAGCAGTCCATGAGCATCGTGGTCATGGGAGAACGGGTCAAGACCGGTGGATGCCGCGACGAGACTCAGATCGTGATTCAGGCTCAGCCACTCCGAGACCTGGACGCTCACCGCAGCATCCACGACCTGTGAGTTCACCAGCGCCGAGAACAGTCCCGCGAGTTCACGAGTGGTGCCGACGGCGACCTGCGGAGCATCGTCGGGACCGCGCTCGTCGCGGAAGCGGTCAAGGATGGCCGTCCGCCGCAGGCCCAGCGACTCGATCCGCTCGCGCACGCGATGGTGTCCGACCTGCTGGAGCAGGATGTTGACCGCGATCGGATCTCCGGTCGCAGCTGCCAGGGTCGCGAGGTCGGTGAGCGGCAGCACGGGGGTGCGCAGATTGCGCCACACTCCGGATGTCGTCACGGCATCCGTCGATGAACGATCAACAATCTCCAGCGGGTCCAGGGTTCCCGCCTCGAACCGCGCAGCGACTTCGATGAGCAGCGGCACGACGCCGAGGCCTGCGATCGGGAGCGTCACATGATCATCCCCGGTGAGCACCTGGGCTTCGGTATCGAGATCCTTGACGTGGACAGAAACCTGCGCGCCGGCATCCGCAAGCTCTTCCAGCGCACGCATCGTCGAGGTGAACGACCGCCGCCCGACGGCGGCACGGCGCGGCAGACGACGGGTTCTGCTGCGTTGAGATCGGCGCAGCGTCGCCGTTCCTTCTACTGGCTCGGGGGGCGGGGGAGAGCCCACGAGTATTCCTTCCCGGGAAGGTTTTGGGGGGATGCCGTCATCGGCACAGCCGAGATGGCACTGGCTATCGTAACCCCGCCCGCCGAGCGCAGTTCACCGCCTGTGGATAACAGTCACCAGATCGTCACACGCTGATCATTCGGCAGGTGCAGAGCGTCATCGGCGGTCACGCCGAAGGCCTCGTAGAACGCATCGATGTTGCGCACGATCTGGTTGCAGCGGAACTCATTCGGCGAGTGCGGGTCGATCGTGAGGAGCCTGATCGTCTCCGCATCCCGGCTCTTCTGCTGCCAGACCTGCGCCCAGCTGAGCAGCAGCCGCTGCACGCCGGTGAGCCCGTCGATGACGGGGGCGTCCGCGCCGCCCAGCGACAGCTCGTAGGCCTTCAGCGCGATGCCGAGCCCGCCGAGGTCACCGATGTTCTCGCCGATCGTGAGCGCGCCGTTGACGTGATTCTCCTCCGGCAGACCAACCGGGACGAGTGCGTCGTACTGCGCGATGAGGGCCTTCGTGCGCTCCTCGAACGCTGAGCGATCAGCATCCGTCCACCAGTCGTCGAGCTTGCCGGATCCGTCGTAGCGGCTGCCCTGGTCATCGAAGCCGTGACCGATCTCGTGGCCGATCACCGCGCCGATTCCGCCGTAGTTCGCGGCCGCGTCGCGGGACGCGTCGAAGAAGGGGTACTGCAGGATCGCCGCCGGGAACACGATCTCGTTCATCGACGGGTTGTAGTACGCGTTGACCATCTGCGGCGGCATGTGCCACTCATCGCGGTCGATCGGCTTTCCGATCTTGTCGACGTTGCGGTCGTGCTCGAAGATGTTCGCGCGACGGACGTTTCCGAAGAGGTCATCCGCATCGATCTCGAGCGCCGAATAGTCGCGCCAGACCTCGGTGTGGCCGATCTTCGGGGTGAACGCATCGAGCTTCGCCAGAGCCCGCTCGCGCGTCTCCGGGCTCATCCACTCCAGGGTCGTGATGCTCTGCCGGTACGCCTCGATGAGGTTTCCGACGAGCTCATCCATCGCAGCCTTGGCCGTCGGCGGGTAGTGCCGCTCGACATAGACCTTACCGATCGCTTCGCTGAGTGCGCCCTCGGTGAGCGAGACACCGCGCTTCCAGCGTTCGCGGATCGTGGGGACGCCGGTGAGCTCGGTGCCGTAGAAAGAGAAGTTCTCCTGCACGAAGTCGTCGGTGAGGAACGCGGCGGCGGCATGCACGACCTGTCCGCGCAGCCAGGCCTTCCAATCGTCGAGGTGCTCGGCGGTGAGCAGGGACCCGAGGCCCTCGAAGGCGCTCGGCTGGCTGACGACGACCTCGGTGAAGGCATCCGGGTTGGTCGGGCCGACGGCATCGCGCCACGGGGCAAGGTCGACGCCGACGAGCGCCTGGAAGTCATCCCAGGACTTGAGGTTGTACGTCTCTACCGCGTCTCGGCTGCGGACGTTGTCCCAGTGGTGCGAGGCGATCGCGGTCTCGAGCGCGAACGCCCGCTCGGCCTCTCCTGCGGCATCCGCGATGTCGGCGAGGGCGAGGAGACGCTCGAGGTGCGCGCGATACGCGGCGCGGGTTTCGACGAAGTTGTCGAGGCGGTAGTAGCTCTCGTCGGGAAGCGAGAGCCCGGACTGCACCAGGATCGGCACGTAGCGCTCGGGGTCGCCCGGGTCGCCATCGACGTAGAGGCCGATCATGTGGGCGCGACCATCGCGCTCGTACGCGCCGGCGAGCGCGAGCAGGGCGGGGATGCTGTCGACCGCGTCGATCTCGGCAAGAGTCTCCTGCAGGGGCTGGATGCCGGCGGCGTCGATGCGCGCGGTGTCCATGAAGCCCGTGAAGAGGTCGCCGATCTTGCGCTCGAGGGTGCCTTCCGCGGCATCCTGCGACTCTTCGATGATCGCCCGGACGTCCTTCTCGGCCTGCTCGGCGAGGAGGTGGAACGATCCCCAGCGCGCCTTGTCACCGGGAATCTCGGTGCGATCGAGCCACGCGCCGTTGACGTAGCGGTACAGGTCGTCCTGCGGGCGGATGTCGGAGCTGAATTCTTCGGTCGCGAGACCGGCGGGAAGCACATCACTCATGCCGTCCAGCCTATGCGGGTGGTGCGACATCGTGCGCGGATCGGGTCGATGCGAGCGGCGTGCACCGCTTCGATACGCTGGGGCATTCTGCCCCCCACCGAAGGAGACCGCGCATGAGCACCCCGATCCGCATTGGAATCGTCGGTTACGGAAACCTCGGCCGCGGCGTCGAGGCCGCAATCGAGCGCAGCGAAGACATGGACCTCGTCGGCGTCTTCACCCGGCGCGATCCTGCCGATGTGCTCACACGCGCAGCATCCGCCCACCGGATGGAGGCGCTCGCCGACTACGCGAACGACGTCGACGTGCTGATCCTCTGCGGCGGATCCAAGAACGACCTGCCCGTGCAAGCTCCCGAGCTCGCCGCGCGCTTCACCATCGTCGACAGTTTCGACACGCACGCACGAATTCCCGAGCATTTCGCCGCCGTGGATGCTGCCTCGCGAGCCGCCGGCACCACCGCACTCATCTCGGCCGGATGGGACCCCGGTATGTTCTCGCTGAACCGCGTCTTCGGCGAATCGCTGCTCCCGGACGGTGACACCTACACGTTCTGGGGTCGGGGTCTCAGCCAGGGGCACTCCGATGCGATCCGCCGAGTCGATGGCGTCGCCGGCGGCGTGCAGTACACGGTGCCCAGTGCGGATGCCGTCGCATCCGTCCGCTCGGGCGAGCGCCCGACGCTCACCACCCGGCAGAAGCACACTCGCGAGTGCTTCGTCGTGCTCGCCGACGGGGCCGATGCGGATGCCGTGCGCGAGGCGATCGTGAGCATGCCGGACTACTTCGCCGACTACGACACCACTGTCACGTTCATCTCCGCAGAGGAGCTCGCCCGCGACCATGCCGCGATGCCGCACGGTGGATTCGTGATCCGCAGCGGCGTGACCGGAGACGGCGCAACGCAGACGATCGAATACGGGCTGACCCTCGGCAGTAATCCGGAGTTCACCGCGAGCGTGCTCGTCGCCTATGCTCGCGCGGTGCACCGCATGAACGCCGCCGGCCAGATCGGTGCCCACACGGTCTTCGACGTCGCCCCCGGCCTGCTCTCGCCGAAGTCACCGGAGCAGTTGCGGGCAGAGCTGCTCTGAGCAGGTCCGCAAGCGCATAGTCTCGAGGGGTGAGCCGTGAGATGACCCTGAACCGGGAGATCCTGCGCCTCGCCGTCCCCGCTCTCGGCGCGCTGGTTGCCGAGCCGGCTTTCCTGATGGTGGATGCTGCGCTCGTCGGCCATCTCGGAACCGTGCCGCTCGCGGGGCTCGGCATCGCCAGTGCCGTGCTGCAGACGATCGTCGGGCTCATGGTCTTCCTCGCCTATTCGACGACACCAGCGGTTGCACGCCGGTTCGGGGCGGGCGAGCACAAGGATGCCGTCTCGATCGGCATCGACGGCATGTGGTTGGCGCTGGGGCTCGGGTCCGTGCTCGCGGCTGCCGGCGCCCTCTCGTCACCATGGCTGGTGTCGCTGTTCGGTGCGACGGCGGATGTCGCAGCGCAGGCTGACACGTACCTGATGATCAGCATGTGGGGCCTGCCGGCCATGCTCATCGTGTTCGCCGCGACCGGACTGCTGCGCGGGATGCAGGACACGGTGACGCCGCTGTGGATCGCGGGACTCGGGTTCGGGGCGAATGCGGCACTGAACTTCCTCTTCATCTACGGGTTCGGCTGGGGCATCGCCGGTTCCGCGATCGGGACGGTCACCGCGCAGTGGGCGATGGTCGCCGCCTACGTCATCATCATCGGGCGGCTGGCCCGCAAGCACTCCGCGTCCGTGCGCCCGCAGCGTGAGGGCGTGCGCGGGTCGGCGCGATCGGGTGGATGGCTGTTCCTGCGCACGGTGAGCCTGCGCGCCGCTCTCCTCATCACCGTCGGCGTCGCCACCCGCATCGGCACCGAGGAGCTCGCCGGCTGGCAGGTCGTCTTCACGATCTTCTCCGCCGCGGCATTCGCGTTGGATGCTCTCGCGATCGCCGCCCAAGCCCTGATCGGCAAAGGTCTGGGTGCCGGAGACATCCCCGGCGTCCGTCATGTGCTGGCCCGCACCGTCGCGTGGGGGGCCTGGTTCGGCGTGGTCGTCGGCGTGATCATCGGCGCGCTGTCGGGAGTGATCGGTCTGGCGTTCACGGGTGACCCGGTCCTTGCCGCACTCATCCAGCCCGCCCTCATCGTGCTCGCCGTCGCCCAGCCGATCGCCGGGATCGTATTCGTGCTCGACGGGGTACTGATGGGATCAGGCGATGTCCGCTACCTCGCGATCGCCGGTGCGCTGAACCTCGTGCCGTTCATCCCTGCGCTCATGATCATCATCATGGTCGGCGTTTCCGGGACGGCCGGAGTCACGTGGCTGGCCGTGGCATTCTTCGGCGTCTTTCTCCTCGCCCGCTTCGCAACTCTCGGCTGGCGCGTGAAGACCGGCGGCTGGCTGCGGGCAGACGCGTAGTCACCCATGCTCCACATCGCGATGCCTTCGTCACTTGTCCACGGATCGCGGGCTAGCGGAAGGCAGCGTCGTCAGACGCTGGCATCCTGGTCTCATTGCGACCACAATGGAAGGATGCTGACCATGACCGAACCGCAGGTATGGACGCTCATCGGCGTCTTCGCCGCGGGGATGTTCGGCATGATCACGCTCATGTCGACGATGTTCGTGCGGATTATCCGCACCGAGATCCAGGGCATCCATCACCGGCTCGACCGCCTGGACTCAGACGTCAATGCGCTCATGCGTCACACGTTCGGAATCCAACGCGACTGAAACGCTCAACTCGCGTAGCGGCGGCACCACTCGTACATGATCACGGCGCCTGCCGCGCTCGCGTTGATCGATCGCGTCGACCCGTACTGGGTGATCTCGATGTGACCGGATGCCGCGGCGATCGCCTCGTCGGTGAGCCCGGGCCCTTCCTGACCGAACAGCAGCACGCAGCGCTCCGGGAGGTCGGCCTTGTCAACCGGAACGGCTCCGGCGACGTTGTCGACCGCGATGATCGGGATGCCCTCGCCCGCAGCCCACGCCGCGAACGTGGCGACATCCTCATGGTGGATGACGTGCTGGTAGCGGTCGGTGACCATGGCTCCGCGCTTGTTCCAGCGACGACGGCCGACGATGTGCACGGTGTCGGCGAGGAACGCGTTGGCGCTGCGCACGATCGAGCCGATGTTCATATCGTGCTGCCAGTTCTCGATCGCGACGTGGAACGAATGCCGCTGCGTGTCGAGGTCGGCGACGATCGCCTCCATACGCCAGTACCGGTAGCGGTCGATGACATTACGGGTGTCGCCGTGCTCAAGCAACTCGGGGTCGTACTGGTCGCCCTCGGGCCACTCACCCTCCCAGGGGCCAAGGCCGTGGGTGCTGCGCTCGGGGGTCTCGGTCACTGTGTCAGCGTACTCGGCCGTCGGCGCCTTCCTGCTTGCGCGGTCGACGTCCACGCCCCCTCTGCCCGCCGACGCCCCCTCCCGCCCACGCAAATCAGAGGGGGCGCGGACGACGCGAGGGGGCGCCGACGAATTCGTCGAGTGGCCGCGTAGGCTGAAGTCGTGGCATCCCCGGCAGCTGACGACTATCTGAAGACCGTCTACGCGCACACCGAGTGGCAGGATTCCCCGATCACTCCGTCGCAGCTCGCCGCGAAGCTCGGCATCGCGCCGTCGAGCGTGACCGAGATGGTCAAGAAGCTCGCAGCCGCAGGCCTCGTCTCGCACGTGCCCTACGGTGCGGTGCGGCTGACACCGACGGGTGAGGCACGAGCGCTGGCGATGGTGCGCCGTCATCGCCTGATCGAGACGTGGCTCGTGCAGGAGTTCGACTACTCCTGGGACGAGGTGCACGACGAAGCCGAAGTCCTCGAGCACACCATCAGCGACCGGCTGCTCGAGGGCATCGACTCCCGCCTCGGCCATCCCCGATTCGACCCGCACGGCGACGCGATTCCGGATGCCGCGGGCACGGTCGTCCGCGAACCGTTCGTGCTGCTGGCGGAAGCCCCGGTCGGGCACACGGGGCGCGTGCTGCGGGTCGATGACCGCGACCCTGCACTGCTGCGCGAGATCGAGGCATCCGGACTCGGCGTCGGGCACACGGTCATCGTGACCGCCGAGGGCATCGAGCTCGACGGCGCCCGGGTCACCCTGCCCGATGGCGCGGCTGAGGCCATCTGGCTCACGGCGTAGCATCCGGGACCGCCCGAGTTCACCGCCTGAGCGTTCTCAACTCCTCAAGGATCGATCTCCCAGGTGCTGCGGATGCCGAAATCCCGGCCCCTGCCTCCGTATCTGCGCCGTCTCTGAGGAGTTGCGAACCGCACCCGACCAATAGGCTGAGCACATGGCACACCGTGATGACATCGAATGCTGGCTCACCGACATGGACGGCGTGCTCGTCCATGAGAACGACGCCATCCCCGGAGCGTCCGAGATGCTCGCGGGCTGGGAGAGCAACGGCATCCCGTACCTGGTTCTGACGAACAACTCGATCTACACCGCGCGCGACCTGTCCGCGCGGCTCCGTGCGAGCGGACTGCACGTACCCGAAGAGCGCATCTGGACCTCGGCGCTCGCGACGGCCGCGTTCCTGCAGCAGCAGGTGCCGGGTGGTTCGGCGTTCGTCATCGGCGAGGCCGGCATCCTCACCGCCCTGCACGATGCCGGTTTCGTGATGACCGAAACCGATCCCGATTTCGTCGTCGTCGGCGAGACCCGCACCTATTCATTCGAGGCGATCACACGGGCGATCCGCCTGATCAACAGGGGTGCGCGCTTCATCATCACCAACCCGGATGCCACAGGTCCCAGCCCCGAGGGCCCCCTGCCCGCGACCGGCGCCGTCGCTGCACTCATCACGAAGGCCACCGGTCGGGAGCCGTACGTGGTCGGCAAGCCCAACCCGATGATGTTCCGTTCGGCGCTGAACAAGATCGGCGCGCACTCCAAGCGCACCGGCATGATCGGCGACCGCATGGACACCGACATCGTCGCCGGCATCGAAGCGGGCCTGCACACCGTGCTCGTTCTCACCGGAATCAGCGATCAGAACGAGATCGAGAAGTATCCATTCCGCCCGGATGAGATCGTCGACTCGGTCGCAGACCTCCTGCCCACCATCACCGAGACGATCCGCACCGTCTGAGGCTGACGGGCTGCGACATGGGCGTTCTCGACGACGGCGAACGGATCACGGTGGCGGATGCCACGGCATGGCGCGCCTGGCTCGAGGAGCACCACGCCACCGCTGTCGGGGTGTGGCTTCTGAATGTGCGCGGCGCGAACGCGTCGATGGAATACGACGATGCCGTACGCCAAGCCCTGTGCTTCGGTTGGATCGATGGGCCGACGCGGACGTTCTCCGAGGGCAACGGTCAGTGGTTCTCCCCGCGACGTCCGTCGAGCGGATGGGCTGCGACGAACAAGGCACGCCTTGCTTCACTCGAAGCCGACGGACTGCTGGCGCCGGCCGGCATCCGTGCGATCGAGGTGGCGAAGGCCAATGGCACCTGGGAGATGCTCGATGGTCCCGAAGCCGGGATCGAGCCCGAGGAACTCGCCGCGGCGCTGGATGCTTCACCCGCCGCGCGTGCGAACTGGGATGCCTTTCCGAAGTCGGTCAAGAAGCTCGGACTGACGCTCATCGCGACGGCTCGGCGGGCGGAGACCCGCTCGGCGCGCATCGAGAAGATCGTGGCGGATGCCGCGGAAGGGAAGCGACCATGACCCAGAACGACATGATGTTCCTCGTGTTCATCCTGATCGGTCTGTCGGCGCTGACGGTCATCGTTTGGCAGTTCGTGCGCTCGCGACGGGGCGGCAAGGGCGACGACGGCCGCTCGGGCAACTGGTGGGAAGGCCCCTGGGACGACGACAAGCGCTGAGTCCGGCAGCTCAGCTCGCGAGATTCGCACCCGGAATGGCCGCCAGCAGCTCCTGCGTGTACGGATGCTGCGGAGCATCGAAGATGCGCTCCGGCGTGCCGCTCTCGACGATCTTGCCGCGCTGCATCACGTGCACCTCGTCCGAGATCATGCGGACGACCGCGAGGTCATGGCTGATGAAGAGGTAACTGAGCCCGAGCCTTCCCTGCAGATCCGCGAGCAGATCGAGGATCTGCGCCTGCACGAGCACATCCAGCGCCGACACCGCTTCGTCGAGGACGACGAGTTCTGGCTCGAGAGCAAGTGCCCGGGCGATCGCGACGCGCTGCCGCTGTCCTCCAGAGAGCTCGTGCGGCAGACGCTCGGACATCGTGGCCGGCAATGCGACCTGCTCGAGCAGCTCTGCCACGCGGGCGTTCCTGGTCGTCTTGCTGCCGATTCGGTGCACGCGCAGTGGTTCGGCAATCGACTCGGCGACGGTGTACCGCGGGTCGAGCGACGCGTACGGATTCTGGAACACCGGCTGCACCCGACGGCGGAGCGCGAAGAGCTCTTTGCGACGAAGGCCTGCGAGGTCGACGCCGTCGAAGAGGATCGACCCGCTGGTGACGTCGTCGAGCCCGAGCACGAGGTTCGCGGTGGTCGATTTGCCAGAGCCGGACTCCCCCACAATCGACACGGTCGTGCCTCGGCGGATGTCGAAGCTCACCCCGTCGACGGCAGTGAACGTCTGCGGCTCCCCCGGCCTCGGCGAGCGCAGCGCGAATTCCTTGCGCAGCTCACGGACGGTGACGAACGGCTCGTCGTCGATGATGAGCTCCCGCACCGGAAGCGGGTCCCGCTCGGAGGACAGGCTGGGAGCTGCTGCCAGAAGCTGCTTCGTGTACTCATGCTGCGGGTTGCCGAGCACCTCAGACGAGGTACCCTCTTCGACGATGTTGCCGCGAAACATGACCACGATCCGATCGGCCCGCTCTGCGGCGAGCGCCAGGTCGTGCGTGATCAGGAAGACGGCCGTGCCGAGCTCGTCGGTCAGCGCATCGAGCTGGTCGAGGATACGCCGCTGCACGGTCACGTCGAGCGCTGAAGTCGGCTCATCGGCGATGAGCAGGCGCGGTTTGCAGGCAAGCCCCATGGCGATGAGTACACGCTGACGCATTCCGCCGGAGAACTCGTGCGGGTACTGGCGAGAGCGTTGGGCGGCATCCGCGATTCCGACCATCTCGAGCAGTTCGACGACCCTGGTGTGAGTCGCGTCGCCGCTCGTGTATCCGTGCACCTCAAGTGCTTCGCCGATCTGATCACCGACGCGCATCATCGGGTTGAGGTTCGACATCGGGTCCTGCGGGACGAGTCCGATTCCGGCGCCGCGCAGCGTCACCATGGCGTTCTCGCTGAGATCGGTGAGCTCACGCCCGTCGAAGCGGATGCTGCCGGCGGTGATGACGCCGTTCTCGGGGAGGAGTCGGTTGACGGCAGCCGCCGTGGTCGACTTGCCCGACCCTGACTCACCCACGATCGCCACCGTCTCACCCGCAGCGACATCGATATTGACATCTCTGATCGCACTGACCAGTTCCGCCCCGGATCGAAAGCTCACAGAGAGATCGCGGATGCTCAGCACGGGCTCGGTAGTGCTCATGGTGTTCTCGTTCCTTCGGTGGTGCGGGGCTGTGCGTCGCCCAGGAGTACAGGAAGTGCCTGGCGCCAGAGCGCCTCGGTCGTTGCGGGGGCTGCGGTGGCGAGCAGCCGGTTGGTGAGGACGACGACGGCAGTGCCGTCACCGGGGAGAAAGCCGAGTGCGCACCCGGTGAACCCCGGATGCCACAGCATCCGCTCTTCTCGACCGTCGATGCTCGCGCGTTCGCTCCGCCAGCCGAGCGCCTGGCCGGCGTCAGGCCCGTCGCGGAACACATCCGCGACAGCATCCGGATGCCACAGATCGACGTGCTGGTCGGCGGAGGCCAGAGCCGACCCCAGAGTCAGCAGATCGTCGACCGTGGAGAAGAGGCCGGCGTGGCCTGAGACTCCGTGCAGGGCATGGAAGGCGTTGCCGTCGTTAACGTGACCGGAGATCTCACCCACCCGCCAGTCGAAGTCGCGGCGGTGGGTGAGGATCGGATACGGCTCGCGAGCCTCGACCATGCGGCGCTCCGTCGCGTCGCCGCACCCACTGGCCGCAATGAGCTGTCCATCCGAAGCAGGCAGATAGCCGGTGCGCGTGAGTCCCAGAGGTTCCGTCACGAGCTCACGGATCGCCGCGTCCAACGGCATCGCGGTGACCTCGGCAATGATGCGGCCATGCAGCATGAACCCGAGGTCTGAGTAGTGGCGCGACTCACCCGAGGCGTATCGCAGCGGCAGCGCATCGATCTGCACCCACGGATCGCGATCATCGAGATACAGCGGCTGCCATTCCCACAGTCCTGCACGGTGCTGCAGCAGATGACGCACTGTCGCCTGCGGCGTGCACGCGGCGCTCTGCACGTACCGGGAGACGGGCGCATCGAGGTCGACGAGCCCGAGAGAGACCAGCCGGAGCAGAGCCGTGGTGGTCGCTGCGACCTTCGTCACCGAGGCGATGTCGAAGAGCGCGTCGGTGGTCATCGGCTCACCGGTAGTGTTCGCGAACCCCGCAGCTGCGGTGTCGCGCGCGTCCCCACGGATCATGCCCACGACTGCACCGAGCGGTGGCGAGTCGACGTCGAGGACCGCCCGTGCCGCCCGCGTCGCGCTCATGCGAGCACCTCCGCCTGCAGATCGGGCGCAAGCCCTGTGATGCCCAGACCCGCCCCATCAGAGAGCACGAGTCGGTCGCGGTCGTAGCGGATGCCGCCGGACACCGGCGAGCGGCGCAGCCACAGCGCCGCATCCAGGTCGTGGACCAGATCCGGTGCGAACGCGGCGGCGAGCTGAGCCGTCGCACCGACGCCGACATGCGACTCCATCATGCAGCCGAAGATCACTCCGAGTCCCGCGTCGTGCGCTGCGCGTGCGGCGGCGAGCGCTTCACGGAGGCCACCGGTCTTGGCAAGTTTGATGTTCACGAGCCCGGCGGCTCCCCGCTCGGCGATCGCCCGCACATCTCGGGCGGTACGCACGCTCTCATCCGCCATCACGGGTGTCTCGACGGCAGCGTTGACACGAGCCAGTGCGCCCAGGTCATGCGCGGGAACAGGCTGCTCGACGAGCGTCAGGTCGAGGTCATCGTCTTCGCAGGAACGGATGATGCCGATCGCGGTCGCAGCGTCCCACGCCTGGTTCGCATCGATGCGCAATTCGATCCCGCGCCCGACCTCGGCGCGCACGGAGCGGAGGGAAGAGCGCACATCCATCGCCGCATCGACCTTCACCTTGAGGCACCCGAAGCCCTGCGCCACGTGTGCCGCGGCACGTGCAGCGAGCTCGCGCGGGGGCGCGGCCGAAAGCGTCATATCGGTGCGGATGCTGCGTGCCGCCCCGGAACCCAGCACATCAGCCATACGTGCACCGGTGTTTTGCGCGGCGAGGTCGGCGATGGCGCATTCGACGGCGCTCCGCGCAGCGGCGTTTCCCCACACCGCGTCGGCCAGTCCGTGCGCAAGAGCCGGGTCGGCAGCATCGAAACCGATGACGACGTCGGCGAGCGGGCCCGCTACGACGGCCGCAACGCTCTGCGCACTCTCGCCGGTCACTCGCCAGCTGACGGCCGCTTCTCCCCAACCCGTGCGCCCCTCGGCATCGGTGGCTTCAACGAGAACAGCGTCCACCTGATCGGTGCGGCGTACCGCGGTGATGAACGGCCGAACCAGCGGAGACGGCACCCGCAGCGCGCGCAACCGCACGACGGCACTCATGCCCACTCCCGACTCATGCGCTGTTCGAGCTGGCCGAACTCCTCTTGAATGCGGGTCTCACCGTCCGGTGTCCACCCGCGCGCGATATAGAACGCGATGGAGGGGGCATTGGCAGCGAAGACCCACAGGCGCGCCTCGGTCGCGCCCGCTTCGCGCAGCGCGTCCGACGCCGCCTCCAGCAGCGCCTTGCCGATGCCACCGCCGTGTGCGTGTGGCGCCACATACAGCGAGTGCACCGCGCCCATCGCCGCGGTCACGGCGTAGCGGGTGATGCCGAGCAGCTCACGGTCACGCTCGGCGACCAGCACGACGCCCTCAGCGGAGGCGAGCACCCGCCGCCACAATGCCTCGGCGCGTTCGTCGGTCATCGCGGTGATCGCGTCGTCCGGCAGGATGCCGCGGTAGCTCTCGCGCCAGCATCCGAGGAACACCTCACACACCCCGGACAGATCGTCCGGGGTCGCGCGACGCACCTGGAGACTCACGATCGCGGAGCCTCCGTCAGCGTCAGCGTGTCGATTCCCGCCAGCGGCGCCGGCAGCGCAAGGGGACCTGCGCCGGGGGTGATGGTGCCAAGAATGCGCGGTTCGCGCGCCCCCGTTCCACCGGGAACGATCGCAGGGATCCCATGCAGCGTGCACCAGCCGATGAGCGAGAGCAGGATCGCCTCTTTGCTGTCCGCCGGTGCGCCGAGCTCGTCGGCGAGGACGACCTCGGTCTCGGGCAGAGCGGCGCGCAGACCGTCGAGCAGGAGTGGGTTGTGGCATCCGCCGCCCGAGACCGCGAGGAACTCGATGCCGGCGCTGCGGACATCCTGAGCGACCGTGCGGACCGTCAGCTCTGTCAGCGTGCGCACGAGATCGGCGATCGGGATGTCGCGGCCGAGGCGTGCGACGTGCTCGCGCACATAGCCGAGGTGGAAGTGCTCCTTGCCCGTGCTCTTCGGCGCATTCAGCGCGTAGTACTCGTCGGCGAGCAGCAGCGCGAGCAGCTCCTCGTCGACGTTGCCGGACTGCGCGATGCGCGCGTCCTCGTCATAGCCGAGAGGGTTGAGGCCGTAGGTCGCGATCACCGCGTCGACCAGCGCGTTCGCCGGGCCGATGTCGTACGCGACCAGGCTCTCGGGTCCGACGACGGTCATGTTCGAGATGCCGCCGAGGTTGAGGGCAGCCGCCACCCCTGCGCGCGAACGCAGCAGCAGCTCATCGAGGAACGACACCAGAGGAGCTCCGTGGCCTCCGACAGTGATGTCACGGATGCGGATGTCCGAAACCACCGGAGCACCGACGCGCTCCGCGATCCAGGCCGGCTGCCCGATCTGCAGAGTGCCCAGCGCGTGCGCGCCATCCACCCAGTGATAGACGGTCTGACCGTGCGAGCACACCGCATCGACCCCGCCGACCTCAGCGGCCATGCGCGCTGCGACCTCGGCGAACTCCTGACCGATCAGGGTGTCGAGCTCACAGACCTCGGCAAGGGTGGTCTGCGCCGGCGGCAGAGCCGCGATCAGCCTGGCCCGCAGCGAGTCCGAATAGGGGATGCTGTCTGCGGCGAGCACCGTGCCAGACACCGCGCCGCCTGCGGCTGCGAAATCCACCACCGCCGCGTCGATCCCGTCGTGAGACGTTCCCGAGATCACACCGAGTACACGCATCAGTCCTCCTCCAAAGCTGTCCGCAGTCGTCCGTTCGCCGATGCGATCCGCTCGCGTGCAGCCGCGAGGTCGTCCTCGCGCATCAGCATGATGGCCGCGACTTTCACATCGAATTCGGATGCTTCCAACGCTCCCACCGCCCCCTCGCGCGTGGCATCGGCGATGGTCTGCACCATGCGGATCGCGCGTTCGCGCAACTTGTGATTGGTCGCTTTCAGGTCGACCATCAGGTTTCCGTACGCCTTGCCCTGGCGCACCATGACGATGGTCGAGAACATGTTCAGCACGAGCTTCTGCGCTGTTCCGGATTTGAGCCTGGTCGATCCGGAGAGCACCTCGGGCCCGACCTCGACCTCGATACCGTGCTCCGCTGCTTCACTCAGGACGGCCCCGGCGTTGCAGGAGAGACCGACAGTAAGCGCTCCGCGCTCACGCGCCCGACGCACGGCAGCCACGACGTAGGGAGTGCGTCCGCTGGACGCGATGCCGATCACGGTGTCGAGCGGACCGATGTCTGCCGCATCGATCGCCGCAGCCCCGGCATCCGCGTCGTCTTCCGCGCCCTCGACCGGGTTCACGATCGCACGAGGGCCACCGGCCATGATCGCGAAGACCAGCTCAGGCGGAGTGCTGAAGGTGGGCGGGCACTCGGATGCGTCAAGCACACCGATGCGTCCAGGGGTTCCCGCACCCACATAGACGAGCCGGCCTCCCAGAGCCATCCGCTGCGCTGTGGCCTCGATCGCAGGCACGATCCGCGGCAGTGCGCGTTGCACGGCGGCGGGCACCGTCGCGTCCGCTTCGTTCATCGTCTGGGCGAGTTCGGCGACCGACATGCGGTCGAGGTCGGCGAAACGGGGGTCGCTCACCTCTGTCGCGAGGGCGGAGAGGTTCTCGGTCATTTCTTTCCTCTGTTCCGCGGGTCGAGGCTGTCGCGCAGCCCGTCGCCCAGCAGGTTGAGACCCACGACGAGGAGCACCACGACGACGCCCGGCGCGATCATCGTCCACGGGGCAATGGTCACCAGGGTGCGCGCTTCGAAGATCATCGATCCGAGGGACGGCGCCGGAGGAGGTGTCCCGAGGCCGAGGAAGCTCAGTGATGCCTCGGTGAGCACTGCCCACGACAGCGAGAGCGTCACCTGCACGATGATGATCGAGGTGATGTTGGGCAGCACATGCCGGAACATCGTGGCCATGCGGCCTTGACCTGTGCTCCTCGCCGCTTTCACATACTCGATCTCGCGCAGCGACAGCACCGGACCGCGCGTAACGCGGATGAAGATCGGCACGTACACGATCGCGATGGCGACAGCGATGGTGAACCAGTTGCGGTCGAAGACCGAGGCGAGCGAGAGCGCGAGCAGCAGCGGCGGGAAGGCGAACAGCACGTTCGTGACCGCGGTGATCGCGCCGTCTGAGAACCCGCGGTAGAAACCGGCGATAAGACCGCAGACGGTGCCGACGACCGTGGCGAACGCGACAGCGACGACCGAGATGAGTGCCGAGTTCGCCACTCCTGCCGCGACGCGTGAGAACACGTCACGACCGAACTGGTCGGTTCCGAACCAGTGGGTCGCCGACGGTGGCTGCATGCGCGATGGCGGATCCTGCGCGAGCGGATCGAACGGCAGCAGCCCGAAGGCGGAGGCGAGGCTGAGCAACCCCAGCAGCACCACGAGGATGAGACCGATCAGGCCGCTGCGGCTGCGCAGCAGCAGCTTCACTCGTTCGAGCGTGCGGCCGCCGCCGGGGGCGAGAGCTGGAGTCGTAGAGATGTCGGTCATGCCACACGCACCCGGGGATCGATGACCCGATAGAGCAGGTCGGTGAGCAGGTTCACAATGACGAAGGCGAGCGCGATCACCAGCACGGTGCTCTGGACGAGCGCGTACTCCTTCTGCTGGATGCCGAGCAGCACCTGCCGCCCGATGCCCGGGAGCGAGAAGATCTGCTCGACCACGACGGCCCCGCCGAGGAGGTAGCCGAACTGCAGACCGGTCATCGTCACGATCGGAACCAGAGCGTTGCGCAGCACGTGCCGCACCTGCAGCCTGCGCGACGGCACGCCCTTGGCCTTGGCTGTGCGGATGAAGTCATTGGCGCGGATCTCGAGCACTGCCGTGCGGGTCGTGCGCATGATGGGCGCGGCGATGCCGAAGCCGAGCACGATCGAGGGCAGCAGCATCTGCTGAAGGTTCAGAAGCGGATCCTCGAAGAGGGTGGCGTACCGCTGCCCGTTCGGGTTGAAGCCGAACGAGGAGGCGAGCACGGCGAGCAGCGCGGTTCCGAGGAGGAACGCGGGAATCGAGAGTCCGGCGAGGCCGACGATCTGACCGGCGCCGTCCCTGACCGAGTCGGGCTTGGATGCCGACATCATGCCCAGCGGGATTCCGATGACCAGGGCCAGGATGATCGAGAAGATCGCGAGTTCCAGCGTGACCGGCAGTGCAGCAGCGGTGAGGTCGAGAACACTCGTCTGCGCACGAGAGGAATATCCGAGGTTGCCGGTGAAGATGTTCCCCAGCCAGCTGAAGAACTGCATGAGCAGCGGCTGGTCGAGTCCGTAGTACGCCTCAAGAGCCGCGCGCTGGGCGGGGGTGAGCGCTGCGGCCTCTGTCCCGAGACCAGCGGTGATCTGGTCGCCGGGAATGGCCCTGAGCATGATGAAGACGAAGACGGCCACGCCCAGGAGCGTGCCGATGGCTGCGAGAATCCGGCGCAGCACACGATTGCGGAATAACTGTCTGAACATGCGTCTGTCTCGAATGCCTGTCTTTCATGCGGAAGGCGGCGCGAGCCCGTGTGCTCGCGCCGCCTGGGCCGTTACTTGATGGAGGTGGTGCGCAGGGACTGCAGCGAGCCGTTCGCCATCGGGGTGTAGCCCTCAACGTTCGAGGACGTTGCGGTGTAGGTGTAGCTGGTGAACAGCCAGATCCATGCCGCGTTGTCCTCGAGGTTGTCGGAGACCTTCTGGTAGATCTCCTTGCGCTTCTCAGCATCCGCGGTCTGACGGCCTTCCGCGAACAGCGCGTCGAGCTCAGGCGAGGAGTAGCCGGCGACCTTGTTGAGGTTTCCGGTGCTGGTGAAGTAGCGGCTGTACATGCCGTCCGGGTCGGGACGACCGCCGTTGAGCGCGACGGCAGAGTCGAAGTCCGCGGCGATCCAGCGGTCGACATAGGCACCGGACTCGAGGACCTCGAGCTCCATGGTGATGCCTGCCTCGGCGAGCTGCGCCTTGAGGTTCTGCGCCTCGTTGACCGAGGTCGCGTACTCGCCCTGGGAGACGATCGTGTTGATCGTGACGCTGTCCTTGCCCGCCTTCGCGAGATACTCGGCTGCCTTGTCGAGGTCGCGCTCGGGGCACGGACGTGCATCCGGGTCGGACTTGTATGCGGGCGACGTGATCGGGCCGGTGACTTCGCCCTCACCGAGAGCCGCGGTCTCGAGGACCTGCTCGCGGTCGATCGCGCACTGGATCGCGAGGCGCACGTTGACATCAGCGAGGTCACCGCGCGTGGAGTTCAGCTGCAGTGCGTGGTAGCTCAGCTGCGGGGTCGACTCGACCGTGACGTTCGCACCCTCAGCGGTCTGTGCGACCAGCGGGTCGTCGAAGACGGCGAACTGCACGTTGCCGGACTGCATCGCCGAGACGATTGATGACTCATCGGGGATGACGCGGAACTCGACGGTGTCAAGAAGCGCGGCATCACCCCAGTACGCGTCGTTCTTGGCGAGAGTGATCGACTGGCTGGGGCTGCGGTCGTCGAAGACGAACGGACCGGTACCGTTCGGGGTCTTGTTCAGACCCTCCTCGGTGTCGTCAGACGACAGCATCGCCATGTTCACCACGGCGAGGTTCGCGAGCAGTGCCGCATCCGGTGCGCTGAGAGTCAGCGTCACGGTGGTCTCGTCTGTCGCATCGACGTTCGTGACCGAGGCAAGCGAGCTGGCGGCGACGGCGGCGGTCGTCTCGTCCTTGATCGCATCGAGCGAGTACTTCACGTCTTCAGAGCCGAAGGTGCTGCCGTCGGCAAAGGTCACGCCCTCACGAAGGTGCAGGGTCGTCGTGAGTCCGTCCTCCGAAACGCCCCACGACTCGGCGAGGCCTGGAACGACGTTGAGTTCCTCATCGAACTCCGTGAGCGTGCCGTAGAGGTTCTGCAGCACGTTGACGGCCTGGAACTGGGTCGCCTTCCACGGGAAGAGCGTGTCCGGGTCGCTCGTGACGCCGACGACGAGGTCGCCGCCCGCAGCAGCTGTCTCATCCGACGTCGTCGCTGCGGGGCTAGAGCATCCGGTGACGACGAGCGCAAGCGCGAGTCCCGTCGCAGTGAGAGCGCCGTACGACGCTCGTCGTGCTGTGTTCATTACTGATTCCTCCAGTGGAATAAGGGCCCCTGGGCGACGGTTTCGTTGTCGCCGGACGGTCCGTGGAACATCATTGGTCTTGGTGAGTATCAAAAGTACACGAGTTTCGCTTTTTATGTACCGGATTTTCCTTTAGGGTGTGTGACAGCGATCGGAGCCCCATGTCGAAAGAAGTCGCCCGCGAAGATGCCGGCGCAGCGCACGTGCTCGTGCGGATGCGAGCCATCTACCCTGAGCTTCGGCCGAGCGAGAAGCGGATCGCCGATCAGTTTCTGCTGCACCCAGCGGCAACAGCCGAAGCATCCATCGCAGATCTCGCGCATCGGTGCGGAACCTCCACGACCTCGGTGATCCGATTCTGCAAGCGATTGGGCTACGAGCACGTCCGAGACCTCCGCAATCATGTCCTCCTCGACGTGGCACGCGAGAACTTCGACACTGCGGCGCTTCCCGACGTCTCGGGAGACATCGACCGCGACGACACTCTCGCGGACATCGTCGCCAAGGTCTCTCTCGCCGAGACGCTCTCGCTCGCCGACACGGCGAAGGTGCTCGACACCGACGCGCTCCGTCGCTCTGTCCAGGCGATCACCTCGGGGTCGCGAATCGACATCTTCGGCGTCGGCGCGAGCGCCATCGTCGGCCTCGACCTGCAGCGGAAGCTGACTCGAATCGGCCGCCCTGCCCTGGAATGGTCAGACCCCCACGCGGCCTGGACGTCCGCGGCGACCCTGCAGCCGGGCAACGTCGCCATCGCCGTCTCGCACTCGGGTTCCACCACCGACACGATCGAGTTCCTCATGCTCGCCAGGCGCTCCGGTGCGACGACCATCGCGATCACGAATCATGCGGGCGCCCCGCTGGCAGATCAGGCAGACATCGTCCTCACCACCGCCGCACGGGAGACCGGGTTCCGCTCCGGCGCCCTCGGCAGTCGGATCGCGCAGCTCATGGTCGTCGACTGCATGTTCATCGGCGTGGCGCAGTCGAACTACGACCGCTCGATGGCAGCGCTGCGCGACACGTACGCGGCGGTGCACGGCGTCCGAACCGGCGGCGCGTGAACCCGCAGGATCGCCGCGCGCGTCGGGGACTGTTCGCCGCATTCGCGAGCCTGGGGGTGACGGCCTCATTCTTCCCGGCAGTCATCCCCGCGGTCGAGCTCGCACTCGGAGGCGACGTCAGCGTCGCGGTTCCTGCGCTGTTCGCCGGGCTGCTGCTCGGGGTACTCAGCGCCGGTCCCGCACTTCGCCGTAGCCCAGCCAGGCGCGTGCTGATCGTCGGCGGCGTGCTCCAGACACTGGCGATCATTGCCGCAGCACTGGCTGCGACACCCAGCATCTTCGTCATCGCCGCTGCTGTCGCCGGAATCGGGTTCGGGCTCGTCGAAGCATCCGGCAGTGTTGCGGCGAAAGCGATCTCGACGGTCAGTGCAACGGGTCTTCTCAGCGCACTTACCGGCACCCTTGCGGTCGCGGCTGCCGCAACCCCGTTGACGATCGTCGTGAGCGTACCGCTGCCGGCGCTTTCGCTGCTGGCCGCGCTCCCGCTCGCGACGGTTGTCCTGCTGTGCACGACATCGGATGCCGCGACCACGCAGAATGCACCAACCCCGCTGGCCGTACGAAGGCTCGTGCCACTGCTGCCGATCGCTCTCGCACTCCCCCTGTATGTGGGAGTGGAAACGGTGATCTCGGGCTGGTCCGCCGTGATCCCCGAGCGCGCATTGACTCTTGACCCCTCGACCGCAGCCCTCGGCACCACAGCGTTCTGGATGCTGATGGCAATAGGCCGTTTCGGTGCGGCAGGGCTCCGGCGCCGCGAGGTGCGCCCTCTGGTCATCCTCGCGATGGGATCACTGGCAGCTGCCATGCTGCTGTGTGCGTGCGGGCTTCTCATCGCCGAGCATCCGGCCTGGGCACTCGCCGCCGTCGCGGCATCCGTCATCGGTCTCGCGCCCAGCTACGGACTCATCCTCGGCATCGCACTCGACCGCCTCAACACCTCGGAGAGCGCAGGCGTGACCGGCGCCCTCGTCGCGTGTGGCGCCATCGGCGGCACATTCGTGCCGGCGGCCGTACTGCTGATCGGACGCGACCCAGCCGCCCAGGCGACATTCATCCTCTCGGCGGCCCTATGCGCCTCCGTCCCGCTACTCGTAGCGCTCGGGGTGAGGCGCCCGCTTTCTTCGCCGAGGCCCCCGCGCAGCATCCGCGCCCCTCGTCATTCACGCGAATCAGCGGGGGCGCCGGCGACCGGAGGGGGCCTCGGCGCCAGAGGTGGGGCGGGGCGGGGCGGGAGTGGGGTTAGCGCAGGATGAACGCGGCGGCGCCGATGAGGGGGCCCTCGTCGCCGAGCCCGGAGCGCACCACGCGCGCTGCGCGCGAGTAGTCGTGCGCCGCTGACGCGGTGAGCGCCCGCTGCACGAGGTCGATGTAATCGACGGACACCCGTGAGAACCCGCCGCCGATCGCGATGAGGTCGAGGTCGACGAGGGTTGCCGCGTCCGCGAGTGCCTCACCGACCGCCTTCGCCGAGCGCTCGATCGCCGCGCGGGCAATCGCATCTCCGGATGCTGCGGAACGAGCCAGGTCCTCACCGGTCGACCCCGTCCAGCCCTGTGATCGCGCCCAGGCTGCGCTCGCCGGTCCTGATGCGATCTCCTCGAGCGTCAGCCCGCCCTCGCGACGCATCTGCCCGAGGTGCCCGGCATTTCCGCTCGCACCGGGCACGTACTGCCCGTCGATGACGAAGCCGCCACCGACCCCCGTCGAGACGACGATCGACAGCGATGCGCGGGCGTCTCGTGTCGCCCCGAGCCAGGACTCGGCGAGCGCGAGCGCCCCGCCGTCATGGCCGAAGACGGTCCGGACCTCGTGCCCGACGATGCCGGAGGCGATTGTCCGCACGGCATCCGCGAGCCGGTATCCACGCGCCTGAGGCATGTTCACCGGGAAGATCTTCCCCGTCTGACGATCCACCGGGCCGGCGCTGCCGATGCCGACGCCGGCGAGGTCCGCTCCGGCAGGGAGTCGGGCCAGCGCGTGCGCGGCAACCTCTGCCACCGCGTCGTCGAGGGACGCGCGGGTCGCCGCCCTGCCCGTCTCGCGGCGGCTGCGACTGCCCTTGACGAGCACGCCGTCGTCGCCGACGAGCGCGGCCTCCATCTTCGTGCCGCCGACGTCGACGGCCAATGCGCAGCGTGTCATTGTGCGGCGAGCCCGAGGTCGTCGAGGTCGAATGCCGCAATCCACTGCAGTCCCTCAGCCTCGATCGCCGCCTGCGCGCCGGTCTTGCGATCCACGATCACGGCGACGGCGACGACTTCTGCACCCTCGCGGCGCAGGACTTCCACGGCCTTGAGCACCGACTGGCCGGTGGTCGAGGTATCTTCCAGGACGACGACTCGCTTGCCCGCGACATCCGCCCCTTCGATCTGCCGGCCACGGCCGTGATCCTTCGGCTCCTTGCGGACGACGAAGGCATCCAGGGGGCGATCCGTGTCAACCGACGCGTGCATGACCGAGTTCGCGATCGGGTCGGCGCCGAGGGTCAGTCCGCCGACGGCTGCGACATCGAGATCACCGATGAGATCCTGCATGACGCGGCCGATCGCCGGAGCCGCGCGATGGTCGAGGGTGAGCTTTCGCATGTCGACGTAGTACGTCGCCTTCTTGCCGCTCGAGAGGGTGAAGTCGCCGTGGAACACCGCCTCGTCCTTGATCAGGGCGAGCAGGGACTGGCGGTCGGCTTCGAGAGTCACGGCATCCAGTGTATGGCTCGCCGCCCCTGGCTACGTATGCACGTTTCGCCTATCGTGGCGGGAGATCCACCCACAGGCATCTGCAAAGCAGGGAGATTCATGTTCTCGTACGACCCCTATGCCGAATTAGCCACGCTCCGCGACTTCGCGACACTGGAGCTGGGCAGCCCCGACTTCGAGGCCGGCGGCACGCTGCCGCTGTTCGCCTGGGCGGAAAATCGCGGAGGCGAGGACCGCTCCCCCGCGTTGCGCTGGCCGCCGGCGCCAGAGGGCACGAAGAGCTTCGCGATCTCGTGCTTCGACCCGGATGCTCCGACCGGGTCCGGCTTCTGGCACTGGGCGGCCTTCGACCTCCCTGCCGACACCACGTCCCTCGCCAGTGGCGATGGCACCACCGCAGCATTGCCGACTGGCGCGAAGGTCATGCCGAATGAGGCTCGCCTGCAGCGCTACATCGGTGCAGCTCCGCCCGAGGGCACCGGCATCCACCGTTATTTTTTCGTCGTCGACGCGCTCGACGTCGACACGCTCGACCTCGATGGCGACGAGACACCCGGGATCCTCGGCTTCAACCGGCACTTCCATACGCTCGCCCGCGGTGTGCTCATGGGCACCGCCGGCCCTTCGACGGGAGGTTCCTGAGCCTGTCGAAGGGCTCAGGGACCGCTGAGCGCTGAGGCTACTCCGACAGCGAGTGCCCGAGCACCGACAGCGTCGTCATCTGTGCCGCCGTCGCGCTCGCGCCTCGCCGGCGCACGAGAAGCCCGACGACGGACTCCGTGACGAGCATCAGCGCGGCGCGAGAGGTGTGCAGCAATTCATCGCGGAACGAATCGTTGATCGGGGCGACGACGAGGGCAGTGTCGGCGGATTCCGCCACCGGCGACCTCGGGAATGACGTGATCGCGAGCACGCGCGCACCGCTCGCCCGCGCCGCCGTCATCACATCGATCGATGCCCGGTTAACCCCCGACCCCGACACCACCAGGCACGCCGACCCCGCACCGAGCTGGGATGCAGTGATCTGCTGCCCGAGCGTATCCGCCACGTACTCCGCAGGGCGTCCCGCCGAGGTGAGCCGCATAGCGAGGTCGGCGCCGACGGGTGCCGACAGGCCGTTCGCGGCGACCAGGAGACGATCCGCGCGATCGAGCGCGCCCACGAACTCCGACAACTCGTTCTCGGTGATGGCCGAGACGGTGTTCGCAAGCCGAGCGGCGAAGCGATCCACAGCACCGCGGAGCGCTCCGAGCATCGTGGTCTCGCCGGTCTCCTCCGGTGACGGTACGGCGCTCGCCCGGTCGCGGGCGAGCGCTACCCGCAGCTGCGGATACCCGTCGTAGCCGAGCGTCTGCGCGGTGCGGATCACCGTCGCCCGTCCCACGCCGACCGCGTCGGCGATCTCCTGCGCGGTCCGTTCGATCGCCGCATCCACATCCTCTGCGATCGCGATGGCCACACGGCGCTCGCTGGGCTGCATCGACGGCGCGAGCATCGCGATGCGCGTGGTCGGTTGTGCGTCAGCGGACCCTTGCCACATCGATGGACTCCTCCCTCGGCGCCGAGCTCTTCTGCGGCGTCCTGATCACCCTCACCCGCGGCCCACGCATGATCCTCCGGCGAATCGCACCGGAGATGGCATCCATCAGCATCGTCGCAAGAACCACGACGATCAGCAGCATCCCGACCGTGTCCCACTGACGGAAGTTCGTATAGTTCGCGAGCATACTGCCGATACCACCCGCACCGACGAGTCCGAGCACAGCAGAGGTGCGGATGTTGATCTCGAATCGGTAGAGAGCGAACGAGAGAAGCGCGGGAGCCGCCGCAGGCCACAGCGCCCAGCGGGTGACCTCGGCGGTGCTGCCGCCGGCGGCCCTGACCGCCTCCGATGCACCCTCCTGCACGGACTCAATCGTCTCGTAGACCCATTTGGCCTGGGTACCGATTCCGGCGATCGCCAGAGCCAGCGCGCCGGTGAACGGGGTGAGACCCGTGACTGTGAGCAGCAGCAGTGCGATGATCACCTCCGGGATGGCTCTGATCACGGCAAACACCCCGCGCAGCGGCAACCGGAGCCATACCGGCCCGACGTTGCTCGCGGCGAGCATCCCGAGAGGGATCGACACGACAACGCACCCGATCGCACCGATCCAGGCCATCGAGATCGACCGCCAGGTCTCGAATAGCGCTTGCGAGAGCATCTCCCAGTTGGGCGCGGCGAACATCAGACCGAGGTAGTGAGCGACCTGCCCCGGCAAAGAGCCGAGATCGTCCCAGGGGATCGGCAGACCCGCGGCCGCCGCGAGGATCACGACACCGACGATGACGGTGACGATGGTCGGGACGACGCGCGAAGGTCGGCGCGGCAGATCCAGCCCGATCGCATGTGCGGAGGTGAACAGACTCATACCAACCGCCTCCGCAAGAAGTTGGAGAAGACCTCGATCAGCACCACGACGACGAGGATCTCCAGCACGATCACCGCGACATCGTCGTAGGCGTAGAAGGCGCGTCGCTCGTCGAGCAGGCGACCGATGCCGCCCGCCCCCACGATCCCGAGGATCGCCGAGATGCGCACGTTGAGCTCGAGCGTGTAGAGCCACTGATTGGCGAAGAGCGGCCAGGTCTGCGGCAGAACTGTACGGCGGTTGATCTGCGTCTGCGTCCCTCCGGCGGCGCGTCCGGCCTCGATCACCGGCAGATCGGACGAATCGATCGCCTCCGAGACGAGCTTGATGATGATGCCGAGGTCGAACAGGAACAGCGTGATCAGTCCCGGAAGGGCTCCGACCCCCACCATCGCGACGAGCACGGTCGCGTACACGAGGTCGGGAACGGAGCGGATGACATTGTTGATCGTGCGCACGATCATGCGCGTTGGTGCGTTCGGGTTCGTCGGCGACGCGGCCCACAGCGTCAACGGGACCGAGACGGCCGCGGCCAGAGCGGCGCCGACCACGGCCATCTGCAGAGTCTCGAGCATGGGCCCGATCGTGCGCGGAAGGAAGGCGAAATCAGGCTGGAGGAACTGCGCGAGCAGCCCTGAGCCGTTGCTCCAGTTGCGGATGAGCGCGCCGAAGTCGAGGTCGATGCCGCCGATTGCGGGGATGCACGTGGCCGCGGTGAACGCCGCGAACGCCAGCGCGATCAGCGCCGTGCGCACGCGCGAGGAGGGTTTGGCGGGTACGACGAGCGATCGGCTGTGATCCGTCATGAGCCCAGCACGTCCCTCGGCTGAATCGGACGACCGTAGATCTGCTCGAAATCATGGTCCGTGGCCGCCGCAGCTGGGCCGTCATAGACGACCTCGCCGGCGCGCAGACCGATCATCCGCGTGGTGTACTGCCGGGCAAGATCCATCAGGTGGATGTTCACGATTACGGTGAGCTGCTCGTCGCGGTTGACGCGGCGCAGGTCGTGCATCACGGCGTGAGCGGTCGGCGGGTCGAGGCTGGCGACCGGTTCATCCGCGAGCATGACGCTCGGCTGCTGCGTGAGTGCCCTCGCGATCGCGACGCGCTGCTTCTGCCCGCCGGAGAGCTGACCGGCGCGGTTCCACACCTTCTCCAGCATCCCGACCGCATCGAGGGAGCGCAGCGCGAGTTCGCGGTCCTCGGTGCTGGTCACCCCGAGCAGCGTCCGCCAGGTGGCGGTGTGCGCGAAGCGGCCCACGAGCACGTTCCGGTAGACGTTCGCGCGATCGGCGAGGTTGAATCCCTGGAAGATCATGCCGATGTGACCGCGCAGCTCACGCAGCTTCCGGCCGCGCATGCCGGTCACGACGTGCGGGCCGACCGTGACCGTTCCGGAACTCGCCGGGACCAGACCATTGATCGTGCGGATGAGCGTCGACTTGCCCGAACCGGACAGGCCGACGACGGACACCATCTCTCCCGCCGCGATGTCGAGAGTGACGCCGCTGAGGGCGCGGGTGCCGTTGGGATAGGTGACCGACACGTCGTCCAGACGTATCGACCACGACGCGGAGACCGAGGGCAGTGCCCCGGCCTCCGCGTGAAGCGAATCAGCGTGCATATTTTTCTCGGTAGAACGCGCTCAGTTGGAGAACTCGGCGAGGATCTCGCCGTAGCGGCTGATCTCATCCTCGGCGGTCTCGCTCGTCCAGTCGGACAGCCCGACGAGGTCGAACATCACGGATGCCGCCTCCTCTGAGGACTCCGCGTAGTCGTCGAGCAGCTGGGTGAGCTCGGCGACGAGGTCGTCGGGGAGCGTCGAGCTCACCGCGACACCGCCGTTGGGGATCATCTCCGTGTAGGCGAACGCGACGACCTTCTCGGCGACGTCGGGGGCTTCCTCGGTGACCGTGGTGCGCGCATCCCAGTAAGCGAAGCTGACCTCGGCGTCGTCGTTGTACACAGCGAGGACGGCGTTGTTGTTGCCTTCCACAGGTACCTGCGTGATGCCGGCATCCGTGTCGACGCCCTGATCGCGCATCGCGACGACGGGGTACTGATAGCCGGCGGGCGAGGTTGCCGCCTGCAGAGCGACCTTGGTCCCCTCATCGATCTTGCCGAGAGCCTCCACACCGGCAGGACCCGATCCGGTCGCCTCCGCGCCGGCCTCCTCGATGCCGTTGCAGAACGACAGTTCGATTCCGCTGGCTGCATACGTCGACATGACGGGCTCGTCGTCGCAGTACTTGTCGGGGTCGTTCGTGTACGCGACGGCGGCGTACGACGTCGCTCCGAACCGGACATCGCGCAGGATCAGCTCGGCGTCGTAGCGTTCGATGGCGTTGTACAGCGAGCCGGCATCGGTTATGATCACCTGCGCCTGATCGGTGCCGAGCGCCTCGACGGTGGCCGCGTAGTCGGAGGCGACCACGCCTTCCACCTCGATGCCGAGGTTCTCGGACAGGTACGTCGTGAGGGGGTCGAGCGCCTGAACGAGGTCTTCACCCTCGACCGACGGGACGAGCGACAGGGTGATGGAGGACGGCCATTCGGTCGCCTCGTCGCCCGCCTCGCCCGTGGAGCTGCTGCTGCAGCCGGCGAGAGCGAGAACGGCGATGGCGGCGATGCCCGTGGTGAGCAGGGACTTACGCATTCGGATCGTGCCTTTCGGTGAGGGTGGTGCTGGTGGGGGTAGGGGATGCCGACTCTGCGGCCCAAGCTTCGATGTCGCCGTACAGGTCAGCGATGGTGCGTCCGCGCATCGTCACGTCGGCCGTCGAGTTCACGGCGGTGGCACCGACCAGCGCGGTCGCCGCGCCAAGTTCGGCGGCCGGTGCGAGATCGAACTCGAAGATGTCGCCCACCGAGAGAACCGGTCCTTCGGCGACCGCTTCGCGGAGGATGGGAACGAGTCCGGCCGGCTTGCCCACGGTGAAGTGCATGGCGTCGAACAAGTCGGCGACGCGCCACCCTTCGAGAACCGGGCGGATGCCGGCACCGGGCGCGTTCGTCGCGAGGGCAACCCGCGCGTGGGAGCGGACCCTCTCGAGAAAGTCTGCGAGGCCGTTCGGCGGAGTGATCGCGGCGTGCTCGGATCCGAGCAGAGCCCTTGAGGACTGATAAGCCTCCTCGAGCGCATCCGCCGACACACCCTGCCGGGCGGCCAGGGTGCTGATGACGTCGTACCCGTCTCGCCCGTCGTGCTCGCCGCGCTCGAAGGCCGTGATGGCGGCGATGGCACGGTCGGCGAACTCCGCGTCGTCGGCGGCCGTTGCGACGGCGCGGGCGAAGGCCTCGAGCGGCCCCGCGCCCAGCGCGATGGTTCCGTCGAAGTCGAGGACGATGGTGGCAGTCACTTTTCTCCTGATCTGAGTGGGCCGGCCCTGAGGTTCCGTCCCGTCGCCCGTTCGGACGATGCGTTCATGGTGGCATCAGTTTATGGACAGTTCGCCCATCGCGTGTGAACTTCTCGTGAACTCAGCCGCCCGGCGCAGCGCACTGCTCATGAGCAAAGCCTTCTGAGAACGGCTACGCTCACCTCGTGATCGAACGTCTGGATACCGCCCTGGCCGACAACGACCCCGCAGATGTCCTGTCGATGTTCGATTGGCTGGGCCCGGCGATCGATCGGGACGCAGATGCCGACCGCTTCGCCGCCTGGGGCAGATCGACCGTCATCGACGAGAACATCGGCGACCCCGTGCTGCCCCGAACGACGTTCGACGCATTGCACGCACGAGCGAGGCTGGAGGCGGACTGGCCCGTCGGCAACGCCGGCCTGCTGCACGTGTACGGCTATCTCCTCTCGACCACGCCCACCCCGTTCGGGCTGAAGCGAGATCGCTGGCTCGGCGGCGATCTCGCCCTCGCCTGCGGGCTGGCTCCCGATCACTTCGTGCCGTGGACGGGGCGGCGCACCCTGCTGGATCGGGCATCGGCAGCCGCTCGCATCCTCATCGATGCTTCACCGTCGCGGCAACAGCAGGTCGGAGACGCGACCACCGTCATCGCGATCGCCGAGCGCGCTCGGGCGTCGGCGATCGGCTATGCCATCGAGATGCCCGAGCACGGGAGGCTCCTGATCACGATGTTCCCGGTGGACGACGCGGCAGCAGTGCTCAGCGGAATCGACGCCGAGGCCCCGCGCCTGCGCTGGAACGCCGTCCTCTGAGCGCTGACTGTCCGCACCCCACCGTAGGCTGGACGCATGCGTCTGGCCACCTGGAACATCAACTCGATTCGCACCCGTGTCGGCCGCGCCGTCGACTTCGTCGTCCGTGAGGACATCGACGTGCTCGCGCTGCAGGAGATCAAGTGCAAGCCCGAGCAGTTCCCGTACACCCCCTTCGAAGAGGCGGGGTACCACGTCGAGGCGCACGGCCTGAATCAGTGGAATGGCGTCGCGATCGCGAGCCGCCTGCCCATGACCGACGTGCAGACTTCGTTCGCAGGGATGCCGGGCTTCGCGAAGGGCCACGACGGTCCGGATGCTCCGCTCGAGGCCCGCGCGCTCGGCGCGACGATCGACGGTGTGAAGGTGTGGAGCCTGTACGTTCCGAACGGTCGGTCACTCGATGACCCGCATTACGCGTACAAGCTGCATTGGCTCGACGAGCTGCGCAAGGCGACCGCCGCCGAACTGGCGACGAAGCCCGACCTTCCGTTGGCCCTCCTCGGCGACTTCAACATCATCCCGTTCGATAAGGACAACGGCGACCCCGACATCGTCGAGGGCGTCTCGACCCACGTCTCTCCCGAGGAGCGCGCCGCGTTCTTCGCCTTCCAGGATGCCGGGCTTACCGATGTCGTGCGCCCGCTCATCCCCGAGGGCTTCACGTACTGGGACTACCAGCGGCTGAAGTTCCCCCGTAACGAGGGCGTGCGAATCGACTTCGTCCTCGGATCGCGGACCCTGGCGGATGCCGTCACCGGAGCATCCATCCACCGCAACGAGCGCAAGGGCGAGCAGCCGAGCGATCACGTGCCGGTGGTCGTCGACCTCGACTTCGGTGGCGCCGACGACGATGACGACATGCCGATGATCTTCTCCTGAGCTTCTCGCTCAGGGGGCAGGAATCGTCCTGCTCCTGGCCGCGGTGACACAGGCCGTGTCGTCGATACTCGCGCACACGTCTCCCAGCGCCTGCCAGCTCACCTCGGAGTCGGGGGCAAGCTCCAACGCACGGATCAGATGCGGTCGGGCCGCGGCAGGATCACCATCGACGAAGAGGGCAACGCCGTACTCGTGCTGGAGCCGAGGGTCTGCCGGCGACAGTTCAGCCGCGCGCGCCAGCCGCTGCACCGCCAGCGCATTCTCGCCGCGCAGCTCTGCCACCATGCCCGCGTAGAAGTTGGCACGCACGGAGTCCGGGAGAACGTCTATCGAGCGCTCTGCCCATTCTTCTGCGGCGTCGGCCGCGCCGGAGAGGCCACGTTCCAGAGCACCGCCGAAGGATTGCGCCGCGATCAGGGCGATATCCACGTCCCAGGGCCGGAGCTGCTGGGCCGTCGCGAATTCTGACCGCGCAGCATCCACGTCTCCGCGCATCAGGCTACGCTGCGCGGCCAGCAGTTTCGCGTCGGCGACGGTGAAGAGCGACAGCATCACGAACCAGATGATGCCGAGAATCGTCAACCCGATTCGCCACATCTGCGAGTGCCGGATGCCGGTCCCCGTTGCGGCATCCCTCTCGCGCACCGATGCTGCAACCAGCAGGCCGACCAGCACGGCCAGAGGGATGAGCGTTGCCGGTGCCGTGAGATGGGTGAGCAGTGCGATACCAGCAGCCGGAATCGCGAGTAGTGCTCCGAGAGCGAGATCCCGCTGTCCGGTCGTGAGCGTGCGCGCTTGCCGGATCCCGACGACGATCGAACCGATGACGAGCACCCCGGCGCAGATGAGGCCCGGGATGCCGCCGACCACCGCGGCCTGCACGACGACGTTGTGCGGTGAATCCAGAATCGCGCCCACGTCGGCGCGGGTGAACCATTCGTCGCCGAAGTAGGGCGTTATCGCGTCAGCGAATCCGTTCGGCCCGACACCCAGCCATGGCGAGGAGAGGAACAGTTGCCACGCATCACTCCACATGATGAATCGATCGCCCACCGTCTGCTGCGCGAAGCCACCGCTGCCGAAGAGGCGAGCACGCGTCAGCGGGACCGCCACCACGACCGCGAATGTCGCCACCACCACACCGCCGGCGATCAACAGGTCTCGGCGACGGCGACGAGATGTCACGAGAAAGCGCACGACCACGCCCAGTATGACGATTGCGAGCGCGAGCAGACCGGCACGGGAGTTCGATGTCGCCGTCGAGAAGATTCCCGCTGCGGCCCCGATGATCCACCACCATTGGACCTTCTGCTCCTGCCGCCATCTGCCCAGTGCAGCCGACGCCAGCACCGCGACGAGGATCGCACCCAGAATTCCCTGATCGGTGGCATTTCCGGTGAGGGACCCGGGCCGCAAGAGATCGCTGGGGAACGGCCGGAGGCCGACCGACTCCAGACCGGCAACGAAAGCGAGGAGAACGGATGCTGTGGACAGAGCCGCGAAGAGGTGTCGGCGCCGGCTGATTCCTGCCTGCGGCCCGAGCAGCCGTGCGCCCGCCCAGGCGGCCGCGGCGATAACTCCCAGTGCGATGAACCCCTCGTATCGCGGGGCGCGTCCGAGCAGCTGTTGGAGCGGTGCGGCTCCGGCCAGGGCCGTGATCGTCAGCCAGGCGCACAGGACTGCCAGCGTGATCGCGAACCATCCCGGCAGTCGCCCTGCCGGGCGAGCCCACAGCGCGATGATCGCCGCAGCCAGCGCACACAGCAGCGTGGGCCAGCCCCAACGGTTCTGCAGATCGGGCAGCATGACGATCGGCGCGAGGCCCAGCAGCCAGACGGCGATCAGGGCGCAACGCCGCTCGGTAATACTCTCGCGCACGCCGGTGGGGCGGACAGCAGCAGCTGCCCGCCCCACAGGTTTCGTTGGATGCCGGGTCAACTCACCGTCCGTCGACGCCAAACCAGTGCGCCACCGACGAGAAGCAGCAGAAGTGACAGAACCATCACGTCCATCGGGGCTTCCGCACCGGTACGCGCCAGACTCGTCACGGCACTCGAACCAGTACTCGATCCAGTGCTCGATCCAGTGCTGCTTCCGGGCGATGCATCACTGCCACCGCCACCGCCGGGTCCTACTGCGGGCTTGATGACCTGCACCGCCACCGAGCGAACGAGGCCAGAGGTCAGTCCCGTCGCAACGATGTGATGGGCCCCTGCGGCAGCCGACGCTGGAATCGTCACGGTCACGCTGAACGAGCCCGCTGCGTCTGCGAACACCGTCGTCAGCACGATCGGATCGGAATGCAACACGAGTTCGACCTCTTCACCGGGCTCGTAGTACTCACCCGTCACGGTGATCTTGCCTCCGACCTGTGCACTCGACTCCGAAAGCAGGACGGTCGGTGAAATAGTGCCGACGGGAACCATCGCCGGCGCCGACGTGTAACCGTATTTGTGCGCCGTGACCTGCACGCTCAGCACGGTCCCCACATCTGTTGCCGCGGGTGTGAAGGTATCCATCGAAGCGCCCGAAATCGCGACGTCATCGGCAAGCCATTGGTAAGTGAAAAAATCCGCTTCCGGTACCGACCCGCTCGCGTCGACACGAATGGGCGCATTGACGGCCAGGTCACCGACAAGGCGAGGATTGAGCATGGTGAACACGCCAGGCCTCACGGGCTCGGTCGATTCGGATCCAGCGGTGGCGCTCGCCGCACCCGGGGCATTGCCGGTCACCTCCACACTGATCTCGGATCCTTCGAGCCCTCCGGTCAACTCGAGCGTCTGCATCGAGGCGCCCGAGATCGGGTACATCGAGGCACCTGATATGAGGTTGCTGCCCTCGAACCACTGGTACGAGAGGACGACGTCTGCTGGCCCCCACGTTCCCGGATCCGCAGTCAACGTCTGCCCCACCTGCGCAGTGCCGTTAATCGTGACGTCGCCTGGTGTCACCACCGGCACAGGCTTCACGGGCCCGGTCGGGACGGACTCAGCCGTCGCGTTCACAGTGTGTGAGGGGTCCCACCCGGTCACCTTGACGCTGATCGAGCTTCCTTCGAGCCCTCCCGTCAACTCGAGGGTCTGCATCGAGGCCCCCGAAATGGGGTGCATCGAGGCGCCCGAGATCGGGTACAGCGAGGCACCTGATACGAGGTTACTTCCCGTGAACCACTGGTACGAGAGTTCGACGTCTGCAGGCTCCCACGCTCCCGGATCCGCAGTCAACGTCTCACCTACCTGCGCGGTACCACTGATCGTGACAACTCCCGGAGTCACAACGGGCGAGTCGGGGTTGAGCGGCGCCCGATAGGCCGTTGCGTTCTCCTCGGCGACATCCTCTGCCGGCGGGGCTTCCTCCGTAGGTGGAACATCAGCAGCCGCGGCATCCGCAACCTCATCGCCGGCCGGCTCTGCACTCTCAACGGCACGCGGAGACAGTGCGACATCGATCGCCACCTGCATCTGTCCCGTGGCCAACGTCACGGTCTGCGCATCCGCGATTCCCACGGACGGCCAGAATGCCGACTCATGGGCGTCACCCGCTGTGACCGATACCCGGTAGTCCCCGGCAGGGAGTGCGGAGAGCGTGTAGCCACCGGTTGTTCCCGCGGTGGCATTGGCTACTTCTGCGCCCGATGGGTCGAGAAGGACGATGCTCGCCCCGTCGATGCCATCGCCCGTCTGCGCATCGGTGATGGTGCCCGAGATCGACGCGGTTGCATCGCCACTGACGTCATCGGTAGCTGCAGAAGCGGCAACGCTGCCAGAACTCATCAAAGCGATAGCTGCGATCGCACTGATCATCGCCATCCACGTGCGCGATACGCGCAACGGTCGTGAACCCATGCTCGTTCCTTCTCTCGGGAATGGCGCACTCGATCAAGCAACGCGCACCTGTTGGGATACACCAAACCAGGAATTCGCGCACCGGAGGCACGCGATTCAGCCGAAACGAACCTTCCGGAAATTCCGGACAGCATCGAACGCACTCTTTCGCCCATGCACGGCGGCCTCGGAGACTGGTACAACTGGTACTTAATAGCTGAACTCCCCCGATGCGTGGCCCGCCCCGAGGCAGCGTAAGGAGATGCCATGACGCCCGCTGAGGATGACACCGTCGCGCAGTTCGCTGCGGATCTGCGCGCCCTGCGACTCGGCGTCAACAGTCCGACACTCCGGCGACTGGAGCATGACACCGGGATCTCGAAGTCCGTGCTCTCTGAGGCCTTCAACGGACGACACCTTCCCTCTCTGCGCACAACGGCCCGGATCGCCCAAGCCTGCAATGCGGATCCGGGCGCGTGGGTCCAGCGACGCGATGCGCTCGTGATCACTCTGAGCCGCCAGGGTGTGCCACTCGACGCCGTCCTCACGCCCACGGTGTCAACTCCGGTGTCCGCGGAGCTCGGACGCACGCACGTCCTCCGCCGCAGCACGGTCGTAATGTTCGCCATCGCAACCGTTGTACTCAGCGTGGTTCTCAGTATCGGACTCAGCACGGTGTTCGCGCATCAGGTTCTTACGGGTGCTCACGCCGGTGCGCCGACGCTCCACAGCACAGTCATCGATGCCAGGGCGCCGCTCCCCGCCTGACGAACAAGTCCCCCGCAGGGCGGATGCCGCGGCATCCACTCCCCCGTACCGTGGAGGCATGTCCGACTTCTCCCGCGTGCTGACCGCGCGCCAACGGCGGGGCGACGCGCTGCTCGCCGCCGTCGTCTTCGTGGCAGGTGTGATCAGCGCCGCACTCTCTGCGGTGTCCGAGCTCTACGGCGACCAGCAGGCGCCGCTCTGGCAGGCGCTGATCTATCTCGCCGTCGTGGCCGTTCCTCTCGCGTGGCGTCGCATCCACCCGGGTCCCGTGGCGGTCATCGTCGCCGTCGCGTACTTCGTGGCCGTGACGCTCCACATTCCCGAGATGTATGCGGGCAACATCGCGATGTTCATCACGCTGTACACGGTGGGCGCCTGGATGCAGAACCGTCGCTCGGCTCTGCTCGTGCGCGTCGGGATCATCATCGGCATGTTCGTGTGGCTGCTGATCACGATGTACCGGGACGCGATCGACACCGCTCATGAAGAGGACGTCATCGCCGGCGCCATGTCGCCGTATGTGGCGTTCATGATGCTGCAGGTCCTCCTGAACGTACTGTACTTCGCGGGCGCCTATTACTTCGGCGAGCGCGCATGGAACGCCGCGACGCAGCGTCATGCTCTCGAGCAGCGCACCGCCGACCTCGAGCGCGAGCGCGAGGTGACCGCGGCCCAGGCCGTCGCCCTCGACCGGGTGCGGATCGCCCGCGAGCTGCACGACGTCGTCGCCCATCATGTGTCGGTCATGGGCGTGCAGGCCGGTGCCGCGCGCATGGTCATCGACCAGGATGTCGCGAAGTCGAAGCAGATACTTACCGGAATCGAAGACTCCGCACGCACCGCGATCAGCGAACTGCGCAACCTGCTCGAGACGTTGCGATCATCGGATGCTGAAGCAGACAGCTCCTCCACCGTCGATCTTGCCGATATCGCGCAGCTCGTCGATGCGGCGAACGATGCCGGCATGCCGACCGTCTTCACCGTGGTCGGCGCGGAGCGCCCGGTGCCATCAGTCGTCCAGGTGAACCTGTACCGGATCGCGCAGGAGTCCCTCACGAACGCCCGCCGCCATGCAGGAATCGGCGCCACGGCCGATGTGCGGCTGCGCTACACCGAACACGACATCGAGCTCGAGGTCGTCAACACCGGCCGTCGTCTTCTCACCCCTCGACCCGGCATGGGGCAGCTGGGCATGCGCGAACGCGCCCTGGCATCAGGCGGAACGATCGAATCCGCACCTCGCGAGCAGGGCGGTTGGCGCGTGCGCGTGCAGGTCCCGCTCGCCTCCCCTGCGCTGATCGGAGCACCTGCATGACCGACCCGATCCGCGTCCTCCTCGTCGATGACCACGCGATGCTGCGCGCAGGTTTCCGCACAATTCTCGACACGCAGTCAGACATCACCGTCGTGGGCGAGGCGTCGACGGGCGCCGAGGCTGTGGCGGCGGCATCCGTACTGAAACCCGACGTGATCAGCATGGACGTGCAGATGCCCGATATGAATGGCATCGATGCGACCCGGCTCATCGTCGCCGACCCGGATGTGCACGCCGCGATCGCGATCGTCACGACCTTCGATCGCGACGATTACCTGTTCGACGCGCTGGATGCTGGTGCCAGCGGATTCCTCCTCAAGAACAGCGGCCCGGAAGATCTCGTGGCCGCTGTCCGCGTTCTCGCCGCCGGCGATGGGATGCTGGCACCCGAAGTCACCCGTCGAGTGGTGCAGCGGTATGCGGCATCGCGGGGCGAAGCTGATGTGCCGGCGGCATCCGCTCCCCTCGTGCTCGCCGAGCCCTTCACGAACCGCGAGGCCGAGGTGCTGGCACTCATGGCCGAGGCGATGAGCAACGCGGAGATCGCAGCGCGGCTGTATATCGGTGAGGCGACGGTGAAGACGCACGTCTCGCGCATCCTGCAGAAGCTCGGAGCGCGCGACCGCGTGCAGGCCGTCGTCCTCGCCCTGCGCGGTGGCCTCGCGTAAGGTTTTCTTTAATCTTCCTTACTCTTTACTCTCCGGCGGAGGAAACCTAATCTGGTGGAAGAGGAGGTTCGATCATGCCCACCGCCACAATGACCAGCAAGGGTCAGATCACTGTGCCGAAGGAGATTCGGGAGGCCCTGCACCTCGAAGCTGGAGCGCGGATCACGTTCGTACGACTATCGAACGGTTCGTACAGCCTGGTGCCGCGCACCGGAAAGATCCAAGACCTTTTCGGCATGCTCTATGACCCGAACGCACCAACGATGTCGATCGAAGACATCAACGACGCGATTGCCGATGGCGCTGCCGAAAGCGGCATGCGGGGCATGGAGGACTGAATGCTCACCTACGGCTCCATGACAGCGATCGACACGAACGTGATCCTTCGGGCGGTACTCCACGACCACGCGGCTCAGTCGCCGGTCGCAGAGCAAGCACTTTCACAGTTCACCCGCGACAACCCCGGTTTCATCACGGCGGTAACGCTGGCTGAGGTCTATTGGGTGCTCGCACGCCAGAAGCGCTTCACGAAAAGGGACTGCCTGCGTGTGATTAATGGCCTTCTCGCCAGTGACAACCTCGAGTTTGACGACGACGAGGGCGCCCTGCTCGCGCTCCACCTCGCCGAAGAAGGCGCCGACTTCGCCGACGCGCTCATCCACCAGACGGCCGAGCAGTTCGGGGCGCACACGACGGTCACGTTCGACCGGAAGGCCGCCGACACCCTCGGCTGGACGCTGCTCGAGAGTTAACGACGGATGCCCCGAAGCACAATGCTTCGGGGCATCCGATCGACCAGAATGCTTACGCGTTCACGAGCTCCGCGGAGTGCTGCACGCGCGAGATGAGAGCGTTGAACGACTCGAGGTAGGCGACGAGGAAACCGGCGGTCGAGTCGTCGGTCACCTGGCCCTCATCGGTGAACAGTCCGGGGCGGTCCTGGATGAAGCCCTCGGGCTGACCCATGGTGACGGCGCTGAAGTGGCCGAGGATCGCACGCAGGTGCTGCTGGGCCGCGGCGGTGGCGATACCACTGCCGGACGTGCCGATGACCGCGACGGGCTTGCCGAAGAACGACATCTGGCCGTACGGACGGGTCGACCAGTCGAGCGCGTTCTTGAGCACGCCGGGAATGGAGCGGCTGTACTCGGGGGTCACGATGATGACACCGTCGACGTCGGCGATGGCCTGCTTGTAGTCGAGCGCGACCTGGGGGAACTCAGCGTCGTAGTCGGGCGAGTAGAAGGGCAGGTCCTTGATCTCGATCTCGACGAGCTCAGCGCCCTCCGGCGCGAGGTTCGCGAGCACGCGCGCGAGGCGACGGTTGATGGAGGTGCTCGAGATGCTTCCGACGATGTATCCGATGGTGCGGGTCACAGGTATTCCTTCTGTTCGGGCTCATGCGAGCTGTTCGGGCTCATGCGAGTCGTTTGCGGTCTGCAGTGGTCAACGACCGCCTGCAGGATTCTATTCCTACGCATATAAGAATCCGATGGGAACCCGCTAGCCTCATCCCTATGACCGACGCGCCCGCCCCGCTGTCGCGCCCCATCTCCGCAGGCATCGTCACCGCGCTCGTCGGCTTCACCAGTTCCTTCGCCGTCGTCCTCACCGGCCTCGACGCGGTTGGCGCCACAGCATCCGAGGCAACAAGCGGACTCATCATCCTCAGCCTCACGATGGGGATCGCGTGCGTCATCCTCGCGTGGCGATATCGGATGCCGATCACCGTCGCGTGGTCGACACCGGGAGCAGCCCTCCTCGCCGCGACCGGTGCGGTCGAAGGCGGCTGGCCCGCCGTCACCGGTGCGTTCCTGGTGGTCGCAGCGCTCACCGTGCTCGCAGGCCTGTGGCCAGGGTTCGGCAGACTCATCGCGCGGATTCCCGCATCCATCGCTCAGGCGATGCTCGCGGGCGTCCTGCTACCGCTGTGCCTCGCGCCGATCACCGGTCTCGCACAGAACCCATGGGGTGTCCTCCCCGTCCTCGTGACCTGGCTGATCTTCCTGAGGTTCGCACCGCGCTGGGCAGTGCCCATGGCCTTCGTCGCCGCCGCCGCCGTCGTCGGTGTCGAACTCATTCGCACCGGCGCACCACTGGATGCCGCGCTCCTCATTCCTCGACTCGAACTCACCGCGCCCACCCTCACCGTCGGCGCCCTGATCGGTGTCGCCCTGCCCCTGTTCATCGTGACGATGGCGTCGCAGAACGTCCCCGGTGTCGCCATTATGCGCAGCTTCGGCTACGAGGTTCCCTGGCGCCCGGCGATGCTGGTCACCGGTATCGGCACCGCCCTGGGCGCCCCCGCGGGCGGTCACGGCATCAACCTCGCCGCGATCAGCGCCGCACTCGCGGCATCCCCCGAGGCGGATCCCGACTCGAAGCGACGCTGGGTCGCCGGAGTGTCCACCGGCTTCTCGTACATCGTGCTCGGCGGCTTGGCCGCCGCATTCTCCGCCCTCGTCCTCCTCGCTCCCGCCGCTGTCATCCCCGCTGTCGCCGGTGTCGCCCTCTTCGCCGCGCTCGGCTCGGCGGTCCATCAGGCCGTCGCCGATCCTCACGAACGCATGGCCGCGGTGGTCACCTTCCTCATCGCGGCATCCGGTCTCTCGATCGCCGGCATCAGCGCCGCATTCTGGGCGCTGGTGGCGGGACTCGTCGTCCGCGCGCTGCTGATCAGACGGAACTGACCGCACCCGCAGGGCGGAGGCGCAAGATCCACCCTGCGGGGGATGCCGCCACCGATACCCGTTCAATAGCGTGGAGGCATGACCTCAGGAACACTGCAGCTCACCGGCGTCACCAAGAATTACGGCTCACGCCGGGTCCTCGATGATGTCTCCTTCTCGGTCGAAGCCGGCCACCTCACCGGATTCGTCGGCGGTAACGGCGCAGGCAAGACCACCACGATGCGGATCATCCTCGGTCTCCTCGCCTCCGACGGCGGTGCCGTCACTCTCGGGGGAACCGCCCTCACCCCCGATGCCCGTCGGCAGTTCGGCTACATGCCGGAGGAACGGGGCCTCTATCCCAAGATGAAGGTGCTCGAGCAGGTCGTCTACCTCGCGCGTCTGCACGGATTCACCAAGGCGGATGCTGTCGAGAAGGCCACTGCCCTTCTCACCGAGCTCGGACTCGGCGAACGGCTGAACGACAACCTCGAAGCGCTCTCGCTCGGAAACCAGCAGCGCGCACAGATCGCGGCATCCCTCGTGCACGACCCGGAGGTGCTCATTCTCGATGAGCCGTTCTCGGGCCTTGACCCGCTCGCCGTCGAGACCGTCGCCGGCGTACTGCAGGAACGAGCAGCGCGTGGCGTCTCGGTGCTGTTCTCCTCGCACCAGCTCGACGTCGTCGAACGACTCTGCGATGACCTCGTCATCATTGCCGGCGGCACGATCCGTGCCGCCGGTCCTCGCGAGCGGTTGCGCGAAGAGCATTCGGCGCCGCGCTGGGAGCTGGAGAGCACCGGCGACGTCGGCTGGCTGCGCGAGGAACCGGGTGTGAGCGTCGTCGATTTCGAAGGCGGCAATGCCGTGTTCGACGCCGAAGACCCGGCAATCGCTCAGCGCATTCTTCGCCGCGCACTCGAGGGCGGCGAAGTCAGCCGCTTCACTCCCCAGCATCCTTCGCTCTCGCAGATCTTCAAGGAGGTCATCCAGTGACCACGTCCACGCAGGCCACCACCGCTCTCTCCCCTGCTCAGGGCGTCTGGCTCGTCGCCGAGCGCGAACTGAGCACAAAACTGCGCAGCAAGGCGTACCTGATCTCCACCGGCATCCTGCTCCTGATGGCGCTGGCCGGTGTGATCTGGGCGGGAATCGCGAGTGCGACGCCCAGCATCACGCACGTCGCCGCGACGAGTTCGGCATCCGCCGTGCTGGATGGCGCAGAGGGCTTCGAGGTCACGGAGGTCGCCGACCGCGCCGCCGCCGAGAAGCTCGTCGCAGACGGTGATGTCGAGGCTGCGCTGATCGACGACGAGTCATCGGCGACAGGGATCGTCGTCATCGCCGACAAGGAGGCGCCGCAGTCGCTGGTCATGATGCTCTCGCAGTCGCCGACCGTGGGGCTGCTCAACCCCGAGCCGGCTGGCGGCGGCCTGCGTTACATCCTCGGCATCGCATTCGGACTGGTGTTCATGATGTCGGCGATCACATTCGGCACGCCGATCGCGACGAGCGTGGTGGAGGAGAAGCAGACGCGCGTCATCGAGATCCTGCTCTCGGCCATCCCCGCACGACTGCTCCTGGCAGGAAAGGTGATCGGAAACACGATCCTCGCGATCTCGCAGATCCTGCTTCTGGTCGTAGTGGGCACGATCGGGCTCATGGTGTCCGGGCAGACGGCTGTCCTGCAGGGAATCGGCGGACCGATCGCCTGGTTCGCAGTGTTCTTCTTCTTCGGATTCATCCTGCTCGCGGCGATGTTCGCGGCGGCCGGATCCCTGGTCTCGCGCCAGGAGGATGTCGGTGCGACGATGACCCCGGTGATGTATCTGACGATGATCCCGTACTTCCTGGTGATCTTCTTCGGCGACAACCCGATCGTGATGACCGTGCTCTCGTACGTGCCGTTCTCCGCGCCCGTAGCGATGCCGATCCGGTTGTTCTTCGACGAGGCCGCATGGTGGGAGCCGCTCGCATCGCTGGTGATCATGCTCGTGGCCTGTGCGATCGTCGTTCTCCTCGGCGCGAAGATCTACGAGAACTCGCTGCTGAAGATGGGGGCGCGGGTGAAGTTCCGTGACGCGCTGCGTCGCTGATTCCGACTCTCTGGGCGAGGCGCCCAGAGAGGTGCATTAGCCTGAATGAGAATGCGGACGACGGGGTCCGAGCACCACTGCGACCCCGAAAGGCACCATGAGCACTCCCACTCTTGAGCGCATCGCTTCCACTTCCGTCCCCGTCCTCGATGTTCTGGCCGCACGCTGGAGCCCCCGGGCCTTCGACGCCACGACACCGATCGACGAGGCCAAGCTCGCGGCCGCTCTCGAGGCCGCCCGCTGGTCACCATCGGCGAGCAACACGCAGCCGTGGCGCTTCATCGTCGCTCGTCGCGGCACCGAGCTGCACTCGCGGATCGATGACGCCCTCGTCGGCTTCAATCGCGAGTGGGCGGGCGCAGCCCAGGTGCTGATCGTCGCCCTGTCAGAGGATCAGGATGCCGACGGCAACCCCCGTCCGTGGGCGCAGTACGACCTCGGTCAGGCTGTCGCGCACCTCTCGGTGCAGGCGCACGCCGACGGACTGTACGTGCACCAGATGGGCGGCATCGTGCGCGATCAGCTGCGCGCCCTGCCCGGAGTCGAGGAGCGCTTCACCCCGACATCGGTGATCGCTCTCGGTGAGCTCGGCGACTCGTCGACGCTTTCTGAGAAGCTGCAGGAGCGCGAGGCCGCTCCTCGCGTGCGCCGCTCGCTCGACGAGACGGTCATCGCCTCGGCATAGGCGGGGCTCGGCGTAGCCGCGGCTCGGCGTAGCCGCGGCTTCGACTCGCGGAGACCCGCGCTGAGCGAGCGCCAGCGAGTCGAAGTGTCGCTCACCCCGTTTCGTCTCGCTCCGCTCGCTCAACGACCCGTGGCACGAGCCGGCGCAGCCCGTTGAGCGAGGACCCTTCAGCGCGGGCCGTTGAGCGCAGGCACTTCAGCGCGGGGCCGTTCAGCGCAGGACTCTTGAGCACGGGCCGTTGAGCGCAGGCGCTTCAGCACGGGCCCTTCAGCGCAGGCACTTCAGCGCAGGCACTTCAGCGCAGGACTCTTGAGCACGGGCCATTCAGCGCAGGCACTTCAGCGCGGGCCGTTGAGCGCAGGCGAAGCCGGAGACGAAACGCGTTGAGCGAGCCGAAGGCGAGTCGAAGCGTCCCCTCACCCCCGCTTGCTCAGTCCGTCCAGGGCGACGCCCAGCACGTCGTCCGCTAACTCGGCAGCGCCCTCGGGCCCGGTCGGGCGGTACCACTCGACGATCGAGTTGACCATGCCGAAGAGCAGTCGCGTCGCTACGGACGCGCGGAGATCATCGCGCACGGTGCCCTCTTTCTGCGCCGCACGCACGAGGGCTGTGACCTCACGGTCGAACGCGCGCCGGCGCTCGACGGCGGCACGTTCGACACCGCTGTTCCCACGCACGCGCAGCAGCAGCGTGACAAAGGGGAGCTTGTCGACGAGGACGAGGACGGCGCCGCGCAGCACGTGCTCGAGCCGCTCGCGGGCGGTTCCTGCCTTCGCGTCCGGCTCGCGCAGAACGCCTTCGAGTGAGCCGATCGCTTCTTCCAGCGCGACCTCGAGCAGCGCCTCTTTGGATTCGAAGTGATGGTAGAGCGCTGACTTCGACAGTCCCAGCCGGGTCGCGAGGGTTGCCACCGAGGTCGCGTCATAGCCCTGCTCGATGAACACCTGCACCGCGACCTCGAGCACCTGCCGCTGGTCATAGCCCGGGCGCCCACGACGAACGACGGTCTCCATCGATGGCTGCTCCGACACTGGCACGCGCTCCAGTCTGGCATCATTGCCGACTCCGGACTTCCTTGTCATACTTAAATACTGAACGAATGGTCAGGAAATGGCCATACTCGAACCAGGAAACCGACGATGCAGTCTGGGGCAGCCATGGATGATGCACTCCTTGCCGTCGAGCGACGCCCGGACCGCGTGATCGCCCGGTTGAACCGACCGCACAAGCGCAACGCGATCGATCGCGAGATGATCGATGCCCTGCACGCGCTGTGCGCCGAGCTCGAGGCCGAGCCGCGCATTCTGATCCTCACCGGCGCGGGAGAGGACTTCGCTGCAGGCGCCGACATCACCCAACTGCGCGCCCGTCGCGCGGAAGATGCGCACCGCGGAATCAATGCCAATGCGTTCATCCGCATCCGCGAGCTGCCGATGCCCGTGATCGCAGCGCTCGACGGCTATGCGCTCGGCGGCGGTGCGGAGCTCGCCTACGCCGCCGACATCCGCATCGCCACTCCGCGCCTGAAAATAGGAAATCCCGAGCCGACTCTCGGCATCATCGCTGCGGCCGGTGCGACCTGGCGACTGCGTGAGATCGTCGGCGAGGGTCTGGCGAGCGAGATGCTGCTCACCGGGCGCGCGCTGGGAGCCGACGAGGCGCGAGCCGCGGGGCTCGTGTCCAGCGTCCACCAGCCCGATGAGTTGATGTCGGCGGCGCACGCGATCGCCGATCGCATCGCGGCCGCCGATCCGCTCGCGATCCAGCACACGAAGACGGCGCTGCGCGCCGGGCGCGATACTCACCCCGTCATCGATGGCGAGCTGCAGGCGGAGCTGTTCGAGAGCCCCGAGAAGATGCGCCGGATGACCCAGTTCCTCGAGCGGACGGGGCGTCCATGAAGGTCGGAGTCCTCGGCGGCGGCCGCATGGGTGCCGGAATCGCGCACGCCTTCCTCCTTGCCGGCGACGATGTCACCGTCGTCGAGCACGACGAGGGGACGGCGAATGCTGCGGATCAGCGCGTCCGCGCGAGCATCGCACGCTCGATTGAGCGCGGATCGACCGACCGCGATTCAGGCGACCTGAATCGCGCACTGCACGTCGGCTACGACATCGCCGCATTCGCGCCGTGCGAGCTCGTCATCGAGGCAGTGCCCGAGGATCGAGCGCTCAAGACGAACGCCCTCGTGCGCATCGAGAACGCAGCCCCGGATGCTGCCCTCGCGTCGAACACATCCTCGATCTCGATCGACGATCTGGCGACGACGCTCCGCCGGCCATCCCGCTTTCTGGGCCTGCACTTCTTCAACCCGGTGCCGGCATCGGCGCTGGTGGAGATCGTCGCGGGCTCGGCGACGGATGCCGACCTCGTCGAACGTGCGCGCGAGTGGGTCGAGACGCTCGGCAAGACACCGATCGTCGTGCGCGACTCCCCCGGCTTCGCCTCCAGCCGCCTCGGGGTGGCGCTCGCTCTCGAGGCGATCCGGATGCTGGATGCCGGGGTCGCCTCGGCGGAGGACATCGATCGGGCGATGGAGCTCGGATACCGGCATCCGATGGGGCCGCTGCGCACCACCGACATCGTCGGACTCGACGTGCGGCTCGGCATCGCCGAGGAGCTCCAGGCGGTGCTCGGGGAGCGATTCGCACCGCCCGCGCTCCTGAGGCAGCTGGTTTCCGAGGGAAAACTCGGCCGCAAGAGCGGCGAAGGCTTCTACAGATGGGATGACAATGAGTGAGATCCTGCCCAGCTACGTGCAGGGGTCTTGGTGGACGCCGAGCACGGGTGCGGACATTGATTCTGTGGCCGACGCAGTCGTGGTTCGTGACGCTTCGACCGGCGAGCAGATCACCCGCGTGAGCGCCGCCGGGCTCGATCTGGGCGCGACGCTCGAGTATGCACGCACCGTGGGGCAGACGTCGCTCGGAAAACTGACCTTCCACCAGCGTGCGGTTCTTCTCAAGAAGTTCGCGCTCGCTCTGACCGAACGCAAAGACGAGCTCTACGCGCTTTCCGCGCGCACTGGCGCGACGACGGCCGACTCCTGGGTCGACATCGATGGCGGCATCGGGGTGCTGTTCGCGTACTCCGGCAAGGGACGCCGCGAGCTGCCCAACGCACAGGTGTACGTCGACGGACCAGTCGAACCGCTCTCGAAAGACGGCTCGTTCCTCGGCCAGCACGTGTACTCTCGACTGCCCGGCGCGGCCGTGCAGATCAACGCGTTCAACTTCCCCGTGTGGGGGTCGCTGGAGAAGTTCGCTCCGGCATTCCTCGCCGGGATGCCCACCATCGTGAAGCCCGCGACGCCCACCGGATACGTGACCGAGGCGTTCGTGCGGATCCTGGTCGAGTCCGGCTTGCTGCCCGAGGGGTCGCTGCAGCTCGTGAGCGGCAGCGTGCCGACGCTGTTCGAGAACCTGCGGCTCGGGGATCTGGTCGGATTCACCGGCAGCGCATCGACGGCCGCGCTGCTGCGCGAGCATCCGTCGGTGCAGAATGGCGGGGTCCGCTTCACCGCCGAGACCGACTCGATCAACGCTTCCGTGCTCGGCCCGGATGCGACCGAAGGAACACCGGAGTTCGATGCCTACATCCGACAGCTCGTCACCGAGATGACCTCGAAAGCCGGACAGAAGTGCACCGCGATCAGACGTGCGGTCGTTCCCACCGCTCAGGCGGATGCCGTGGTCGATGCCGTGCGTGCCCGCCTCGATGCCAAGGTACGCATCGGCGACCCCCGCGCGGAGGGTGTGACGATGGGACCGCTCGTCTCGCTCGCGCAACGCGATGAGGTCCTGCGGCAGGTGCGGGCTCTCGTCGATGGCGGCGGACGGATCGTGATCGGCGACCTGGCAGCGTCCGCGGCTGCGTCTGGAGCCGCGTCTCTGGACGCGGCAGGCGTCAAAGTACGCCGCGCCGATGGGACGACCGGCGCCGCACCGGAGGGCGCCTTCATCTCGCCCGTCCTGCTGCGTTTCGATGACGCGAACGCCGAGGCCGTCCACGCGGTGGAGGCCTTCGGTCCGGTGTCTTCGCTGATCACGTACGACACTGTGGCAGCAGCATCCGACATCGTCGCCCGCGGCGGCGGATCTCTCGTGACGAGCGTCGCGACGCACGATACGGCCTTCGCCGCGCAGATCATGTCCGGCATTGCCGCATCGAACGGCCGCGTGCTCTTCCTGGACCGCGATGATGCCCGCTCCTCCACCGGACACGGTTCCCCGCTTCCGGGCCTCGTGCACGGTGGCCCCGGTCGCGCCGGCGGCGGCGAGGAGCTCGGCGGCATCCGCGCCGTGCTGCACCACATGCAGCGCACGGCCGTGCAAGGGTCGCCCGAGATGCTCACCGCGATCACCGGAGTGTGGCATTCCGGTGCGAGCGTGCGGGATGACAGCATCCACCCGTTCCGCAAATCGCTCGCGCAGCTGCGCATCGGCGACCGGATCGCGTCGGGCACGCGCGAGGTCGCGCTCGACGACATCGAGACGTTCGCGCACTTCACCGGCGACACCTTCTACGCGCACATGGACGATGAGTCGGCCGCCGCGAACCCGTTCTTCCCCGGACGCGTCGCGCACGGATATCTGCTCGTGTCGTGGGCCGCGGGCCTGTTCGTCGACCCCGAGCCGGGGCCGGTGCTCGCCAACTATGGGCTGGAAAACCTGCGCTTCATCACTCCGGTGTCGCCGGGCGATAGCATCCGCGTCGAGCTGACCGCGAAGCAGATCACACCGCGCGAGACGGACGAGTACGGCGAGGTGCGCTGGGATGCCGTCATCCTCAACCAGGATGACGCGACCGTCGCGACCTACGACGTGCTGACGCTGGTCGCGAAAGAATAGTGCGCGTCAGAAACTGTAGCGTCTGCAACTTTCAGTAGCGCGAAGAAAATTCTTTGAAAAAGTTCTCTGATCAGCCTGATTTCCGGGTCTGAATGTCGGTGGCCCTCGGTTGAATAGAGGTATGAACAGCATCGTCGCTCACCTCGAAGACCTGGAACGGTCTCTCGGTGGCGCGTGCGCCGAGGCGTTCGATGCTGAGGCGATTCCCGACCTGGCGGATGCTGAGATCGCGGCGCTGCTCGAAGTGACCGGGCGGATCCAGAAGCGGGTGGAAGGGCTGCAGGTCGAGGCGTCGGTACAGGTTCTCGAACGCTCGACGCCGATGCGAGACGACAAGATCACCGAGAAGTACGGCTGGGGTCGCCCGGTCGATCTCGTGCGCGCGCTGATGCGCACCGAGACGCGGGATGCGAACCGTGTCGTGAAGACCGCACGGCTGCTGTCGCGCACCCGAGGAATGTCGAGCGGAGAGTTCCTTCCGGCGCGGTATCCGCAGCTACGTGCAGCAATGGTCAACGGGGTGATCGGGGTGTCAGGGTTGCTTGCGGCGATGGAGCCGCTCGAGCAGTCCCGCAAGCGCATCCTCGATGATGCCCGACTCGAGGCCGACTGGCAGCTCGCCCAGCTCGCCCGCGGATTTACCGGTGCGGACGATGGAGATGCCGATAGTTCGGATGCCGGTGGCCCGCCACCTGTGCCGGAGGACCTGCGTCTGCTGTCGAAGGTGCTGGTCTCGTATCTCGATCCCGACGGGGCAGAGCCCTCAGACGAGATCGGCGCACACACGCGCGGCTTCACGATCGGGCGCGAGCGCGACGGCGCTGTTCCCGTGCGCGGAAACCTGCTGCCCGAGATCGCCGGCCAACTGAAACTCCTGCTCGACAGCCTCCTCAACCCGCGCGTGGATGCTCCGGACGATCCCACCACCGGCGTCCACTTCGTCGACAGTTCGGGTGAGGGATGGCCTGCAGCGGGGCCGAAGCGTTCGTAGGAGACGGTCGCGGTGACGCATATCCGACAGCCTTCTCATTCCCCTCACACCGAACAGCTATCCGTGTGGGCGCGAACTGGAACAACCCTGCCCCCTATCAGATCTACTGGGAGAAAAGCACGGGGATCACGCGCAAGATGGTCGGCGGGGTGGTTGTCGAAACCAAGCAGGCTAGCCCCAACGGGATCGAGGTTCTCGATACGTGGATGACGACCGGAGTCGCGCACTTCGACATCCGCCACGATGTGGGGGACCCATTCTGCATCACGGGCAGTGTGAAGTATCGTGAGACCGTCCAGTTCTGGAAGACAGGTGCGGTTGCAGTAAACGGACGACACAACAACGTCCCAAACCATGAGTCTTATGCTTCGTACAACTATGATTCTCTTGGGAACCAGACATTTACCAAGGTTTGGAACTTCGGCACCCCGGACTTCAAATGCCTCGTTGGCTGGTTTGCATGGTGTGATAAGTCCTACACGGCTTCAAAGAACTTCTGAGGGACACCTTGGGTGATATGAAGATTCGTGAGGCAGACCGTCGTAACGCATTCCGCCTGTCGGCGGTCGGCCTCGCAACCCTTCTAGTCGCGATGCTTGGGTGGTGGGCGGTAACCGAGTTGATCCTTGTCGGAGCTGTTCCTTTTGATAGAGTTGCCATCCTCTTTGCATTAGCAGCGCTCTTCGCCGTCCTCTCCGCAACAGTCGTCATATTTACGACAGGTCGCATGATGGTGAAGTGGACATGGGTGATCCCCGTAGTTGGGCTTGCATTACTAGTCCTCATTGCTATCGTCTCGACAGGCACCAGTTGGACTGGTATCGCACCTCTCGTTGTATTCTGGGGCCCTCCGTTTCTTGCTTGGGCATTGCTCTGGCGACTTGCAGCGACCTTGGTGCTCCCGGCTTCTCCAAGCTCACGAGGCTCGCACCGATAGGGGAGCGAAGTCAAGGCGATCACCGCTCGCGACACCAGAACGTCGGTGAACCATAAGGTCCCGAGTAAAGGGGATCTCTTGACGGAGTATAGAAAGTTTCGACAAGGGTGCCGTGTTCACGGGATCGGCTGCTGCCGCCAGCATGGGTGTTCGTGTCGCCTGCGCCCAGGTTTGGGCGGTGCGGGGAGCGGAGCGGACCGCGCCGTCCGCTGAGCCTTCCTGATGTTGATTCTTCTTCTTTCTCCTTCTTCGTCTGGTGTCTCGATGTGCCTCGGCGATATTGCTTCAGCTTCGATGGCAAGTCCCGTTCACGGGGCGCGGCAGCACTGACCAGCAAATTCGGGAGACCGCCCACGATGATGCGAACAGCACGCGCTCATTGTGAACTTTGGTTTAGTTTCGATGAGGGTGCGGACGGTTAAGCTGGGGTGGTGAGTTCGGACGAGGTTGAGCAGTTTGATGTTTCGGCGATGGGTACGCCGGAGAGCTTGGCGACGGTCCAGCACGGAGAACGGTCTCTGTATGACAACCCGTGGGTGCACCTGACGAAGGTCGATATCACCCCGCCGGACGGGCGACGGTTTGAGCATCACGTGGTGCGGTTGCAGCGGGTCTCTCTGGCGCTCGTTTTGGACGACGAAGACCGGGTGCTGATGTTGTGGCGGTACCGGTTCGTGCCCAAGGCATGGGGGTGGGAGCTTCCGGGCGGAATCGTCGATGGCGACGAAGACCCCCGCGTGACCGCAGAGCGGGAAACTTTGGAAGAGACCGGGTGGCGTCCGGGGCGGCTGTCTCGTCTGGCGGAGTTCCAGCCCATGCCGGGCATGGTGGACACCCCACATGAGATCTATACGGGCCGTGGCGCGGAACACGTCGGCGACCCCTCGGACGCGGAAGAAGCATCTGTCGTACGGTGGGTGCCGCTGGCGGTGATCCCCGCACTGATCTCGAAGGGCCTGGTGATGGGGGCGGGGTCTCTGGTCGGCTTGCTACAGGCCCTGGCCAGTGGTGCCGGGAAGCAGAATTCGGTCAATCCTTCGTAGGAGGCGTTGCGAGCCGATCTGTGCGGCCAGGAATCGCGCTTCCCTGATATGGGCGCGAGCTTGGTCTCGGTCACCAGCAACGGCGTGAGCGATGGCAAGGTCCGCGTGAAGGCCGGTGAGGGCCCGAACGAACGGTCCTTGGTCGATTGTCTCCATCGCCCGCGTCAGATCAACGATGGCTTCGGCGTTGCCCAATCGTGCTAATGCGCTGCCGCGCCACCTCGTGAGGTGTGCATCGTTCAGGCTGAGAAACGGCAAGGCTTCATCGGCGGTGTCCGTGGGCAGGGACTGTTGGGCGCGGTCGAACGCGCGGAGCGCATCGGTGGTGTTTCCGCTGGCGGCAGCGAATTCTCCCTCGGCAGCGGCCAGCCAGGCGGTCAACAGTGGCGGGTGCGACCCGAGACTTTTCGCGTGTTGGATCGCATCAAGCGCGCGGTGTGGGTCGCCCACTTCGAGGAGCGCGTATGCCTGTTCGCCGATCGCGTGAGCCAAAAGGATAGGCGATCCGGCTTCCAGAGCAGCATTCCGGGCGCGCTTGAAGTGTTTCCACGCCCGCTTGGCCGCTCCAGCATCAAGAGCCTGCCACCCGGCCAACGCCCCGGCGTCGGCCAGGACACGCGCAAGCCCTATCCGGACTCCGGGGGTCATCGAATGATCGAGGTGCCCTTGTATCCGTCGGATGTGCGCGGACATCTGGTCCAATAGCGTCGCGGCCCCGAATGTGCGGTCCTGCAACCGCAACGCGTGGGTCTGCTGGTCGAACACGCCGATCAGGACAGAGTCAACCCTGGCGGTACTGGCCAGACGTGCGGCCAGCTCTGCCGTCTCGTCGCCGACGATCAGGGAGGATCGGCCAGTGAAGCCGAGTTCCGCATTGGTGAGGTTATAGAGGCGCCGCAGCACCTGGCGGCTGTGTTCGTCGGGCGTTTGGTGACCGTTCTCCCAGCGAGAAATTGAAGTCCGCAACGAGTCCGGTCCTGCGGTAGCAATGTTCAGCTCCGATGCCGCGCGTGCATACTCCCTGACTGCCGTCCGCTGACTCCACCCTCGGGCTTCCCGTGCCCTCGCCAAAGCACTCTTAGCGGGCGGCGGTGCGCGGCGGGTCCCAGTCATGGTGGACCCCATCTTCCCCGATCTGGCTCCCGATTGCCCAACGTGCGACGGGGGTGGCCGTGATGTAGCGGGCTGTAGCGGTGGGCTGCTGCACGGTGCCACTTATCCGCGGAAGGGGGTTCGCGGTGTGCTTGATGGAGCCCCAAGAGATCCCATCCGGGATTGACGGGCAGACCAGAAGGAGCAACGGAGTGCTGCTGTGCTGGTGGCACCACCGAAACCTGCACCTGTCCGAGTG
>NZ_JBQDSX010000006.1:0-90306 GCF_052099035.1 Microbacterium sp. | reverse complement strand
CGAGATCTCACGCACTGCATCGCCCGATCCCTGCTCGGGGCGGGTGGCTTCAGACTCCGCCTACACCCTGGAATGCGATGAGCCGGTTCTCGGTCAAGCGGCAACGAAGCCGCTGCTAAGCGGGTCCTTGTCAAGCCGCCGTCTCAGAACGTCCTCCGTGCACCCGAGACGACCCGCGACCCAGTAGCGGAGGACGAGAGCATTCTCGCGATAGGCGTTAGCTAGGGTCACAATGTCGGGCGTCGGGTTGTCTGCATGTTTGACACCCATGTATGACAGCCGGGATCGATTCTTCCATGCCTCGACTTCCGGAACAGGCACCACAGGCATATCTGCGAGGATCGCCTCCATCGCATCGTTGTAAGTGATCTGCCCGCGCGCATTCAGCACGGCCCCGTTCGCTCCGTCGCTTGCAAGCTGGAAGCCGAGTGCTTCGATGGCGATTCCGGTTTGCGCGACGCGCGTCTCGACGAACAGGCCGCGTTCGTCAACGATCCCGATGAGGGGCAGCAGGGCGCGTTCGTACTTAGACCTCAGTCGAACCCAGCGCTGCACGCCAGCCGCACCGATGTCCGCGAACTTAAACAGGAAGTTCACGTCCGCGGGAGCATTATCGGCGAGGCGGAGGCGGTGGGTGACGACTTCGGACCACACCGTTATCTTGTTCTCGCCGTCCGCGGGGGTCTCATGCCGATTCGGCTGCTCAGCAACTCCGACTTCGATGCGAGAGAAGCCGAACTGCTTCCAAGCCGATAGCGAGAGGAGGTCCTGAACAGCGCGGTGCGGGGCGAGGAGGCCATCCCAAGCCTCGGGCTTCTTGGATGTCGTAGAGATCTGGACGACATCGTGGGTTGCGATCGTTCCCGGCGCAGGGGTGCTGGAACGCCAGGAAGGCTGAAGGGTCAGATTCTTGTTCCGCGCCAGACGCTGCGCGGCGGGGGAGCGCATGGTGATGGTGTATTCGAGTGTGCGGTTTGCCTTGTCGCTCTTCACTTCGGTCGTGCGACTGCTTATCCCCGTCCAATCCGCGAGCCCGGGGATCTCCGTGCGGACGCCGTTGACCTTTTCGAAGTTCGCCCAGCTGCGGCCTCCAAGGACCGCATACTCGGCGACCACTCGTCCGAAGCCGGCACCGTTGGAACCGAACGAGGCTGCAGCCTGCCGACAGCCGATGAGGCTTACGTGGCCGCGGTGATCGTTGAACAGCAGATTTGACGGTGGAGTGTAGCGGAAACGGGTTCGGTCGGGATCGTCTCCGTACTGGACCCCCGAGGAGAACCAGCGGGCGTAGGGGTCGTCGTGCTCGAACATGCCTTTTGTGGGGATTGTGAGCTGAATCGACTCGTCGGTACGTTCCAGCATGACCGCGATCTCCGGAGTGGTCGGATCGCCGTCAACCATCCATCCGATTCTGGGATCACCTTCCACGAGAATGTTGCTAGCCAAGATTTTCCCTCGTCTGAGTTGTCGATGTCGCGGACACGATCCCGGGCGATGAGGACACGCGCTCTGGCCGTTGCCGATCGCCATTGTTATGAGCTCTTCGCGCGTGCGGAACGAAGCGTTCCACGATCTTCGTTGGCGCCGTCGCTGGCGCGCGTCCGCTGACGCTTTCCACCACCGCGCGTACACGACGTTGGCCGGGCGATTCACTCACCGGGCAGACTCTACTCGCAGCCGCGGACATTGCTGACGCGTCGGAGGTGACGCCGCGCGCGATGACGAGCGCATCAGAAGGCATCCGCCGACGAAATTCCGACAAGTCTCGTGAGACTGATCGACCTCAGATCCGTTTATGACTCCCGCGAGATTCCGCTGGAGTCGTGTCTCACGCTCCGACAGCTTCCGTGAGATCGGAGAAAACTGGTGTCGAGTCTGACGGGATAACAGCGACGCTCTTCTCCCGTGCCTCCGACTCACCGTCGGCGGTCGAGGAGGGGGCGGGTGGTGGCGTCGGGGCGGAGGTCGAGCCGGCGAAGTAGCTGCGCGTTGAGGGCGACCACGATTGTGGATAGTGACATGAGGATCGCTCCGACCGACATCGGCAGTATGAAGCCGATCGGGGCGAGGACGCCGGCAGCAAGAGGCACGGAGATGAGGTTGTAGCCAGCGGCCCACCACAGGTTCTGCTTCATCTTCCGGTACGAGGCCCGCGACAGCTCGATCACGGACAGCACCGAGCGGGGGTCGGAGCTTGCGAGGATCACGCCGGCCGACGCGATCGCGACATCCGTCCCGGCTCCGATCGCCAACCCGACGTCGGCCTGCGCGAGCGCAGGGGCATCGTTGACGCCGTCGCCGACCATCGCGACCTTCCGCCCCTCGTGCTGGAGCTCCTGGACCTTCGCGGCCTTGTCTTCTGGGCGGACCCCGGCAAAGACGCGGTCGATGCCGAGATCCTGTGCAACGGTCTGCGCGACAGCATCCGCATCGCCGGTGATCATCACCACCTGCACGCCGAGTGCGTGAAGGGCGTCGACGGCTTCGCGAGACTCCGAGCGCACCTCGTCGGCGAGCTTCAACGCACCGATCACGCGGCCGTCTTCGAGGACGTGGAGAATGATGGCGCCATCCGTCCGCCACAGGTCGGCGATCGGAAGTTCGTCGGCGTTCTCTTCGGTGAGCAGGTGCGGTCCACCGACTCGGATGCTGTTTTCGTCGACGGTTGCGGTGACGCCCACGGCGGGCGAGGAGGTGAAGCTGCTGCTGCGCGGGACAGTGAGATGTTTGTCGGCAGCCGCACGAACAATGGCCTTCGCCAGCGGGTGCTCACTGTCTGCTTCTGCAGCCGCGGCCAGGGCAAGAACCTGGTCAGGATCGGCGCCGTCGAGAGCGGCGACCTCGGAGACGACGGGCTCGCCCTTGGTGAGGGTTCCGGTCTTGTCGAACAGCACCGTGTCGATGGTTCGCATGCTCTCCAGCGCGAGCCGATCCTTGATGAGCACGCCCGCGCGCGCAGCGCGCTCAGTGGCGATCGAGACGACCAGCGGAATCGCGAGCCCGAGCGCGTGCGGGCAGGCGATGACGAGCACGGTGATCGTGCGAATGACGGCAGCGTCGGGGAATCCGATGAGCGTCCACACGAGCGCAGTAATTGCCGCGGCGCCGAGGGCGAACCAGAACAGCCACCCGGCAGCGGTATCGGCGAGGCGCTGTGCGCGGGAAGACGAGTTCTGCGCCTCCGTGACCAGGCGTTGGATGCCGGCCAGCGCAGTGTCATCGCCGATGGCGGTGACCTCCACGCGAAGACCGGAATCGGTGGCAACGGTTCCCGCGGTGACCTGGTCGCCGACGCTGCGCTCCACTGTGCGGGATTCGCCGGTGATCATGGACTCGTCCATCGAAGCGCGTCCATCGACGATGCGCCCGTCCGCGGGGACGCTGCCTCCGGGCCGGACGATGACGACGTCACCGACAAGGAGATCCGTAGGCGACACAACGACGACCTGGTCATTCTCGACACGTTCCGCTTCGTCGGGCAGCAGTGCGGCGAGTGAATCGAGTGCCGAGGTGGTCTGGGCGAGGGAACGCATCTCGATCCAGTGCCCCAGGAGCATGATGACGATGAGGAGGGCGAGTTCCCACCAGAAGTCGAGTTCGTGATGGAGCACGCCGAGGGTCGCGCCCCAAGAGGCGACGAATGCGACGGTGATCGCCAGGCCGATCAGCAGCATCATGCCGGGTTTGCGAGCACGGAGCTCACCGACCGCACCCACGAGGAACGGCCTTCCACACCAGACATACATGACGGTGCCCAGCACCGGTGAAACCCATGACAGTCCCGGAATATCGGGGAGGGGATAGCCGAGGATCGTCGAGAACATGCTCGACAGTGCGACCGTGGGGACAGCGAGGACGAGCATGATCCAGAACAGGCGACGGAACTGCCCGACGTGGTCGCTGTGGCTGTGATCGCTATGGTTGTGGCCGACATGACCGTGATCTACATGGGCGTGCCCCGCGTCGCCGTTGTGCGAGTTGCCCATGGGCTTATCCTCCTCGGAGTTGAAACCGTGCCGGGATGAGAGGTCGATATGTCCAACGGTATACCCCATTGGGGTATTCCGCACCGTCGATACCGAACGGCTTGAGCAGTGGACCCTTGACAGATCTTTCTGCCCGCCGTGATGATTGAGCGGCCTCGAAAGGAAGCTGACATGACTCGCGTTCGTATGGATCTGTCTGTCTCTCTGGACGGTTACATGCCCGCTGACCCGACGCCCGATAGTCCCATGGGTGCCGATTGGGACCGCCTCACCGCTGCGTTTGTCGCGACTCGAGCGTTCCGGGAACAACTTGGAGACTTCAGCGGTACGGGTACGACCGGCATCGACAACCGCTACGTCCTCACCCACACCGCTCCGCGGCCGTCGATCCCGATGAAGGGCGGTACCACGTTCCATTTTCGCAATGGCGAAATCGAAGACGTCCTCGGTGAGGCGACTGAGGATGCTGGTGACAAGGACGTGCGCATCGGTGGTGGATACCGCACGGCACGTGACTTCCTGCGCGCCGGGCTGGTCGATGACCTGCATAGTGTCGAACTCACCCACAACGTCCACACGGAAGTTGCGGAGAGCGGCGTGATCCACGTCACTCTGACGCGACCGACACCGCATCGTGGTCGCGTTAGCGTGGCGACGTGAGTGACGCGCTCGACGATGGCCCCTTCTTCCATGGCACAGCAGTCGTGCTGCGGACCGGTGACCTGCTCACCGCGGGATTCCGATCGAACTATCGCCCGGACGTGATCATGAACCACGTGTATTTCACGGCACTTCCGGATGGCGCTGGATTGGCTGCAGAACTTGCCGTCGAGTTGCTCGACGGCACCGGAGCGCCACACGTGTACGAGGTTGAGCCGACAGGGGCGTTCGAGAATGATCCGAACGTGACCGACAAGAAGTTCCCCGGCAATCCGACGCGGTCCTTCCGCAGTACGGAGCCGCTTCGCATCGTCCGCGAGGTTACCGACTGGACCCGGCTGACACCGGAAGCGCTGCAGGGCTGGCGTGATCGGCTGATATCGAAGGCCCCCGATGAGCGCGGCGAGATCCTCAACGAGCTCTGATGCCCCTGGATTCCTGAGGCAGATGCTCTTGTCGCGAGGAGCGGATTCCGCCACTATGAGGGGACTATGTACCTCATCTTCGTCGTGGGTACGACCATCGTGCTTCCCCTGGCCGCCACAATCATCCAACTGCTCGTCTCACCGGGCGCGGATGCACTGATGGTCGCAGGTTCCTGGTTCGTCGGCTTCGGTGTGGGCGTCCGTCTGCTGGGAGCGGGCATCGTCCAGATGTTCCGCCCGCAGTTCACCGCGAAGAACCTGTTGGGCATCGACAGCCCCGGCGCGAATCAGATCGTACAGGAACTTGGGTTCGCGAACACCGCCATGGGCATCGCGGGAATCATCGCGACTTTCCTCGCATCGTGGCTCGCCCCGGTCGCCGCGGTCGGAGGGATTTTCCTGTTGCTTGCCGGCATCCGCCATCTTGCGAAGAGCGGCAAGAGCGCGCGTGAGTGGATTCCGACCATCACCGATCTGATCCTCGCCGTCGTGCTGCTGATCTTCGTCGTGCTCGTTCTGATGCGCGGAGCCTAGTCAGAGCCCCGCCGCCAGCGCGTGCAGGGTCTTCCGATCGATCTTGCCCACGTTGTTCTTCGGCAGGTCCGCGACGAAGGTCCATCGGTCGGGAACCTTGTAGGCAGCGAGCCGATCCGACGCGAAGGCGATCAGCTCCTGTTCGCTCGGCGGCGTCGAAAGTCCTGCGTGAGGCTGGATGAACGCGTGCACGATCGATCCGAGGCGCTCATCGGGTGCCCCGACGACGCCGCTCAGCTCAACGCCCGGATGCGCGTTGAGCACGTCCTCGACCTCACCGGGAGCGATGTTCGAGCCGCCCTTGATGATGACCTCTTTGATCCGACCCGCGAAGTGCAGGTAGCCGTCCTCGTCGCGCCAGCCGAGGTCGCCAGTGCGCAGCCAGCCATCGACGAAGGCCGCTTCTGTGTTCTCGGGGTCGTTCCAATAGCCCGCCATCACGGACTTGCTCCGCACGACGAACTCGCCCACGTCGCCGTCGGCGACATCCGTGCCGCCCTGCACCACGCGGAATTCGACACCCTCGCGCGGTAGCCCGATCGAACCCCGCTTGATCAGTCCGAACGGCGGGTTCATGCTGCATCCCTCGCACTCGGTCATGCCATACGCCTGATTCAGATCGAGGCTTTCGACATCCGCGAAGTGCGTGTAGAGGTCGGGGGAGATCTGATCGCCGCCGCACTGAACTTCGCGGAGGCTGCTGAAATCAGCATCCGCAGCCTGGGGCGATTCGACCGCGTCGAGAAGCTGGGCCGGAAGAAGGAGCGTGCGCGTCGGCCGGTGCGCGGCCAGCGCGTCGAGGAACAGGCCGGGTTCGCTCTCCTCGAGGATGATCACCGTTCCACCGGCGTACAGCGTCGGGAAGGTCACCCCGATCGATCCGCCGCCGTGGCAGATCGCGGTCGCAGCGAGTGCGATGTCGTCGGCGACCAGCTTCTGGGTTGTCGCGCGCCCCGTGGCCGTGTCGAGGATCGAGCCGTGCGTGTGCACGACGCCCTTCGGCTTGCCCGTGCTGCCGGACGTGTAGAGGATCATGGCCGCATCATCGTCGTTGATGGTCGGCCACTCCGACGTATCCGAGGTGTCGACAGCATCCCAGGCGTTATCTGAATGCGGCGGCACGTCGCCGCAGAGATAGATCCCCTCAAGCGAGGGGATCTCGGCCTGCACATCCCGGATGAGGGGATACAGCGGCCCATGCGTGATGAGCAACTTCGCCGTGCAGTGGTTGCAGGCGAAGGCGACCTCATCGGCTTGGAAGCGGTGATTCAGCGGGACGGCGATCGCGCCGATGCGGAAGCACGCGAGATAGAGCTCGATGAACTCCGAACGGTTGCGCATGAAGATCGCGACGCGATCGCCGTGCGCGATACCGAGGTGGAGGAGCCGTCTGGCCGATCGATCGACAGCATCCGAGAGCGAACGATACGACGTCGTCGTGTTCCTGAAGATGAGAGCGGCCTTGTCGGGCGTCTCTCCGAGCGCGTTCCGGTACAGCTCCATGAGCGACATGGTTCAGCTATACCACTCGCGGAGACGCCGGGCGAGGGGTTCTGAGCGACGTGCTCGTCCCGCCCGGCGCCTCGGGGGGCTCAGTACCAGTTCACCGACTGCGAGTGACCCCACGCGGCGCAGGGGGTGCCGTAGGAGCCGGCGATGTAGCCGAGGCCCCAGCGGATCTGCGTGGTGGCGTTGGTCTGCCAGTCAGAGCCCGCGCTGGCCATCTTGTCGCCGGGGAGTGCCTGGGGGATGCCGGTCGCGCCGCCGTCCTGGTTGTAGGCCTGGTAGTCCCAGCCGGATTCCTTCATCCAGAGCGAGTCGAGGCAGGAGAACTCGCCGGCACCCCAGCCGTACTCGCTGGCGGCGATCGCTGCAGCAGCGCTGCGGGCGCCGTCAGGCGTGTTCGCGGTTGCAATGGCAGCGGCCTGGGCGGCAGCCTCGGCCGCGGCATCTTCTTCGGCCTTTTTCTGGGCGATCGCGGCATCCAACCGGCCGCGGAGCGCAGCTGTGTCGGCGGTGACGATCTCGGTCTGGACGATGGTGTTCGCCGTCACGACGGCACGGGCAGCTCCGACGACCTCGTCATCGGAGAGCGCGTTCAGTGCCTTGGCGAGGCCGGTGGCGTCGATCGTCACCTCTCCCAGATCGAAGCCGGATGCTTGGGCATCCGTGACTGTGGCGGAGGCGGTGGCGATGGCGGAGCGTCCCGTATCGACGGCGGCAGCCGTCTGCGCCAGCTCCGCACGCAGGTCGCTGCGATCGGATACCGCGGCTCGACCGGATACTTCTGCGGCAGCGGGTGCGCCGGCCGTGAGCCCGGCGGTGGTGAGGAGTCCGAGCGCCGCACCTGCAACCAGGGTGAGGGCGACGACGCGGCGGCGGGCAGAAGGTATCAACTGAGTTTCGGGCATGACGAACGTAACGATCCTTACAAGTAGCTGGAGGGCCGCTTCGGGGCGGCGCGTGCACTCTCGGGTCAAGCGCACAAGCTAACGATCTTGCATCATCGTTGCTGTGCGCGACCTCCGTGCGCGCTGGATGCGAGGTGTGAGCGCTCGGAACCTCCGCCGGGTCGCGTAGCGGAGTTCAGGTCGCGATTCTGGCCGGTATGCCGCGCTCTGAGCGACCGAAATCGCGACCTGAACGGTCGTCAGGCGGCGCGTCGTTCGCGGCGCGACTGCTTCGCGCGCGACAGCGGGTACTTCTCGTCGAGGCGCGGCTCGAGGTAGATCCGCCGGATCGCGACAAGGATGATGTACCCGCCTACCCAGTAGCTGAGGAACAGCACCAGTCCGTACGGGAACGTGAAGCTGACCAGCGTCAGCACGACGCCGATGCCGATGTAGAGCCAGCACCACGCACCGCTGATCCGGTCGCGTGCGGCCTGCTGCTCGTCGGTTCGATCCTGCAACGAGTCGACTCTGCTACTCATGCCGGCATCCTCGATGGTCGTGAAGAGATCTCTGACCGGGACGTGCAGTGCGTCGGCGACGAGGGAGAGAGGCTCGAGGCTGGCGTCCTGCCCCGCTTCGAGTCGCTGGATGGTGCGCAGTCCGACGCCGCTCTCGTTCGCGAGTCGTTCCTGGGTCCAGCCCTGGGCCTGTCGGAGTTCCATGATTCGTGTGCTGTTCATGGATTTCATCCCTTACGTCAGCACCACGTCACGGTGACGCCAATGGCCCGCCAGGGCGCGCCAGTATGCCGCCACCTATTCTCTCGCGGTCGTACGCGGATGCAGAACACCGGATGCTGCGCCCAGAGCCGCACCGACGATTGTGTCGATGATGCGCTCCAGCGCCACGTCCATCGAGCCGATCTTGCCGGTCGCGGCTCCGGTGAGCAGCAGCACGAGGGGCGTGATGATCATCAGCGCGAGTGCGTAGTGGCGGACGACGACGAGTTCGACCGTGAACTGCATCACACCGAGCAGCAGCGCGATCCAGAGCCCCGACGGATGCAGCAGCGCCAGCAGCGCGTACACGCCGACACCGAGTATCGTCCCCAGCATCCGGTGCAGTCCGCGCTGGAACGCGGCCCGGCGCTCGGTGACGAGTCCGATTACGGCGATGCCGGCTCCGACGATCCAGTAGCTGCGTCCCGGATCCACGAAGAGGCCGATCAGCACGCCGAGGACCGCGACGATCGCGACTCGGAGCAGGAGCAGGCGCGATGCGTTGTCGTAGCTCGGGCCGGGGAGGAGTTCGCGCAGCGGACGTGCGGGATGCGAGCGTACGTGCGAGATCAGCAGCGGCGACAGCGCAACGAGGTAGGAGAACAGGCAGCCGGCGGCGATCGCCGCGATGTAGGTGAGCAGCGAGATCTCCGCATGCGCGACGATCTGCGCGGACAGGCCGAAGACGAGCACGAAGAAGATCGGTCCCGGCGGGCCCAGGCGGAAACCGAAGCACAGGAGGGCTGCGACCAGAGCGATCACGACGATCCCGATGCTCACCAGCCATCGGCTCGCTCCGGCAGATGCTCCGAGCGCAGCGCACAGGATCAGCCCTGCTGAGACAAAGGGCAGCACGCGCGCCCGCTCGACGACGGGAGCTGCTCCGAGGAAGAGCACGGTGAAGGCACCGGAACCGGCGATGTAGCCGAGAGTCGGATGGCCCAGCAACGTCATCACGGCGATCGGCACCGCCATGCCGATGGCAGCCTGGAGCCCCAACTGCCACCGGGGACCGCGCGACGGGGCAAAGGCGAAAAGGCTCACCCGTCTATTCTCGCGCGCCCCGGCCTGCCACGTTCGTCGCCACGGGTGGCGTGGACCCGTTCAGGTCGCGAACTATGTCGCTCTGGGCGGCTGTGAGCGACCGAGTTTGCGACCTGAACCGGGTGGTGTGGCGCTCAGCGGCGCCGCGCAGCCACCCACTCGGCGAACGTCTGATGCCCGAGGTCGGCGTCCGGGCCGGGAAGTGCAAGACCCTGGCGCATCCCCTTCATCTGCTTGGTCGGGATGCTGAGCGACGGCAGCCACCCGCCGTGACCCACTGCCTTCGCATAGGCCTTGACCATGGCATCCAGCGCTTCTTCGTGGGGCCCGGCGAAGTCACGGGCGAGGCCCTGCGCTGTGCCCGCGGCCACGGTCGCGAGCCGTTCACCGACCTCGGATGCTGCGACCGGCTGCGTGCGCGCCCGCGGCGCCACGCGCACGGGACCGATCTTGGCCCGCGCGAACATCTGCGCGGAGAACTCGTGGAACTGCGTCGCGCGCTGGATTGTCCAGGGCACGGGGGAGGCCTCCACGACTTTCTCCTGCGCAAGCTTCCCCGCGTAGTAGTCGTACGGAATCCGATCGATTCCCACGATCGAGAGCAGCACGATGTGGCCGACACCTGCGCGGTCGGATGCCGCGATGAGGTTGCCGGTGGCTGTCGTGAAGAACTCGGTCGCGGCATCCGCACTCAGGGTGGTGACGTTCGCCGTGTCGATCACCGCGTCGACACCGTCGAGCGCAGCATCCAGCCCTGTGCCGGTGAGGAGGTCCACACCCTCCGAGCGCGCGAGGACGACAGCCTCGTGCCCCGCCGTGCGTACCGCCGCGGCCGTCGGCGCGCCGACGACCCCTGTGCCTCCCGCGATGGCGATCTTCATGAACCGACTGTACTGCGACGGCGTCGGCGGCGGCACGGTGGGTGCGATCTGCAGGGATAACATGAGGAAATGGACGCAGTCGTCGCACGCCCGGGTATCGCCGAGCGGCTCTCCCGCATGATTCAGCTGCCGACCGTGTCTGCCGAACTCGACGAGCGCGGGATGAAGCCATTCGACGACTTTGTCGCTCTGATCGCCGAGTTCTATCCGCTCACCCACTCGCAGTTGCGGCTGGAGCTGCACACGGACTTCGGGCTGCTCTTTCACTGGGAGGGTGTCTCGGATGCCGCACCACTCGTGCTCATGGCGCACTATGACGTCGTGCCGGTCGACGAGTCCGACCCGTGGACGCATCCACCGTTCGCGGGCGTGATCGCCGACGGCCGCGTGTACGGGCGCGGCACCCTCGATGACAAGGGGCCGCTCATCGTCGTGCTGGAGGCCGTTGAGAACCTGCTCGCTGCCGGCTTCGTCCCGGCGCGCGATGTCTACCTCTCGTTCGGCGGCAACGAAGAGACGTTCGGCGCTGCCGCGGTCGAGATCTCGAGAGCATTCCAGGAGCGCGGGATCGTGCCGTGGCTCGTCCTCGACGAAGGCGGCGCTGTTGTCGATGCGCCGCTGTCGTTCGTGCACGGGCGCGCCGCGATGATCGGCGTGGGGGAGAAGGGCGTGCTCACGCTGACGCTCAGCACGCGGGGTGATGGCGGACACGCCTCGGCGCCCCCGACCCTCACCGCAGTGCGGCGCATTGCGCGCGCTGTCAATCGCCTGGGTCCTGGAACATTCCGCACGCGTACGCCTCGAGCGATTCCTCGGATGCTGTCGCAGTTCTCCGAGCAGACCACCGGCCCCTCACGGCTGCTGCTGAAACTGCTCGCGGCCGTGCCGCTGCTGACCGGGCGAGTGTTCGCAGCCCTCGGCGGGGAGCCCGCCGCGATGGTGCGCACGACGATCGCCGCCACGATGCAGTCGGGCGGAACAGCGGCGAATGTCATCCCGTCACAGGCATCCGCCACGATCAACCTGCGCATCGCGCTCGGTGAGAGCGTCGACAGCGTGGTTTCGCGGGTGCGTCGCCGCGTCCGTGACCCGCTCGTCTCGATCGAGGTCGTCGAGGGCAGCGAGCCATCGCCGGAGGCGCCCACCGACAATGCGCAGTTCAGCCTGCTCGGGCGCGCGCTGGAGGAAGCCTTTCCCGGGGTGCGGCCGGTGCCGTACGTCATGATGGCCGCGACGGACTCGCGCCACTTCCACCGTTTCACTCCCGCCGTGTATCGCTTCGCGCCGTTGGAGATGTCGAACGCCCAGCGCGCGGCTATCCACGGCGTCGATGAGAGCGTCGAGATCGCGACTCTCGAGCGGGGCGAGATTTTTCATCGCGCTCTGCTCGAAAACCTGACCTGAGGATCAAGATGTCCCGTAAAGCCACCCTTGGCGCGCTCGCCACAGTCGTCGGATTCCTCGCGTTCGTCGAGTTCACCAGCGGCGTGCTGCAGGGCTATTACACGCCGATGCTCTCCGATATCGCGCGGCATCTTCAGATTCACGACGCCGATGTGAACTGGTTCGAGGGCACCCAGCTCATGCTGTCAGCTCTCGTCGTGCCCGCTTTCGCGAAGCTCGGTGACATGGTCGGCCACAAGCGGATGCTGTTGATCTCGACTGCCTTGACCGCGCTAGCGGCCCTCGCCCTGCCGTTCACGGATTCATTCTGGGTGTTCCTCGTCGCGTGGACCCTGATGGGCTTCTACGTCGTGTGGCTGCCGTTGGAGATCGCCCTGATCTGGTCGCGCTCGCGGCGGATGGAAGGACGATCCGTCATCACCGCGCGTGCGGCGGGACTGCTCGTGGCTGCCCTCGAGGTCGGGGCTATCGCCGGTGCGCTCGTGGGCGGTGCGCTCATCGATGTGCTGCCGCTGACGGTCGTGCTGCTGATCCCCGCGCTGCTGATCGTGGTGTGCTTCTTCGTGATCCTGTTCGGTGTGAAGGAATCTCCGGAGTCGGCCGGCGGCGTGCTGGACACCGTCGGACTCGTGCTCATCTCGATGGCCCTGATCTGCTTCACTGGCGGGCTCAGCCTGTTGCGACTGGATGGGGGACTGGCGAATCCGTGGTCATGGGCCGTGGTGGTGCTCGGACTGCTGCTGGTCGTGCCGTTCGCGCTGTGGGAGCTGCGCCACGACGATCCGCTGATCGACGTGCGGATGTTCCGTTCGCCGGCGCTCCGGCCGATCTTTCTCACGGCGGGCCTGTTCGGGGTCAGCGTCCTCGGCGCGCAGGCGCCGCTGTCGACCTTCGTGCGGACGGATCCGGACGTCTACGGGTACGGGCTCGGCACCACGGGATTTGCGACGTCGCTCATCATCGGGATCTACCTGATCGGGATGATCACCGGTGCTCTGCTGTTCCCGGTGATCGCGCGGATCACGACGCCCCGCATCACGCTGCTGGGCGCCTCGATCCTCGTGGGCGTCGGGTTCCTGCTGTTCCTGCCCTTCCACTCCACATACCTGCAGGTGGTCACGAACATCGTGATCGTCGGGATCGGCTCCGGGGCGCTCGTTGCAGCGTTGCCGGCGGCTGCGGCATCCGCGGCTCCCGAGACCCAGACCGGTGTCGCGACAGGACTCACGAACTCGGTGAAGACGGTCGGCGGCGCGATCGCTTCGTGCGTCTTCGGCATCGCGCTGCTGCACGGGGTGGCTTCGACGGCGGCGGGGACCGAGGGCACAGCCGGTTCGCTCGAGGGTTACTTCACGGTCTGGATCGTCTGCGGCGCGACCGCGTTCGCCGCCGCCGTGCTGCTGATTTTCGTGCCGAAGCACGCGTTCACCGATCGTGTGAGCGAGGTCGATGCTGCGCCTCTCGTGTGAGGAGGCGCACTCGTCAGTCGCGGTCGAGGCCGAAGGTGCGCTTGACGATCGCCTGCACGTCGCGGTCGAGGCCATCCATACGGGTGTTCACGGCATCGAAGCGCGCGTTCATCTCATTGCGGAGGCCACCGATCTGACCGTTCATCTCGCTACGCAGTCCGCTGATCTGGGCGTTCACCTCGCCTCGCAACCCGTCCATCTGGCCGTTCATCCCGCCGATCTGAGCGTTCATCTCATTGCGCAGGCCACCGACCTCAGTGCGCACGACGCGGATGAACAACGTCGACACGATTGTCATCATGCCGAACATCAGGGCGGTGAATGCCCCGATCATCGTCCATATCTGCGCGTCGTTCATGAATCCCACATCCTCATCGTCCCATTGATCCGATCAGCGTGCCAGCGTTGCCGACCAAGGAGATGCCGCAAACCCCCGAGCTGTGGAAAAGAGCTGAGTTTGCGTCGCTGTGCAGAACGAGCTCGCGGCTCAGTGCGGGGCGTGGTACTCGGCCTCTTCGCGCTTCCAGTAGCCCTTGACGACGGCGTGGTCGGTATCGACTCCCCAGCGGGCGAGCAGTGCACGACCGGGTTTGACGATGGATTGCTCAGCGGCGACGAACACGAACGGGTCCTCACCCACGGCATCCGATTCGGCGAGACCGTCGAGGAAAGTGATCAACGCGGACCCGGCGGGTTCGTCCCCACGGCGGACCCACTCGACCTTCACCGGCGCATCGATGTCGATCTCGTCCTCGGACCCGCGCACTTCGATGACGATCCGTGCGGGCTGGTCGCCGATCAGGGCGGCGAATCGGCGGATCGCTGGAATCGCCGTCTCGTCGCCGGCGAGGAACCATGAGCCGGGGGTGCCCGTCAGCACGGCAGAACCACGTGGACCGCCGACGCCGATCTGCGCACCGATCGGCGCGGTCGCTGCCCAGCGGGAAGCCACGCCCTCGTCGCCATGGATCACGAATTCGACCTCGAGCCAATTCTCATCCCACACCAACGGGGTGTATTCGCGGCTCGGTGCCGCTCGAAGCTCCTCGATCGAATCTGTGGTCTCCGTCGGGAAGAACAGACGCATGTGATCGTCGCTGCCGAGCGAGGCGAACCCGTACAGATCGTCGCCTTCGAGTCGTACGCGCACGTAGTTCGGGGCGAGCTGCTCACGCGCCGTGAGCGTGACATTGCGGAACTGAAGATCGAGACGCTGGCGCTCCAGCGAGAAGGATGAAGTCGGGTTGGTCATGACGCCAGGCTAGGCGACGTTCCGAGAAGCCCTATAACTCGATGCCGTGGGACTCGTCGTTGACCCCGGCATTACCGCCCTTGCGCGACTCGACCGCGATCAGCCAGACCACGGACACGATCAGCGCGAGCAGCAGCCCGAGCCACACGTTCTGCAGAATCAGGCCGATCACGATGCCGATGATGAAGAGCACGACCGTGCCACCGAGCCAACTCCAGCGCTGCTTCTTCGTTCCCGCCATGCCCTCAGCTTAGAGGGTGCCCTGACACGGGCGAGCTCAGCGCCGCCGGTGGTCTTCGGGCGCGAGGCGCGGACCGCGGCGGGGTTCGGTGAGGCCGCTGGCGAGGATCAGGCGGATGACGCGCTGGCGGTGCCCAGCCCAGGGGGCGAGCAGCTCCAGCATCCCGTCATCATCGGTGCGTGAGCCGGTGAGGGCGAAACCGACCTGGTGGGCGAGATGGTAATCGCCGACGCTGACGGCATCCGGGTCTCCGAGGGCGCGGATGCGCGTCTCGGCGGACGTCCACGCGCCGATGCCCGGAAGGCTCGTGAGGATGCGATCGCGGTCCCCGCTGCTCGGGGCGGAGAGCACGACATCCGCGATGCGCTGCCCGCGTTCGGCGGCGCGGACGATCGCACGCGACTGTGGCGGCTCGACTCCGGCCTGGTGCCAACTCCACGAGGGGATGCTGTGCCAGCCATCGATCGAGGGCGGAGCGAACATCGGCCGCGGCGTCGGGCCGGGAGCGCGCTCACCGAAACGCGTGATCAGTACCCGCCAGGCGCCGAACGCCTGGAGAGAGGTGACCTTCTGCTCGATCACGGCGCTGGCGAGCGCATCGAAGACGAGGTCGGTGCGGGTGAGCCGTGTGGCGCGAGTGCGGTGGGCGACATCGGCGAGGAGCGGATGCCGCGACACGTCGAATCCCGTCGCATCATCGTCTGCTCCGCAGAGGACAGGCAGCTGCGCCAACGCCCACTCGGCGCCGGGGCCCCATGCAGTGGCGTGGATTCCCGCGGTGCTCTGTCGTAGGGCGAGCGTGGCCACGCCCAGCGGGGTGCGACTGGCTCGCCACAGCGTGGCACCGCTGATGAGCATGGTCGGGTCCTTCGGCCCACGCATCAGCACGCCGACCGTACGGAACAGATTCAGCGGATGCGCGGGACGGTAGACCGTTTCGAGCGGATGCGTGGTCGCGGCAGCGGTGGCCGTGGCATCCACTGTCGTCGTCATGCCATCACCCTACGTCCCGGGTCTGACACCGGTTCGGATGGACGGCCTCAGAAGCGGTCGGGCGAAGGCGTGCCGTGGCCGTAGCGGATGACGACGTCGGCGTGGCGGTCGAAGCGGTAGCCGATGCCGCGCACCGTACGGACGATGTCCTCGTAGCGGCCGAGCTTGGCGCGCAGGCGCCGGACGTGCACGTCGATCGTGCGCTCCCCGGGGGTCTCGTCATCCGGCGACTGCCACAGAGCATCGACGAGTTCGGACCGCTCGATCGTGCGCCCCTCGCGGAGGACGAGGTACTGCAGAAGCTCGAACTCTTTGTAGGTGAACGCGGCGGACTCTCCGTCGATCAGCACGCGCTTGCGGGAGATGTCGACAGTGACGCCGTAGTCCTCGTCCTTGTCCTCGGTTTCGGTCGCAGCCTTGGCGCGTGCGACAGCTCCCGGCTCCTGCAGGGCGAGACGCACGACATCCAGGTCGCGGCCGCCCGAGCCGTGCGGAGCGAGCGCCACGGTCGCGTGAGTGTCAGCACCGGGTGCGAGCTCGGCGAGCGTGCGGCGCAGGGCGTCGACGAGCAGCGGCAGGCTGACTCCGGCCTCGGCGGCTTTGATCTCGTCGAGTCCGACGTAGAGGGCGAAGCCGCGGGGCGAGCGGGTCGCCGGAAGGTCGGCGGGGGCAACCGGAGCAGCGGATTCGACGATCGGCGGGACGGGACGCAGGTGAGGGGTGCGGGTGGCGGGACGCTCGAGGAGTGCGATGTTCGACATGATGATGAAGTCCTTGGGAAAGGTGAGCCGTTGCGGCTCGGATGTGTTGCGTGAATGACCCGGAGGGCCGAGAGCGAGCACGCGGGTGGGTGCTCGGGGGCTCACGCCTCGCAGATAGCGAAGGACGGAGCCGGACAGGTCGGCTGAGTGATCAGCGACACATTCGGCAACACATGCCAACGCAGCCGGGCATCATCATCCCGGCAGTCCTGTTCGCCTCCTGGGCGGACAAAGGGCGCGCGTTGGTGGTCATGGGGGGATTATGTCCGAGAATGTCGGCGCGTGTCAAAACGAGTCCTGTCGTGACGGGGTGGCCTAGCGTGGAGGGATGACGGATTCCACGATGGTCGACGGGTTCCTCGTCACCGATGAGAAAGATGCTTCGCGCTACACGCTCACACGCGACGGGGTGCTCGTCAGCGTGCTGGACTACCGCGACGACGGGACGACGATCGCCCTGACGCGGGCGTTCACGATCCCGACTTTCCGCGGAAAAGGGTACGCGGCCTGCGTCGTCGACGGCGCGGTCGCCGACATCGAGAGTCGCGGGGATCGCAAGGTCGAACCGGTGTGCTGGTATGTCGCGGAGTGGTTCGAGCAGCATCCAGACCGGGCCGGCATCCTGCGCCGCCGCTGACGTCACTATGTGACCGAATGTTACGGGTCGTGCCCGGGCGTTCGACGCGATGATTCAGGGTTCTCCTTCGGAAGACCGATACACTAGAGCCCTGCTCAGCGCCGTTTGCTGAGGCGGTCAGCACCTCTTTCCGGTGCTGGTCCGAGGCTTGAAACCTCCGGCATCCTCATCAGACACCGGAGGTTTTTTTCATGTCTCTGACCCTGCGTTCCCAAACTCTGCGCTCCCATCCCCAAGCCAAATGGTGGGCGCTGTTCGTCATCTCACTGACTCAGCTCGTCGTGGTGCTCGACGGCACGATCGTCAACATCGCACTTCCGCAGGCGCAGCTCGCGTTGAACATGGACGACCACCTGCGCCAGTGGGTCGTCACCGCCTATGCGCTCGCGTTCGGGGCGTTGCTGCTGCTCGGTGGTCGCATCTCCGACTACTGGGGCCGCAAGCGCACCTTCATGGTCGGCATGATCGGGTTCGGAGTCGCTTCGCTCTACGCCGGAATGGCCGCGGCAGGATGGGAACTTATCGTCGGACGTGCCCTGCAGGGCGTCTTCGCGGCGATGCTGGCACCGGCGGCGCTCGCGCTGCTCACGACCCTCTTCCCTTCCGGTAGGGAGCGAAACGTCGCCTTCGCCGTATTCGGCATCGTGGCCGGAGCGGGCGCTGCGGTCGGCATGGTGCTCGGGGGCTTCCTCACCGAGTTCTTCGACTGGCGCTGGTGCCTGCTCGTCAACCTCTTCTTCGTGGCGGTCGGCCTCATCGGCGGCGCGCTCTTCCTCACAGAGAGCAAGGCGGACGGCGACAACCGCTACGACATGTGGGGTGCGTTATTCGTGACCGCCGGCCTCGGGGCTCTCGTCTACGGCTTCAGCCTCGCGGAGACCGGTTGGGGGAGCCCGCTGACCATCACCTTCATCGCGCTCGGAGTGGTGCTGCTCGCCGTGTTCGTGTGGGTCGAGATGAAGGTCAGCAATCCGCTGCTGCCGTTGCGCGTCGTCACGCACAAGGTCCGCGGCGGAGCATTCCTGATCCAGGCCGTCGCCGGCAGCGTCATGATCGGCGCAACGCTGTACCTCACCTTCCACCTGCAGATCGTGCTCGGGTTCGGTGCACTCGAGGCCGGTATCGCGAGCCTGCCTCTGCCGCTGGGCACAATGGTGCTCGCCGGGCTCGCCACCAAGATGCTGGGCAGAATCGGCCCGCGCCCGATGCTCATCGGAGGTCCGCTCGTCGTCGCAGCGGCGCTGATCTACCTGTCCTTCATCACACCGGGCGGCAACTACTTCGTCGAGGTCGCTCCCGCACTTCTGGTGATGGGCATGGGAATGGCATTCGTCTTCATTCCGCTGCAGAACGTCGCACTCACCGGCGTCGCGCCGCACGACGCCGGTGTCGCCTCGGCCGTCACCAACTCGGCCATGCAGATCGGCGGGTCCATCGGACTGTCGGTGTTCACTGCGGTCTACGCCGCAGTGGTCGGTCGCAACGCCCAGGGCTCGTCGGAACTGCTCACGGATGGCTACAGCGGCGTCTTCGTCGCGGCCGCGGTCGGGATGCTGGTGGCATCCGTCATCGCGATCACGATGGTGCGTGGGCGCAAGGAAGACCTGCTGCCGAGGGGATCGGTCTCGGACGATTCGTCATCGGACGACGTGCCGGTTTCGCCGGTCTCGGACGACACGGACACGGTTTCGCTGGTGCACTGATCCGGATGCCGCGGCGGGCCTAGGCTCGAATGTCTGAGGCCCTCCGTACGGTGTGAATATGCGAATCCTGCACACCTCCGACTGGCACATCGGCCGCACGTTCCATGGCAACTCGACCATGGACGCGCTGGCCGAGGTCCTGGGCGCCCTCGTGCAGCAGGTCCGTGACAATTCCGTCGACGTCGTCATCGTCGCCGGCGACGTGTTCGACTCTGCGACGCCGGCCGGGCCCGCCTACACGCTGCTCGGCGACACGCTCGTGGCACTGCACGACACTGGCGCCCGTGTGATCGTCACGAGTGGCAACCACGATTCGGCGGCACGACTCGGATTCCAGGCTCGTCTGCTGCGCGATGGCATCCACGTCGTGACCGACCCGCTTTCGATCGGCACGCCGGTGACGATCGACGATTCCGATGGACCGGTGCACTTCTACGGCATCCCGTACCTCGAGCCCGCGATCGTGCGCCAGCATTGGGATGGCGTGGCTCTGAAGACGCAGGCGCAGACCATGGCGCACGCGATGGATCTGGTGCGTGCGGGCATGGCAACGCATGACGGACGCTCGGTCGCGATCGCGCACTGCTTCGCCGCCGGGGTGGATGCTACGACCGGCCTCGAGCGCGAGGTGCGCCAGGGCGGCCTCGACGTAGTCCCGCTCGAGGTCTTCGACGGCCCGGATTACGTCGCGCTCGGCCACATCCATGGTCGCCAGCAGATCAGCGAGCGTGTGCGCTACGCGGGGGCGCCGCTGCATTACAGCTTCGGCGAGCAGCACAAGGAGCGAGGTTCCTGGCTGATCGACCTCGATGCCACCGGACTCGCCGCGGCCGTGTGGCTCGCACTGCCCGTGCCGAGGCGTCTCGTGACGCTCACCGGGCCTCTCGATGAGATCCTCTCCGCCGAGAACGTCGCAGAGCACGCGGATGACTGGGTGTGCGCGGTGTACACCGATGCACTGCCGCAGGCCGAGCCGATGCGCCGGCTCAAGGAGCGTTTCCCGCACTGCGCGATTGTGCAGCACGCACCGGTGCTGAGCGGCGAGCCAGAAGAGCACTCGTATGCCGCGCGGCTGAAGTCCGCGGTGACCGACACCGAGCGGATCGAGGCGTTCCTCGAGCACGTGCGAGCAGGCCAGGGACCGAGCGAGCGTGAGAGCGAGCTCATCCGTGAGGTGCTCGACGAGCGCGTGGTCGCCGAGGCTCTCGTCTAGTGCGTCTTCACCGTCTCGAGATCGAGGGGTTCGGTCCGTTCCTCCGCCGCCAGGCCGTCGACTTCGACGGATTCGCGGACGACGGCATCTTCCTGATCGCCGGACGCACCGGGGCGGGCAAATCGAGCATTCTGGATGCCGTCTGCTTCGGTCTCTACGGATCAGTCCCTCGCTACGAGGGCGGCGAGAAGCGGCTGCGCAGCGATCACTGCGAACCGGATGACCCGAGCGAGGTCGTCGTCGAGTTCAGCACCAGCTCCGGGCGCTACCGTGTCACGCGCTCGCCGGAGTACATGCGTCCGGCCAAGCGCGGCGGAGGACTGACGAAACAGGCCTCCGGGGTGCAGCTCGACGTGCGTTCGACCGAAGGGGACTGGGTCACCCTCGCGGCGAAAGAGAAGCGTGTCGCAGACGAGCTCGATGAGATCCTGCAGCTGAGCCGCGAGCAGTTCCTGCAGGTGATCCTGCTCGCCCAGAACCGGTTCGCACGGTTCCTGCTCGCCGACAGCAAGGAGCGGCAGGGACTGCTGCGGCGGCTGTTCGGCACCGAGCGATTCGAAGACGTCCAGGTCCGCTTCGACGATCGTCGTCGCGCGTCAGAGAATGCGCTCGCCGGCGTCATCGCCCGGGTGGGCGCGCGCATCGAGGAGGCCGAGCGCGTCGTCACCCATGCGGATCTCTGGGGTGATTCTGGCGCCGTGGACGAGGACGCGACGCAGACACCGGAGCGGATCGAGGCGCTCCGCGCAGCCCTTACGCGCGCCGAGTACCGGGTCGAGCGCCGCAGCGCGGAGCGTGACGATGCCGAGAAGCTCCTCACCTCCGCGGATGCTGCCCTGTCGACGGTCCGCGACGAACAGAAGGCGCAGCGGGAACGCGACCGGGCGCGCGCGGCGATGGTGCAGCTCGACGCCGAACAACCGGAGATCGATGCGGCTCAGCTCGCGCTCCAGCGGGCGCGGGCCGCCGAAGCACTGCGCGCGACGATCACGGCGTCGACTCGGGCCGAACAGGCCCATGAATCTGCGGTTGCCGCCGAGGCATCCGCCCGATCGGAATGGGAAGAAACCGGCATCTCGATCGAGCAGGTGTCGGTCGAGCGCCTGGAGCGATGGGCTGCAGAACGCACCCGTGAGAGCGGCGGATGGGAACGTGCGGCAGAACTTGAGAAGGGCGCGGTGGCACTCTCCGCAGAACTTGACGACGCGCGGATGCAGGTCGCGGCGGCCTCCGCGTTGGTCGACGCCGGAGATGCCGAACGTGCCGAGCTGCCAGCCCGGCTCAGCGAGCTGACCGAACAGCGCGATGCTGCCAGACGGCAAGCCGACCGCATCGATGATCTGGCGCGCGCTCTCGCCTCAGCGCAGTCCCGTCGTGAGGCAGCAGTCGCTGTCGTGACGATCAGCGGTGATCTCGAGACGGCCGAGCGGAAGCTGGTCGAGACGAGCACCGCCTCGGCCGATGCGCAGACGGCACTCGCTCATGTGCGCCGGCGACGCCTCGAGGGATTCGCTGGTGAATTGGCGTCGGCCCTCGTGTCGGGGGAGCCCTGCGCAGTGTGCGGGTCGACGTCGCACCCCGCGCCCGCGGAGCACAGCGACCCGGTATCCGCCGATGACATCGAGGCTGCGGAATCCGTGCGTGATGCCGCGCAGGTCGACGAGCGGGCAGCGCAGGACCGGGTCGCCGACGTGAAAGCGCAACTGGCTGGGGCATCGGCTATCGCTGACGGGTGGACGGCGGAGATCGCAGAATCCCACGTCGCGGCGGCGACGAAGGCGCATGCCGAGTCCGACGCCGCCGCGAGTGAGCTCACGGCACTCGAGGCGCAGGTCGCGCAGACGACGGACGCGATCGCCGCACTGGAGCAGAAAAGAACAGAGTCCGCCACAGCCCTTGCCGCCGCACGCGAATCTTTCGCGCTCGTCGCGCAGAGAGAGCAGCAGGCAGCGGCGCAGATCAGCGAAGCACGGGGAACGTTCGAAACGGTTGCGGAGCGGACTACCGAGGCGACAGCGCAGATCGCAGTGGCGCGCGCGTTGGCATCCGCGCTCACCGAGCTGGCACGTAGTGCGAAGGCGTTCTCGGCGGCGAAAGAAGAACAGGATGCCGCGCTCGCGGCATCCGACTTCGACGACGTCTCCGCGGCGCAGGACGCGATGCGCTCCGCATCCGAGCAGGAGACGATCGAGGGGCGTATCGCCGCGCACCGCGCGCACCGCGAGAAGGAGCGGGCGACGCTGCTCGAACTCGAGCTGCGCACGCTGCCCGAGGAGCCGATCGATCTCGCTCCCGCCGAGCACGCAGCCGCTGAAGCCCGTTCCGCGTGGAAGGCTGCTGTCGATGTCGCAGGGCGGGCCGCCAACACGGCCGAGCAGCTTGCTGGCCTCATCGAGTCCGCGGCATCCGAGCACGCGCGTAGCGCAGAGCAGCAGGCCGAACATGAAGTGCTCCGCGGGCTCGCCGACACCATCGCTGGACGCGCGGGCAATACGCACAAGATGACACTGGAGACATTCGTGCTCGCGGCAGAGCTCGAAGAGATCGTCGACGCGGCCAACCGGCGCCTGAGCGACATGTCGACCGGGCGCTATCAGCTGCAGCATTCCGACGCGCTCGCGTCACGGGGGGCAGCATCCGGGCTCGGCATCGTCGTGTTCGACGCATTCACCGGACAGACGAGGCCCGCGCAGTCGCTGTCCGGAGGAGAGACGTTCCTGAGCTCACTGGCTCTCGCCCTGGGGCTCGCTGAGGTCGTCACGGCGCGTGCCGGCGGCATCCAGCTCGACACCCTGTTCATCGACGAGGGCTTCGGGTCTCTGGATGCCGACACGCTCGAGGTCGCGATGCGCACCCTCGACGAGCTGCGTTCGGGCGGGAGAACCGTCGGCATCATCAGCCACGTCGAGTCCATGCAGGAGCAGATCCCCGCCCAGCTCATGGTCGAGCAGACGCCAGAGGGCCCGAGCCGCATCCGCTGACTCGTTTTGCCCCGGTCGTTGAGCGATCGGAGCGAGCCGAAACGGGGTGAGCGACACTTCGACTCGCTGGCGCTCGCTCAGCGCGGGTCTCCGCGAGTCGAAGCCTCCTTCACCCAGCGAACTCAGACGCTGGCCGGGCTCCACTCCGACACGGCATCCAGAGCCTGCACTTCGTCCGCAGTGAGCTCGAGCGTCGCACTCGCGAGCAGATCCGCGACCTGCTCGACGCGTGACGCGCTGGCGATCGGCGCAGCCACGGTCGGCTGAGCGCGCAACCACGCCAGCGCGACCGAAGTGATCGATGCGTCGTGCTCCCCAGCGATGCGATCGAGCTCGTCGATCACGGCAAGTCCCTCTGCGGTGGCGTACTTGGACGCTCCGGCGGCGCGCGGCGATGAGCCCGCAGCATCCGTCGTTCGGTACTTTCCGGTGAGGAATCCGCTGGCCAGCGCGTAATACGGCACCAGGCTCACCTCGAACTCCTCAGCGACAGGGATGACGCTCTCCTCGACGTCGTTGCGGTGCACGAGGTTGTAGTGCGGCTGGATCGCGACCGGCAGCGGAATGCCAGCATCCTGCGAGATCGAGATCCACTCCCGGATGCGGTCTGCGGAGTAGTTGGACACGGCAATGTTGCGCACGAGGCCGTCGGCGACGAGCTGCCCGAACGCCGCGACGGTCTCTTCGAGCGGGGTCTCGACATCATCGAAGTGCGCGTAGTAGAGGTCGATCGTCTCGATGCCGAGGCGCTTCAGCGACGCTTCGGCAGCGGCGCGCACATTCCGTCCCGAAAGTCCGCGGAACTCCGGATGGCTGCTCACCTTCGTGGCGACCGTGATGCCGGAGGGCTTCCGCGCAGCAAGCCACTCTCCGATGAGTGCTTCGCTCTCGCCGCCGCTGTTGCCCGGAACCCATGCGCTGTATCCGTCGGCGGTGTCGATGAAGTTGCCACCACCGGCGGTATACGCGTCAAGGATCTCGAACGATGCGTCGCGGTCGGCCGTCCAACCGAACACGTTCCCGCCGAGGGAGAGAGGGAAGACCTCGAGGTTGCTGCGGCCGAGGAGAGTCATTGTTCTCACTTTCATCTGAGGTTTACTGATGCCAAGTCTCCTGGATGCCGGACCATTCCCGCCGCGTCATACCCGCGTAACACGGAGGGGGCGATACTGGAGGCATGACGCTTCAGCAGGAGATCGCTCAGACGCTCGGCGTGCAGCCCGAGATCGACCCCGCCGCCGAGATCGAGCGCCGAGTGCAGTTCCTCGCCGACTACCTCGCGAAGACCGGTGCTAAAGGCTTCGTGCTCGGCATCTCCGGTGGGCAGGATTCCACGCTCGGCGGACGTCTCGCCCAGCTCGCAGTCGAGCGCGTCCGTGCGGATGGCGGGACGGTCGACTTCATCGCCGTCCGTCTGCCGTACAAGGTGCAGCACGACGCGGACGATGCGGAGGCCGCTGTCGCCTTCATCGCCGCGGATCGCGTCGTCGAGGTGAACATCCAGCACGGCGTCGACGGCGTCGAGAAGGATATCGAGCAGGCCGCGGGAGCCTCCATCTCGGACTTCAACCGCGGCAATATCAAAGCCCGCATCCGCATGGTGACCCAGTACGCGCTCGCCAGTCACGACGGTCACCTCGTCGTCGGCACCGATCACGCCGCCGAGGCGGTCACCGGTTTCTATACGAAGTTCGGCGATGGGGCGGCTGATGTGCTTCCGCTCGCGGGGCTCACCAAGCGCCAGGGGAAACAGCTGCTGCAGGAGCTGCAGGCACCCGAGCGACTGTGGATGAAGATCCCGACCGCTGACCTGCTCGATGACCAGCCCGGACGCGCCGACGAGGACGAGCTCGGGATCACCTATGAGCAGATCGATGACTACCTCGAGGGCAGGCCGGTGGATGCTGCTGCCGCAGCCCGCATCGAGCAGAAGTATCGGGCATCCGAGCACAAGCGCCACCTCCCGGTCGCACCCAGCGACAACTGGTGGCGCTGAGCTCGGTACTCCTTCCTGCGGGTCGTTGAGTGAGGGCGGAGTACCGTCTGCGGGTCGTTGAGTGAGGACGGAGTACCGTCTGCGGGTCGTTGAGCGGAGGGCGCAGCCCGCAGACGAAACGCGTTGAGCGAGCCGTAGGCGAGTCGAAACGTCTCCCCCTCGCCACCCACTGTCCGTACCCCCGGCTACTCTCGAAGCATGCGGATCGACACTCAGGCGCAGCGCGTCATATGGAGCGCCAGCGACCTGAAAGCGGCCGCCGAGTGCGAGTTCGCGTGGGCGCGCGCGATCGACGCCAAGCTCGGTCGTGTCGCCGCGGTCGACGAGCCCGAGGACGCGACACTTGCCCGCGCGGCGAGGCTCGGTGATGCGCACGAGGTGAAGGTGCTCGAGGCGTATCGCGAGCGGCTCGGGGCAGACGCGGTCTACGAGGTGGCGAAGGTCAATTCCTCGAAGCCGGAGGCTCTTGCCGCCGTCGTCGCGGAGACGCGTGACGCGCTGCGATCCGATGCCCGGCTCCTGTTCCAGGCTGCGTTCGCCACCGACGAGTTCGTCGGGTTCGCCGACTTCCTGCTGCGTGAAGACGATGGTCGATGGCGTGTACAGGACTCCAAGCTCGCCCGCACCGCACGCGTCACCGCACTCATGCAGCTTGCGGCATATGTCGATCAGCTCGATGGTCTCGGCATCCCCCGCTCCGACGAGGTTGACCTGCTTCTCGGAGACGGGACGATCAGCACTCATGACGTCGACGATCTACTGCCGCTGTTCCACGTGCGACGGGCACGACTGCGCGCTCTGATCGCCGATCGCGATGTCGCTGCCGGGGCAGCGGGCGCGCCACTGGCCTGGGGCGACGATCGCGGCGACCTCGAGATCATCGCGTGCGGGCGCTGTGCGACCTGCACAGAGCAAGTAGACGCTGCGCGAGACCTGCTCATGGTCGCGCGCATGCGGCCGGTCCAGCGGGCACGCCTTCGCGCCGCAGGCATCGACACGATCGACTCGTTGGCCGCGGCGACGGATGTCCCGGCGGGTATGAACTTCGACCCGTTCGACTCTCTCCGAGCGCAGGCGCGACTGCAGCTGCGAGCGGACGCCGACGGCGAACCGACCTTCGACGTCTACCACCCCGAGGCGATCCACACGCTGCCGCGGCCCAGCCGTGGTGACATCTTCTTCGACTTCGAGGGCGACCCTCTTTACACCGAACGGGCTGCTGATGGCGAGGCACAATGGGGGATCGACTACCTGTTCGGCTGGGTCGACAACGACGACCAGTACACGCCGTTGTGGGCGCACACCTTCGCTGGCGAGAAGAAGGCGCTCGAGCTGTTCCTCGACTTCGTGAATGCGCGCAGGAGTGCGCATCCTGACATGCACATCTATCATTACGCGCCGTACGAGACCTCGCATCTGGTCGCGATGGCCGCGCGCTACGGCATCCGTGAGGCCGAGGTCGACAAGCTCCTGCGCGAGGGCGTCTTCGTCGATCTATATCCGCTCGTGCTGCGCACTGTCCGCGTCGGCTCACGGTCCTACTCGATCAAGAAGCTCGAGCCCCTGTACATGGGCGATGAGGTGCGCACGAGCGATGTCCAGAAGGGCGACGACTCGATCGTGCAGTACGTCACCGCGCGCCAGCTCGCCGCGGCGGGGGAGGCCGAAGAAGCGGAAGCCGTGCTCACCGATCTCGCCGACTACAACCGTTACGACTGCGTATCGACCCGCCGGCTGCGCAACTGGCTGATCGAGATCGCGAAGGACAAGGGGGTGAACCCTGCTCCTCCGGATGACCCCGAGGAGCTGGTCTACGCGCCGTCATCCCGGTCGGTCGCGCTGTTCGCCGATGCCGAACGAGACGTCGAAGGCGGTGGAGACGGCGAGGCGCATCGCGTCGCCGCGGCAGCGATCGATTACTACCCGCGCGAGGCGAAAAGCTTCTGGGTCGGGCATTTTCAGCGACTGCGTGAGCCGCTCTCGATGTGGGACCAGACCCGTGATGTCGTGCGGGTGGATCCGGCAGCATCCGTGCTGCGCCGGGACTGGAGCGTCGAAGAGGGACGACGGGTCATGTCGCGCGAGATCGAGATCCGCGGCGAGATCTCACCGGGTACGACGCTCGGCGAGGGCGGCGAGCCGTTCGCGCTGTACCCATTCCCCGCACCGTTCGATGCCGAGGCGCCGTCGCGGGCGGTGCACGTCCCGCATGGGGTGAAGATCGTCGAGGTCCTCGACGACGGTTATGTGATCGCCGAGAACGCCGTCCGGGGACAGACCTGGGACGACTTCCCTGTCGCGCTCACTCCCGCGGCCCCGCCGCGCGTCGTCGCGTTGCAGGGCGCAATCGATGAGTGGGCGGATGCCGTGCACCAGGCCGCTCCATCGTTCCCGGCGGATGCCGCCACCGACATTCTTCGCAGGGTTCCGCCGCGCACAAGGTCCGGGGGAGCGCTTGCGCCCGCCGGTGCTGATGTGATCGATGCGATCGTCCACGCCGTGCGCGATCTCGATCGCAGCTACCTCGCCGTGCAGGGGCCCCCGGGGACGGGCAAGACGTACACGGGTTCGCACGTCATCGCGCGGCTCGTGAACGAGTACGGTTTCCGCGTCGGTGTCGTCGCGCAGTCGCACGCGATCATTGAGACGCTGCTGGAGCGCGTCGTCGCAGCAGGAGTTCCCGCGGGGCAGGTGGCGAAGGCGCCGAAGGAGAAGGGCACCGACCCGGGCTATACGCCGATTCCCAAGGCGGGAATGGCCTCGTTCCTCGCTGAGCGAGCGGGTCAGGGGGTCGTCGTCGGTGGCACGGCTTGGGACTTCAGTAACACCACGCGTATCGAGCGCGGCGGGCTCGACCTGCTCGTGATCGACGAGGCGGGCCAGTTCTCACTCGCTTCGACGATCGCCGTTGCCGCAGCCACGAAACGACTGCTGCTCCTCGGCGACCCGCAACAGCTTCCGCAGGTGAGTCAGGGCGCGCACCCGGAGCCGGTCGACACATCGGCTCTCGGCTGGGTGATGGCCGGTGACGCGGTGATCCGTCCGGAGTACGGTTACTTCCTGGATCGCAGCTGGCGGATGCATCCGGCCGTGGCGAGCCCGGTGTCGAAGCTGTCATATGCGGGGCAGCTGGCCTCGGCATCCGGCACCGAGCTGCGTGCGATCGATGGTGTCGATCCGGGCCTCCACGTCGTCCCGCTGCGGCACCGTGGCAACGCGACCCAGTCGCCGGAGGAAGCGGCCGAAGTCGTGCGACTCGTGCGCGATCTGCTGGGGCGGGAGTTCGCCGAACCCGGTGCCGATGCGCGCCCGCTCGTGGAGTCCGACATCATCGTGGTCGCTCCCTACAATGCGCAGAAGCAGCTCGTCCATGATGCTCTCGCCGCGGCGGGGCTGGGTGGAGTTCCTGTCGGAACGGTCGATAACTTCCAGGGCAAGGAGGCCGTGGTCTCGATCACGACGCTCGCCGCGTCCAGCGGACGTGACGCACCACGCGGCCCGGGGTTCCTGCTGCTGCAGAACCGACTGAATGTGGCGATCTCACGCGCGCAGGTTGCCGCGTTCCTGGTGTACTCGCCAGCACTGCTCGACGACCTCCCCCGCACGCCCGAGGGAGTGGCCCGACTCAGCGCGTTCGCTCGGCTCGTCGGCGCCGACCGCGACTGAGCGGCTGCGCCCCGCGCTGCCTCTCGCCGCGTCGCGCTGCCCTTCGTGGCGTCGCGCGGCCGATCGCTGTTCGCGCTGCTTATCGCCGCCGTCGCGCTGCTGTTCGCTGTTCGTGCTGCAGAAAACTCGGCCGCGTCAACAGATATGGACAGCGCGAAGCGCGCGGGGTGGCGGGATGGACGGCGCGAAGCGCGCGGAGCATCAGACCGTGCCGTACAGCCGATCTCCGGCGTCGCCGAGACCGGGGACGATGTAGCGGTTCTCATCGAGACCTTCATCCAACGCCCCGAGCACGATCGTGACGTCGCGGTCGCCGACGAGCCTCTCGATGGCTTCGAGCCCCTCGGGTGTGCCGAGCAAGCAGATTGCGGTGACGTCCTTCGCCCCGCGGTCGAAGAAGAACTGGATCGCCGCCGCGAGAGAGCCGCCGGTGGCGAGCATCGGGTCGATGGCGAAGCACTGCCGATCGCTGAGGTCGGCGGGCAGGCGCTCGGCGTATGTCGTCGGCTCGTACGTCGTCTCATCGCGCACCATGCCGAGGAAGCCGACCTCTGCGGTGGGGAGGAGCTTGACGAGCCCCTCCAGCATCCCGAGACCGGCGCGCAGGATCGGAACGACGATCGGGCGCGGCTCAGAGATCTTCACACCCATGGTCTTCGTGACCGGGGTGGTGATCTCGACCGGCGAGACCTTGACGTTCCGTGTCGCCTCGTAAGCGAGCAGGGTGACGAGCTCTTCGGTCAGCTGACGGAATACCGGTGACGGAGTGCGCTCATCGCGCAATACCGTGAGCTTGTGAGTGATGAGGGGGTGGTCGGCGACGTGAACACGCATGACTACAGGGTAATGCTCAGCACCGCTCAGCCACGACGCGAACGCGGATCAGGCGTCGGATGCTCGGCGCACCGCGAGACGCTCGGCGCGACGCCGGCGCCACATTTCGTTCGTCTTCTTCGCGTTCATCGAGGTGATGACGGCGACGAGGATCGGACCGAGGGAGATGAGGGCGATGGGGGCGAAGGTTTCCATGTCTTCGATCCTGCCGAGAATACGGCGCTGGCGGATCCGCCGGGTGGTTGATCTTCGGCATCCGCCGTGAGGGGGAGGGAACGGCGAACTACACTCGACGCATGACCAGCCCCGACGAGCAGGCGATGCTGCGCGCACTCGTGCTCGCCGAAGAAGCCGCCGCCGCGGGAGAGATCCCGGTCGGTGCCGTCGTGCTCGACGATGCCGGCCGAATCATCGGCGAAGGACGCAACAACCGCGAAGAGACCCACGATCCCACCGGTCACGCCGAAGTCGTCGCGCTGCGAGAGGCGGCAGCATCCCTCGGGTCGTGGAACCTCGAGAGTCACACCCTCGTCGTCACGCTCGAGCCCTGCGTGATGTGCGCCGGCGCGATTCTGCAGGCACGCATCGGCCGGGTCGTCTTCGGAGCATGGGACGCGAAGGCAGGAGCGGCCGGTTCGATGTACGACGTGCTGCGCGATCGCCGGCTTCCGTACCGCGCCGAGGTCATCGGCGGTGTGGCAGAGGATGCCGCGACGGCACTGCTGCGCGACTTCTTCGCCCAGCGACGCTGAGCGCGCTCAGTCCTCGGACTTGAGGACGAAAACGTCCGTCGGGGGCTCGGGATCCAGCGAAGGACGGTAGATGTCGGGCTGGATGTAGATCGAACGCACGGCGGGCACGGTCTTGTAGATCTGTTCTTCGATCTCGCTCACGCACTGGGCGACGTCTCGGACGGTCTTCTCCGCGGGAAGGGCGATCTTCGCCGCGACGAGGAGGTCATCATCGTCGATGGTGAACGTCTTGACGCTGATGAGCTTTTCGACGTCGGAGCATCCCAGGATGGCATCCATGATCAGGTCGAGGTCGTGTTTGCTGGCGGATCCGCTCATGCCGTGAGTCTAGTTCCGGTCGCTATGATCCGCATGAGGCACCGCGGTAGCGTCGGTGGCCGCGCGTAGGATTGCCGCATGGCTGACTCTCTTCCGTCCCTCGCATTCCTCGGCGCAGGCTCGATGGGGGGTGCGATTCTGCACGGAGTCGTCGCCTCCGGCATCCAGGTCGACGGCGGCATCGTCGCCACGAACCGAACGGCAGAGAAGGCCGCGACGCTCGACGGCCTCGAGAACGTCACGGCCATTGCGCTGGAAGACGATCCCAGCGGAAACACGGATGCCGCCTCATCTGCTCGCATCATTCTCGTGGGTGTGAAGCCGGCGATGGTTCCGGATCTGCTCCACGAGATCGCGCCGGTACTGCGCGACGATGCCATCGTCGTGAGTCTCGCCGCCGGTGTCACCCTGGCTACCTTCGCCGAGGGGCTGGGCGAGAAGACGCGGGTCATCCGGTCGATGCCGAACACTCCTGCCACCGTCGGGAAGGGGGTCACGGGTCTTGCCCGCGGAGCCGCCGCGAGCACCGAGGACCTCACTCTCGTGCAGCAGCTTTTTGAGCTCGTCGGAGCCGTCGTCGAAGTGCCCGAAGCGAAGATCGATGCGCTCTCGACGATCTCCGGATCGGGGCCCGCCTACGTGTTCTTGTTGATCGAGGAACTCACCAAAGCTGCCATCGGGAAAGGCTTCGACGAGGGGGATGCGCGGCTGATGGCCGAGCAGACCTTCATCGGTGCGACGGCGCTGCTCGCAGCATCCGGTGAAAATCCTGCCGAGCTCCGCAGACGCGTGACGAGCCCTAAGGGCACCACGGAGCGTGCCGTCACCGTCCTGCAGAACGCGCACCTCGACGAGGTGTTCGCCGAAGCGACGGATGCTGCGCTCGAGCGCGCGAAGGAACTCGCGAGCGGGAAGTAGCGGGAGCGGGAAGGTAGCGGGAGTGGGGAGCGGTTTCGACTCGCTGGCGCTCGCTCAACCCGCTTCGACTCGCTCCGCTCGCTCAACGACCCGCGATGGGAACAGGCGGGCAACCGGCCCGCGATGGGATCAGGCCTGGCAAACGACGTGCGCGAGCAGCGCGGCGAGGAACTCGTCCGGGCGCTCGAGGTGCGGCGAGTGTCCGACGCCTTCGAGCACCAGCTCGGTGACCGTTCCACCAGCGTCCCGATAGGCCGACAGTACATTCCGCGTCTGCGTCACCATCTGCTGTGCGGGTGCGACAGCCTCGCCCGGCCATCCGGGGATCGCACCGACGGCGCCGAGGTGGTTCAGGTCGAAGAACGAGGCGTCGGAGACGATGGCATCCGCCGTGCCGTGCACCCAGAGGATCGGCGGCTTCGTCGCCAAAGACGTGATGGGCGAAACGTTGAAGTACTTCGGCACCATGGTGTTCAGGACGCCGACGCGACCGGCGCCGAATCCCGGCCAGTTCGTGCTTTCTGCGCTGTCGCCGGGGTAGTTGCCCGGCTCCGTCGCAGTGCTGTTCATCGACGCGACCCAGATGTCCTCGTGATCGGTCTCGTAGCCCGGGGCGACGTAGGTCGCTCGGAACACGCTGCGGGGCGAGGTCGCGGCATCCGCCGAAGTGTCGCCCTGTCGCAGACGTGCGACGAAGTCGGCGTTCGCGCCGCCACCACCGCATCCGGCGTCGTCGTCGGACAGGCGGGAGCCGTCTGTGCGCGTGCCGCCGAATCCGTACGGCGAGACCGGCGCCTGCAGCGTCAGGCTGAGCGAGGGGTGATCCAGCGCGTACTGCATGACCACGCCACCGCCCATCGACCAGCCGACCAGGTGCGCGGTCTCGAGCCCCAGCACCTTCAGTGCGGCGTGCACGTCATCGCTGAAGTCGCTGAGCCCGCGGGTGGCATCCACCGGGAGCACCTCGGTGTCGCCGAACCCGCGCAGGTCCACGGCGATCGCCCGCATATCGGCGGGGAGGGCGAGCATCGTCTCCTGCCAGAACAGTGCGGATGACACGTTGCCGTGCACGAAGACGATCGTGCGCTCTGCCGGGGTGGTCGCAGCATCCGAAGCGCGTTCGAGGATATTCACGCGCAGCCGGGGCGTGTCGAGCACGCGGGCGGTGACGCCCTCGAGAAGTGAATCCTGGATGCTGGTCATGCCCGAGCCTCCGTGCGATCAGCGATCAAGGCCGGCGAAGCGCTCAATGTCGCTGTTCGTGCCCGAGGCGATGATGAGGTCGTGATTGGTGATGACAGTGTTGGCCTCGGCGTACCGGAAGGGCTTGCCGGGGCTTTTGACGCCGACGACCGTGATCCGGTACTTCGTCCGCATACCGGATTCCTCCAGGCTCACGCCGCGGATGAACTTCGGCGGGTACATCTTCGCCAGCACGAAATCGTCGTCGAAGCGGATGAAGTCCAGCATCCGCCCGCTCACGAGATGCGCGACGCGCTCGCCGGCCTCGCGTTCCGGGTAGATGACGTGATTGGCGCCGACGCGGGCGAGGATCTTGCCGTGCGACTGCGAAACGGCCTTCGCCCAGATCTGCGGCACCTTCAAGTCGACGAGGTTGGCAGTGATGAGAACGGATGCTTCGATGAGGGAACCGACGGCGACCACGGCCACCTGGAAGTCCTGCGCGCCGATCTGCTTGAGCGCGTCGATGTTTCGAGCGTCGCCCTGCACCGTGTGCGTGACCCGCTCTGACCACTTCTGGACGAGTTCGAGGTTCTCATCCATGGCCAGGACCTCGCGGTCGAGCCGGTCCAGCTCGCCCGCGCACGCGGCGCCGAAGCGTCCGAGCCCGATGACCAGGACGGGGGCGTCGCTGCGGAGAGATTCAACCAACGATCGGCCTTTCAACGGGCAGCGAGTAGAGCTGCGTTCGGCTCGTCGCGGCGACGGCCGCGGCGAGTGTCACTGTACCAACGCGCCCCATGAAGATCGTCAGCGCCATGACGTAGACCGCGGGATCCGAAAGGCTCTCCGTCAAGCCGGTCGTGAGGCCGACCGTGCCGAACGCCGAGATCACGTCGAAGAGCACATCCTCGGTGGATGCCTTGGTGATCTGCGTGATGACGATGGTCGACAGAGCGACGATCGTCGCGCCCCACGCGACGACGCTCAGAGCGACGCGCTGCACATCGCTCGGGATGCGACGGCCGAACGCCTGCACGCTCTGACGCCCGCGCGCCTCGGACCAGACGGCGATCGCGAGCACGGCGAGCGTGGTCACCTTGATGCCGCCCGCGGTGGATGCCGACCCGCCGCCGACGAACATCAGCATCGAGATCGTGAGCTTCGACGAACCGTTCAGATCGCTGATGTCGATGACGCTGAAGCCGCCGGAGCGGGTCATCCCGGATAGGAAGAAGGATTGGAACACGGTGTCGCCGGCATCCATCGATCCGAAGGTCTTCGGATTGTTGAACTCGAGGATGATGAACACGGCCGCACCGGCAACGAGCAGGATCAGCGTCGTGATCAGCGTGAGCTTGGAATGCAGCGACCAGCGCTTCACATGCAGATGGTGCTTGGCGAGCGTGTAGATGACGGGGAAGCCGATGCTGCCGAGGAACACGCCCACCATCAGCACGGACAGCACGAAGTAGTCGTCGACGAACTCCACGACGCCGGTGGCATTGGGCGCGAATCCGGTGTTCGTGAACGCCATGGCCGAGTAGAACGGCGCCTCCCAGAGCGCCGTGAGCGGGTCGATGCCCGCCATCACCAGCCCCGGGTAGAGAAGCAGCGCGAGGACCAGCTCGATCACCAGCAGCGACATGGCGACGGTCGTCAGGAGCTGTCCGACTTCGCCGAGCCGCACGGTCTGACCCTCGTTGACGACGCCGCCGTGCGCGCGCAGCGGGTTGCTGTCACCGGCGGCGAGCAGCTTCGCGCGCAGACCGAGCTTCTTCGAGATGATCATGCCGAGCAGGGATGCCAGGGTCAGCACTCCCATACCGCCGATGTTCACACCGAGGAAGATCAGCACATGTCCGAACGGCGACCAGTGCGCCGCCATGTCGACCGTGGCAAGGCCCGTCACGCAGATCGTCGACACGGCGGTGAACAGCGCGTCGCTGAGAGGCGTGACCGTGCCGGTCGTGGACGCGATCGGGAGCGAGAAGAGCGCCGTGAACACCAGAATCAGCGCGGCGAAGATGAGAATTGCGAAGCGAGACGGCGAGGACGTGATGAAACGACGGCCGAAATGCCACAGATCGCTCGCGCGCTTACGGGACGACGCAGACCCGCTGATGCTCGACATCGCGGCCCCCCGAACTCGTCTGCGAAGGCCCGACGCGGATCGCGGCGAGCCTTCGTCATGGTACTCCGGGCGCGGGGCGACTACCCTGATCTTCATGACGGACATCTTCGACGTGATCGCAGACGGAACGAGGCGCGACATCCTCCAGCTCCTGCTGCGGCGGTCGACCGAAGAGGATGCTGGCACGAGCGTCTCGCAGATCGTCAGCGAACTCGGCATCAGCCAGCCCACCGTTTCCAAGCACCTGAAGGTGCTGCGCGATGCCGAACTGGTCAGCGTCCGTGAGGACGGGCAGCGCCGGTTCTACAGCATCGAGGTCGACCCGCTCGGGGCTGTCGATGACTGGCTCGTCCCGTTCCTCGTCGACGCGTTCGGAGACAGTGCGCCCGATATCGACTTCTCGCTCGTTCCGCTTCCCGAGGGAGCAAGCCACGCCGCGGAGGTCGTCGGTCGCGCTGCCGCATCCGCCAAGCACGTCGTGACCACTGCACTCAAGCGTCTCGGCGCATAGCAGTCACACAGATCACATTCACCCCATGGGTTTACAGGGGTCCCGCCTTCCCCATAGAGTTGGGCATCACCAGAAAGGGGTACGTGGGATGCCCGATGTTCCTGAAGTTCGATTCCTGACGGTCGCCGAAGTTGCGGCCCTCATGCGCGTGTCCAAGATGACCGTCTACCGGATGGTGCACTCTGGTGATCTGCCGGCGATCCGGTTCGGGCGCAGCTATCGTGTGCCGGAGACCGCAGTCACCGAAGCGCTGCAACGCCCTATCGCCGACGTCGGTTGAGCCTGTCGCAGCCGGCGGATCGAAACGTGCACTTCGCACGGTCTGTCGTTTGCTAAACTGATCTGAGGCATTTTCCATGCCGCGCACCCGGGTGTCCGATTTTCTGCGGCACCCAGCCCCTGACTTAGTGAGGTTTCCGTGGGTTCAGTCATCAAGAAGCGCCGTAAGCGCATGGCGAAGAAGAAGCACCGCAAGCTGCTTCGCAAGACTCGCCACCAGCGTCGCAACAAGAAGTAAGCGGCCAGACACAGAGCGCCCCCGACCTGCTCCTCGAGCATGTCGAAAGGGGGCGCTTCGTGTAGCTATGGCTGTTTTCGTCGCCGAATCATCGTGAGGATGCCATGAAGTCGATCACCATCGCCGAACTCGCCACCCGTGAGGGCACGCCGCTCATCGATGTGCGCGAGAAGGACGAGTTCGCCCGCGGGCATGTGCCCGGCGCCGTGAACATCCCGATGTCTGAGATCGGCAACCGTCTGGACGAGCTTCCCGCCGAGCCATTCGATGTCATCTGCCAGGCCGGAGGCCGCTCGGGGCGCGTGGTCGAGGCACTCGAGCCGCGCGGCTACGACGCGACCAACGTCGACGGCGGCACCGGCGAGTGGATCGCCTCCGGCCACCCGGTCGAGGTTCCCTCGGCGTGACCACCATCACCGTCATCGGACGGCCGGGATGCCACCTGTGCCCGACGGCGCTCGAGATCGTCGAGACCGTTGTCGCCGACTTGCCGGACGAGCTCGGTGACGAGATCGAGATCATCGAGCGATCGATCGATGACGACCCCGCCCTGCACGAGCTGTGGTGGGAGAAGATTCCCGTCGTCCTCATCGACGACGAATTCCATGCGCAGTGGCGGGTATCGCCCGACCGGCTGCGCGAGAGACTGGAGAAACAATGACGCTTCGTCACGTGGTCACCTGGAAGCTCGCGAGCGAGGATGCCGCCGAGCGCGCTGCCCAGGCTGCAGAAGTCGCCCGCCGACTGAACGCACTGCACGGCGTCGTGCCACAGCTGCGTTCGATCTCGGCAGGCGTGAACTCGATCTACCCGGACGTGAACTGGGACGTCACCCTCGTCGCCGACTTCGACTCCGTCGAGGCGCTCGAGCAGTACGCGGTGCATCCGGCGCATGAAGAGGTCGCGGTCTACATCGGCTCCGTCGTAGCATCTCGAGTCGCAGTCGATTTCGAAGTCTGAGGCGCACGCGGCGCGGAGCGAAACGCAAACGTAACCCGCGAATGTTGGGAATTGAGCGCTCCTCCGTGTCAGGATGAACCTCACACCCGTCAGCGGGCCTTATGGCCCCGTCAGCTTGGAGCGGTCATGACCCGTCGCCGTCACCTCATCCTCGGTCTCGCACTCGCCGCGACCGCCGCCCTCACGCTGTCCGGCTGCGCCGGCAGCGGTTCAGACACCGCAGGGGGCGATGACACGGCTCCGACGTCCGCAGGCGACGACTACGGGCTGGTCGAAGCCGGCGCGTTGACTGTCTGCTCGGACATCCCCTACGCGCCCTTCGAGTTCGAGGGCGGCGACAACGGCACCGGCTACACCGGCTTCGACATCGACCTGCTCGACGCGATCGCCAAGAAGCTCGACCTCAAGCTCTCGGTGCAGGACGTCGGATTCGACGCACTGCAGTCCGGCACGACCCTCGCCTCGGGTACCTGTGACATCGGCGCGTCGGCCATGACGATCACCGATGAGCGCAAGGCGAACCTCGACTTCTCGGACCCGTACTACGACTCGCTGCAGTCGCTGCTCGTGCCTGCCGACTCCGACATCACCTCCATCGACGACCTCGACGGCAAGATCGTCGGCGTTCAGCAGGGCACGACCGGAGAGGCCTACGCCACCGAGAACGCACCCGGCGCGCAGCTTCTCCAGCTCCCGTCCGATGGCGAGCTGTGGCCGGCGATCCAGGCCGGCACGATCGACGCGATCCTGCAGGACCAGCCGGTGAACATCGAGCACGAGAAGGCCGACCCGAACTACAAGATCGTCGAGGAGTACAACACCGACGAGCAGTACGGCTTCGCGTTCTCGAAGGGCGAGAAGGCAGCCCTGCTCGATGCCATCAACGGTGCGCTGAAGGATCTGCGTGACAGCGGCGACTACGACACGATCTACGACACCTACTTCGCCGCGAACTGACCGGTAGGAAACGTCGGCCGGGAGGACCTTGACGATGGCGTTGAGGCGCACGCAGAAGCAGAAGCTGTATCGCTACGCGGTATATGTGATCCTGATCGCCCTGGCGGTGTGGGCGCTGGCGACAGCGGACTGGGCACGACTCGGACCGTTGTTCTTCAACCCCGAGGTCGCGCTCAAGATGCTCCCCGGCATCGTCACGACCGGACTCGTGAACACGCTGTGGTTCACAGCCGTCGCGTTCATCGGCGGGCTGGTGCTCGGCATCGTGCTGGCGCTGATGAAGATGTCGGTGATCGCACCGTTCCGGTGGATCGCGACGGTGTGGATCGAGCTCTTCCGAGGGCTCCCCGCGCTGTTGACGATCTTCGCGATCGCCTACATCCTGCCGATCGCCGTCGGCGTGCGCAATCAAGATCTCGGCGGTCCGGTCGTCCTCGGCCTCGTCGGCCTGATCCTCGTCGCCTCTGCGTACATGGCAGAGACCATCAGGGCAGGACTCCAGGCGGTGCCAAAGGGGCAGACCGAAGCGTCGCGCTCGCTCGGCATGTCGCCGATGAAGACCACGTTCTGGGTGGTCATCCCGCAAGGCTTCCGGATCATCATCCCGCCACTCACCAACGAGTTCGTGCTGCTGCTGAAGGACACCTCACTGCTGTTCATCGCCGGAAGCTTCATCTGGTCGAAGGAACTCACCACCTTCGCCCGCGACGCGACGACGCAGAACGGCAACGCGACCCCGCTGATCATGGCGGCGCTGCTCTACCTGGTCGTGACGATTCCCCTCACGCGATTCAGCGCGTGGCTCGAGCGACGAATGGCGAGGCAGCGATGAGCACTGATCTGATCGACATCCATGCCCCCGCCATCGAGGTCCGCGGCCTCGTGAAGACCTTCGGCGACAACGAGGTACTCAAGGGCATCGACCTGACGGTCCTCGGCGGCGAAGTCGTCTGCGTCATCGGGCCATCGGGTTCGGGTAAATCGACGCTGCTGCGCTCGGTGAACATGCTCGAAGAGCCCACCGGCGGCAAGATCCTCATTGAGGGCATCGACATCACCGATGAGGACACCGACATCGATCGGGTGCGCACCCGTATCGGCATGGTGTTCCAGAGCTTCAACCTGTTCCCGCATCTCGATGTGATGGGCAACCTCACGCTCGCGCAGCGCCGGGTGAAGAAGCGCTCGAAGGTGGAGGCCGAGAAGGTCGCGCGCGAGATGCTCACCCGAGTGGGTCTGGCCGAGAAGGCGGATGCATTTCCCGGGCACCTTTCGGGCGGCCAGCAGCAGCGCGTGGCGATCGCACGGGCGCTGTGCATGAACCCCGACATGATGCTTTTCGACGAGCCCACCTCTGCGCTCGATCCCGAGCTCGTCGGCGAGGTGCTGCAGGTGATGCGCAGGCTCGCAGACGAGGGCATGACGATGCTCGTCGTCACCCACGAGATGGGCTTCGCGCGCGAGGTCGGCAGCCGCTTGATCTTCATGGACGGCGGCGTGATCGTCGAGCAGGGCGATCCGCGCGAGGTGCTGGCCAATCCGCAGCATCCGCGCACGCAGGACTTCCTGGCGCGCGTTCTGTAGCGCTGGCGGTCGTGCCGGCGGTCGGTGAAATCAGCCGCAGGCGCGAACCGCGACCGGGACCTGTTCGATCGTCAGGTGCACGAGCTCGCCGAACCTCGGATGGGACTGCGCGTCGTGCTGCACGCGCACGAGCTCGCCGGACTCGGTCTTCACGAGCGTGCGTCGGATGCTGCCGAGGAAGGTGCTCTCCTCGACAGTGCCGCTGATCGCAGCATCCGCCTCTCCCGTGAAGCGCAGATTCTCGGGCCGCAGATGCACATCGACGATCCCGGTGATGGCCGATGCCGCGGGCAGCTCTCGGCCCCACACCACGACGTGCTCGCCGGATGCCATGCCCCGGACGACGCTGGATAGGCCGACGAAGGATGCAACGTGCGCAGTGGCGGGGCGCAGATACAGCTCTTCGGGAGTGTCGATCTGGTCGATGCGTCCGGCATCCATCACTGCGATCCGATCCGAGACGGCCAGCGCCTCCTCCTGATCGTGCGTGACGAATACCGTCGTGATTCCCAGCCGCAGCTGGAGGCGACGGATCTCGTCACGCAGCTGCACGCGCACCTTGGCATCGAGGGCGGACAGCGGCTCGTCGAGCAATAGTACGCGGGGCTCCGTGACCAGGGCACGGGCGAGCGCGACACGCTGCTGCTGCCCGCCCGAGAGCTGATGGGGGAATCGGTCGGCGAAGGCTTCGAGGCCAACGAGCGCGAGGGCATCCAGTGCTCGCGTGCCGGCCCTCGCTTTCGATGCGCCGCGACGGCGCAGCCCGAATGCGGTGTTGTCGGCGACGCTCAGGTGCGGGAACAGCGAATACGACTGGAAGACCATGCCGATGTCGCGCTTGTTCGTCGGAACGCGTGAGACATCTCGGCCGCCGAGCAGCACGGCGCCGCGATCAGCGTGCTCGAGCCCGGCGAGCACCCGCAGCGCTGTGGTCTTGCCGCAGCCGGATGGCCCGAGCAGCGAGACGAACTCTCCGGGTGCGATGTCGAGGTCGACGCCGTGCAGCACCCGGTTCGCGCCGTAGCTCTTCTCGACGCCCTGAAACTGCACGCGTGTGCCGTCTCCGGCATCGGCGAGCAGCACGTTGTCCTTGGTCGCGGGCAGTGCAGTGGTCATTGCGAGGCCTTTCGGTTGCCGCGTGCGGTGCGGCCGATGATGAGCAGCAGCAGGAAGCAGAACAGCAGCGCGAGCAGCGTGAAGATCGCGGGTGCGTAAGCGTCCTGCTTGCCGACGACGACCATCGCAGTCTGGAACACCTGACGGTTCAGGAGCGATGCGATGGTGAACTCGCCGAGTACGACGGCGATGGAGATGAGGGATGCCGAGAGCAGCCCCTGACGCAGGTTCGGGGCGAGCACCCTGAGCACGACGGTCGGCCAGTTCGCCCCGAGCGAGCGGGCTGCCTCCGACAGCGTGCGGAGGTCCGCGGCGTCGATGGATGCCTGGATCGAGCGATATGCGAACGGCAGCACGGTGATGCCGTACGCGAAGGCGAGGGTCCAGGTGCCGGTGCCGAGGGTGCGTCCGATCTGCAGATAGATCGGGGAGAGGCCGACCACGAGCACGATCGCTGGGATCGAGATCGGTAGGAGAGCGGTGAACTCGAAGATCGGCTTGAGCTTCGGGAACCGCAGATTCACCAGAATCATCGTCGGGGCGAGCAGCAGAAGCACGATCAGAACCGTGACGAGGGCGAGGACCAGGGAGTTGCCGAGGCCCGTCCAGATCGGCTTGATCGCCGCGGATGCCGCGGGATCCAGCAGCGCGGCCCAGCGTTCGAACGAGAGCCCGCCGTCGGTACCGCGCAGCGTGTAGAGGAAGGTCGAGATCAGCGGGATCGCGAAGAACGCGCCGATCAGGATGCCGATGACCCAGCGCGTCGTGCGAGAGGGGGCGAGTGTGTTCATGACTGCCACCTCGCAGCCCGCCGCTGGATCAGTGAGTACAGCGCCATCACGACGCCGACGATGACGATCATGCCGAGTGCGAGGGCGCCGGCGAGGTTCTCGCGCCCGAGCACGGTTTCGCTGGTGAGCGCAGCACGGATCTGCAGCGGGACGATCTGCGATCCCTGGCTGGCGAGGGCCGCCGCGGTCGCGTACGAGGAGAATGCGTTCGCGAACAGCAGCAGCAGGCTCGCGAGAAACGACGGGGCGAGCACGGGGATGCCGATGCGGGTCCAGAACCCGAGCCGGGTGCCGCCGAGGGTCAGGTTCGCCTCGACCCACTGCGGCTTGAGACCAGCAAGCGCTGGCATGAGGGTGATCACCATGAGCGGCACCTGGAAGTAGATGTAGGGAAAGATCAGCCCCGGCACCTCGTACAGCCACATGCCGTTCTCGAAGATGTTGATCCCGAAGCTGTCTTTGAGGAGCACGGTGATGACACCCTGGGCCCCGATCGTCGCTATGAACGCGAACGCGAGCATGACTCCGCCGAACTGCGCGAGGACGCCGGCGGTGGCATCCACACTCTGGCGTACCGCGCCCTGCGGGTTCATTCCGAGCATGGCGTAGCAGACGAGCGCGCCCGCGACGGCACCGATGACGGCGGTGAGCAGGGACACCCACGCGGAGTTCGCGAAGGTGTTCAGCACGACCGGATCTGCGAGGGCGGTGACATTGGTCCACGTGAACGCGCCCTCACCGTCGAAGAAGCCCGATCCGATCGCGAGGATCGTCGGCACGGCGAGGAACAGCAGCACATAGGCGGCGAACGGCACGAGACCCAGCCATGCCGCAGACGTGCCGGAACGCCGGGCCGCACGTGGCGGCCCGGCGGTGGTGGGGGCGGATGCCGCAGCATCCACCCCCGTCATGATCGCGGTCACTGGACGGCCGCGGCCCACTTCTCGCCGAGCAGGGTGCCGGCTGCCGTGGACTGCTCCTCGGTCGGGACGACCGTATCTGTGGGAACCTCGGGCAGGGCGGCTGCGAGGTCGGCGTCGATCGTGCCCGCCTCGGTCATGGCCTCCATGCGTGCCGGGCGTGCGCCGCCCTTGAGCCACAGGTTCTGCACATCGTCGCTGTAGAGGAACTCCTGCCACAGGCGCGCGGCGGCCGGGTTCGGAGCATCCTTGTTGATGGCCTGGTTGTAGTATGAGGCATATCCGGTGCCGTCGGGGACGACGACCTTCCAGTTCTCGTTGTCCGCGCCAGCGGCGGCGTTCAGGTAGTCCCAGTCGAAGACGACCGGGGTCTCGCCGCTGGTGATGGTCGCGGGGGTGACGTCGACCTTGAGGAAGTTGCCGGCCTTCTGCAGCTCCCCGAAGTACTCGATGCCCGGAGTGAAGTCATCGAGGTCCCCACCGGACTGCACGGCTGCCAGTCCTACCGCGGCGAAGGCGGAACCGGCCTGGGTCGGGTCGCCGTTGATCGCGACAGCACCCTTGTAGTCGGCACCCTTGAGGTCGTCGAGCGCGGTGGGCTCGTCGAACTTCGAGGAGTCGTAGCCGATCGACATGTATCCGCCGTAGTCGCCGACGAACAGTCCGGTCGATTCCTTGAGCGCGTCGGGGATCTCGTCGAAGTTCTCGACCTTGTAGGGCGCGAACACGTCGGTGTTCTGCAGGGCGACCGCGAGGCCGAGGTCGAACACGTCGGGTGCGGTGTCGAGTCCCTGGTTGGTCTCGGCGGCCGTGATCTCCTCGGCGCTGGAGACATCGGGGGATGCCTCATTGATGGTGATCTCGGGGTAGCGGTCGGCGAACAGATCGAGGATCTCGCCGTAGTTCGCCCAGTCGCGGGGGAGCGCGATGACGTTCAGTGCCCCCTCGGCCTTGGCTGCGGCCTCGAGGTCGGCGAGGGTGCCGAAGTCGGCGAGTGAGGTGGCGGATGCGGCATCGGTGGCGTCGCCGCCATCGGATCCGGCGCCTGCGCTGCTGTCTGCGGCGCAGGAGGTCAGAGCCAGGGCCGCCGTGGCTGCCAGGGCGATACCGGCGACGAGCCGCGTGCGGCGATTAATGGTTGCCATCAGGGTGGATTCCTCTCGGATGCCCGGCGCGGCGCGCCGGAGTCGGGTTGCCACAGGACGCTACGGCGCGAGAGTTACCGGCTCTGACGGGCAGGGTGAACGCCCGGTGTCGCGCGTGCGAACGCCGAGGCGGTGCGTACTCACCTCTTAGCGCCGGCGCCCCCTCTGGTCGCCGAGGCCCCCGCGTAGTCGCGTGTTTCAGGAGGGGCGTCGATGCTGCGAGGGGGCGCCGGTGGAGAGGAGAGGGATGTGTCAGCGGGGGATGCTGTATTTGAAGCCGACGTGCGAGCCGGCGTATCCGAGGCGCTCGTAGAACCGATGCGCGTCGGTGCGCGCAGCATCCGAGGTGAGCTGCACCAGGGCGGCGCCGAGGGCGGGAGCCGCGGCATCCGACACCCAGCGCATGACGGCCGACCCGATGCCTGACGAGCGGATGCTGCTGCTCACTCGCACTGCCTCGACAAGCAGACGGCGCGCTCCGCGGCGCGCCATCCCGGGAATCGAGGTGAGCTGCAGCGTGCCGACGACAGCTCCATCGAGTTCGACGACGAGCAGGTCGTTCGACGGCTCGTCGAGGACTTCGCGCAGTGCCGTCGCGTAGGTCTCACGGTCGGCGGCCGATGCGACATCGCCGCGGGAGGCGCTGATCGGGTCGTCGGAGAGCAGTGCGATCAGCACGTCGAGGTCGTCGCCCGTGGCGCGGCGGAGTGTTGCGGAACCAGCGCGGCATTCGAACGGATGCGGCAGCGGAAGAGCATCGAGCATGAAAACAGTCTGTCATTCGGGCGCACCCGCATCGCGCGATAATGAAGCAATGGAAATCGGTGAGATGCTCGGGCTCGAACAGCTCACCTGGGGGATGCTGGTGTTCGTCGTCATCGCGGCGTTCGCGGCGGGCTGGATCGACGCGGTCGTCGGCGGAGGCGGGTTGCTGCAGCTTCCGGCGCTGCTGCTCATTCCCGGCATTGCGCCGGTGCAGGCACTCGCAACCAACAAGCTCGCCTCGGTGTTCGGGACCGCCACCAGTAGCGTCACCTACTACCGGCGGGCCAAACCCGACATCCGTACGGCGCTGCCCATGGCGGGAATCGCCTTGGCTGGCTCCTTCGGCGGCGCAGCTGTCGCCACCGTGCTGCCACCCGCAGCCTTCAAGCCGATCATCGTCATAGCCCTGCTCGCGGTAGCGATCTTCACGGTGTTCAAGCCCGAAATGGGTGCGGCGACGAAGCTGCGTTTCGCTGGTCACAAACACCACATCATGGCGGGGGCGGCGGGGCTCGTGATCGGCTTCTACGACGGGATGATCGGGCCGGGTACCGGGACATTTCTCGTCATCACGCTCGTAGCGCTCATGGGCTACGACTTCCTGCAGGCCAGTGCGAAGGCGAAGATCGTGAATCTCGCCACGAATTTCGGTGCGCTGCTGCTGTTCATCCCGCACGGCTCGGTGCTGTGGGTGCTCGGCGGCATCCTCGCGGTTGCGAACGTGGCGGGCAGCTACCTGGGCTCGCGCATGGCGATTTCTCGCGGCACGAAGTTCATCCGCGTGGTCTTCCTCGTCGTCGTGGTCGCTCTCATCGGAAAACTCGGCGTCGACGTGTGGAACGAGAACATCGCCCCCGCGCTCGCGCTGCTCGCTGGGTGATCACCAGCGCCGAGGCCCCCTTGCAGCGTCGAGGCCCCCTCTGATTCGCGCGTCCCAGAGGGGCGCGGATGCTCAGAGGGGGCCTCGACGGACGGGGAGTCAGTCCTCCGGGACGAAGTCCACGCCGGCCTCGGCGCGCTGCGCGTCGGTGATGGGGGCGGGGGCGCTGGTCAGCGGGTCGAAGCCGTTGCCGGTTTTCGGGAACGCGATGACCTCGCGGATCGACTCAGTCTTCGTCAGGTGCTGCAGCACGCGGTCCATGCCCAGCGCGATTCCGCCGTGCGGCGGGGCGCCGAACTTGAACGCGTCCAGCAGGAAGCCGAACTGCTCGTTCGCGACCTCATCCGAGATGCCCATGACCTCGAATACGCGCTTCTGCACGGACTCCTGGTGGATGCGGATCGAACCGCCGCCGAGCTCCGAGCCGTTGCAGACGATGTCGTACGCATACGCGAGGGCAGACCCGGGGTCGGTGTCGAAGGTGTCCGCGAACTCCGGCTTCGGGCCCGTGAAGGCATGGTGCACGGCGGTCCAGGTCCCGGCGCCGACGGCGACGTCACCGGATGCCACGGCATCCGCCGCAGGCTCGAACATCGGAGCATCCACAACCCAGGTGAAGGCGAACGTGTCGGGGTCGAGGAGGTCGAGTCGGCGACCGATCTCGACGCGGGCGGCTCCCAGCAGTGCGCGCGAGTCCTTCGCCGAGCCCGCGGCAAAGAAGACGCAGTCGCCCGGCTTCGCGCCGACAAGGTCGGCGAGTCCGGACTGCTCCTTCTCGGACAGGTTCTTGGCAACAGGGCCGCCGAGCGAGCCATCCTCGTTGAAGAGTACATAGGCGAGTCCGCGGGCTCCGCGCTGCTTGGCCCAGTCCTGCCAGGCGTCGAGCTTCTTGCGAGGCTGCGATGCGCCGCCGGGCATCACGACAGAGCCGACGTACTCGGACTGGAACACGCGGAACGTGGTGTCGGCGAAGTACTCCGTCGCCTCAACGAGCTCGAGCCCGAAGCGCAGGTCGGGCTTGTCCGAGCCGTACTTGGCCATCGCGTCGGCGTAGGTGATGCGCGGAATCGGGGTCTGCACCTCGACACCGATGGTTGCCCACATCGCGACCAGGACGCTTTCCATCATCTCGATGACGTCTTCCTGGTCGACGAAGCTCATCTCGATGTCGAGCTGCGTGAACTCCGGCTGCCGGTCGGCGCGGAAGTCCTCATCGCGGTAGGAGCGAGCCATCTGGTAGTACTTCTCGATGCCGCCGACCATGAGCAGCTGCTTGAACAGCTGTGGGCTCTGCGGCAGGGCGTACCAGCTGCCCGGGTGCAGGCGTGCGGGCACCACGAAGTCGCGCGCGCCCTCGGGCGTCGAGCGGGTGAGCGTCGGAGTCTCGACCTCGACGAACTCGCGTGCGTCGAGCACCTCGCGCACCGCCCTGTAAACCTTCGAACGCAGGCGCAGAGCGGATGCTGCGGACGGGCGTCGCAGGTCGAGATAGCGGTACTTGAACCGCACGTCCTCGCCGATCGTCTCGCTGTCGCCGAGGCCGGTGGAGACCTGGAACGGGAGAGGCGCGGATTCGTTCAGCACCTCGACATCGGTCGCGATGACCTCGATCTCGCCGGAGGGGAGGTTCGGGTTCGCGTTGCCCTCGGGGCGACGGGAGACCTCGCCGGTGACCTTCAAGACGAACTCGCTGCGCAGCGGGTGCGCAGTCTCTTCGTCGCGGATGACCACCTGGGCGATGCCCGAGGCATCGCGGAGATCGATGAACGCGACTCCTCCGTGATCACGACGACGATCGACCCAACCCGTGAGGGTGACGGTCTGACCGATGTGCTCGGCTCGCAAAGAGCCGGTCGTGTGAGTGCGAAGCACGGAAGATTCCTCCAGTTCAGAAAAGGGAACTCGCCCATTCTACGTGGGCGCGTCCGGCGGGCGTGTGCGACCGAGGTGGTCTCTTGCAAGCACTTGCCCATAGGCACATACTTGCCATATGGAAAGTGAATTTGGAAGCGATGTGGATGACCGCCAGAGGCGAGCTCTTCGCGATGCGGAGTCGATCCGTGCGCGGGAGGCACGGAGGCCTCGAGGTCATGCACTGCTGCAGCTCACCTACACCGTCCTGCTGGCCGCCTACATGGCCGTGTTCGTCTTCACCGGTTCGGTCGAGGGCGGCGCGAGTGCGTTCGGAGGAACGACGATGACGCTCGCGCTGCCGCCGATCATCGTGTCGTCGGTCCTCGTCAGCGGCGCCAGTGAACGCTTCAGAGAGCGCCTGAGTGCGACGCCGAGGTACTGGATCGCCCTCGGCTTCTTCATACTCATCCTCGTGATCCTGCTCATCTGGGGCATCGCGGGCGGTGGATACCCCTGGTGGGTGGCGTTGATCGCCTTCGCGATCACACTGCTGGTCTTCGGCATCCGCCCTCTTCGCGTCGTCCTGCGCGCTCCCGTCGGCGCTGAGGACCGTGAGAGGCGACCACGGAATCTGCCTGTGCCAGCGCGGCTCATGACAGTATTCATAGGGCTCTTCTTCGGACTGGCGTGCGCGGTCGTCCTCGTTCCGGCTCTCGCCTGGCTCGTCATGATGCTCGGTCTCATGGTCGCCCTCGTCGGTATCTCCGCGCGGACGAAATCCTGGGGTCTGCTGCGCACCGGCTATGAGTGGCAATGGGTCCAGTGGGCGGGGTTCGGGGTGGCCGCACTCCTGATGTTCGCGCTCGTCGTGCTCATCATCGCCACAGATCTCGTCACCCCGCCGATGGCCACCGCTGCCGGAGTGCTGGTGGCAGCGTCTCTCATCGTCTCGGCATTCCTTCCAGGGCGCGCTCGTGTCTCATCCCCGGCATGACCTCGACGAGGCGCTCCTCACGCCGGTGCGCCTATCCGTCATGGCCGCACTGGCGGACGACGTCGAGTTGGACTTCGGCGCGATCCGCGACCTCATCGAAGCCGACGACTCGGCGGTCAGCAAGGGCATCTCGCACCTGGAGAATCTCGGCTATGTGAAGGTCACGAAGGGTTATGTCGGCGCACGCCCCCGTACCTGGGTGCGGTCGACGGCGAAGGGCCGCCGCGCATACGACCGCCACGTGCGCGCCCTGCGTGCGATCACCGGTCCTCAAGATCCCTGATCGAGCTCGCGCCCACCGCTAGAGTCGGGGGCATGGATTCGAATCTGCTCAGCGAACAGGTGTACTCGGCGACCAACGTCTGGGTGAGCATCATCGTCTACGTGATCTATGCGATCACGATGTGGAAGGTCTTCTCGAAGGCGGGGTATCCAGGCATCCTGGCGATCATTCCCATCGTGAACTGGGTCTTCCTCGTGAAGATCGCGGGCATGTCCGCTTGGTTCGCGCTGCTCTACCTGATCCCCATCGTGAACATCGTCTTCGCGATCGTCGTGGCGATAAAGGAGGGTAAGAACTTCGGCAAGGGCGGGGCGTTCTCGTTCTTCCTGCTCTGGCTGTTCCCGTTCATCGGCCACCTGATCATCGGATTCGGCTCGGCAACCTACCGCAAGGTCTGAGATGGCGGCAGAGCGTCTGCATCTCGTCCGGCATGGCGAGGTCTACAACCCGGAACGGGTGCTCTACGGGCGGCTTCCGCATTACCGCCTGAGCGAGGACGGCAGACGGATGGCCCGGGCCGCCGCGGAGTACATCGAGCAGCAGGGGCGTGCAGTGACGTCCCTGCGCTGTTCACCGTTGCAGCGCACGCAGGAGTCCGCCGAGCCGTTCACGGAGATCTTCGGGCTGGAGCCGGTGCTCGATGAACGCGTCATCGAACCCACGAACGTGTTCGAGGGGACGCGCATGAGCAGGGCGTTGCGCGACCCGCGCAACTGGTGGCATCTGCGCAGGCCCTCGGTGCCGAGCTGGGGCGAGCCATATGTCGCCGTCGCCGAGCGGGTGGAAGCCGCGATGAACGACGCCTGGCATGAGACCGACAGCGGTGACATCGTGATCGTCTCCCACCAGGCGCCGATCTGGATCACGCACCTGCACGTTGCAGGTCTCCGACTTCCGCACGATCCGCGCACCCGGCGCTGCGCGCTCTCCAGCGTCACCTCGTTCGAGCGCGTCGGCGACGTGTGGCGCGAGGTCGGCTACGCCGAGCCCGCAGCCGGCGGCATCGACCTCGGCGCTGTGTAGGCCTGCGCAACCTCAGACGCTCAGCTCCTGCACGACGGCGGATGCCGCCAGCTGCCCTGCCGCTGCGGCTTGAATGACCGAGGGCATCGGCCCGGGCATGGATGCGCGGTGCGCGAGATCTCCCGCTGCAGTGATGCCGGGAACAGAGGTGCGTCCGAAGTCGTCGATCTCGATCCCGCCGCTGTCGAGCATGCGCAGCCCGAGGTCCGCGATGAAGGCGCCGCGCTGATGGAACGTGCCTGCCGCGACGAAAAGGCCGGCCAGCGGATGCTCCTTGCCACCAGCGGTCACGGTCACACCTTCGCCTGCCGCAGCGACTGCCTCCACGGCTGGGGCAACCTGCACCCCTGTCGTCCCGAGCGCCGCCAGATCTTCAGGGAGGTCGGTGTCGATCGGGAACACCGTGATGCCCGCGGCGATGCGTCCGAGCATCCCGATCAGGTGCGCCGCGCGCGGACCTGCGCCGATGACTCCGATCTCCTCGCCGTCGAACTCGTGCCCGTCGCAGAACGGGCACGCGAAGACGCGGCGGCCCCAGAGGTCATCGAGGCCGACAACGGAGGGGAGGTCATCGACGACGCCGGTGGCGAGGACGATGCGTCGGGTGTCCTCGCTGTGGCCGTCGGGAAAGTGCACGGTGAAGTCGTCGACGGTTCCCGAGATCCGCGCGACGGTACCGGGGCTGAACTCCACATCCGGATACTCCGCGAGCTGTTTGCGCGCCCGCGCACGATAATCGTCGGGCGCCGTCCCATCGTCGCCGAGCACGTTGTGCATGTGTGCCACGGTGCCGTTGCGGTACTCGCCCGAATCGAGGACGAGCGTCTTGCGGTGCATTCTCCCCAGCGTGAGTCCTGCCTGCAGCCCCGCGGGTCCTGCCCCGATCACGATCGCGTCGTACATAGTGAATTCCTCTCCCGAGCTTGCTTTCTCACACAGTGTGTGACTTCATGTCAACATGAAGTCAAGCGCCGAGCATCCCTGGTCCGTCGGAGAGGTCGCCGAACGCGTCGGCCTGCCCACCAATGTGCTCCGGCACTGGGAGTCCGTCGGCCTGCTGCGTCCTGAGCGTGACCAGGCAGGACGCCGACGCTATGGCGAAGAGGAGATCGTGCGCATCGCCGTGATCCAGCGCAGCAAAGCCGCGGGAATGACCCTCGAGCAGATCGGGATCCTGCTCGATGACGGCCGCAGCGGTCGACACGAGGTCCTCTTCGCCCACCTGGCCGATCTCGACCAGCGCATGGAGGAGATGCGCCTCTCGAAAGAGATGACCGAGCACGCCGTGCGCTGCACCGCCCACGACATCACCACGTGCCCTCGATTCCGCGCCGGAGTCGAGGACGTGCTCGCGAAGTTCTGATGTGCGTGCGTGCCCAGAACCTTCCAGATCACCCATAGAAAGCCCTGCGTAGACTGGGAATGTGCCCCGTTCTCGCTCGTTGCTTACAGCCGCGCTCGCCGCGGTGTTCGCCCTCACTCTGGCTGGCTGCTCTGCTGATCCCGTGGCGCAGCAGTACCTCGACGGTGACGGCAAGGGCTACATCTCGGCGGATGGCGCAGTCGAAGAGATCCCGGTCGCAGAACGCGGTGAACCGGTCGATTTCAGCGGCGTGACCGAAGCGGGCGCGGAGTTCGACAGTGCTGAGATCGCCGGCGACGTCACGGTCGTCAACTTCTGGTACGCGGGATGCGCGCCGTGCAGGGCGGAAGCCGGCGACCTCGAGAGCGTGTGGCAGAAGTACGCGGACGATGACGTGTCGTTCATCGGCGTCAATACGTACGACCAGGCCGATACGGCGAAGGCATTCGCCGAGACGTACGGGATCACCTACCCGAGCCTCATCGACGTCGACAGCGGTACTGCCAAGCTCGCATTCGCCAATGCGACCCCGATCCAGGCGACACCGACCACTCTCGTGCTCGACAAGCAGGGGCGGGTCGCTGCTCGCATCATCGGACAGCTCGACGGTCCCAGCATCCTCGCGACCCTCGTCGGAGACGCGCTCGCGGAGGAAGCGTGAACGCTCCCGAACTGATCGGTTCCGGCGCTCTCTGGCTCGCGATCCCGGTGGCGATGCTCGCGGGGCTGGTGTCGTTCCTCTCGCCGTGCGTGCTCCCGCTCGTTCCGGGGTACCTCGGATTCATCGGGGGAGCGGTCACGCCGCGAGGCGCCGCGACAGGGCCCGCGAAGAGCGGCCGCGGCCGACTCGTGCTGGGCGTGCTGCTGTTCATCCTCGGCTTCAGCATCGTGTTCATCACGTTCACCGTCATCGGCGGCGCAGCATCCGTCTTCTTCCTGCAGCGGGGTGAGCTGATCACTCGTATCCTGGGCGCCGTCATCATCGCGATGGGGCTGGTCTTCCTGGGGCTCTTCGGCTTCGCGCAGCGCGAGTGGCGCATGCACGTCACCTCCAAGACGGGCCTCATCGGCGCACCGCTGCTCGGCTTCGCACTCGGTATCGGGTGGGCGCCGTGCATCGGCCCGACTCTCGCCGCGATCACCAGCGTCGCCTGGACGATCGGCGACCCCTGGCGTGCGGCCTTCCTGGGGCTCGCATACAGTCTCGGCCTCGGCATCCCGTTCCTGCTCGTTGCGCTCGGCTTCGGCTGGGCGACCAAGACGATCGGTTTCCTGCGCCGGCACATCCGCGTCGTCAACATCATCGGCGGCGCCCTGCTGATCGTGCTCGGTGTGCTGATGGTCTCGGGCCTGTGGACCGACATCATGTCTCGCCTGACGGCGGTGATGGGCAGTGTCCAACTCCCGCTCTGATTCCCCCGCTCCCCAGAAGGATGCCGCTCACAAGAAGGATGCCGTGACGAGTTCCGATCCGCTCCGCCCGTCCGACCACATCGACGGTGACGACACCGCGATCACTCAGCCGCGGCTCGGATTCGTCGGCTGGCTGCGCTGGGGATGGCGCCAGTTGACATCGATGCGCACCGCAATCGTGCTGCTGCTCGTGCTCGCGATCGCGGCGATCCCGGGCTCGATCTTCCCGCAGCGGATGGCCGACCCCAACGGCGTCACCCAGTGGGAGGCAGACAACCCCGACCTGTTCCCCGTGCTCGACGCGATGAACATGTTCGACGTCTACCTGTCGCCGTGGTTCTCCGCGATCTATCTGCTGCTGTTCATCTCGCTGGTCGGTTGCGTCATCCCGCGCGTCAAGCACCACATCAAGGCGCTGCGGGCGCGTCCGCCGCGGACTCCGGCTCGTCTGAAGCGCCTCGAGGACTATCGCGAGGTCGTGCGCCCTCTCGACGTCTCGGTCGCTGAGGCTGTCGAAGCGTCTGACGCCGAGGCATCCCGATCGGTCGATGTCGCACAGAAGCAGCTGAAAGCCCTCGGCTATCGCGTCGAGCGCTACGACAAGGGGAGGACCTACTCCGTCTCGGCCGAGCGCGGCTACTGGCGGGAGACCGGCAATCTCATCTTCCACATCGCGCTCGTCGGTGTACTCCTCGCTGTCGGCCTCGGCGGCAGCTTCGCCTACACCGGTCAGCGCGTGGTCGTCGAAGGGCAGACATTCGTCAACACCCTGCTGGACTACGAGTCGATGAACCGTGGACGCTTCGTGGGCGACGACGCCCTCAGCCCGTATTCGATGACTCTCGATTCATTCGATGTGACCTACCAGGAGTACGGCTCGGCGGCGTCCGGGCAGGCGGGGAACTTCTCGGCGAACATGACTGTGCGTCAGAACGGCGAATCCCACGAGGATTCGGTGCGCGTCAATCACCCGCTGAACATCGCCGGCGACAAGGTCTACCTGCTCGGCAACGGCTACGCCCCGACGGTCACCGTGCGAAACGCCGACGACGAGGTCGTCTTCAGCAACTCGGTGCCATTCCTCCCGCAGGACACCTCACTCACCTCGCTCGGCGTCATCAAGGTCACAGATGGGATGCCGGAGCAACTGGGCATCGCGGCATTCTTCTACCCGAGCGCGGTGAAGAACGAAAACGGTGCGTTTGCCTCTGCGCACGGGGATCTGCTCGCCCCGCTCCTCACCCTTCGGGTCTACGAGGGCGATCTCGGCATCGACGACGGCACGCCGAAGTCCGTCTACGTGCTCGACACCGATGACCTCACACCGATCGCCGGCGATGGCAGCGACACTGCATCACTCGAGCTGCAGCCGGGGGAGACAGCCGAGCTACCCGGCGGACGCGGATCGATCACGTTCGAGGATGAGTCGCCTGCCGGCGCTGTGGACTTCACGCAGTCGGTCAAGCGATTCGTATCGCTGCAGGTGCATCACGATGCATCCGCCGTCTGGGTGCTCGTGTTCGCACTGCTTGCCCTCGCCGGCCTCATGCTCGCCCTGTTCATCCCGCGCCGCCGCATGTGGGTCAAAGCATCCGCCGCTGATGGAGAGGTGCGGCTGGAGTACGCCGGCCTTGCCCGAGGCGAGGACCCGACCCTGGGGGCTGCCGTCGATGACCTCGTGACCGGGCATGCGCGTCTCCTGGATGCCCCTTCCTCCGAAACCACCCGAAAGTAGACTGGCCCCATGCCCGATCTCGATTCTCTCTCGATCCTGTTCGTCTGGACGGCGATTGCGATCTACGCGGCGTCCTTCATCGCGTATGCATTCGACCTGGCACGCCGTTCCGAAGTGAGCTCGGATGCACGTCTGGTCCGCGAACGTCAGGCGGAGCTGGTCGGGGCAGGTTCGTCCTCCGTCACCGGTGGTGCCGATATCGGCGTGGATGCTGAGGATGAAGCATCCGACCCGCCGGCGAAGCCGCGCTACGTGATGGCCCGGATCGGCACCGTGCTTGCGGGGCTCGGATTCCTGTTCCACCTCGCTGGGGTCGTGACGCGTGGAATCGCCGCCGAGCGCGTGCCGTGGGCGAACCTCTACGAGTTCGCGATGATCGGCACGCTGCTGATCATGTTCGTCTACCTGCTGGTCAACACGCGCATCGATCTGCGATATCTCGGCACGTTCATCACGGGACTCGTCGTCGTGCTGCTGGGAGCAGCGGCAATCAGCTTCTACGTCGGCGTCGTGCCGCTGATGGACCCGCTCAAGAGCGTGTGGCTCGTCATTCACGTGTTCGTCGCGTCGCTCGGCACCGCGTTCTTCGCACTCGCGTGTGCGCTGTCGATCCTGCAGCTGATGCAGACCCGGCGCGAGCGCCGCGTCGTCGAAGCAGCCGAGAAGCCGGGCCCCCGCTTCCTCGCCACGCTCCCGGCCGCCGACCGTCTGGAGGGCACGGCGTTCCGATTCGCGATCATCGGATTCATCCTCTGGACGTTCACCCTCATTGCCGGCTCCATCTGGGCCCAGGACGCCTGGGGCCGCTACTGGGGCTTCGACGTCAAGGAGACCTGGACCTTCATCATCTGGGTGCTCTACGCCGGGTATCTCCACGCACGTGCGACTCGCGGGTGGCGCGGAACCCCCTCGGCGTGGTTGTCGATCATCGGCTTCACCGCCGTCATCTTCAACTTCACGATCGTCAACGTGTTCTTCAAGGGGTTGCACGCGTACAGCGGCCTGAGCTGACTCGCGCTGCAGCAGTTTGTGCTTCGCTGAGCGACCCCACTTCGCTATGCTCAGCGAAGTGGGCGCTTTCGTGGTCGCCCGCGCCCGATAACAAGGAGAAATATGTCATTTTGGACTGAGATCTGGGACGTCATCTGGTGGTTCCTGACGATTTTCGTCTTCATCGCCTACCTGATGGCGCTGTTCTCGATCATCAGCGACCTCTTCCGCGACCACAAGCTCAACGGCTGGGCGAAGGCGGTTTGGTTCATCTTCCTGATCTTCCTCCCGTTCCTCACGGCCATCGTGTACCTGATCGCGCGCGGCCGCGGCATGTCAGAGCGTGCGCAGAAGCAGGCTGCTGCTGCGCAGTCGGCGACCGATGAGTACATCCGCTCCGTGTCGGGCGGGGCCCCGGCTCCGGCGGCGGAGATCGCGCACGCGAAGCAGCTCCTCGACTCCGGCGCGATCACCCCGGACGAGTACGAGAAGCTCAAGCAGTCGGCACTCAGCCGCGCCTGATTGGCGCGTGCTTGGCATGTGAGCTGTACCTGATCTACGAAAGGGCAGTTCGGCACGGTCCGTCCGTCGGACACCGTGCTGAACTGCCCTTTCGAAGTCGTGGGCGCCGCTAACGCTCGCCCGAGACAGTGAGGTGGATGCTACGCCGTGGCGAGCACCGCCTTGGCAGAGGTCGTCCGGCGCAGGGCGACCGCGATAGTCGTAACGACCAGCGACAGCACACCCCACACGATGAGCCCGGCAACCGCACTGCCGTTCGCGGCGATCAGTCCGGTGAACGCCGGCGCGGTGGGGAGCGCGGCCCCGATCGAGGAGAGCCATCCGGGTACCGTCGAGATGAGTCCAGTGGCGACCGCGACGACGCCGACGAGCGCGCTCACCCAGCGTCCGGCCCCGCCGAACACTGCGACCAGCGCCTGGTTCACCGCGGCGAATGCGACTCCGGCGACCACGGCGGTCCCGGCGAACGCCCACCAGGTCGCGGCATCGTACGAGGCAACGATCTGCACGATCAATGCGACGAGCAGACCCTGAGCTGCACCGATCGCCGCTGCCGGCCAGAACGCGCGCAGTGCGAGTCCTGCCGAGGGTCGGCGCGATGTCAGAGTGCGCGCGGTGTGCGCCCGCATGACGATGAACGACGCCAGACCGCCGAACCACAGCACCACGGCTGCGAGCAGCGGGATCGCCGTCGGCCCGAAGATCGTGTTCGCCTGCGCGTTCGATGACACCGGATCCGCGATCACGGATGCCAGCGATGTCGACTCTTCGTCACTGAACGAGGGGAGCTGCTCGGTTGCCTGGTGGAGGCCGCCGGCCAGTTCCTTGTTGCCGCCGGCCAGGTCGTCGAGGCCCGATGCCAGCTCGGTCGCTCCATCGGCGAGGGCCGTGGCGCCGTCACTGAGACCGGTTGCTCCGGTACTCAGAGCGGATGCTCCGGCGGCCGACTGGTCGACGCCGCTGGCGAGCTGGTACAGGCCGCCGGCGAGACCGGCTGCGCCTTCGCCCGCAGAACGGAGCTGGCCGGCGATCGTTGTGGTTGCCTGCGTGTTGAGAGCGGATAGGCCTGTTGCTGTGCCTGCAGCCGCCTGCGAAGCAGCTCCAGCGCCACCCTGTAGCTGTGGCATATCGTCGACCATGTGCTGAAGGCCGGCACAAACCGGGTCAGCTTCACGACCCGCACAAGCGGCGAGCAGCTCCGTCATACCGACGGAGAGCTCGTCGACGCCAGTCTTGACACCCGCGGTCGCCTGTTGCGCGCCGTTCGCGGCGGCGAGCAGCTGTTCCGGCACGAGGCCGCTCGCCTCGAGCGCCGCAGCGCCGTCCGTCAGCCCGCTACCCAGCGCACTCGCGCCGGTCGCAGCATCCCGCGTCCCTGACGCGATCGTTCCCAGCCCCGACGCCAACTCCGATGCTCCGGCGCCCAGCTGTCCCGCGCCGTCGGCGAGCTTCGTCGCGCCGTCCGGCAGTTCCGCCGCGCCATCCGCTGCCGAGCGTGCACCGTTCGCGAGCTCGTCTGCTCCGGTGGCAGCTTCCCCGATCTGGTCGCCGATGGTCGTGAAGCCGACCAGGACGTTCTCCATGGTCGCTTCGCTCAGCATCGTTCCCATGCTGCTGGCGGCGACCGAGGCGATCTGCGAGGTGATGAGGTCGTCGGCGACGAGGCCGTCATCGGGCGTGGTGACCTGGATCGTCGCCTGCTCGGGCGTTCCGCTGCCGCTCGATATCTTCTGCCCGGCGGAGGTGGCCGCGGCTGAGAACTCCGAGGGAATCGTGATGACGGCCTGGTAGTCGCCGTCGGCGAGGCCGGTCGCGGCATCCTTCTCGTTGGAGATGACCCACATGAGGTTCGAATCCATGTCGTCCGAGCCCTCGACCAGACCTGCCGCGAGCTGGCGCCCCAGCGGGGTGTACTGGTCGTCGATTGTGACTGGCTCGTCGAGATTGACGATCGCCGCGGTCATGGTGTCGAGCCGCTCGGTCGGGTTCTGGAGCGCCGCGACGAGGATGCCGCCGATGATCGCCGGCAGCAGCAGCACACCGATGACCGTCAGCAGGGTGATGGGCTTGCGGGATCGTGCCCGTTCGATGGAGAGGTTCATGCGTCCACCTCGGAATTGTGAGTCTCGGTCGTGTCAGATGTGTGTCGAGGCCCCCTCGCATCGTCCACGCCCCCGCTGGGCGACGTATCTGAGAGGGGGCGTCGACCGCCAGAGGGGGCCTCGGCGGATCGGGCGTCGGCGGATAGGGGGAGGGGCAGGATGCGCGCGGCGGGCCATGCGGCCTCCTGCAGGATGAGGCGGGCTTGCGCCGGATCGGATGCTGTCGCGAACACGGCCAGCGGACGAGATGCCGCAGCACGCTGCAGCATCGTCGTCGCCTGATCCCGCTGCCCACCGGTGAAGCGGTCGATGCCGTCGATGACGACGAGGCTCGAGCGTCCGCGCAGTGCCTCGCGCAGGTCGAGCAGCGCAGCATCCGCATCATCGACCAGCACGCTGCCGACGTGACGGCGCACCCAGGCTGCCCGACCGGGCAGCAGGTGCCCGACGACGCGCAGCTTTCCAGCATCCGGTGTCAGTCGGCCGGCGATCGCGAGGGCGAGCGCCCGGCGAACGCGACTGTCGCGGCCCGTCGCGATGACGGCCTCGCCGGGGGCGAGGCGCAGCGACAGCCCCTCGATGACCGGAGCATCCGCGCTGAGCGTGAGCTCATCGGCCGCGACGACAGAGTCGTCACCGGGCCATTCCGCGAGATGCCTTTCGCGTTCCACCGCCTCGCCCTCGACGTCGACGCTCGGCAGGATCTTCTCCAGCCACTTCGGCAGCTGCCAGGCGCGTTCGCCGAGGATCGCCATCAGCGCGGGGATGAGCGTCATACGCACGAGGAAGGCATCGATCGCGATGCCGGCGGCGAGCCCGAGCGCGATCGGTTTGAGAGACGAGTCGCCCTCCGGCACGAACGCAACGAAGACGGCGAACATGATGAGGCCGGCAGCCGTGACGACCTTCGCCGAGCCGGTGAATCCGCTTTTCACCGCGCGCTGAGCGGCGGCACGGCGTTCGGCGCGGTTCGGGGATTTCGAATCCGAATCGTGGACGAAGTCCTCGCGCATGCGCGAGACGAGGAAGACCTGGTAGTCCATCGCGAGGCCGAACAGCACGCCCATGAGGATGATCGGCATGAAGCTGATGATCGGCCCGACCTTCGCCACGTGCAGCAGATCAGCGAACCAACCCCACTCGAACACGGCGCCGATGACGCCGAATGCGGCGATGATCGACAGCAGGTATCCGAGCGCAGCGGTGATCGGTACCCACAGCGAGCGGAACACGATGGTCAGCAGGATCAGCGAGAGCCCGATCACGAAGATGCCGAACGGCAGCAGCGCACCGCCGAGCTGGTCGGAGATATCGATGGCGACGGCGGTGAAGCCGGTGACCTTCAGATCGATGCCGAATTCGTCGAGCCATTCGTCGTGGTGGGAGCGCAGCTCGCGGACGACATCGCTCGTGGCCGGATCATCCGGCGCGGTCTCGGGGATCACCTGCACGATGCCGGTGTCGGCGGTCTCGTTCGGCGTGGCCAGAGCCACTTCCTTGACGCCAGGGACCTTCGCCACGGCATCCCCGAGATCTTCCATCAGGGTGAGCGGATCGGTGGAGGTGACGATCGTGCCGGTGAGGACCAGGGGCCCGTTGAATCCGGGGCCGAACTCCTCGGCTGTGAGGTCATAGCTCTGGCGGGCCTCGGAATCCTGGGGGAGAACGCCAGCGTTCGGCAGCGCGAGGTTCAGGCTCAGCGCCGGAACCGCGACGATTCCGAGACCGATGATGACCGCGAGGGAAGTGACGATCGGATGCTTGGTCACGCCGCCGACCCAGCGCTCGCTGAACCTGCGGCGCGGACTCTTCCCCTTCGTGGCAGGGCGCACCTTCTTCGGCCGCCCGGCGATGCGTCCCTTGAGGAACCCGAGCACGGCAGGAGTCAGCGTCACGGCGATGGCTACGGCGACGGCTACGGCCACGGATGCTGCGATACCCATCGTCGTCAGGAACGGGATACCGGCGAAGCCGAGCCCGATCAACGCGATGAGCACCGTGATGCCAGCGAACACGACAGCGGACCCCGCAGTGCCGACAGCGCGTGCGGCGGACTCCTCCGGGTCGACGCCGTCGCGCACCTGATCCTGGTGTCTGGCCATGATGAACAGGGCATAGTCGATGCCGACCGCGAGCCCGAGCATGAGTGCGAGCAGCGGCGTCGTCGACGATACGGAGGCGAAGGCGGTCGCGGCGAAGATGCCGGCCATCGAGATGCCGACACCGAGCACGGCGGTCAGCAGGGGGAGACCTGCGACCACGAACGAGCGGAACGTCACGACGAGCACGAGCAGCGCGATCACGAGGCCGACGGCCTCGGTCAGCGTCACACCGGGAATTGAAATGGCGAACAGATCACCACCGAGCTTCAGTTGCGTGCCCTCTGGCAGCTCGCCGCGCAGGTCATCGACCATCGCGGTGAGGTTGTCTTTGGTCTCATCGGACACATCGGTGGCCTGGCCGTCGAACTGCAGCTGGACGATCGCGGCGGTGGCATCCGCGTTGATCATTCCCTCGATCATGTCGTCGTAGGGAGAGGTTGCCGCAAGCACGCCGTCGAGATCGGCGAGCTCGTCGACAGCATCCTCGATCGGCGTTTGGTAATCAGCATCGGTGACCTTGTCGCCGTCGGCGGCGACCACGATGAACTGCGCGTTCGTGCCGCTCACCTGCGGGAAGGAGCGCGAGAGCTGCTCGAGACCGTCCTGCGACTCGGTGCCGGGGATGCTGAACGAGTTGTCCGTGCCCTGCTGCAGTACGGCGGCGCCGCCGCCCGCGGCCGCGAGGATGATCAGCCACGCGACGAGAACGCGCCACGGGTGGCGGAATGACCAGCGTCCGAGCGACGACAGGAGAGTGGACACCAGGGATCCTCCGAAGAATCTGCACGGGAGAATGGATACAGTGATGTATCCGATACACATGTGTATCCTACGGTCGTTAACGGGCATGAAACTGTGCGCAGGATGTGAATCCGACGCCGAGCGGCCAGAATAGAGACACGATGACGATTCCTGTGACCAGACGCCGCGAGAACACGCGGGCGCGCCTCCTCGACGCAGCCGCGCAGGTCTTCGCCGAGGTCGGGCTCGAGGGCGCGAGCGTCGAGGCGATCTGCGAGCGCGCCGGCTTCACGCGCGGAGCGTTCTACTCGAACTTCGAGTCTAAGGACGAGCTCTTCCTCGAGCTCGCGTCGTCCGTGGCCGAGCAGCGGCTGGCATCGGTGCGCAGCCGCATCGATGAGTTCGTCGCATCAGGAGTGCTCGGCGGGGATGCCGACCCGATCGAACTCGTGCAGAAGGTCATGGACTCCGGGGTCGACGATCGCCTGAGCGTCCTGATGATGAGTGAGATCCGCATCAGGGCGCTGCGCGATGAGACCTTCGGCAAGGCTTATCTCGCACAGGATCGCGCGATGACGGCGAGTATCGAAGGCATCATCCAGGGAATCGTCGACTCGGGAGTGTTCGCCCTGCGCGTCGATGTCGCCGTGGCCGCGCAGATGCTGATGGTCCAGTGGGAGGGGTGCATGTCCCGCGCCGCCGTGTCGGGATGGGACGGAGACAGGCTGCACCGCGCCGGCGCCGAGGCGCTCGGTCAGCTCGTCGAGTTGATCATCGCGCCGGTTGAGTAACCGCGAGAATTGCTTTGCCGTGCGAAACTCGCGCTGGCAACACGATTCTCATCGCGTAGGACAATTCTCGCGGTCAGGATGCGTCGAGCAGCGCGTGACAGCGGCGCAGACGGTCGAGCCACCAGTCGTGCCGCTCGTCGGATGCCGCGAGCCGGTCGAGCCGTGCCGCAGCCGGTGTCACCCGGCCGACGGGGATCGCGCCTTCGCTCGGTGAAAGGTCGGCGACGTCCTCGACGAACAGCGCCCCCGTGCCGAGGCCGCAGTCGAAGTCGAGCTGGGGGAGGGCTGCGGCGAGGGCCGCGCCCTGGCTGAGGCCGACCGCGGTGTCGAGGGCGCTGGAGACGACAGCCGGAAGCCCGGCCTCGGCGACGATCTCGAGCGCTCGCCGGATGCCGCCCAGCGGCTGCGCCTTGATGACGATGAGGTCGGCAGCTCCCGCGCGAGCAACGGCGATCGGATCCTCGGCCTTGCGGATGCTCTCATCGGCCGCGATCGGGATGCCCATGTACTTCACGCGTGCGCGCAGTTCGGCGAGTTCGTCGACGGTCGCGCACGGCTGCTCGGCGTATTCGAGGTCGAACTCGGCGAAGGCGTGCAGGGCGCGCTCGGCCTCATCGACGTTCCAGGCGGCGTTGGCATCGACGCGGATCCGCCCTTCCGGGCCCAGCGCGTCGCGCACGGCTCGTACGCGCGCGACGTCGTCGGCGAGGTGCTGCCCCGGGTCTGCGACCTTGATCTTGGCGGTCCGGCATCCGGGAAAGCGGGCGAGGATCTCGGGCAAGCGTGCGGCCTCGACCGCAGGCACGGTGGCATTCACCGGGATGCTCTCGCGCATCAGCGCGGGTGGCGCATTCCAGGCGTAGTCGAGGGATGCTGCGAGCCAGACGGATGCCTCAGCATCCGCATATTCGACGAACGGCGAGAACTCTGCCCACCCCTGCGGCCCCTCGAACAGCAGCGCCTCGCGGGTCGTGACCCCGCGGAAGCGCGTCGTCATCGGCAGCGCGACTACGCGTGCCGTCTGCAGTATCTCGTCCAGTCCCGGCGTCATGTCCTCATTCTGCCTCGTGACGCGCCGTAACCCCGGTTCAGGTCGCGATTTCGGTCGCTGTGGCGCTCTCAGAGCGACCGAAATCGCGACCTGAACGGCGTTGCACGTGCTTCTGGAACTCGGCCAGGTGCTCGAACGGGGCGAAGCCCAGGGCGCGGTTGATGTCGAGCATGTGCGTGTTGACGCCGGCGTTGTACGTGTAGACCGAGCGGGTGCTGGCCGCATGCTGCTGCAGCATCCGCAGGTTCGCGATCTTTACGGCGATTCCGAGGCGGTGCCCACGGGCCTCGCGTCGCACGAGCGTGCCCCACTGGTACGCGTTGCCGTCGTCCCCGGAGACCACGAGCTGCGTGTAGGCGACGACGCGGCCGGTGGCATCCACCGCCGCTGTGCCGTAGCTGCGCCGATTCTGCCGGGCCAGGAGTGCCTCGTTCTCGCGCACCTCGCTGACATCGACTGATGTGGGCTCGATGTCGAGGTCCCCGATGGGGGCCTCGGTCTCGAGCGCGGCATCCAGCTCCGCCCACTCGCGGACGAGCGCCTTCGGGACGCTGCCGATCCAGGACCTCAGCGCATACTCCCCGCGATGGGCGGATGCTTCGCGTTCGAGATCGTCGAGCAGCTCGGTGTCGACCGGCAGGCGCAGACGGCTCTGCACGTCGCCGAGTGCCAGTGCGTAGCCGTGGCGTCGGGCGAATTCCCGACCAGGGATGCCGTCGCCGTCGTCGCCGGCCGCATACGGCCAGGATGCGCTGGAGGTGAGGATGCTGCGCCCCGCGGCCTGCGCGGCCGTTTCGAGCGCGCTGAGCACCGCTGTTCCGGCGCCGCGCCGACGAAGGCTCGGTGCGACGTGCACACCGAGAGCTGCGGTGCGCATATTGTCTCGCTGCGGCAGAGCGAGTCGCGCGCTGGCCACGATCTCGCCGTCGATACGAGCGAGGTAGGCGCGACGCTCGATCGCCTCGGTGTTCTGTTGCAGCTCGTGCCGTGATTCGTTGCGCGTCCACACCGTCGTGTCGGCTCCGCGATCGGCGCGTTCAGCCGCCGCGTAGATATCCCACCATTGGTCGACCGCGGTGGTGTCGAACGGGTCGATGTGGGTGAGCTCGAGCATTCTGCAACCGTACTCCGCGCTCAGTGCCAGCATTGGCTGGTTGACATTAGTGTGTGACACACAGTAATGTGATCGACATGAACGAAACGCTCGATACGCATCTGCAGGAGCTGCGGCGCGGCACCGTGGTGCTCGCCTGTCTGCAGCTGCTGCGCACTCCGGGGTACGGCTACGGCCTCCTCGAAGACCTCGAGCGTCACGGGTTCGCCACCGACGCGAACACCCTGTATCCGCTGCTTCGTCGGCTCGAGAAGCAGGAATACCTCACGAGCGAGTGGAACACCGAAGAGGCACGGCCTCGCAAGTTCTACCGCACCTCGGACGCGGGCATCCGGCTCGCCGAAACCCTCACCACCGAATGGGCCGCGCTCACGGGCGCCATCGCCTCGCTCGCAGAACAGGAGCACTGACATGACTGCCACGCTGACAGAGCGGTATATCTCCGCCGTCACCAAATCCTTGAACCCGACTGCCCAGGATGACGTTCGGGTCGAGCTCGAAGCATCCATCGCCGACGCCGTCGAGGCGCGTGTCGATCAGGGCGAGGGCCAGATGGATGCTGAGCGCACCGTCCTCACCGACCTCGGCGACCCCGCGGTTCTTGCGGCCGGCTACGCCGACCGTCCGCTGCATCTGATCGGGCCGAAGTACTTCCTCACCTGGTGGCGGCTGCTGAAGCTCCTGCTGTGGATCGTCCCGGTGACCGCTGCGGCAGCCGTGGCGCTGGGGCTGACGGTCTCGAATGCTCCGGTGGGGGAGATCATCGGTCAGACGATCGCCGTGGCGCTCTCCGTGATCGTGCACCTCTGCTTCTGGACCACTCTGGTGTTCTTCATGCTCGAGCGGACCGGTGCCGACACGGGCATGAAATGGTCGGTGGACTCGCTGCCGGAGCCGCAGGAGAGCGGCGTGGGCCGCGGAGACCTCATCGCCTCGCTGGTGTTCCTCGGGATCGTCGCTGCCGCGCTGCTGTGGGACCACTTCGTCGGGTTCGTCGTCTTCGCGACGGGCGATCTCGACGTGAACCGGGGACTGGACGGGCAGACGGGCACGATGTCGCTCCTCAATCCGGAGCTGTGGCCCTGGTGGCTGAGTGGGGCTCTGGCGCTCATCGTGCTCGAAGCAGCGCTCGCGATCGCGGTGTACGCACGACGAGGATGGCGGCCGGGACTTGCTGTGGCGAACACCGTGCTCGCGGTCGTGTTCACCGCCGGTGCGCTGTACCTGCTTGTGACCGGGCAGCTGTTGAACCCGGACTTCCTCGCGTTCGTTGCGGATGCTGGCGGAGAAGGCTTTGCGGCCGGCGACGCCGAGGCGGCCGGTGAGGGCGGCATCTTCCGCATCCTCGCGGTGCTCACCGGAGTGGTCATCATCGGCATCGCGGCCTGGGACATCATCGATGGCTGGCGCAAGACGCGCCGGCAGTAGGTTCGAGCGGCAGTCTCAGTTCGCGGTTACGGACGTGATCTCAACCGGGGTCTTCGGGGCGCCGTCGGCACTGCCGTTATCGGTGCCGGCGGCCGCGATGTCTGCGACGACCTTCGTGCTGGCCTCGTCAAGGTGTCCGAACACGGTGTACGCGGGAGGCAGCTGGCTTTCGGCATAGACGATGAAGAACTGTGAGCCGTTGGTGTCCGCTCCTGCGTTCGCCATCGCGAGCACGCCGGCTTCATAGGTCTCCGTTCCCGACAGCTCGTCGGGGAACGAGTATCCGGGGCCGCCGGTTCCGGTGCCCGTCGGGTCGCCGCACTGCAGCACGAAGATTCCCTGCGTGGTCAGGCGGTGGCACGTGGTTCCATCGAAGTACGCCTGATCTGCCAAGGAGAGGAAGCTGTTCACGGTGCAGGGCGCGGCATCCGCATCCAGCGTCACGGCAAGGTCACCGGCGTTCGTCGCGATCGTGGCGGCCACCTGGCCAGAGGCGGTCGGCTCAGCATCCGGCGCGTCGACCGGCTTCGATGCCGGACGGGAGTCCGTGGGGTAGGTGCAGGTTCCGTCAGCGGCAGGGGCGGATGCCGAGGACGTGGGCTCTGCGCTGGCGTCGGAGTCGGCATCTGAACCCGAGGCGCATCCGGCGAGAGCCAGCGCTGTCACCGCGGTCGCTGCCAGGAGGGCGAGACGAAGACGAGAGGGAATCAGAGGTGAGGTGCGCACCCGTTGATCGTACGTGAGTGTGGTCGCACCAGTCGCGCGCAGCGCGCGGCATAGGCTGGAGCCATGGTCTCCGATCTCTTCGATCCCGCGGAATGGGTGCTCGCACCCGGCGCCGATTCATACACCGACATCACCGCGCACGTCACGCACGACGGTGGCGTCGCCCGCATCGCGTTCAACCGGCCGGAGGTGCGCAACGCCTTCCGTCCGCACACGGTCGACGAGCTGTATCGGGCACTCGACATCGCCCGTCAGGACCCGAAGATCGGCGCGGTACTGCTCACCGGAAACGGGCCGAGCGCGAAGGACGGCGGCTGGGCGTTCTGCTCGGGCGGCGACCAGCGCATCCGCGGGCGGGACGGGTACAAGTACTCCGATTCGACCACCGAGGTGGGCGACCCGGCCCGCGCGGGACGCCTGCACATCCTCGAGGTGCAGCGACTGATCCGGTTCATGCCGAAGGTCGTCATCGCCGTGATTCCCGGGTGGGCCGCCGGCGGCGGACACTCGCTGCACGTGGTCTGCGACCTGTCGATCGCGTCCGCCGAGCACGGCAGATTCAAGCAGACGGATGCTGACGTCGGCAGCTTCGACGCCGGATACGGTTCGGCGTACATGGCGCGCCAGACCGGCCAGAAGATCGCTCGCGAGGTGTTCTTCCTCGCCGAGGAGTACTCCGCGCAGCGCGCCTACGAGATGGGAGCGGTCAACCGTGTGGTGCCGCATGTCGAGCTCGAGCGCGAGGCGCTTTCGATGGCACGGACGGTGCTGACGAAGTCCCCCACGGCGATCCGGATGCTGAAGTTCGCCTTCAACGCGGCTGACGACGGGATGGTCGGCCAGCAAGTGTTCGCCGGTGAAGCCACCCGCCTCGCCTACGGCACGGATGAGGCCGTGGAGGGGCGCGACTCGTTCCTCGAGAAGCGGGACCCGGACTGGTCGTCGTTCCCGTACCACTATTGATCTGCCATGGCTGAGCTCATCACCACCACCGCAGACGACGCGGCCCAGCTGCAGCACGACCTCGAGCGTGCTCTCGACGGGGGCCCGGCGCTCGGGCTCGGGATGCTGGGGGAGCAGCCGTCCGAGGTCGAAGACGGCACGGCCGTGGTGATCGGTACCTCTGGCTCGACCGGAATCCCCAAGCGTGTCGTGCTCAGTGCTGAAGCGCTGCGGGCAGGAGCCGAGGCGACGGCGAACAGGATCGGTTCGGGGCGGTGGCTTCTTGCCCTGCCCGCGGGCTACGTCGCGGGGCTGCAGGTGCTGGTCCGCTCGATCGTTTCCGGTACGACCCCGGTCGTGCTCGATGGGGGCTTCTCACCGCGGGTATTCGCCGAGGCGACGCTCCCGATGATCGGGGCTGAGCCCCTGTTCACCTCGCTCGTCCCCGCGCAGATCTCGACGTTGCTGGATGCAGCCGATGACACGGCCGTTCTCGCCGCGCTCCAGGCCTATGCGGCGATCCTCGTCGGCGGGCAGGCGCTGCCGCAACCGGTGCGAGACCGCGCGGCAGAGCTCGGTGTGCGTCTCGTGCGCACCTACGGCTCGACCGAGACGAGCGGCGGATGCGTGTACGACGGCATCCCGCTCGACACGGTCGCCGCCCGCATCGTGGATGGCCAGCTGCAGATCGCGGGTCCCATGCTTGCCGACGGCTATCTGGAGGACCCGGACCTCACCGCGCGCACGTTCACGAGGGATGAGCACGGCATCCGCTGGTACCGCACCGGTGATCTCGGCATCGTCGAGGACGGGGTCGTCCGGGTGCACGGCCGCGCCGACAACGTGATCGTCTCCGGTGGCATAAACATCTCGCTCGACCGGGTCGAACGGATCGTCCGGGGCATTCCGGGGCTCACCTCGGCGGTGGTCGTCGGCGTCGACGATGAGCGGTGGGGCGAAGCATCCGTCATCGTCGCTGTGCGCGGCGAAGCGCTGCGCCGGAGCGACTCCGAACAGCTCGAGCGGGCGCGGGCGGCAGTGGCGCACGAGATCGGCAAGCCCGCGCGACCGGCCCGCCTGATCCTTGTCGATGAGCTGGCCACTCTGTCTTCGGGCAAACCCGACCGCGAGGCCATCCGCCGCGTCGTCGCCGACGTGAGGTGACCCCGCGCTCGGGGCGCGGGATGCTTTTCGCGGCTGTGGGCGCGTTTTCCGGCGTGTTTTCCAGCCCGCGCTCGGGGCGAAGGCCCACCCCATCACGTGGGACGATGAAGAATGGCCACATATACCCACGGACACCACGAGTCGGTGCTGCGCTCGCACAACAACCGCACGATCGCGAACTCCGCGGAGTACCTGCGTCCGCATCTCACCCCTGACGCGAGCCTGCTCGACGTCGGCGCGGGCCCGGGAACGATCACCGTGGACCTTGCCGCGCACGTCGCGCATGTCACCGCGACTGAGATCGGCGAGTCCGAACTGGCACTGTCGCAGACGCTCGCCGCCGAACGCGGTCTGAGCAACATCGACTTCGGCGTCGAAGACGCACACGCGCTGAGCTTCCCCGACGCTTCTTTCGACATCGTCCACGCGCATCAGGTGCTCCAGCACGTCGCCGATCCCGTGCAGGCACTGCGCGAGATGCGCCGCGTCACCAAGCCCGGTGGCATAGTCGCGGCCCGCGATGCCGACTACGCCGGATTCTTCTGGTTCCCTCTGCTGCCCGAACTCGACGAGTGGCTGCGCCTGTACCGCGAGGCCGCACGAGCGAACGGAGGCGAACCGGATGCCGGACGGCGCTTGCTCTCCTGGGCGCGGGCCGCCGGGTTCGAGGAGGTCACGGCGACGGCATCCACGTGGTGTTATGCGACGCCGGAAGAGCGCGCATGGTGGGGCGGCATGTGGGCCGACCGCATTCTCGAATCCGCGCTCGCGCGTCAGCTGGTCGACTCCGCGATGGCGAGTCGTGCGGACCTCCTGCGCATCAGCGACGCATGGCGCGCGTGGGCGGATGACGGCGACGGCTGGTTCCTCCTGCCGCACGGCGAGATCCTCGCGCGCGCTTGAAGCGGGCTTCGGAATACATCTCCAGGCGGATGCCGCGGCCAGCGCGCTCGCGTAGCGTGAAAGCGTGACCCGTCCACTGTCTCGCGCCTCCCTCGTCCTCGACATCGTCGGGGCGTTCGTGCTGTTCGCGTTGGCGGTTCCCGTTTCCCTGGTGTTCTACGCTCCGAACAACCTGAGTACGATCGCCGAGGAGCCGGTATCGATCACCGTCGTCGTCGTCGCGGGGCTGCTGCAGTTCGGTGCCGTCGCGATCGGCAGGCTCGCGCCGGGTGTCGCGTTGGGAGTTGTTTGGGTCGGCGCACTCGTACAGATGGCGGCGGGACTGGGGCCTTTACCGATCAATATGGCAATCCTCGGTGTCCTCTACGCCACGGCCGCGTGGGGCGCGACGCGGACCTTCTGGGCAGGCTTGGCCTCCGTTCTTGTCGGTGGGGTCGTCGCCAGCGCGTACATGGTCTTCGCGAACGGCTTGCTGGCAGGGGTGAGCGCACTCAGTACCGCCGTCAATATCGTGCTGTTCAGCATCATTGGCGTCCTGGTTCTCGGAGCGCCGTGGCTGGGCGGTTTCGGATGGCGGATGGTCTTGCGCTGGCGGACGACGCGGGCGGCACAGGCGCTGGCCGAGGTCACAGCGGCCGAAGAGCAGGAGCGCGTGCGCATCGCCCGCGACATGCACGACGTCGTCGCGCACTCACTTGCCGTGATCGTCGCGCAGTCCGATGGTGCGCGGTACGCCGCGGCATCCTCACCGGAGATCGCGATCGAGACGCTGGGTACGGTTTCGCAGACGGCGCGCGCCGCGCTGTCGGACGTGCGGATGCTGCTCTCCCAACTGCGGCACCGGCAGGGCGACGGCCCGCAGCCGACGATCGCCGACCTCGAGCAGCTCTTCGAGCATGTGCGACAGGCGGGGCTCGAACCCCGCATCACGGTCGACCCCGTTCCGCCGGGGGAACCGCCCGCGGCCGTGCAGCTCGCGGTGTACCGCGTGCTGCAGGAAGCACTCACGAACGCGATCCGGCACGGCTCGGGAGGCATCGTCGATGTGCACCTGGCGTGGATGCCGGACCGTGTGGAGCTCGAAGTGCGCAATCCCACCGGGGCTTCAGCGGCAAGCGGGTCCGTCGGGCACGGCCTGGTCGGCATGCGCGAGCGGGCGCAGTTGATCGGCGGGTCACTGACCGCCGCGCGAGAAGGGCAGGAATTCGTGGTCCGTGGCACACTCCCCATTGGGAACGGGTCGTCTGTTTCGGGGGGCGTGGCATGATCCGGGTGCTGCTGGTGGATGATCAGTCGCTGTTCCGTGCAGGCATCCGAATGCTCGTAGGATCCCAACCCGATATGGAGATCGTCGGCGAAGCAGGCAACGGTCAGGCGGCGCTGGATGCCGTCGCCGCGCACCGGCCCGACGTCGTGCTGATGGACATCCGGATGCCGGTGATGGACGGGCTGACGGCGACGGGGCACCTGCTCGAACAGACCGATCCGCCGAAAGTCGTCATGCTCACGACGTTTGATCTCGACGAGGCGGCGGCACGGGCGATCCGACAGGGCGCGAGCGGGTTCCTGCTCAAGGACGCCGATCCGGAGTTCCTGCTCGCAGCCATCCGCACCGTGCACTCCGGGTCGAGTGTGATCGCAGCATCCGCCACTCGTGAGCTGTTCGCGCACTTCACACCCGACACCCGGCCCGTGCCGGACTCGTTCGCCTCTCTCACCGAGCGCGAGCAGGAGATCTTCGCGCTCGCAGCCCGCGGGCTCTCGAACGCCGAGATCGCCGGGCGGGAATACCTCAGCGAGGCGACCGTCAAGACGCACATCAGCCGCATACTCAGCAAGCTCGCCCTGCGTGACCGCGTGCAGCTGGTCGTCTTCGCCTTCGAACACGGCCTGAACTGACGCGCCCGCGCCCGCACTCACGCTCGCACGTGTCCCGATCTGCGGACGGTGTCACGTTTGCCGGAGCTTTTTGCCGAATTCGTCAGCAGATCGGGACACCGTCCGCTATCTGTGACAGGGGTGAGGATCATCCTTCGGATGTAGGCGGATGCTTCGGACGGGCGATGTGGCCATGTGCAGCGCCGAATTAGCGTCGTAGGTATGGAGATCACGACCACCGACCTCGGGCTCGCCGCCCGCGTTCAGCATCTGACCAAGACCTACGGTGCCGGTGACGGCGCTGTGAATGCGCTCGAAGACATCAGCGTCGGCATTCGCCGCGGACAGTTCACCGCCATCATGGGGCCATCCGGCTCGGGCAAGTCCACCCTCATGCACATCATGGCGGGGCTGGATGCTCCGACAGAGGGCCACGCGTGGATCGGCGACACCGACATCACCGGCCTCGGCGACCTCGAGCTCACGATCCTGCGCCGGCGCCGCGTCGGATTCATCTTCCAGGCGTTCAACCTGGTGCCGACGCTCGACGCGCTGGGGAACATCCTGCTGCCGTTCGATCTCGACGGCCGTCGCCCGAGCGCGATCGAGCGGGCACGCATCGACGGGCTCGTCGAGCGGCTCGGGCTCGCGACCAGGCTGAAGCATCGTCCGCATGAGCTCTCGGGCGGTCAGCAGCAGCGTGTCGCCATCGCCCGTGCGCTGGCCACTGCCCCCGACCTCGTGTTCGCCGACGAGCCGACGGGCAACCTCGACTCCCGCAGCGGACGAGAGGTGCTGCAGCTGCTCGCCACTGCAAGTCGTGATCACGGCCAGTCGATCGCGATGGTCACCCACGATGCGATCGCCGCGAGTCATGCTGATCGCGTGCTGTTCCTCGGGGACGGACGCATCGTCGCGGACCACCCGCGTCAGAGTGCGGAGGAGATCGCCGCGTACATGCTCGCCGCCGAGGTCGCTGGGATGCCGGAGGCGGCAGCATGAGCGCCGTCGCGACTTTCGTCCCCGAATCCACTGCCACAGGGCCTCGGTTCGGCTGGTTGCGCGAGCGGGGCATGGGGGCGAGCATCCTGGTCGCAGCGCTGTCATCTGCCTTCGGCGTCGTGCTCGTCGAAGCGACCGCGTACATCGGAGTCATGCTGCGCTCGGACCCGTACATCGGAGACAGCGGCACCCTCGCCGTTGTCGTCGCCATTCTGTCGGTGCTGCTGATCGGCGTCGCGCTGTACGTCGCCGCGATCGTGACGGCGAACACTTTTGCGACGATCGTCGCCGGACGCACGCGGCGCATCGCCCTGATGCGTTTGATCGGGGCGACGGCGCGCTCGCAGCGTGCTGAAGTCGCCGGCCACGGGTTCATCGTCGGGGCGCTCGGCGCTGTGACCGGTGTGATCGTGGGGCTGCTGGTCGCGGCATCCGGCGTGTATCTCGCCGAGCAACTCCTCGCACCCGTGCCGGAGTTCACGCTGGCGCAGCCGACGATTCTGATTCCTGCAGTCGGCGTCGCGCTGACGACGTGGGCGGCGGCCTGGATCGGCTCCCGTCGGGTGCTGACGGTGACGCCGCTCCAGGCGATCGCCGGCTCGGTGGAGCGTTCGCACGAGGATGCCGCGTCTCGCCCCGCCCGCCACATCGGTGCTCTGCTCCTGCTGATCCTGGGGGCGGCGCTGCTGGTGTTCGGTGTTCTCGGGGGACTTGTGACACCACTCGGAGTGGTCGTGGCGTTCTTCGGCGGGCTGCTGTCGTTCACCGGGCTCTCACTCTCGGCCGTCCTGGTCATGCCGCCGTTGCTGCGGCTCGTGGGGCGTCTTTTCGGCCGGTCGGCGACGGCGCGGCTCGCTGCGGAGAATGCCCTGCGGTATCCCGAGCGCTCCAGCCGCATGGCGATCGGCGTCGTGATGGGTGTGACCCTCGTGACGATGTTCGCCGTCGCGCTGGAATCGGTGAAGGTTCTGCTGACCAAGGCCGCCGGCGGCGAAGTCGATTTGGAGTTCGCCGCCGTTCTGGACAGCTTCTCCGCGGTCATGATGGTCCTTGTCGGGGTCTCGGCGGTCATTGCCGGGGTCGGACTGGTGAACCTGCTGACGATCGGAGTGGTGCAGCGTCGGCGCGAGCTCGGACTGCTGCGCGCGATCGGTCTGTCCAACGGCCAGGTGCGGCGGGTCATCCTGCTCGAGGCGCTGCACATCACGGTCACCGCGACGGCGGCCGGACTCGTGCTGGGCGTGCTCTACGGCTGGATTGCTGCGCAGTCGTTGCTCGGATCGGTGCAGATGCCGCCCGACTTCGAACAGACGGCCGGGCTGGTCGCACCCGCTGTGCCGTGGGTGCCGGTGGTCGTGATCATCCTCGCGACCGCGGCGCTCACGCTGATCGCCGCGGCAGCACCGACGCGCCTGGCGACACGGGTCGCTCCGGTCGAGGCGCTCGCCGTGGACTGAGGCGACTGCCTCGGCGGTCCTAAGCTGGGCGGATGCCGCATCCGTTCGATCAATCCGCGTACCAGGTCCGCTTCGAGTGGGGCGTCGCGGGACTGCATCGCCTCGCTCCCGCCGACGTGGTGGTCGTCGTCGACGTGCTGCGCTTCTCATCGACGGTGGTGGATGCCGTGGCATCCGGCCATGCGGTACCGCTGGCGGATACCGTGACCTGGTCCCGCAACGGCGCAGCGGTGGCTGATGCCGCGGCGGCCGCGGCATCCGTGGGGGAGGGGGCCGTTCTCATCGGGTCGCTGCGCAACGCCTCAGCGGTGGCTCGCACCGTGCTCGAGATCCAGAACCGTCGTCAGGCGCGCACGTCGGTGAACGTGATCGCCGCGGGCGAGCTGACGGACGCCGGGGATCTCCGCCTCGCCGTCGAAGATCAGCTCGGCGCAGGCACGATCATCGCCGCACTCAGCGACCTCGGACTCGATCACACCTCGCCCGAGGCTGCGGCGGCATGCGAATCCGCGCGCGGGCTGCGCCGGGCTATGCGGCATCTGCTGACGGCATCCGGATCGGCGAAGGAGATCGCGGCGGGAGTCGGAGCGACCGCGAAGATCGAGTCGTCCGGACTCGTGCCGACGGCACCGGCAGCGGCCGCGGAGGTCGACGCGACCGATGTCGTGCCGGTGCTCGAAGGTGGAGAATTCGTCGCGTTTGCGTGAGCGGGTTTCGGTGCGTGTGAGGAGGTTTCGACTCGCTGCGCTCGCTCAACCCGTTTCGTCTCGCTCCGCTCGCTCAACGCCCCGCAGGGGAGGGGAGTCCTAGCGCGGGGTGCGGGCGGCGAGCTTTGCCGTCGGAGTGATTTCGCGGCGGACCCAGCTGAACTCGAACCGCGGATCGAACGACTTGGAGCATTTGGCACACGATGTCGTGCGGCTGGGGCGGCGATGACGATAGGTGATGTGTCCGGCAGGACACGTGCCGACCCAGGGGGCGAGCTCTTCTGCCGTCTCACCGTGATGCGTGGTGCCGCCGACGTAGCCGAGCTCGCGGGCGATGCCTTTCCACTTCACGCCGTGCGCGGCGCGGTGCCCGGCAAGAGCGTGCGCGACCTCATGCAGCAGCACCTGGTGGATGTCGTCATCTTCGAACCGGGCAGCGAGGTAGCGCGACACGGTGATCCGCTTCGCGCGGAAGTCGCACTGACCGGCCCGCCGCTTCGCGTTGTCGAAGCCGAACGACCACGACTCGTCGAGGTGCATCTGGATCAGCGCCTCGCCCCACACGCGCACACGGTTCAGATCCGCCATTCGCTCAGAATAGAGCACACCGGTGACATTCGGTGTGGCTCAGCCGACGACGAGCTGTCCGCTTCGACGACGCTCGGCGGATTCGATCGCGAGCAGAACCACTTCCAGTTCTGAATCGGCAGCTCCCGACTCACGGCGGAGGAAAAGCTCCTGCTTGAAGCTCTGGCGTGCGAGATCGAAGTCGCCGGCTTCGAAGGCGTTGCGGCCCTGATGCTGATGCGCGAACGCGGCGATCCCACCCCAGCCCTGACCCTCGGCTTCGGTGATGCACGTCGTCAGCTCCTGCTCGGCGGCCGCGTGCGCGCCGCGATACTGCAGGATCGTCGCGTGCAGGACCCGCGAGCGCAGCACGTCCTTGCGCGTTCCGGCCATGCGCGCAAGGCGCACGGTTTCTTCGGCGAGAGCCATCGCGTCATCGAGACTGTCGAGCACTTTCAGCAGCCACACTCGCTCGAGCATGGCCGGCAGGCTCCGCTGCTGTTCGATCTCGATGAGCCGTTCCGCGCATTCGATGCGGTCGACCTGCTCACGAAGAGTCTCTGAGTCGTAACCCTTGATGTAACCCATGTGCTCTCCTCTCGCGCACCCTCAGTCTGCCTGGGGCCCGTCAAGAAGAGCGCTCGGCACGCCCCGTAGTCCGATTTCAGCGCAGGAAGATCGACGCATCGGGCTTGGGGGATGCCACAGCATCCGCATCTGTCACGATCCGAGCCCCCTGAGCGAACGCGTCGACCTCGGCTCCCTGGGCGATCTTCGCCGGATGGGGGCCGGCCGCCAGCATCCGGGGCAACCATTCGGTCGGCAGGGGAGATGCGGATGCCGCGATGACGAGGTTGCCGAACCGGCGGCCCTTGAGCACCTGCGTATCGGCCAGCAGCGCAACCTCAGGCAGGATATGCGCGACGGTTGCGATTTGGCGCCGGGCGAACGCGAGCCCAGGACCGTCGGCGACGTTCACCAGCAGCACACCGGTGGGTGCGAGCAGGGTCGACAGCTCGCGGTAGAACTCGACGCTGGTGAGGTGGGCCGGCGTCTGCGCACCGGAGTACACGTCGGACACGACGAGATCGCAGGCGCCGATGAGGGCGCCCGGCAGCTTCGAAACGCCCGCGCGGGCATCGCCGATCCGGATGCGGATGGATGCTCCGCGCGGCAGCGGGAGATGTTCGCGGACCAGAGCGGCCAGGGGAGCCTCGAGCTCGATCACCTGCTGCCGCGACCCGGGCCGCGTTGCTTCGATATAGCGAGGGATGGTGAGTGCGCCTGCGCCCAGGTGCACGGCGGTGAGCGGGCCGGCGGGCAGCTGGTCGATCACCGCCCCCATGCGCACGATGTACTCGAAGTGCAGGTGGGTCGGATCATCGAGGTCGACATGCGACTGCGGAGTGCCGTCGACGACGAGCTCGAACCCCGAGGTGAACTCGGACGGAGTGATGCTCGCTGTGCCGCCGTGATCGAGGCGAGTGACCGGATGTTCGGCGTCTCGAGCGCGTGTTCTTCCCACGTGATCGAGCCTACGTTACAGCTGTGTGACGATCATCGACTCAACTTGCGTCGAATTTGTTAGTGATGAATACTTTTCCGGAGTCGGCGTGCAAACTTTGTGGCCGAAGGCAGTTTTCAATGAGGAGATTCACCAGATGAAGAAGCGCATTCTTCCGATCGTGGCGCTCGGCGTCACGGCGGCACTGGGCCTTGCCGGCTGCGCCGGCGACACCGGCAACGGCGGAGCAGACGGCGAGGGGGAGACCCTGAACGTCTGGATCATGAAGGGCACCAACCCCGACGCCTCGGCCTTCTACGACGAGGTCTCCGCGGCCTTCGAAGAAGAGACCGGCGCCAAGGTCGAGATCGAAGAGGTCCAGTGGGCCGACGCGCACGACCGCTTCGTGACCTCGATCGCCGGTGGCACGACCCCCGACGTCGCCGAGACCGGCACGACGTGGACGGCTGAGTTCGCCGACGCAGGCGCACTCCTCCCGCTCAACGACTACGTCGACGCCGAAGCCGGCCTCCGCGATGATCTCGTCGAGGGCCTCGAGGTCGCAGGCACCTACGACGGCGAGCTCTACGGCATGCCCTGGTACGCGGGCGTTCGCGCGATGGTCTACCGCACGGACATCTTCGAGGAGCTGGGTCTTGAGGCCCCGAAGACCTGGGACGACATCGTCACCGCGGGTGAGGCCATTAAGGCAGCACACCCCGAGATGATGGCATTCCCGGTTCCCGGTGACGCCGAGTTCCAGGTGTACCCCTGGGTCTGGGGTGCCGGTGGCGAGATCGCCACTGAAGACGGCGGCGAGTGGACCAGCGAGCTGGACAGCGCCGCGTCGCAGGAAGGCATCCAGTTCTACACCGACCTCGCGACCGAGCACGGCTTCTCCTCCGCAGGTGCCACCACCTGGAAGGAGACCGACCTCAGTGACGCGTTCTCGCAGGGCAACGTCGGCATGATGCTCTCGGGCTCATGGACTCCGGCATCCCTCATCGAGGCGAACCCCGACCTCGAGGGCAAGATCGGCGCCGCGGTCATCCCGGGCAAGGACGGCGGAATCGCCCCGTCCGTTCTCGGCGGATCGCACCTGTCGATCTTCAACAACACGAAGAACCCGGACCTCGCGTGGGAGTTCACGAAGATGATGACCACGGGCAAGTTCGCTGAGGAGTGGGCGGCGCAGACCGGCTACTTCCCGGGCGTCGCCTCGGCGATGGAAGAGGCGCTCGCCTCGACCGACCCGCTGGTCGCACCGTTCGCAGAGCAGATGGTCGAGGGCGGCGCGTCCGTTCCGGTCACCCCGAACTTCGGCGCCGTCCAGGCGAAGAAGACCACCAACGCGATGATGCAGTCGATCCTCAGCGGGCAGAAGGACGTCGCCACCTCGACGAAGGATGCCGCAGCCGAGATGACCGAGCTGCTCAACAAATAAGACTGGGTAACCCAGTAACGACAAGTTAGGCAGTATCCCTTGATGTCGACGGTGCATGCACCGCTGCCGACACCCACGGAGGCGGGGAAGACCCCCGCCTCCGTGGCCGGTGGCCGCCGATCCAATCGGTTCACTCTGATGGCCAAGTCACGGCCGTGGCTGCTTCTCGCGCCCGGGCTCATCATCCTCGCGGGGCTGATGCTGTGGCCGCTCGTGCAGGTGTTCATCTTCTCGCTGCAGGACTACGGCCTGCGCGAGATCAACACCGGTGAGAACAACTGGATCGGGTTCGCCAACTACATCGAGGCGCTCACGGACTCCACGCTGTGGACCGTCGTCCTCCCCAACACCGTCGGATTCGCCGCCGTCTCGGTGCTCGCAACAGTCGCCGTCGGCACGCTCGTCGCCCTTCTGCTACAGCGGCTCGGCAAGACCTGGCGTCTCATCGTCTCCAGCTGCATCATGATCGCCTGGGCCATGCCCGCGGTCACGGGCACCTACGTCTGGACTTTCATCTTCGATGCCGACCGCGGCATCTTCAACGACGTCCTGCTCAGCCTCGGCCTCATCGACGGGCCGGTCAACTGGTTCACCAACCAGTGGTCCTTCTACGCGATCGTGCTGCTGAACGTCGTGCACCACGGCTTCCCGTTCGTCGCGATCACCGTGCTCGCCGGTCTCCTCGGGGTCTCGAAGGAGATGCTGGAAGCAGCCGCCCTCGATGGCGCAGGTGCCTGGCGTCGCTTCTGGAGCATCGTCTTCCCCACTCTGCGCCCGGTCTTCGCCGTCGTGATCATCCTGTCGACCATCTGGGACTTCAAGGTGTTCGCGCAGGTGTACCTCATGCCTGGCGGATCGGGATCGAACCGGTCAGTGCTCAACCTCGGTGTCTGGTCGTATGTCGAGTCGTTCGGCCAGAACCGCTACGGCTTCGGTGCGGCACTCGCCGTGCTGCTGACACTCGTGCTGGTCGGCATCACGATCGTGTACATCCGCTCGCTCATGAAGGAGGACGAACTGTGAACGCGAACAAGAAGTCCCTCCTCTCCCGCTTCGGTATCGGGATCGCCGTCGCCGTCGTCCTCGCCTTCACGCTCTTTCCGGCGTACTGGATGATCTCCAGCGCATTCGATAAGAACGCCTCCAGCGGTGGACGCTCGTTCATCCCCGCGGAGTGGACGCTCGATCACTTCGTCTTCGTCTTCCAAGAAGGCGGGTTCGGCACGTACCTGCGAAACTCCGCGATCGTCGCGCTGGTGACCGTGCTGGTGAGCGCCCTGGTGTGCCTGCTCGCGGCGGTCGCCGTGGCGCGCTTCAAGTTCAAGTTCCGCACCGTGATCCTGATGATGATCCTCATCGTGCAGATGGTGCCGCTCGAGGCGCTCGTCATCCCGCTGTTCCTGCAGGTGAAGAGCCTGGGCCTGCTCAACAGCATCCTGGGTCTGATGGTCGTCTACGTCGCGCTCTCGCTCGCCTTCGGCATTTGGATGCTGCGCAGCTTCGTCGCCGCCGTCCCGGTCGAACTCGAGGAAGCGGCGTACATCGACGGTGCGAGCTGGTGGCGGATGTTCCGCTCGGTGCTGCTGCCGCTGGTGATGCCGGGCCTGGTCGCCACCTCCATCTTCAGCTTCATCACCGCCTGGAACGAGTTCATCTTCGCCATGACGATGCTCGGCGGCGCCGAAGACCAGTTCACGGTCGCGATCGGTCTGAAGTCGTTCTTCGGCCTGCACTCGAATGACTGGGGCAGCATCATGGCGGCATCCACGATCATCACGATTCCGGTCATGATCTTCTTCGTGATCGTGCAGGGGCGTCTTGCCAGCGGCATGACGGCGGGAGCTGTGAAGGGATGACCGACGAGCTCACCCGGCTGGCCAACAGTGTGCTGTGGCCGGGTTTCTTCGGGACCCGCATGCCGGCCTGGCTGCGCGACGCACTCGAGCAGGAGCTCGCCGGAGTCGTCTACTTCGGCCAGAACGTCTCGTCCGATCTCGCGCTCCTCAGCGGCGAGATCCACGCGGCGAATCCGGATGCCCTCATCGGGATCGATGAGGAGGGCGGCAGCGTCACACGCCTCGAGGTCGCGACCGGCTCGACCCTTCCTGGTGCAGCCCAGCTCGGCATCCTCGATGACATCGGTGCGAGCGCGAGCACCGGCGCGGAACTCGCCCGGCGCGCCCGTGAAGTCGGCGTCGACGTGGTGCTGGGACCCGTCGCCGACGTGAACACCGACCCGCGAAATCCCGTGATCGGCGTGCGTTCCTTCGGTGCGGATGCTGCGCGCGTCTCCCGTCACGTCGCAGCGACCGTGCAGGGGCTGCAGAACGGCGGGGTTGCTGCGTGCGTGAAGCACTTCCCCGGCCACGGCGACACCCATCTCGACTCTCACCATGCGCTGCCGGTCATCACGCTCGATCCGTCCGAGATCGAGGAGGTGCATCTCGAGCCGTTCCGCGCCGCGATCGCCGCCGGTGCGGACACGATCATGACCGCGCACATCGTCGTTCCCGCGTGGGGCGAGCAGCCCGGGACGCTGAACCCCGTCGTCCTCGGACGATTGCGCGAGATGGGTTTCGAGGGCGTCATCATCACTGATGCGCTCGACATGGCCGCCGTCCGCGAATCGGTCGGTCTCGGCGGCGGAGCCGTGCAGGCCCTCGCTGCGGGAGCCGACCTGCTCTGCATCGGCAACCCGACGAATCCGGGAGACGCCGCCGCATCCGACCAGGACGAACGCGACTTCCTCGCCGCGCGCGACGCGATCGTGGTTGCATTGCGTGACGGCACGCTCGCCCGCGAGCGGGTCGAGCAGGCCCGTGATCGCGTGCGTGCGCTGGCTGCGAAGCTACGTGCCGCCACACCCGCCCAGGCGCAGCCGTTCGATGGAGCATCAATCGTCGCCCGCTCGTTGGGCGTGACGGGCGAGCTGGATGCCGCGGCATCCGCTCTTTCGGTCATCGATGCGCGCCGACGTTCGACTCTCGCGGTCGACAGCGCCGCGTCGTACGTCGCCGATGCCCTGGCGGGCGACGGCTTCCGCGTGCGCCTCGACGTCACGCGAGCGACCGAGACGGAACGGGATGCCGCGCTGGATGCGGCGATCGCCGCCACTGCGGCAGAGGGGCGGCTCGTGCTGCTCATCGACCGCCCGGATGTGGATGCCGACCAGCGCGCCCTCATCGAGCTCGCAGCTGCCCGAGCCCCGGAGGCCGTGGTCGTGAACGTGGGGCTCGCCGCGCAGCATCCACTGCCGTTGCCCGTGATCGAGGTCGCTGCCGCGAGCCGCGTCGGCGCCGAGGCGGCCCGCTCACGCCTCCTGACACCCTGACACACCTTCACCATTCTTATAACGCGCGTGTTATATTGGAGCGTGTGGAAAGTTGTTGATCACCCAGACGCCAAGGGAGAGTACATTGCCCTCAATGCGCGGGAAGCCGTGGCAATCGATAACGCGGTGCTCAAGCTCCGGACCCTGGGTCCGACTCTCGGCTACCCGCACAGCAGCGACGTAAAGCATACGGAGAAGCTCCGTGAGCTCCGACCACGAGGCGGAAGAAGTCCTGTTCGGGCTTTCTATCGGCAATTCGAGGACACCTTCGTCATCGGAGCCTATGGTCCAGAGGCTCAACACAACCCGAAGGGTTTCAAGAAGGCCTGTAAGGACGCGGTTGCTCGACTCAATCAGATCACGACTAAGAAAGGATCGTCATGAACTTGTCCAACCTGGAAAGCCACCAGAGCATTCAAGAAGATCGCCGCGCGACCGATCCTGAGTACACAGCTGAGGCAGATCGCCTTGCGCTTGCTGACGCAGTGAGCGTTGCCGTCGTGCGCTATCGCACGAACCACAAGCTCTCGCAGACAGAGTTCGCGAAGAAGCTCGGCTGGAAGCAGCCCCACGTCGCCCGGCTTGAGAGCGGCGATGTGACACCCTCACTGGAGTCCCTGCAACGTCTGGCTCGCGCCGGTGTGATCGAAGTGCAGGTCAAGCGCCAGGGCACCATTGTGAAGAGCATTGGTGTGAAACGCGATCGGCGGCCGACGGTTGGCGAGAAGAGCATGGTCGCTGGCGCAGCCTGAGCAGTGAGGCGTGGAGCGAGAGCGTTACCGAGCTGATACCGGATCGCAACACGAATACGTTTGGATTCCAGGTGCGGGCTGGGTAGCGTCGATGCATCACGTGTCACGAGAACGACGACGCTCTCGGAACGCGCAAGGAAGCGCCCCACTAGGGAAGGTACACACAGCATGATCACTACATCTATGCGCAGGCGACGAGGACTCACCGCCGTCACCGGCACCGCGATCGCGGCGATGCTGCTCGCGGGCTGCGTCGCCAGCGACCGCGGAGACGACTCCGGCGACGGCGGAAGCGCCGACGTCGACAGCACCTTCGTGTTCGCGGCGTCCTCGGACCCCGCCAGCCTTGACCCCGCCTTCGCGCAGGACGGCGAGACCTTCCGCGTCTCCCGGCAGATCTTCGAGGGCCTCGTAGGCACCGAGCCCGGCACCGCCGACCCCGCTCCGCTCCTCGCCGAGTCATGGGAGTCCGCCGATGACGGCATGTCGCACACCTTCACGCTGAAGGAGGACGTGACCTTCCACGACGGCACCCCGTTCAACGCCGAGGCCGTCTGCGCGAACTTCGACCGCTGGTACAACTGGACCGGCCTTGCCGCCTCCGAGGCGTTCGGCTACTACTACAACAAGCTGTTCCACGGCTACGCGGACTCCCCCGAAGACGCCGTGTACAAGTCCTGCACGCCCGACGGCGACTACTCGGTCACCATCGACTTGAACAAGCCGTTCGCCGGGTTCGTCCCCGCGCTCTCGCTCCCCGCGTTCTCGATGCAGAGCCCGGCCGCGCTGGCCGAGTTCGGCGCTGACGAGGTCGGCGGTTCGGCAGAGGCGCCGCAGCTGTCCGAGTACGCCATGGGCCACCCGGTCGGTACCGGCCCGTTCCAGTTCGACGAATGGGCACCGGGTGAGCAGCTGACCCTGAGCTACTACGGCGACTACTGGGGCGACAAGGGGCAGATCGACGAGATCATCTTCCGCACGATCGATGACCCGACCGCGCGCCGCCAGTCCCTTGAGGCTGGCGACATCGACGGCTACGACCTGGTCGGCCCCGCCGACACGGCGGCTCTCGAAGAGGACGGCTTCACCATGGTGTCGCGTCCGCCGTTCACGATCCTCTACCTGGCGTTCAACCAGCAGGTTCCCGAGCTGCAGGACCCGAAGGTCCGTGAGGCGCTCTCGTATGCGATCGACAAGGATGCACTGATCAGCCAGGTGCTCCCGGAGGGCACGCAGAAGGCGACCCAGTTCATCCCGCCGGTTGTCAACGGCTACAACGAGGACGTCACCACGTACGACTACGACGTCGACAAGGCCAAGGCGCTGCTGGCTGAGGCCGGCTACGACGAGTCCAACCCGCTGAAGCTCGACTTCAACTACCCGGTCAACGTCTCGCGCCCGTACATGCCGGACCCCGAGCAGATCTTCACGGTGCTCTCCTCGCAGCTCGCCGAGGTGGGCGTGGAGACCACCCCGGTCTCGGAGGAGTGGGTCGAGTACCTCGACCGCACCACCGGCACGTCGGACCACGGCATCCACCTGCTCGGCTGGACCGGTGACTACAACGACACCGACAACTTCGTCGGCGTCTTCTTCGGTGCGCAGAGCTCGGAGTGGGGCTTCGACAATCCTGAGCTCTTCACGGCCCTGGCTGATGCCCGCGGCGTCGCGGACCTCGACGAGCAGACCGGTCTGTACCAGGACATCAACGAGATGGTCGCGGAGTTCATCCCCGGCGTCCCGCTCGCGCACCCGGCACCCACGCTGGCCTTCGACCCCAGGGTCGAGAGCTTCCCGGCGAGCCCGGTGAACGACGAGGTCTTCAACGAGATCGTCCTCACGAAGTAAGGGTTCTCGCGTCACACCCCTCCGCGCTCTGCGTCGGAGGGGTGTGACGCCCTTACCCGAAATAGACGGAGTACTTCTTGCTGCGCACCATCGGCAGGCGACTGCTGTTTCTCATTCCCACTCTGTTCGGGCTCAGCATCCTGCTGTTCGCCTGGGTCAGAGCTCTCCCCGGTGGACCCGCCGTCGCTCTTCTCGGAGAGAAGGCGACCCCGGAAGCCATCGAGCGCGTGAACGAGCTCTACGGGTTCGACAGGCCGCTCATCGAGCAGTACTTCATCTGGATCGGACGGCTCCTTCAGGGTGATTTCGGGTCGTCGATCCAGACGAACCGCCCCGTGCTGGAGGAGTTCCTCCGGCGATTCCCCGCAACGATCGAACTGTCGATCGCGGCGCTGATCATCGCAATCGGCGTGGGCGTTCCGCTGGGCTACTGGGCCGCACGTCGGCACGGCAAGTTCAGCGACCACTCCGCGGTCATCCTGAGCCTGGTCGGCATCACGATCCCGGTGTTCTTCCTCGCGTTCATCCTGAAATACATCTTCGCGGTGCAACTGGGCTGGCTCCCCGCCGACGGCAGGCAGAGCCCGCGAATAGACGCCACTCATCCCACCGGGTTCTATGTGTGGGACGGCATCATCACGGGCGAGTTCGATGCTTCATGGGATGCCATCCTGCATCTGATCCTGCCGGCGGTCGCCCTCGGCACCATTCCGCTGGCGATCATCGTCCGCATTACCCGGGCCAGCGTGCTCGAGGTGCAGAACGCCGACTACGTGCGCACCGGCCGAGCCAAGGGCGTCTCCAGCTCCACGCTGCGCGGACGTTTCATCCTGCGCAACGCCCTGCTTCCGGTCGTCACCACGATCGGTCTGCAGACGGGCCTGCTGATCTCGGGGGCGGTGCTCACGGAGACCGTGTTCGCCTACCCCGGTATCGGATCGTTCCTGGCGCGCGCGATCTTCACCCGTGACTTCCCGGTGCTGCAGGGCTTCATCATCTTCATCGCGATCGCGTACGCGCTGATCAACCTCGCCGTCGACGTCTCCTACAGCCTGATCGACCCGAGAGTGAGGGTCCAATGAGCATTCCACTTCCTCCCGCGCAGGGTGGCACCCTCGACACCGCCACCATGCTGCAGACCGATCTGAAAGATGGCGGCGGCGGATTCTGGCGCGACGTTTTCCGACGCCTCCGCCGCAACCCGACGGCCTGGATCGGCGCGGTCATCGTCGTGCTGTTCGTGCTCGTCGCGGTCCTCGCGCCTCTCCTGGCGCCGTACCCCGAGACCGCCCTTCCCGGAGCACGCGACATCACCCCGACCCACATTCCCGGTCCCGGCGAGATCGCGGGCTTCCCGCTGGGCCTCGACCGCTTCGGCGGCGACGTGCTGTCCAAGCTCATCTGGGGAGCCAGGGCATCCCTTCTGGTCGGTGTCATCTCCACCGCGCTGGGGCTCGTCGGCGGCATGGTGCTCGGGCTGCTCGCGGGTACCTTCGGCGGCTGGGTCGACACGCTCATCATGCGCATCGTCGACATCATCCTGTCGGTGCCGAACCTGCTGCTTGCCGTCTCGATCGCAGCGATCCTCGGTCAGACGCCGTTCGCGGTGATGATCGCCATCGGTGCCTCGCAGGTGCCGATCTTCGCCCGACTGCTGCGGGCATCGATGCTGCAGCAGCGCTCGAGCGACTACGTACTCTCGGCGCAGACGCTCGGCCTCGGCCGCGGCCACATTACGATGTCGCACGTGTTGCCCAATGCGATCGGTCCCGTCATCGTGCAGGGCACGCTGACTCTCGCGACCGCCGTCATCGACGCCGCGGCGCTGTCGTTCCTCGGACTCGGCGGCGGACGCCCCGAAACGGCCGAATGGGGCCGGATGCTGACCTACGCGCAGAGCGAGCTCGCGATCGCCCCATGGCTGGCGTTCTTCCCCGGCATCTGCATCGCCGTCACCGCGCTCGGCTTCACGCTGTTCGGTGAGGCGCTGCGAGAATCCATGGACCCGAGAACGAGGGCGCGCTGAGATGGCTGAGAAGGAAGAGAAGAGCATGGATGCTCCGCTGCTGTCCGTCCGCGACCTCGCGGTGGACTTCACCACGATGGACGGGGTCGTCCACGCCGTCGAGGGTGTGGACCTCGAGATATCTGCGGGGGAGACCGTCGCGATCGTGGGGGAGTCGGGCTCAGGCAAGTCGACCACCGCGATGGCCATCATCGGACTCCTCGCCAGTGGCGGGCGCGTCGCCGGCGGCAGCATCAGCCTCGACGGGCGCGACATCTCGAACGCGTCCGAGAGCGAGCTGCGCGGCATCCGGGGCCGGGACATCGGGCTCGTCCCGCAGGACCCGATGTCGAACCTCAATCCGGTCGCGAAGATCGGCACGCAGGTGGCTGAGACGCTGCTCGCGCACGGGCTGGCGAACCGCCAGAACGTGTCGAAGAAGGTCGTCGAGGCGCTCGAGGCGGCAGGGCTTCCGGATGCCGCGAAGCGGGCCAAGCAGTATCCGCACGAGTTCTCCGGGGGCATGCGTCAGCGTGCGCTCATCGCGATCGGGCTGGCGTGCAAGCCCCGCCTGCTCATCGCCGACGAGCCCACCAGCGCGCTGGACGTCACGGTGCAGCAGACGATCCTCGACCAGCTCGGTGCGATGACACGGGAGCTCGGCACCGCCGTGCTGCTCATCACCCACGACCTGGGACTCGCCGCCGAGCGCGCGGAGCGCGTGATCGTGATGCACCGCGGCAAGGTCGTCGAGCAGGGCGACGCGAAGCAGATCCTCGAGGATCCGCAGCATCCCTATACGAAGTCTCTGGTCGCGGCCGCACCGTCCGTCGCCGTCGCGCGCCTGCAGCCCGATGCGTTCGCGACGCCCGCTGGGGAGGCTTCGACTCTGCGTTTCGACTCGCCTTCGGCTCGCTCAACGAACACCGCTCGCTCACCCCGTTTCGTCTCCGACGGCTCCGCCGCCTCCGCTCAACGACCCGCGGGGAGTGACAAACCTTCTGACGGGTCGTTGAGCGAGCGCAGCGAGACGAAACGGGTTGAGCGAGCCGAAGGCGAGTCGAAGCCATCCCCCGACAACATCGTCGAGATCGAGCACCTCACCAAGGTGTACCCGGTGCGCGGACGCGGCGCGGACTTCGTGGCGGTCAAGGATGTCTCGCTCACGATCCCGCGCGGCGAAACCGTCGCGATCGTCGGCGAATCCGGTTCCGGAAAGACGACAACGGCGCGGATGCTGTTGAAGCTGATCGATCCGACCGAGGGCGTGATCCGGTACGAGGGCAAGGACATCCAGTCACTCAACCGTGCGGACACCCGGGATTTCCGGCAGCGCGTGCAGCCGATCTTCCAGGATCCGTATTCGAGCCTGAATCCGATGTTCACGATCGAGCGCCTGATCGGCGAACCGCTCGACTTCTACAAGCGGGGCAGCAGTGCCGAACGCCGCAAGCGTGTGCGGCAGCTGCTCGACGATGTGGCGCTGCCGCAGTCGATGCTGCGGCGGTATCCGTCCGAACTGTCCGGCGGCCAGCGCCAGCGCGTCGCGATCGCACGGGCTCTCGCGCTCTCACCCGATCTGATCGTCTGCGACGAGCCGGTATCGGCATTGGATGTTCTGGTGCAGGACCAGATCCTGACGCTGCTCGGCGATCTGCAGCGTGAATACGGCCTGAGCTATCTGTTCATCTCGCACGACCTCGCGGTGGTGCGGCTGATCAGCGACTACGTGTGCGTCATGAAGGACGGCGCGCTGGTGGAAGCGGCGACGAGCGAGGAGATCTTCACGAATCCCCGCGATCCGTACACGCGTCGCCTGCTCGCCTCGATCCCCGGCAATGAACTGGGCATCGCCTCCTGACCGCTCCCTGAGCTTGTCGAAGGGGCTTGTACCGCAGCATCCGGAATTGGTCAAGGATTGAGCTTGCCATGTCGGGAAATCAGACGTATAGTTGTTCTTTGCGCCTCCTTTCTCCCTGCCCTCATATGGTGGTCGGCAGACGTTGAGCATGTGAGTGCGCACTCCACCTGACACAAAGGAATCGAGAAGCCCCGCGGGGCTCACGGAGGTTATTCCCTTGGCTGCTGCTCCCAACGCATCCACATCCACCACCAACAAGAACGGACGCGGAGCATCGCGTCTTTCGTTCGCCAAGATCTCCGACACGCTGACGGTCCCTGACCTTCTCGCGTTGCAGACCGAGTCATTCGACTGGCTCGTCGGCAATGACACGTGGAAGGCCCGCCTCGCCGAAGGCAAGAAGGCCGGCCGCAAGGATCTCAACGAGTTCAGCGGTCTGGAGGAGATCTTCGAGGAGATCTCCCCGATCGAAGACCTCAGCGAGACGATGCAGCTGAGCTTCACCAACCCGTACCTCGAGCCTGAGAAATACTCGATCGACGAGTGCAAGGAGCGCGGCAAGACCTACGCCGCCCCGCTGTACGTCGAGGCCGAGTTCATGAACCACCAGACCGGTGAGATCAAGACTCAGACCGTCTTCATGGGTGACTTCCCCCTGCAGACCACCAAGGGAACCTTCATCATCAACGGCACCGAGCGTGTCGTCGTCTCCCAGCTGGTGCGCTCGCCCGGTGTCTACTTCGACAAGACGCCCGACAAGACCTCTGACAAGGACATCGTCTCCGCACGTGTCATCCCGAGCCGTGGTGCATGGCTCGAGTTCGAGGTCGACAAGCGCGATCAGGTCGGCGTGCGCATCGACCGCAAGCGCAAGCAGTCCGTCACCGTGTTCCTCAAGGCTCTCGGCATGACCAGCGAGGAGATCCTCGCAGAGTTCGCCGGCTTCCCCTCCATCGAGGAGACGCTCGCCAAGGACACCATCCTCACCAAGGAAGACGCCCTCCGCGACATCTACCGCAAGCTCCGCCCGGGCGAGCAGGTCGCAGCCGAGGCCGCTCGTGCGCTGCTGGACAACTTCTACTTCAACTCCAAGCGCTACGACCTCGCGAAGGTCGGCCGCTACAAGATCAACCAGAAGCTGGGCCTGAACCAGCCGCTGGACTCGTCGGTGCTCACCGTCGAAGACATCGTCGGAACCATCAAGTACCTCGTGCGTCTGCACCGCGGCGACGAGACCTTCCCGGGTCTGCGCGGCGGCAAGAAGGCCGAGATCCGCATCGCGACCGATGACATCGACAACTTCGGCAACCGTCGTATCCGCGCTGTGGGCGAGCTCATCCAGAACCAGGTCCGCACGGGTCTGTCCCGTATGGAGCGCGTCGTCCGCGAGCGCATGACCACGCAGGACATCGAGGCCATCACGCCGCAGACCCTGATCAATGTGCGCCCTGTCGTCGCCGCGATCAAGGAGTTCTTCGGAACGTCGCAGCTGTCGCAGTTCATGGACCAGAACAACCCGCTCGCGGGTCTGACCCACAAGCGCCGCCTCTCGGCGCTGGGCCCTGGTGGTCTGTCCCGTGACCGCGCCGGCGTCGAGGTGCGTGACGTTCACCCGTCGCACTACGGCCGCATGTGCCCCATCGAGACTCCTGAAGGCCCCAACATCGGTCTGATCGGATCGCTCGCGACCTTCGCACGCATCAACTCCTTCGGGTTCATCGAGACCCCGTACCGCCGCGTCGAGAACGGTGTCGTCACGGACGACATCGACTACCTCACCGCGTCCGAGGAGAATGACTTCAACATCGCTCAGGCGAACGCGAAGCTCGACAAGAACAAGAAGTTCGTCGAGAGCCACGTGCTGGCACGCCCGAAGGGCGGCAGCGGTGAGGTCGACATGTTCGAGCCCGCCGAGATCGGCTACATGGACGTCTCTCCGCGCCAGATGGTGTCGGTGGCGACCTCGCTCGTGCCGTTCCTCGAGCACGATGACGCTCAGCGTGCGCTCATGGGCGCCAACATGCAGCGTCAGGCTGTGCCGCTGCTTCGCAGCGACTCCCCGCTGGTCGGAACCGGTATGGAGGGCTATGCAGCCGTCGACGCCGGCGATGTCCTCACCGCCGACAAGGCCGGTGTCGTCACCGAGGTCTCCGCAGACCGCGTTGTGCTCCAGCTCGACGAGGGCGGCACGCAGGAGTACCACCTGCGTAAGTTCGACCGCTCGAACCAGGGCACGTCCTACAACCAGAAGGTCGTCGTCTCGGCCGGTGAGCGCGTCGAGGTGAACGAGGTCATCGCTGATGGCCCCGCCACCGAGAACGGCGAGCTCGCACTCGGTAAGAACCTGCTCGTCGCGTTCATGACGTGGGAGGGCTACAACTTCGAGGATGCGATCATCCTCAGCCAGGACCTCGTGAAGGACGACACGCTCTCATCGATTCACATCGAGGAGTACGAGGTCGACGCCCGCGACACGAAGCTCGGCAAGGAGGAGATCACTCGTGACCTCCCCAACGTCAGCCCTGAGCTGCTGAAGGACCTCGACGAGCGCGGCATCATCCGCATCGGCGCCGAGGTTCGCCCCGGCGACATCCTCGTCGGCAAGGTCACGCCCAAGGGCGAGACCGAGCTGTCGGCCGAGGAGCGCCTGCTCCGCGCGATCTTCAACGAGAAGAGCCGCGAGGTTCGCGACACGTCGCTGAAGGTGCCCCACGGCGAGCAGGGAACCGTCATCGCGGTCAAGGAGTTCGACGCGGAAGAGGGCGACGACGAGCTCGGCTCGGGCGTCAACCGCCGCGTCGTGGTCTACATCGCTCAGAAGCGCAAGATCACCGAGGGCGACAAGCTCGCGGGCCGCCACGGCAACAAGGGCGTCATCGCGCGCATCCTGCCCGAGGAGGACATGCCCTTCCTCGAGGACGGCACGCCGCTCGATGTGGTCCTCAACCCGATGGGTATTCCGGGCCGCATGAACTTCGGTCAGGTTCTCGAGGTGCACCTCGGCTGGATCGCCCAGCAGGGCTGGAAGATCGAAGGCAACCCCGAATGGGCTGTCGACATTCCCGAGGAGTACCGCGATGTCGAGGCCGGCACGCCGGTCGCGACGCCCGTGTTCGACGGTGCCGAGGAGGTCGAGGTCCGCGGACTTCTCGAGTCGACGAAGCCCCGCCGCGACGGCCAGACTCTGGTCGACGGAACCGGCAAGGCGAAGCTCATCGACGGACGCACCGGCGAGCCGTACCCGTACCCGATCGCGGTCGGTTACATGTACATCCTGAAGCTGCACCACCTCGTCGACGACAAGATCCACGCGCGTTCGACGGGTCCGTACTCGATGATCACCCAGCAGCCGCTCGGTGGTAAGGCGCAGTTCGGTGGACAGCGCTTCGGTGAGATGGAGGTGTGGG
>NZ_JBQDSX010000005.1:0-91810 GCF_052099035.1 Microbacterium sp. | reverse complement strand
GGGTGGACGTCGTAGAAGAACTCCTCGTAGTGCCCGGCCCGCATCGGCTCCTCCGCCGGCCTTTTCGACGGGCGCCGCGCTTTGTCCTGGGACGTCATGTTGCGGTCGGCGTGGACTTCGGCGGCGATGCCGAGCGCCACCGCACGCGTGATCACCGCCCACGGATCATCCGCTTTGAGTGTGGTGGGTTGCCGCATCGCGAGGAACGCCTCATAGGCGGCGTCGGTGGGGTCGCGGTGCCAGGCTTTCGCGATCGGCGCATACTTCCCGGTGGCGTACACCATGAGCTCCGCGGCGACTGGGCGGGTGGCCCAGGCGTTGTGCTCGTTCAGCTCGGTGAGTAGCTCGCGCAGCCCTTCGCTGGTGGTGAAGTCCGGCGGCAATGATGCCGCCTGGGTGGGTGTGGATGGGTGGTGATGGTTCATAGCGACTCCTGAAACGTGATGAGATCCGTCAACAGATAGGTGCGACACCCACCAGGACGAACCCCGACTTGAGATCGCCGATCACCGCCATCGCACGCAGCACGGCCGTGCGGTGGCATGGGGGAGACCAGCAGACCCGCCGTACTCGTGCGGGCCTGTGCGGTGCCATCCGTGTCACAGTGAGCAGCCGGAAGGCGAGATTGCTGGTTTAGGGGGTGTGGGTGTCGTTCGGCACTCGGGTGGTGCCGGGACAGGCAGCGGTCACCGGCTCACCCCCGTCCTCCCGACCCCACGCCCCAAGACGCTCGTCGGACTGCTCCCATCTGAATCCAGGGCCTCCTGCCTGCGGGCCAGACGCTCCTGCAACTGGGCGCGGCCCTCACGGACCCCGTCGAGGACCGCGTCCCGCAGGCGCGTGTTCAACTCGGCCCCACGGTCCAGGGCGACGGCCCCAGCGCGGGCGGCGAGATCTGTGGGTCGCACCCATTGCACGCCCGGACGCTTCGAGACCGGGTCCGGGTCGTCGCGGGTGATGGTGGGGTCGCCGTGAGTGGCAAACTCCGATGCCCGCGCCTCCTCAGCCGCCACAGCGGACGACGGCGACGCTGCGGTGTCGCTACGTCTACCCTCGTCCGCGTGCTGATCGTGGCTCTCTCGAAGAGGCGGCGCATCCACGCGACCCGGGCCGGGGCTAATGGTGGGATCAATCATGGGGGTCTCCGTCCTGTTGACGGTCAGGTGTGTTCACCCACCGGCCTACGGTGGTGGGGTGCACCCCGAGTTGCGCGGCGATCTGCCGCTTCGACACACCCTCCGCATCAAGTGCAACCGCCCGAACTCGGGCTTCTCCTCGCTGCCTGCTTCCTCCGCAAGTCATCACCGGCCGCGCGACGGCCGTCGTCTCCGGCGGCTCGGGTATCGGGTGCTGCTCGGGCCGGTGCGGGTGGGTGGACGTCGCGACCGTGGTGGTCTCTTCGGCCACCGACAGCGGAGGGGCCGATTCTCGAATGGTCGGACTGGTGTTGCGGGTGAGTTCGACGGTGAGATGCGTCATCGCGAGCAGTACCAACGGTGGTACTGACGCGACCAATGCGGCGATGAGGGCGGGGACGCGGGTGTCGGCGGCGACGACCGCGTGGGTGATGTTCGCCGCCACTGACACTCCGGCACCCGCGCCGAGGAGTAGCCATGCGAACCGCCTCGCGGTGCGGGCGGACTCCCGCAGCGCGACGACACTGATCGTGGCTTCCAGGATCACACCGTCCACGATCAGCGGCCACATCCACGCCTGCCCCTCGGGGATCCCGGACAGGACGGCGAGGTCACGGAGGGTCGTGAACGACAGCCAGAACGCTCCCAGGGCGAGCAGGATCGTCCCGGTGACCGCGAGCACGATCACGAACCGCGACACCCCAGCAACTGGGGTCCCGCCAGGGCTCAGCTCCAGATCGCGCAGGGCACGAGCTGTCACTGCCGGGCCGGTCATAGTTACCTCCCGATCCCAAACAAGGAGCGAACAGTCTGCGCGACAGGATCGTCCGGCAACCCAGTGATCGTCGTGGCACGGTGGGCGGAGCGGATCGTTGCCGCGATTTCCCGCGCCTCGAGGCCGGCGGCGGACGCGGCAGGCTCGAGCGCACCGAGAGTGTCGAGCTCGGGCAGGCCGGCCTCAGCAAGTCGGCATGCCGCCCAGAACAGTCCCGCGTTCCGGTTCCCCTCCGGTAGCGCGGCGACCCAGGCCGCGAGCTGCTCCACCGTCCCCTCCCGCAGCGTCGCCGGATCGACCGGGCGGAGTGTTCGCCCTGGCTGAGGCGTCAGCAGCTCGCGGATCGCATCCGCGTCAACTGGGCGCGGGCGACGACCCCGGGCGATGACCTCGTAGCGGCGGTCCCCATGGCCGGTGGTGATGGTGGAGGGCGGGGCGATGATGTAGCCGCCGGTTCCGCGGAAGTCCACATGCGCCCGCCCCCGGGACCACGACCCTCGTGCCTGTTCTGGGTCTGTCGGGTAATACAGGTGCAGCCCACCGGATGGGGAGCGCACGGCCTGCCCCCACCAGCCGATCAGCCCCTCTCGTTGCAGGGTGCGGAGGATCGGGTACCCGGTGCCAGCAGCGTGCACGTCTACATCCAGCACGTCGATCATGGTCCCCGTCGGGACGCCGATATTCGCGTCCGGATACCGCCCCCACCAGGCGGCGATCCGAGCCGGGTCAATGGTGGCGTCCTGGAACCCATGCTCCGTGAGCGGGCGCTTCTGACCGGGTGCGCAGGGGAACACCGGGATACCCGCGGCAGCGTAGGCGACGGCAGCCTCCCCGAGCTCCCTGGGGAGCCGTGTGGGCATCGGCCAGGTGGCGGGGTCGGTGATGGTCATGTGCACCTCCTTTGGAACACGGCACGGGCCCGGGGACTCGTGCGTGGTGTCACTGGGAAGGTGCGGCAGCGACCGTGCTGCCTGCAGAATCTCCGCTCCTGAGCATCCCTTCTGAACCTCAACCCATACCCGAGCGGGCGCTGTCTCCGCGATTGTTTCGGGCCAGGATGCGCCGTTTCGTCAAGAACATGCGCCAAATCGTCAAACACACCAGTTCCCAGCACCACCGATCAACGACGACCCTCTGCTACAGGTTCCGGCCAAAACCCCGACCCGGGGAAGGTGGCTCAGGGCCGTCTGGATCCGAATCCACGTGCTGTTCCCGTTCGGCGAGGAACTCGCTCAGCAGCGCCCCGCGTTCCAGTCTCGTCAACGTGTTCTCGGAAAGGCGAATATCCCCGGGGCAGCGGCCGTCCGCCCGGTGTCGAGGACTGCAGCGTTGATCCGGTCAAGGACCTCAGCCGCGTCGTGCTGTTCGGTCTCCTGCTCCAGGATGCGGGCGATCTCGTTCACCACAGCACTGTCGTGCGCGGCGGGTGGGAACGCCGCCGACGCCGTCACCCCATCCCCGATCGGGGAGCGGCCGACGACGAGCCGGAACTGGCCTTCTCCGTCGATCCCTGTCGCGTCATACACGCCCGGCGGCATCCAGTCGTGAGCTTCCGACGCCTGCCCCGCATACAGTTCAGCCCCACCCGGGTCGTCAGGGTCGACCACACGAATGTCAGGGTCGGCGGCGAACAGCATCGCCTCCAGTTCCTCCCGCTGCGCCCGGTCCAGCAAGGGTTTGCCTTCCCCTGCGTTCTCCCGCTCCACCAGCACGCGCAGGGTTTGCAGGGCGATCAGATCTGCCGGCGCCCACTCGCGGTGAAACCGCTCGGGAAGGAACACCGTCCGCGGACCCCCCTCCGCCACGAGCCCCTGAAGGGCGTGTTCGCGTCGCAGCGCGGTCGCGGTGACGTTGGACCGCCGCTGGGCGTGGTCGGACCTGAACACCATGTCCTCGTACTCGCTCTCGAACGACGGGGCGACCGTGACGAGATATTCATCCTTCATCGGCTCCACGGGAAGCTGCTCCCGCTCCAGAAGATCGACGAGGCCGTCTCGAACCCGCTCGGCCCGCTCCAGCCTGTCCAACGTCTCGGGGAGGCGGGAGGCCTGCACCGCGAGCGAGAGACACTCGTCGCGCCACCGCTCGTGCGCGTCCTCGAAACCTTCCCGGTCGGGTGTGCCGTCCGGGAGGCGGAAGTCACCGGTGCTCGGTTCGGGTGGGAACACCTCCGCAACGATCTCCGGGATCCCCGAGTCCTCGAACGGCCCCCACCCTGGTGGCGGAACCAAGCGAGCGGCGGGGGAGGCCTCGGGTGCGGGTATCCAGGAGCGGATGTGCGGGACATCGTCACCGAATTCTTCGCCGAATACCCGGTCGCCGTCTGTGCGGAGCTGGTCAGGAGGGCCGGCGAGCTCCTCGATCAGCACTTCATCAACGATGTGCTGCGCCTCGGCCTGGGTGCGAGCGAGGACATCGAAATCAACCACCACCCGGAAGGGACGGGGCGGCTCAGGCGAATACCCCAGAGGCGGGAACGTGGTGTCGGACGGGATGAAAGACTCAAATCACAAACGGATAGAGAGAAGACCCGCCGCGCGAAAGTTCAGTTGCCACGGGTGGTGCTGTTCCAGAGGTACGCACAGGAACGCGCCAAGGTCGAGGCGTTCCGGTGATGACACGTCGAAACATCAAGAACATGCGCCGAAACGTCAACCCCCGCGACCGGGTCAGCGTGCGAGATGGCGTCCAGTCGACGGACCAGCACCAGTGCTCGGTGACGGCTCAGGCATGAGGGCGTGCTGCTCTGCGAGAGCTGTCACCACCGCATCCACGACAACGACTGGGAGATCAGGATCGAGGGGCGGGGGTTCGCGGCGAGGGTGTGGCTCATCCCCTCCCCGCCGAACGTCGACCCCGAGCGCAGACCGAGGCTCGGTGGCAGAGCCCGGTACGATATCGCGGCGTGAGTGCGCCGGCGTGGATTCGTGTTCTGGCCTGTGCGGACAGTCGTGTCTCGATGCTCAGACGTGGACGTCGGCGGGGGATTCTTCGCCCTCGTGGAAGCTGGGGGTCTTGCCGAACAGCCGCGCGATGCCCAGCACGATCCCGACGATGAGCAGCCCCAGAATGAGACCGGCGATCGCGGAGATGATCGTGTCCACGATCCAGACCACGACCGGACCGAGACCGTGGAGCGCGTGTTCCACGGCGTGCAGCATGTCGACCGGGAAGTGCCACCCCACCTCGCCCAGATTCACGAGCACGAGGTGGCTGCCGACCCAGAGCATCGCGACCGTGCCGAGGATGCTGATGAAACGGAACACCCCGGGCATCGAGCGCACGATCCTGGTGCCGGTGTGACGCACACGCTGCACCGGGCTCTTCGCCATCTTCAGGCAGATGTCGTCGATCTTCACGAGCAGTGCGACAGCGCCGTAGACGACACCCGTGCCGTGGACGACACTCGTCATGACGAGCGCGATCACGGCGAGGATTGCCAGCGTCGCCCAGATGTCGAGCCCCTTCTCGAGGCTCGCGAGCGAGATGAGCATGATCTCGGTCGAGAGGATCAGGTCGGTGCGCACCGCACCGAGCACCAGCTTCCTCTCATCGCGCGCTCCCTTGTCGGCGTGACCGTGCTGCACGCCGAACCACTCGAGCACCTTCTCGGCGCCCTCGAAGCACAGGTAGGCCCCGCCCAGGATCAGCAGATACGGCAGCACCTACGGAGCGAACGCGGTCAGCGGCAGCGCCGCCGGGATGATGATCACGAACTTGTTCGCCAGCCACCCGAGGGCGATCTTGCCGACGACGGGCAGCTCCCTGGCAGGCGTGAGGCTCTGCACGTACTGCGGAGTCACCGCGGCGTCGTCGATCACGACGCTGGCCGCCTTGGCCGACGCCTTCATCGCTGCGCTCAGGATGTCGTCGACGACGGCCAGAAGTCCAACGGACATGGGTGTTCCCGGCGTGAAGTGCCGGATGCTCACATTACCGACTTCGCGACGCCGCACCCCCGCTCGACGGCGACGCATCGCGCGTCTGCTGGAGTCGCATCGCGCTCGGTCGGCAGCCGTAACCACGATGAAAAGCGGCGAGCAGACCGTTGTGGGTGAGCCCCACGGCTCGCGCGGCGTTCGCGACCGGATAGCCCCGGTGCAGAAGAGCGACCGCTGCCTCGAGGCGGACCGCCGTACGCCACGTCGTATAGCTCGTTCCGAGCTCCGCCACGAACGCGCGGCGGATGCTCGTCGTGCTCGTGTGCAGCCGTCGGGCCCATCCGTCCAGAGTGCGGTCGTCTGAGGGGTCGGCATGGAGGGCGGCACTGATCGCGACGGTGAGGGGGCCGTGCAGCTCCGCTCGAGCGAGGCGCGCGATCTCCGCCCGCATCCGGGTGCGCTCTGTGGCAGGACACCCGCTCCCGGCGGCGTCCGGATCTCCGCCCGCGGCCGCCAGGGGTGTGCCAGCGGCGACTGGAGTGCCTCCTTCGCGGACCGGGCGGTGGAACCCGCCCTTCCGCAACGCGGCGCAAAGGATCGGGGAGGCGTCCGTGCGGGAGATCGAGGTCGCCAGCAGGCGGTTGCGCAGCTCTCCGGTCACGCTGACCGCACACGGCGCCGGCACCACGTCGGTCGGCGAACCCGTGCGGTGCACGAACGGCGCGAATCCCGGATGGAAGCGCGCGGAATGCGGGAAGCCCGCGGGAATCCACACCCCCTGGCTCTGGTCGACCGTGAACTGCTCGCCGTCCACGTCGATCACGGCGCTGCCGCTCAACGCGACGATGAACTGATCGTCGTCGTGGCGATGCGTGCCGTGTCCCCACGGGCCGAATCCATCCACATCCGACCGCTCCTCTGTCTCGGCGTCGACATCCTCTCCAGCCTCGGAACGCGGCTCTGGAACGACGGATGGAAGTGGACGGAACATGGGACTCCTGGAACGCTGAGTGGGAAATAGTTAGGTTAGCCTAACCTCGGACTTCGCGTGAGGTCATGACCGCGGATGACGGGAGCAGGGCACGAGGTGAGTACGACCCAGACGGCGGATGTCTCTGAGCGGAAGGTCGCTGAGGAGATCGCCACGGACCCTCGTGCCGTCCTCGGCCCCGTGCGCTCGAGCATGCGACGACGGCTGCTCGGCCTCGTCGCTCTCCTCGTCTTCCTCGCGGTGGCCGCACTGCTCTCCCTCGCGATCGGGGCGCGTGACATCGCGCCCGACGTCGTCATCCGCGCACTGTCGGCTGCTCTCAGCGGCGCCCCGGACGGAGACTTCGAGGCGACAGTCGTGATCACCGAGCGACTGCCTCGGACCGTTCTCGGCCTCCTGGTCGGCGCCTGCCTCGGCGGGGCCGGCGTGCTCATGCAGGGACTGACCCGCAATCCGCTGGTCGACGGCGGCATCCTCGGCGTCGAGATGGGAGCGGCCTGCGCGGTCGTGGCGGGGATCGTGCTCATGGGGCTCGCCGGGGTCGGTGCGACGTTCTGGTTCGCCCTCGCCGGCGCCGGCATCGCCGCCGCACTCGTCTTCTCCATCTCGCGCCTCTCACGGGCGGCGTCCACCGCCATGAGCCTGGTGGTGGCGGGGGCGGCGACGGCCGCGATGCTCGCTGCCGTGATCAACCTCCTCATCGTGCGCGACAACACCTCGTTCTCCCGCTACCGGTTCTGGTCGATCGGACAGCTCGCCGGACGCGGGGAGGCCATCCCCGAAGTCTGGCCCTTCGCGGTGACCGGAATCGTCCTCGCACTCCTGTGCGGCGCCACGTTGAACGCGCTCTCCTTGGGCGAGTCGACCGCCGCCGCTCTCGGCGTCCGCGTGCGCCGTGCCCAGCTGGGGGTCGCGTTCGTCGCGGTCCTGCTCTGCGCCGCGGCCGTCGCTGCCGCAGGACCCATCGGCTTCATCGGTCTGATCGGCGCGCACCTCGGCCGGCTCATCGTGGGCGCCGATCAGCGGCTGCTCGTCCCCTTCGGAATGGTCTGCGGTGCCGCCGTGCTGCTGGCCGCCGACGTGGCCGGACGCATCACTCCGGGAAACGGGGAGATCGCGGTCGGCATCATGACCGCCGTGGTCGGAACGCCGGTCTTCGTCGTCCTGGCCCGCACCAGGAAGCTGGTCGAAGCATGAGCGGGGCGGGCGTCATGGGTCTCACCGCCGGGGTGCTCCCCGACCGGGACGTCACCTCCGAGGGAACTGTCGTCACGAGCCTGAGAGATGCTCGACGGCGGGCCCGGATTCGTCTGACCGCTGTCTTCGCGTCCCTTGTCGCCGTCGGAATGGCCGCCTTCTCGATCGAGATCCTGATCGGCGGGAGTGCAGAGCTCTCGCCCGACGCCGTCTTCGAGGCGCTCTTCGGCGAGGGGACCGTCGTCTCACGACTCGTGGTGTGGGAGTCCCGCCTTCCCCGCGCGCTCACCGCAGTGCTCGTCGGCGCGCTCTTCGGCATGGCGGGCGTCGTGTACCAGCGCCTCATCGGCAACGTGCTGGCGACCCCCGACATCATCGGCGTCTCCAGCGGAGCGAGCGCCGGGGCGGTCGCGGTCCTGGTGGGGCTGGGCGGAACGGGCATCGCGGTGCAGGGAGGCGCCATCGTCGGTGCCGTCTTCGCCGTGCTCGTGATCTTCGGTCTCAGCTGGAAACGCGAATCTTCCACCTATCGCCTGGTGCTCGTCGGCATCGGCGTGGGGGCGTGCTTCGCGGCCGTGACGAGCTACCTGCTCACCTTCGCCGACAGCATGACCTCGACGCGCGCGATGCGCTGGATGATCGGCTCGCTCGCCGGTACCCAGTGGTCCGACGTCGCGCTCCTGTTCGCCGCCCTCGCGCTCGGGGTCGTCGCCGTCGCGGTCATCGACCCCTCGCTCGACGCGATCCGGCTCGGTGACCCGCTCGCCAGGGGGCTGGGGACGCGCGTCGGCCTGATCCGCGTCGCCGCGCTTCTGCTGGGGGCATTGCTGGCCGCGCTCGCGACGAGCGTCGTCGGGCCGATCGCGTTCCTCGCGCTCGTCTCCGGACCCATCGCCGCACGCCTGGTCCGGCAGGGCGGTCCGTTCCCCGCAGCGGTCGTCGGCGCCGCACTGCTCCTGTTCGCCGACGTGGTGGCGCAGTCCGCACCGTTCGTGAGCCCCGTTCCGACCGGCGTCGTGACCGGCCTCATCGGCGCACCCGTGCTCATCTTCCTGCTCCTCACCCGGAAGGCGGACGCCTGATGACCCTACTCGACGAGACGCCCTCCGCTCCCTCGCACGCAGGTCGTGCGGAGGAGCCGATACTCGCCGCACAGGGCGTTCGCGCCGGCTATGCGGCGAAGACGATCGTCAGCGACCTCGACCTCCTTGTCGCACGCGGCGGGATCACCGCACTGATCGGGCCGAACGCATCGGGCAAGTCGACGCTGCTCGGCGCCCTCTCCCGCCTCGTGCCGCTGCAGGCCGGATCGGTGCTCCTCGACGGCGCCGACATCCACGCGATGCCCACCCGCGAGGTCGCGCGGCGACTGGGAATCCTCCCGCAGAGCCCGGTGGCACCCGAGGGCATCACCGTCGCCGAGCTCGTGCGACGCGGACGCCACCCACACCGACGTTTCGCGAGCACCCGGGCCTCCGACGACCTGATCGTCGCCAGGGCGCTCCTGCGTACCGGGGTGGCCGACCTCGTCGACCGTCCGGTGGACACGCTGTCGGGCGGGCAGCGGCAGCGGGCGTGGATCGCGATGGCGCTCGCGCAGGAGACACCGCTCCTCCTGCTCGACGAGCCGACCAGTGCGCTCGACATCGCCCACCAGGTGGAGGTGCTCGATCTGCTGGTCGACCTCGTCGCGGAGGGGACGACCGTCGTCGTGGTGCTGCACGACCTCGCGCACGCCGCCCGCTACGCGTCGACCGTCGTCGCCCTGCGCGACGGCGCCATCGTCGCCTCCGGCCCGCCCGCCGACGTCATCACCGCCGACCTCGTCGCGGAGGTGTTCGGGGTGCAGGCCCGCATCATCGCCGACCCCGACACCGGAGCACCGCTGGTGCTGCCGCGAGGGCGACACGGGATGTGACCTGAAGCCTCTTTCGCCCTGAAGCCTCTTTCACCCTGAAGAAAGTAGAGACACATGACCCGCTCCGTGCTCCGCCGTCTGACCGCGGCGGCCGCCGCCCTCGTCGTCAGCACTTCGCTGCTCGCCGGATGCGGCGCCTCCGCCGACACTCCGTCCTCATCGACCGGGACCGCGGCCGGCTATCCGATGACGCTCACGAGCCCCTATGGAGAGACGACGCTCGAGGCCAAGCCGGAGCGCGTCGCCGTGGTGTCCTCCGTCGACCTCGACATCGCCCTCGCTCTCGGTGTGGTCCCGGTGATCAGCCCGCAGTACGGCGATGCCGAGCTCGATCCCTGGGAGACCGAGGCTCTGGAGGAGCTGGGCGAGACGACGCTGAAGACCTACGACTCCACCGACGGCGTCGACTACGAGGCGATCGCCGTGGCCGAGCCCGACGTCATCCTCGCCACCAGCGGCTGGACCCTCGACGCCGACTACGAGCAGTTGTCGAAGATCGCCCCGATCGTCTCGTACACGGGCGAAGACGGACTGAGCGCCATGACCTGGGAGCAGCGCACGGAATCCGCTGCCGCCGCTCTGGGGCGCAGCGACCAGGCGAAGGACGTCATCGACGGTATCGCCGCCGACTTCGCCACCACGGCGGCCGCGAACCCCGAGCTCGCCGGGACGACCTTCACCTACGCCGTCATCCATCCCGAGCAGATCACCTACATCTCGTACGAGGGCAGCGACGTCACGTTCTTCACCAAGCTCGGCCTCACCCTTCCGGAGCGCGCGTCCGACTTCGGCGCCACCTCCGCCGCGGTGAGCCGCGAGAACCTCGACCTGCTCGACGCCGACATCCTGCTCATGGGATATCCGTTCGGCGACGAGGGACTGCTGACCCGCTCCGACCTGGAGAAGGACGCACTCTTCCGCCAGATCCCCGCGGTCGCCGCCGGACGCTACGCCGTGATCGACGACGCGTTCGCCTCGCCGCTCGCCTACCCGACACCGCTCACGGAGCCGTGGCTGCTGGAGCGGCTCGTCCCGGTGCTCGTCGATGCCGTGGCCGGCAACGGGGAGAAGTGACATGGGGCTTCCCCGTATCGCGACCTATGACGTTCCGGGTGTCGACGAGCACCCGGAAGGCCGTGTCGACTGGACGCTCGATCCGACCCGCAGCGCGATCCTCGTGCACGACATGCAGCAGTACTTCGTCGACGCCTTCGCGGAAGCCGACGGCCCCGTCGGTCTGGCGATCGGCCACATCGCCCGTCTGCTCGACGCGGCGCGGGCTGCCGGCGTGCCGGTGATCTACACCGCGCAGCCGGCCGGACAGGACCCCGTCGATCGCGGGCTCCTGTCCGAGTTCTGGGGTCCGGGTCTGCAGGACGAGGAGAGCGCCGCGATCGTCGACGAGCTGCGGCCGGTCGCGGGCGACACGATCCTCACGAAATGGCGGTACAACGCGTTCATCCGGACGCCCCTGCGCGAGACCCTCGCGGCCCGGGATCGGGATCAGCTCGTGATCGTCGGCGTCTACGCGCACATCGGATGCCTGCTCACCGCTGCCGACGCGTTCATGAACGACATCCGCCCGTTTCTCGTCGCCGACGCCGTCGCGGACTTCTCTCGCGAGGATCACCTCTTCGCGCTGGACTACGCGGCCAATCGGTGCGCGCGCGTGCTCGACACCGACACGGCTCTCGCCGCTCTCGCCCCGGGCGCTCCAGGAGTCGGAAGATGAGCACGGTCGCACTGGTGACCGGGGCGGCGGGAGGCATCGGCGCCGCGGTGGTGGCCCGACTCCGCCGCGACGGACGGGCGGTCGTCGGATTGGACCGTGATCCGGGTGCGGACTTCATGATCGATGTCACCGACCGCGCCGCGATCGAGGGCGTCGTCGCCGAGATCGAGAAGACGCAGGCGGACATCGACGTGCTCGTCAACGCCGCGGGGATCCTGCGGACAGGATCCGCCCTGGAAGGAGACCCGGAGGATCTCACCGACATGCTCGCCGTGAACGTGCTAGGCGTGGCCACGGTGTCCAGAGCAGTCGGGGCGCGGATGGCAAGGCGAGGACAGGGGTCGATCGTGACCGTCTCCTCGAACGCCGCCGCGACCGCACGTGCGGGCATGGTCGGCTATGGCGCCTCCAAGGCGGCCGTCGCGCAGTACACGATCGGATTGGGGCTCGAGCTCGCCGCAGACGGGGTGCGATGCAACGTCGTGGCTCCGGGGAGCACACGCACGGCCATGCTCGTCGCGGCCGGGCAGCGGCGGGCGTCCGCGACCCCCGCGGCAGCGACCGCAGCAGAGGGGATCCCCGGGAGCGATGATCGCACGGCGCAGGCCGTGGCGGCCGCGATCACGGGCGACGCCGCGCGCTTCCGGAACGGCATCCCGCTCGGACGCGTCGCCGACCCCGAGGACATCGCCGCCGCCGTGGCCTTCCTCGTGTCGGAGGACGCCCGCCACATCACGATGCAGACGCTGACCGTCGACGGCGGGGCGACGGCGTGCTGAGCGGGATCCCGGATGTCCCGGGATCCCGGACGAACCCGCAGGCAGTGTGAGGAGAGAGAACATGTACGGATCGGATGACGTCATCTTCCATGGTCGTCGACGGTGGCACGGTACCGGCCGTCGCGCGGTGCTGGCGCGGGAGCAGGCGGCCGGACCCGGCCTCGCCGACGCGGTTCTCTCGATGCTGCGCCGGGCGGAGGCGGAAGACGGCGTGCGTCGGATCGCTCTGGGCGCGATCCCGTTCGACCCCTCGCAGCCGGCGCACATCATCGTGCCGGAACACGTGGTCGAGGTCTTCCCGGAGGCGGGGGAGACCGACGGATCCCCGGTGGGGCCGATCGTCGGCGCATCGTCCGAACCCGCCCAGAGGGCCGCTGCCGTCATCCCGCCGGACGACCCCGGCTACCGGGTCGCGGTGGGAGCCGCGTTGCGCGCCATCGAGGCCGGCATCGTGACGAAGGTGGTCCTCGCCCGCACGATGCACCTCGAGGCCGGTGATCCGATCGACACCCCTGCGCTTTTCCGGGCCTTCGCCGGGCAGAACCCGGCCGCGTACGCGTATCACGTGCCGGACGACGAGGGCGGTGTGCTCGTCGGGGCCTCGCCCGAACTCATCGCCGCGGTCGAGGGCACGCGGTTGCGTTCCCTCCCTCTGGCGGGGACCGCCGCCCGCCACGACGATCCGCGCGCCGATGACGCCGCGCGCGCGGCGCTCACGTCTTCCGCGAAGGATCGGCACGAACACGCGGTTCTGGTCTCGGCCCTCGCCGAGCGACTGCGCCCCTTCGCACCGACGCTCGCCGTCCCCGCGGAACCGGTGATCGTCGAGACACCGCGTCTGTGGCACCTGGGCACGCCGATCGAGGGCGAGCTCATCCCGGGGACCACCGTGCTCGAGGTGGCCGCAGCCGTGCATCCGACCCCCGCCGTGTGCGGAACGCCGACGGCCGCCGCGCGCGACCTCATCCGCATCCTCGAGCCGGAGGACCGCGGACTGTACGCCGGCCTCGTGGGGTGGATGGACTCGTCCGGCGATGGCGAGTGGGCGCTGGCGCTGCGGGGTATCCATGTCTCCGGAACGACCGCCCGCCTGCATGCCGGGGCCGGAATCGTCGCCGGGTCCGATCCGGTCGCGGAGCACCGCGAGACCGCGGCGAAGCTCGGCTCCGCCCTCCGTGCTCTCGCCGCCGTCACGCCGGTGCGTCGTCGCTCCCTGGCGGGTGTCGCATGAATCCCGTCGCCACGGATCCGCCGACCGTACAGCCGCTGACGGTGGAGGGCGTGGTGCCCTACCCCGCGGAGTTCGCCGCCCGGTACCGGCAGGCGGGGCACTGGATCGGCGCGACGTTCGACGAACTGCTGCGCGATGCCGTCGCCGCGGCACCGAACAGCCTCGCGGTGGTGGACGGCGAACGCGCCTGGATCTATCGCGACCTCGATGCACGTGTCGGGCGGCTCGCCACGGCGCTGATCGCCGACCACGGTGTGCGCCGCGGAGACCGGGTGGTCGTGCAGCTTCCCAACATCGCCGAGTTCGTCGTCGTCGTGTTCGCCCTGTTCCGGATCGGTGCGGTTCCCCTGTTCGCCCTGCCCGCACATCGCCGCTCAGAACTGCTGCACTTCTGCCGGGAGGCGGAAGCGGTCCTGATCGTGACAGCGGAACGGATCGGCGGATTCGCACACGCGGCGCTCGCCGCCGAGGTCGCCGGGCTCGTGCCGAGTGTGCGCGGGGTGCTGCTCGCGAGCGACGTCGACACCGCATCGGAGGGGCGTCCCGAAGCCGAGACCGTTGCGGTCGCGCCCGGTGACCTCGCATTCCTTCAGCTGTCCGGTGGCACCACAGGCACGCCCAAGCTCATCGCCCGCACGCACGACGACTACCTCTACTCGGTCCGCGAGAGCACCCGCATCTGCAGGTTGCACGCGGGCAGCCGCATGCTCGTGGCGATGCCCGTCGCCCACAACTTCACGATGTCCTCGCCGGGCATCCTCGGCATCATCGCCGCGCGCGGTGCCATCGTGCTCACCACCGACCCCGGCCCCGATGCCGTGCTGGCGCTCATCGAACGTCACGGTGTGACCATCGTCCCTGCGGTGCCGCCGCTCATCCTCTCCTGGCTCAACGCGCCGCAGCGGCAGGAGCACGATCTGCGCAGCCTGGAGGTGGTGCAGGTCGGTGGGGCGAAGCTCAGCCGCAGCGTCGCCGAGCGGATCGAGCCTGCGTTCGGATGCCGCTTGCAGCAGGTCTTCGGCATGGCGGAGGGACTCGTGAACTACACCCGGTTGGATGACGACATCGAGACCGTGCTCTCGACCCAGGGCCTGCGCATCAGCGCCGACGACGAGGTGCGGGTCGTGGACGAGACCGACCGGCCGGTGCCGTCCGGCACACCGGGGGCGCTCCTGACGCGCGGCCCATACACGATCCGAGGCTACTTCCGCGCGCCGGAGCACGACGCGCGATCATTCACCGCCGATGGCTTCTACCGCACCGGCGACATCGTGGTCGAGCGGGAGGACGGGTACCTCACGGTCGTCGGCCGCTCGAAGGACCAGATCAATCGCGGCGGCGAGAAGATCGCGCCGGAGGAGATCGAGAACGCCCTCCTCACGCATCCCGACGTGCATGACGCGGCGGTCGTCGGCATCTCCGACGAGGCGATGGGGGAGAGGGTCCACGCGTCCGTTGTGCGGCGTGCGGGACCGGACGGCACCCCGATCCCGCTGCGCCCGGTCGATCTGCGTCGGCACCTCGCGGCGGTGGGGCTCGCGGTGTACAAGGTCCCCGACGTTATCGCCCTCGTCGATGAGCTCCCGGCCACCGGCGTCGGCAAGGTCGACCGTCGAGGGGTCGCCGCACAGGAGAGGAACCATTCGTGAACGCCGCGATGACGGAGGGCGCCGAGAACGTCCCCGAGACGGTGGATGTCGTCGGCATCGGATTCGGTCCGGCGAACCTGGCGATCGCGATCGCGCTCCGGGAACACGCGCAGGAGGGCAGGCCGCTGGACGCGGTGTTCTTCGAGGCGCAGGAGGAGCCGACCTGGCATCCGGGAATGCTCCTCGAAGACGCGAGCATGCAGATCTCGTTCCTGAAGGACCTGGTCACGTTCCGCAATCCGGTCTCGCCCTACTCGTTCGTCGCCTTCCTGCACGAGCGGCAGCGTCTGGTTGACTTCACGAACCGCGGGTGCGCCGAGCCCCTGAGGATCGAGTTCGCCGCATACCTGCGCTGGGTGGCGGAGGCCTTCGCCGATGTCGTCCGCTACGGATCCCGCGTCGAGCGCGTGACGCCGATCCGGATCGACGGTGAGGTCGAGGCCTTCGACGTGCTCGTGACCTCGTCTGACGACGTGCACACCGTTCGCGCCCGCAGCGTCATCGTCGCCGCGGGACTCCGGCCGCGGTTCCCGGCAAGTGTCCTCCCCGGACGACGGGTGTGGCACTCGGCGGACCACGTGCACCGGGTGGGGGAGCTGCGTGCTCCGCGACGACTCGCCGTCGTCGGAACGGGGCAGAGCGCGATGGAAGTCGCGCTCGACCTTTCCGATCGGTTCCCCGAGGCCGCTGTGCACCTCGTCTCCTCGCAGTTCGGCGTCGCGCCGAGCGACCAGGGGCCGCTGGTGAACCGGATCTTCGACCCGGACTCGGTCGACCTGCTCTTCGATGCCCCGGACGCCGTGCGCACCCGTCTCGATGCCCTGCACAGGAACGCCAACAACGGCGTCGCCAGCACCGCGGTGATCCGCGCGTTCTTCGACCGGATGTACGGCGATGCGTGGCTCGGCCGGGAGCGTCTGGTGCTGCATCGGGTCAGTCGACTCGTCGCCCTGCAGGAGGAGCCGTCGGGAGTGCAGGCGACGATCCACTCGGAACTCGACGGCTCCCGAACTCTGCTCGACGTCGATGCTGTGGTGTTCGGCACCGGCTACCGTCCCTTCGACACCGCAGAGCTGCTGCAAGACGACGCCGGTCTCCTCCGTCGCGATGACGCGGGCCGCCCGGTCCTCCGCCGCGATCACTCGGCCGCCCTCACCGAACCCGGCACGGCGCGCCTGGTGCTCGTGGGTCAGGGCGAGCACCAGCACGGTCTGACTTCGACGCTCCTGTCGACGACGGCCGTGCGCGCGGGGGAGATCGCGGATGCCCTGGTGGCCGCCGTCGGACGGAGCCACCGATCCCACGACAGGTCGGCGGGAGAGACCGCCGACGACAGGAAAGGAACACATGTCGCCGTCTGAAGCCCTCGAGCGCGCCCGCGCACTCGCCGCCGCCGTCGTCCCGGACGATCTCACCGACGTCGGGGGAGACGAGGACCTCCGTGACTACGGGCTCGACTCTGTCCGCGTGATCGGACTCCTCACCGCCGTGCGCGACGCCGGCGGCGCGATCGAGTATGCCGACGTCGTCGGCGGAACCACCCTCGAGATCCTCGCCGCGGCACTCGCCTCGGCACACCCCGCACACCAGGAAGGCGAATGATGAGCACCAACCCTTTCGACGATGAAGACGGAGTCTTCCTCGCACTCGTGAACGACGAGGAGCAGTACTCTCTGTGGCCCGAGTTCGCCGAGGTCCCCTCCGGCTGGCGGATCGTCTTCGGCCCGGCCGACCGGTCGGCCACCCTCGAGTTCATCGAGACTACGTGGACCGACCTGCGCCCGCGCTCGCTGCGCGAGGCGATGGCAGCGGAGACGGCACGATGACCGCGATCGCACCTGCCCCGGTCGAGTACGTCGACTTCCCGGTGCGGGTCCGCGAGGTCGAGGTCGTGCGCACGACCCGCCTGTCGGACACGATGATCCGGCTCACGTTCGGCGGCGAGGGAGCGGCGGGGTTCGAGAGCGCGATCTTCGACGAGCACGTGAAACTCATCTTCCCCGAACCCGACACGGGGGAGCTGCGACTGCCCCTGCCCGACGGCGATGACCTCATCTGGCCCCGACCGATCCCCACGAGCCGCGAGTACACTGTGCGTGCTCACCGACCGGACGCACAGGAGATCGACATCGACTTCGTCGTGCACGCGAGCGGACTCGCCTCGGACTGGGCGCGAGACGCGCAGCCGGGAGACAGGGCGCACATCGCCGGTCCGCCCGGGGGATACCGGGTGAGCGACGACTACGACTTCTACGTGCTCGTCGCCGATGAGACGGCACTGCCCGCCGTCGCCCGCTGGCTGGAGGAGAGCCCGCGCTCCCGATCAGGTGCGGTCGTCGTCGAGGTCGAGGGCCCGAGGTCGGAGCAGTCGCTGGATGCACCGGAGGGCGTCTCGGTGACCTGGCTGCACGGGGGCGGTGCCGCGACCGACAACCTGATCCGCGGTGCGCTCGCCGTGGAGATCCCCGAGGGTTCGCGGGTCTTCGTCTGGCTCGCCGGCGAAGCCGGGGCTATCAAGCCTCTCCGGCGCTGGGTGCGCGACGAGCTGGGCCTTACCAAGCACCATTCGTCGATCACCGGGTATTGGAAGCGCGGCATCGCCGATACGCACGAGCACCTCGACGAGGACGACGAGGACTGACCTCCGTCCCGCAAGCCCGACCCCGTCCGGGGACCGCCCATGACAAGGACGCCCCGAGGAAGAGAAGACCGCGATGATCACGACCTCCCCTGTTTCCCTGTTCGACGGTGACGACGGCGTGCTGAGTGCCGCCGCACGCAGCATCGTCGACGCACAGCTCCTGGATCCGGACTCCGACGTGTTCGTGGTCGCAGATCGGGTGGACATCGTCGGTGACGTGTCGACGGGGCTGCTGGCGGAGGCGATCCGCGCCGCCATTATGGAGACCGACGCGCTGAGGGACCGGATCGTGCGCGATGCGGAGGGGCATCCCCGTCGGGTGCAGGTCGATGCCCCGGTACGCATCGACATGCATGATGTCTCGGACCGTCCCGACCCGACGGCCGCAGCGGAAGAGCTGTTCATACAGGAGCTGGCGCGCGGGCGCGGAGGGCTGGACGCGGAGTCGATGACCGGGCAGGTCGTGGTGCGAACCGCTGCGGATCACGTCGTGTGGCTCTTCCGTTCGCACCACGCCCTTCTCGACGGCTACTCGATATCTCTCGTGGCGCACCGGGTGGCCGAGCGCTATCGGGTGCTCGTGGGAGCCGGTGGGCGGGGCCCCGACTTCGGCCGGGCCGCGTCGCTGCGCGCCGAGGAGCAGGCGTACGCGGAGTCGGCCGCTGCGGAGGCCGATCGGGCGTCCGTGCGTACGCTGCTCGAGGAGGCGGGCATCATGGATGCCGCGGACGTTGCGACGGTGTCGGGAATCTCCGCGCCGGGAGTGCGTCGGGCCCACGCGGTCGAGGTGCCGCTTCCCGCGGAGACCGCGGATGCCCTCGCTGCCGTCGTGGCCGCGGACCGGCGCCTCACCTGGGCGGACGTGAACGTCGCCGCCTTCGCGGCCTTCGCCGGGAGAGCGACCGGCGTCCGCCGTCTCGTGCTCGGTGTGCCCTTCGCGGCGCGAGCGACGCCCGGTGCGGCGCGGACCCCGTCGATGTCCGTGACCGTCCTCCCCCTTCCGGTGCGGGTCGATCCCACGGACACCCTCTGCACCGTCGCCCTGCGCGTATGCCGTGACCTCGGCGTGCTCCGGCGCGCCCAGCGGATCCGCGGGGAGGCGCTCGCACAGGAGCGCGGTATCCCGTCGCTGCTCCGGGGGCCCGGGGTGAACATCAAGCCCTACACCCCGATGCTCGATTTCGCGGGTGCCGAGGGCACGATCGCCACGGTGGCCGCAGGTCCCGTCGATGACATCGATCTCACGATCACGCCGACGGCGGACGGTGGAGTCCGTCTCCATCTCGAGGTGAACCCCGATGCGTACTCCGCGGCGGACGCGGACGCGATCGCGAGAAGATACGCCGGCTTCCTCTTCCGGATCGCCGCCGAGCCCGCGCAGCCGCTCGGTCGTTCGGCCGCGCTCGCCATCGGTGACGGCGGCGCCTCGGGTTCCGAGCCCCTGCCGGAGGGCGGGTATCCGATCGTCGACATCTCGGCGGCGCTCGCCCGTGCGGTCGCGGCCGCTCCGGAGGCGATCGCGATCCGCGCATCCGACGATGAGGTGTCCTTCGCCCACCTGCACGCACGGGTGCGATCGCTCGCGGCGGTGCTCGTCTCGCGGGGCATCGGCAGCGACGACGTCGTGGCTCTCGCGATGCCGCGCGGCATCGACCTGATCGTCGCGATCTTTGCGGTGCTCGAGGCCGGCGGGGCCGTCGCGCCGATCGATCTCGCCTACCCGGAGGAGCGGATCGCCTACGTGCTCCGGCATGCGGATCCACGGCTCGTCGTCACGATCGAGGGGTCGCCGGCCGCCGCGCATCCGCGTGCGCTCGTGCTCGACGGGGGCGGGACGGCCGGTCTGCCCGCGGCGTCGGAGGACTCGGTGTTCCCGTCGCCCGCGTCCGACGCGCTCGCCTCGGTGATCTACACCTCGGGATCGACCGGCACACCGAAGGGCGTCGGTGTCACCCGCGGGTCGCTCTCCTTCTTCCTCGCGCACCATGCCGAGACCCTCTTCCGGCCGGTCGCGGCGCGGGCCGGACGGCGGCTCCGGGCAGCGCACACGGCATCCTTCGCCTTCGACTCCTCGTGGGAGCAGGTGCTTTGGCTCCTGCTCGGCCACGAGCTCATCGTGTTCGACGAGGATGACCGTCGTGACGCGCGCGAGATCGTCGAGGCCGTGGATCGCCTGCACATCGACACCCTCGATGTGACTCCGACGTTCGCCTCCGCCCTCGTGGATGCCGGTCTGCTGGAGACCGCGCACACGCCGGTGCTTCTGCTCATCGGCGGAGAGGCCGCATCGCCCGAGCTGTGGCGACGGCTGGCCGCCGCACCCCTCGCCGCCTACAACTTCTACGGTCCGACCGAGGCCACGGTCGATGCGCTCGGCGCCGTCGTGGAAGGCCTCGAGCCGCGCATCGGCCGGGCGCTCGCGGGTACTGACGCACTGGTGCTCGACGCCGCGCTCCACTCCGTACCCGTCGGCGTCGCGGGGGAGCTCGCGCTCGCCGGGCCCCACCTCGCCCGCGGCTACCTGGGGATGGCCGGTCTCACCGCCGCCCGCTTCGTCGCGGATCCACGCGGTGGCGGAGGCCGGATCTACCTCACCGGCGACATCGTGCGCGTGGAGGAGGATGGGCTGCTGTCCACCTGCGGCCGCCGCGACGACCAGGTCAAGGTCCGCGGACACAGGGTCGAGCTCGGCGAAGTGCGCAGCGCTCTCGCCTCCCTGCCGCATGTGGCCCGCGCCGAGGCCATCGTGCGCGGAGTCGGGGCATCGGCCCGCCTGTTCGCGTACGCCGTCTCCGTCGAAGTCGCCGAGCCGACCGTGACCGATGGCATCCTCGACGCGGAAGCCCTGCTCTGCGCGCTTCGGAGCATGCTGCCCGACCACCTCGTCCCGCACGGCATCGTCGTGCTGCCCGAGCTGCCGCAGACGGCGCACGGCAAACTCGACGTCGCCGCACTGCCGGATCCGGTGCGCACCCGGTCTGCCGGAGTCGCGCCCGCGAACGACCGTGAGCGCGCGGTGTGCCGGGCGATCGGCGACGTGCTCGGGCTCGACACGGTCCCCGCCGACGCCGACGTCATCGTGCTCGGCGGAGACAGCATCTCGGTGATCACTATCACGGCGAAGCTGCGGCAGGCCGGTTGGGTGACTCGACCGCGCGAGCTGTTCGCGGCGCGCACGGCGCAGGGTCTCGCGCCGCTCCTGCGTCCCCTCGACACCCCGGGCGGAGCGCCGGTCCGACCGGCCACGGCGGCGACGGGCCCGGTGCCGTTGCCTCCGGTGGCGAGGGCGCTGAGGGCGCTCGCCCCCTCTCTCGGGGTCGTGCGGGACTACGCGCAGAGCATCGAACTCCGTGTGGCGGGGGCTGACGCCGCCGGGGTGACGGCCGCGCTCGCCGGCCTGCTCTCTCGGCACCCGGTGCTCTCCCTCGTCGTGCGGGAGCAGCCGGACAAGACCTGGCGTGCCGAGATCCCCGCGGCGTCCGCACCGATCCCGCTCCTGGAGGGCGCCGATGCGGGTGAGCTCCATTCCCGGCTGCGGGACGCACTGGATCCGACCGCGGGGCGCATGGTGGCCGCCGGGCTCGTCCCCGTGGACGGGGTGCTCGTCCTCGTCGCGCACCACTTCGTCGTCGACGGCGTCTCCTGGCGCATCCTCATCGACGAGCTGGGACGACTCCTCGACGGACATCCGCTCCCTGCTGGGCCGGAGTCCGTCTGGCGTCACCGTGCTCAGGCGCTCGAGGAACGCCGTCTCGATGCCGCTGAAGAGAGCCACTGGCGCGGTATCGCCGCTCGATCCTGCGCGGTCTTCCCGCACCCGATCCCGGGCCCGGCGGCCTCGACGGCGGTTCGCGTCTGGCGTGGCACCGATCCTCGGGTCGCGGCGGCAGTGCTCGATCGGATCCCGCTGATGCTGGATGCGCGGCCGGACGCGGTCCTCGTCGGCGCTCTCGCCGTGGCGCTGCAGGACTGGGCGGAGGCCGAGGGCACGCTGCTCGTGGAGTGGGAGACCCACGGCCGCGAGCCGCTGGACGACGGCGAGGAGCTGACCGACGGCATCGGCTGGTTCACGACCGAGTTCCCGGTGGCGGTCGATCTCCCCGCACGCGGCGCCGCCGAGTCAGAGCGTCTGACCCGTGCCGTCCGCGCCGTGCGCCAGGCCAGGGCCGAGGTGCCGCACGACGGCTACGGGGCGGATGCGGTCGCGGACAGGGCAGTGCCGGGCGTGCTGTTGAACTATCTCGGCCGCTTCGGAGACACCACTCCCGCGACCGACGAGAAGACCTCGGGGGCCGTGCTGCGAGGGGAGCGTCCGTTCACCGTGCATCATCCGGATCGGCTCCGGCTCGGTCACGCGATCGAGGTCGCGGTGTTTGTCGCCCCCGGCGACCGAGGCCTGGAGGTCGAATGGACGGTGGCTCCGGCACTCGCCGACACGCTCCCGACACTGCTGGAGGCATGGGACCGCGCCCTCGAGGGGTTCGCCGACCTCGCTGATCGGCTCAGCGCACCGGAGGCCGCGCCTGCGGCCACCCTCATCCCGGCCGAGGCGGCGCTGCCCGGCCTCGTTCCCCGAATGATCGAACGGGTCGAGGCGGAGAGGGGAGCCCTCCGCGACATCGCACCGCTTACCGCGCTGCAGGAGGGGCTGCTGTTCCATGCGCTCCGCGACGGCGACGAAGACGTCTATGCGACCGTCACGACGATCCCCCTCGAGGATCCCCGAGGCGACGACGCGGAGCCGCTGGAGCTGGAGCGGATCGCACAGGCCGTGCGTACCGTGGTGCGGGCGCACCCGCAGCTCGGAGCCGCCTTCGTGGTCGACCTCGCCGAGCGCCCCGTGCAGCTCGTGCCTCGCCTGGCCGACGTCGACGTGACCCTCCACGAGGACGATCCCGAAGAGGGTGATCGTGAGGGGAGGGTCACCGCGCTCGCCGCCCGGGCCGAGAAGACGGTCGCGGCGCTCGTCGACGCGGAACTCGCCCGCACGAGCGATGTCTCCCGCCCGCCGCTCGTGCACGCACACGTGGTGCGCAGCGGTCGCTCCGCCGCCGTGCTCGTGCTCGCCGCGCACCATCTCGTGATCGACGGCTGGTCCACACCCCTGCTCATCGAGCGCGTCGTCGCCGCCGCGGCCGGGGAGACCGTTGCAGACGGCTGGGCAGACCTGCGCCGCACCCTCGTCGCGCAGGAGGCCGTCGATCCGACGCCTGCACGCCACGCGTGGGCTGCCCACCTCGCCGGCCTCGACGGTCCCACTTTGCTCGCACCCGCAGCACAACCCGACCAGGGGGGCGCCGACGACGAAGCGGGTCGAGCGAACGGCACTCGGACCATCGAGGTGCCCCTGGATCCCCGGGCAGGGGAGCGGCTGCTGGTCGCGGCACAGACAGCGGGGCTCACTGCAGGCGTGGTCGTGGTCGGTGCCTGGGCGCACGTGGCCGGACGTGCCGCCGGTCGCACAGACGTGGTCGTCGGCATGACGACCGCCGGGCGCGCCACCGCCGTCGAGGGCGTGGACCGCGTGGTCGGCCTCCTCTCGGTGACGGTGCCCGTGCGCCTCCGGATGCGTCCGGAGGTCCCGTTCTCGGCCCACCTCGCCGACCTGCAGCAGCAGCGCGCCGGGCTCCACGATCACGAGGCGCTCCCGCTCTCCGACATCGAATCCCTCGTGGGCGTGGGAACCCTCTTCGACACGCTCGTGGTGGTCGAGAACTACCCCTCCCCGGTGGCCGCCGGTGAGGGACGGCTCAGGGTCGGCGAGGTGCAGGCGGCCGGTGGCACGCACTACGCGGTCGGGATCACCGTGCTCCCGGGGGAGGGACTCCGCATCGCGCTCGAGCACGATGTCGCGCGCATCCCCGAGAAACGAGCGGTCGCGCTCGCCGCGGAGTTCGCCCTGGTCCTCGCGCGGCTCTCGGACGACCTCGATGCCGCCCCGGCCACCCTGCCCGTCAAGGACGGCGAGCAGGTACTCGTCGGACCCGAGCCGGAGCGCACGCCGCCCGACGACGGCGGAGCCTCCGCCGTCCTGGCCTCCTTCCGCGCCGCCGTGGCGAGCGAACCGCACGCCGTCGCTCTGCGCTTCCGAGATCGGGCACTCCGCGCGGCGGACCTCGCCGACATCGCCGGGGGGATCCAAGCGGCTCTGGAGCGCGCCGGTGCCGGACCGGAGCACATCGTCGCCCTCGCCGTGCCCCGGAGCGTCGAGGCCGTCGCGGCCATCATCGCGACGCTGTCGGCCGGCGCCGCCTACCTTCCCATCGACGTCTCCTCCCCGCATGAGCGGGTGCGCGACGTTCTCGCCGAGGCGCGACCGACTCTCATGATCGCCCCGCGGGCGAGTGTGGCGGCCGCGCTGGCGGCTGATGCGGGAATCGTGATCCTCGACCCGGCTGAGATCCCACCGGCGACGCTCCAACCGCGATCCGTTCACGGTTCCGCGGCGGCCTACGTCATCTTCACCTCCGGTTCGACCGGCCGCCCGAAGGGCGTCGTGCTCACCAGAGATGCGCTCGACACTCACTTCGATGGCCTGCGCTCGGGGCGTCAGGCCGAACTCGTCGCCCGCCTGACGGCGGAGGAAGGGCGGGGACGAATCGTCGCGGTGCACTCCGCATCGTTCGCCTTCGATACTTCGCTCATCCAGCTTCACTGGCTGTTCGCCGGTCATGAGCTGATCCTCCTCGACGATGATGAGCGTCGCGATCCCGCACTCTTCGCCGACAGGGCGCGGGGAGCGGATGTCATCGATGTCGCCCCCGTGCTGGCGGAGCAGCTGGTCGGGGAGGGGCTCTTCGACGGGGACCGTCCGCTCCCCGAGGTGCTGCTCGGCGGCGAAGCGGTCAGCACGGCGCTCTGGTCGGCCATGCGCGAGAGGTCCGCCGCAACACGGACGCTCAACCTCTACGGGCCCACCGAGGCGACGGTCGATGCGCTCGGCGCGATCGTGGCGGAGAGCGCGGAGCCGCTGATCGGAACACCGGTGCCCGGCGCGTCCGCGGTGGTCCTGGACGCGTGGCTGCGTCCGGTGGCCGTCGGCACGCGCGGGGAGCTCTACCTGGAGGGCGGACAGCTCGCCCGCGGGTATCTGGGTCGCTCCGATCTCACGGCATCGCGCTTCGTCGCCGCTCCCGGCGGTGCCCGACGGTACCGGACGGGCGACCTCGTCCGTGTGGACGGGGCGGGGCGCGTCGAGTACCACGGGCGGCTCGACGATCAGGTGAAGGTCGCCGGCAATCGGATCGAGCTCGGCGAGGTCGAGGCCGCGCTCCGCAGCCTGGACGGGGTCTCGCAGGCGGCGGCGGCACTGGACGCGGAGGGCCCCGTGGGGGCGCGCCTCCTCGCCGTCGTCACCGTCTCCGACGGCGCGACGCCCACGAGCACCCGCCTGCGGGAGGGGCTGGCCGCGTTGCTTCCGGCGGCCGCTGTACCCGCCCGGATCGCGGTGACCGATGCGATTCCGGTGACCGTGAGCGGGAAAGTCGACCGCGCGGCGGTCCGCGCGCTCGCTCTCGCGTCACCCGGTGAAGATCCGACCAGGAGGATCATCGCGCCGACGACGGCCCAGGAGCATGCCCTCGTCGCCGCGGTCGCCGCTGTGATCGGCGGCGCCGACGTGTCGATGGATGACGACTTCTTCGCGCTCGGCGGGCATTCGCTCACCGCGCTGCGCGTTCTCGGGGCCATGCGTCGTGCGGGATATGCCCTCAGTGTGCGCGACATCCTGCAGGAACGCGTCCTGCATCGCATCGCCGCTCGCGCGAAGGCGTCGACGACGGCCCCCGCGGACGCGACGCCGGCAGAGACCCCGGAGGCAGGTGCGATCCCGGTCTCGGCCGCACAGCGACGGCTGCTGTTCCTCGCCGAACTGGAGGGGCCGACGGCGACCTACACGGTTCCGGTGTCGTACGACTTGCCGACCGGCGTGAGTGCGGCGCAACTGCAGCGGGCCTGGGAGGCGCTCGTCGCCCACCACGCGGTACTTCGCACTGTCTATCGCCGCACCGACGGCGGCTTCGACGCCGAGGTCCTCGCGCATCCGCCGATGTCATTCGCCGTGGTCGACGTCGACGGCGACGGCGGACTCGACGGCGGACTCGAGGTCGCCGTCGCGCGTGAGGAAGAACACGTCTTCGACGTGTTCGCCGCTCCGCCGGTCCGCGCCGCCCTCCTGCGCAGCTCCGAGGGTGACGTGCTCGTGATCGCCGCGCACCACATCGCGGTGGACGAGACCTCGTTCCGAGTGATCCGCGAGGACCTCTCCGCACTCCTCGCCGGTCGCGCACCTGCGGCCACGGTGCCCTTCGGTGCCTTCGCCGCCGCCGAGGCGACTTCCGAGGCGGTCGCGGTGGAGCGTTGGCGGGAACGCCTGCGGGGCATCCCCGTCGAGCTCGACCTGCCGACGGACCGTCCCCGTCCGGAGAAGGCCGGATATCGGGCGGAGACCGTCGCCGTCCCCGTCCCCCCGAAGATGGTGGCGGCGCTCGACGCCTTCGCTACCGCACAGGGAGCGACCCGGCTCATGGTGCTGCAGGCCGCCGTCGCGAGTCTCTTCCGCGCCCTGGGGGCGGGGACCGACATCGTCCTCGGCACCCCTGCCACGACCCGCGACGCGCGGTTCGAGCGGACCGTCGGCTATCTCGTCAACACGCTGCCGCTGCGCATCGACGTCGCCGGCGATGCGACGTTCTCCGCACTCGTCGAGCGCGCGCGCGATGCCCTGCTCGACGCGCTCGACGATGTCGGAGTGCCCTTCGAGGAGATCGTCGACGCCTGTGCGCCTCGGCGGTCGCTGGCCCGGCATCCGCTGTTCCAGACCATGGTGACGGTCGAAGAGCAGGAGGCGGGTGCTCTCGACCTGCCCGCAGGGCCGGCCGTCGAGCGCCCCGGGCTCGTCGACGCCGCACGATTCGACCTGGCGATCCGCTATCGGGACCCCGAGGACGCGCGCGACTCCGGCGACGCGGACGGTGCGCTCACGATCGTCGCCGCGGCCGAGCTATTCGACCGGGCGACGGCGGAGCGGCTCGCTCTGCGTCTGGTCACCTGGATCGACCGGCTGCTCGCCGACCCGACGGCCCCCGTCTGCGCGCTCGACGCCCGGCTGCCCGATGAACCGGCACGCATCCCGGAGGAGGACGAGCGGTACCGCGTGACCCCTGTGCTCGACGCGCTCACCGCTCGCGCCCTCGAGACGCCATCGGCGGTCGCGCTGCGAGGAGACGGGGAGACCTGGGACTACGCCACGCTCCTCGGCCGCGCCGCCGGGATCGCCGGAGCACTCCGCGCGCGCGGTATCGGCCCGGAGGATCGCGTGGCGGTCGCCGTCGGTCGCACGCCCGTGCTCCTCGCCGCGCTCATCGGCGTGCTCGCGGCGGGCGCCGCGTACGTGCCGCTGGACGTGGACTACCCCGACGCCCGCCTGCGACTGATGCTGGACGACGCCGATCCGGTCCTCGTGCTCGTCGACGAGAGCACGCACGGCGCGGGACGAGGTCGGTCCGAGCTCTCCGTGCACGCCGTCGCTCCCGTCTCGGGTGGCGTCTACGCCGCGGCCGGGGTGGTGCGCGGCGCTCCCGCCCCGGCGGAGAGCGCGGCGTATGTGATCTACACCTCGGGATCGACCGGTCGGCCCAAGGGGGTGATCGTCTCGCGCTCGGCGCTCGATGCGTTCCTCTCGCATGAGCGGTCCGTGCTCGCGCTGACTGCTGTGGACCGTCTGCTCGCGGTCACCACGGTCTCGTTCGACATCGCCGCACTGGAGCTGTTCGTTCCGCTCCTCAGTGGTGCGGCGGTCGTGATCGCGAGTCGGGAGGAGGTCCGCGACCCGGATCGTCTCGCCGCGCTCGCCCGGCGTGAGGCGTGCACCGTGGTGCAGGCGACGCCGTCGCTGTGGCGGCCGCTGCTGGAGGAGCAGCCGGAGGCATGGGGTGCGGTGACGGCTCTCGTGGGTGGTGAGGCGGTTCCCGCGGATCTGGCGCGTGGACTGCGTTCCGCCTGCCGTGCCGCCCGTGTCGTCTACGGTCCCACGGAGGCGACCGTCTGGGCGATGGGTGCGATGCTGGGCGGCGACGCACCTGACGCGAGCGTCCCGATCGGCCGTCCCTTCGCGGGAGTGGGAGCCGTCGTCCTCGACGATGCCCTGCGCCGCGTGCCGCACGGCGTCGCGGGGGAGCTCTACCTCGCCGGTCCGCAACTCGCTCGCGGATATCGGGATCGTCCTGACCTCACAGCCGGCCGTTTCGTGGCAGACCCGACCGGAGAGCCGGGGGCCAGGATGTACCGCACGGGCGACCTGGTTCGCCGAGAGGCCTCGGGCACGCTGCGCTTCCTCCGACGGATCGACGACCAGGTGAAGGTCGACGGCCATCGACTCGAACTCGGTGAGATCGAGTCCGCATTGCGCGGCGTCGAGGGGGTGCACCGGGCTGCGGCCGTCGTCCGCACGGATTCGAGCGGTCGTGCGCGGCTGCTCGGATACGTGACCCCGGAGCAGGGCATCACCCTGGATGGCGCTGTGGTGCGGGATGCCGTCGCGGCGACGGTGCCCCTGGCCTCCGTGCCGCGCATCGTCACCGTGCTGGATGCGATCCCGCTCACCCTCAACGGGAAGATCGATCGCGGAGCGCTCCCGGATCCGGTCGCGGTCGTCGCGTCGGGCCGCGGACCGGAGAACGACGCGGAGCGCGCGGTCGTCGAGGCGGTGGCCGAGATCCTCGAGCGCTCGCGCGTCTCGCCGGAGGAGGCCTTCTTCGAGCTCGGCGGCGACAGCATCTCCTCGATCCGCCTGGTGGCGCTCGTGCGCGCGCGGGGCTTCACGATCACCCCCGGGCAGGTGTTCGCACACGAGAGGCTCGCCGGTCTCGCCGCCGCCGCCGTCCCCGTGGGGGAGACCGGACCGACGGCACCCCGCGGAGCGAGACGGACCCGCGCCCGCCTCGCCCCACGCGATCTCAGCAGCATCGAACGACTCCTGGAGGAGACCCCGTGAGCACGACCGCTTCCCCCTCGACCGCTTCCCCCTCGACCACCGCCGTCCTCGACGTCTGGCCGCTCACCCCGCTGCAGCACGGGCTGCTCTTCCACTCGCTGTGGGAGCGGGAGACCGGAACCTCTCCGACCTATCTGCTCCAGGCGGCGGTCGAGGTGGAGGGCGATCTGTCCGAGGACGCCCTGCGCGCGGCGGTCGCGGATGTCCTCGTCGCCCACGAGAACCTGCGGGTCGGCTTCTTCGCGGGAACGGACAGCGACCCGGTGCAGTTCGTGCCCGATCGCGTCGAACCCGAGGTGACGGTCGTCGACCTCGCCGAGGCCCGAGGCGCCGTGCGCGGAGAGGCTGCGACCGCCGTACAGGTCCAGGCGGTCGCAGCCGCCGAATGGGCCAGGGGGTTCGATCCGCAGCGGCCGCCGCTCATCCGCGTCGCGCTGCTGTGCGTCTCGGAGACCAGGGCGGTGCTGCTGGTGACCGCGCACCACCTGCTTCTCGACGGCTGGTCGATACCGCTGCTGCTGGAGGAGATCCTTGACCGAGCGACCGGAGCGACGCCTCCTGAGCCCGAGGCGCAGTTCGTCGACTACCTCGACGTCGTCGTCCCCGAGGAGCACGACCCGACAGACGGTGCGGTCGTCGTCGACCTCCTGGACGGCGTGACCGAGGCGACGATCTTGGCAGCACACGACGCCACGCCCGACGAGCATGTGCCCGTCGCGGCCGACCGGGGAGTGCGGCACCGGCAGGACGGCGCGGCACTGCGCGCCAGGGCCCGCGCCCTCGGAGTGTCGCCCGCTGCCGTCGTGAGCGCGGCCTGGGGGATCGTGCTCGGCCACATCGTCGACCGGGAGGACGTGGTCTTCGGCTTCACGGTGTCCGGTCGTGGCGTCGGAGTCCCCGGAGCGGACCGGATCATCGGTCTTCTCGGCAACACTCTGCCGTTCCGCGTGCGTGCGAACGCCGGCGACGCGGTGTCCCACGTGATCCAGCAGGCGCACCGGACGCAGGGCACGCTCGCTGCCGCGCCGAGCGCCGATCTCCGTGCGGCGCAGTCGTCGCTGGGGATCGCTCCGCTCTTCGACAGCCTGCTCGTCGTCGAGAACTATCCGGACGCGGTGGCGGACTGGACGAGTGCCGACGGCCACCTCCGCGTCGTCGGCACATGGGCGCGCGACGAGGTGCACTATCCACTCGCCCTGCTGGTCGAGACCGGCGACACGATCCGCCTGGAGGTCGTCGCGCGGCCGGGGTCACGGTATGGGGCCGAGGCGGTACTCACCCTCGTCGATGCGGTGCTCGACGGGATCATCGCGGATCCCGACGTCCGTGTCGCGAGGGTCCCGCTTCGGAACGGGACGACGGCGACGGACGATGTCGGGGGCCTGCTCGATGGCGGGCCTGCTCCTGAGGCGGACCTCGATGCTCTCCTCGACGCGGTGCGGGAGTCACGGAGCGCTCAGATCGCGGTCGTCGCGGGCGATCGGCGCATCACGACCTCCGTGCTGCATGCGGCGGCGGACCAGCTCGCGGGCGTCTTCGCCGAGGGGTCGGGGACGGTAGCCCTCCTCGCGCCGCGGTCGGCAGCCCTCGTCATCGGCGTGCTCGCGGCTCTTCGCGCCGCCCGCCCGTTCGTCGCGCTCGATCCCGACCTGCCGACGGAGCGCACGCGCGACGCCCTCGCCGATTCCGGGGCGACGACGCTGTACTTCGCGCCGGAGTGCGAGGCCCTCGCCGCGGAGCTCGGGAGCACGGGGCCCTCCTCCGCGCCGGTCACCGACGTCGCGCTCGGCGTCGGCAGGGTGCGCGAGCTGCGGGACCGGACGATGGTCCCTCCCTCCGATTCGTCGGATGCGGACCCGCGACGTCGTTCCGATGCACCCGCGTACCTTGTCTTCACCTCCGGCACCACCGGGCGTCCGAAGGCGTGCGTGAACACCCGAGGCGGACTCGCGGTCCGCCTCAGCTGGATGCGGGATCGCTATCGGATCGATGCCGACGATGTGATCCTGCACAAGACGCCGCTCACGTTCGACGTCTCGGTCTGGGAGCTGATCCTCCCTCTCGTCACGGGTGCACGACTCGTCCTCGCGCCTCCCGGTGCGCACCGCGATCCCGAAGCCCTCGACGCGCTGATCGCCGCGGAGCGGATCACGACCCTGCACTTCGTGCCGTCGATGCTCTCCGCATACCTCGACCTCGTCCCCGACCCCGCGTGGTCGAGCGTCGCCCGCATCCTCTGCAGTGGGGAGTCCCTCCCGACGGCGGTCGCCGAGCGTGCGGCGACGCTCGCGAGTGCCCCGGTGCACAATCTCTACGGTCCCGCGGAGGCCGCGATCGACGTCACCGCAGGGGATCACGCGGAGCGGGCGACGGGAGCGAGCGCCCCCATCGGCGGCGCGACGCCGGGTACGGCGCTGCGCGTGCTGGATCGCTTCCTTCGCCCGGTGGGACCCGGTGGGATCGGCGAGCTGTACCTCGACGGCGCGCAGCTCGCACACGGTTACGCCGGTCGCACGGCGCTGACGGCGGAGCGCTTCGTCGCCGACCCCGGCGGGTCCGGCGCCCGGCTCTATCGGACGGGAGACCTCGTCGAGCGGACATCTGCCGGACTCGTCCACCGCGGTCGCGTCGATGATCAGGTGAAGATCCGCGGCATGCGCGTCGAACCCGGTGAGACCCAGGCCGTGCTCACGGGGCTTCCTGGGGTGTCGGCGGCCGTCGTCCTCGTGGAAGAGGATCCGACCCCCACCCTCATCGCCCTCGTCGTACCGGAGCGGAATGACGGACCGCCGCTGTGCGCTCAGGACATCCTCGACGCCGCGAGCACCCTCCTCCCGGAGGCGCAGCGCCCCGTCGCCGTCGCATTCACAGATTTGGTTCCCACCACGGCCAACGGCAAGCTCGATCGTCGTGAGGCTCTCCGTCGGATCCGGGAGGCGCGGACGGTTTCGGCGACCGGCACCGACACGACGGACATCGATGCGACGGACGCCGATGCGACCGGCGCGGACGATGCCGATCCGACGGGGATCCGCACCCGACTGCTCGCCACAGCGCGCGAGATCCTCGGGGCACACGTGCGCGTGGACGACGATCTCTTCGCCGCGGGTCTCGACAGCATCTCGGCGATCCGCTTCGTCGCGCGCGCCCGTCGCGCGGGCGCGGTCGTCACGCTCGGCACCGTCTTCGACGCCCGCACCGTCTCGGCACTCGTCGGGCGCGCGATCGATACCGGACCCGAGGAAGAAGAGGCGGTTCCGGCGGACGCCGGGAGCACGGTCGCCCGCACCGACCGCATAGTGCTCGACGCGCACGAGCGGAGCGACCTCGATCGCCGTTTCCCCGGCTGGGAGGCCGTGCTGCCCCTCGGCCCGCTGCAGGAGGGTCTCTACGTGCATACGCGCCTCGGAGCGGCGGCGGACGACGTCGACGTGTACGTGGTCCAGCACAAGATCACGCTCGATTCGCAGGTCGACGCCGATGCGTTGCGCCGTGCCGGTGACGCTCTGCTCCGCCGGCACGCGAGCCTCCGCGCGGGCTTCGTGGACGACAGACGCGGGCGTCCCCTCTCGGTGATCGTGCCTCCCGTTCCCCTGCCCTTCGCCGACGTCGATCTGCAGGGACTGCCGGAGGCCGAGCAGGAGGCGGAGCTGGAGAACCTCACGGTGGCCCAGGTCGATGAGGGCTTCGACCTGGCTGCGCCCCCTCTCATCCGGCTCGTGCTCGTGCGACTCGCTCCCGCCCGGGCGATGGTCAGCCTCGTGCATCACCACATCCTCACCGACGGCTGGTCGCAGACCCTGCTTCTGGAAGACCTGTTCGAGCTCTACGACCGCGCCCTCGCGGTGCCGGGGCCGGTGTCGGACGACGGGCTTCCGCCGACCGCGGATTACGCGGAGTATCTCGCCTGGGTCGGGGCCCAGGACCACGAGGCGGGAGTCGACACCTGGAGGTCGGCTCTCGCCGGGCTCCCCGGTCCCACTCTCGTCGAGCCCCGGTCCATCGCCGCCCCGCCCGTGCTCTCCGAGTCGGTCCATGCCGAACTGGACGCCTCGCTGTCGAGCGGACTCGCCGCACTCGCCCGGCGCTCCTCGGTGACACTGTCCACCGTGCTCGGCTACGCCTGGGCGCACGTGCTCCGGGGGATCACCGGACAGGATGACGTGGTCTTCGGGACGACCGTCTCGGGAAGGCCGGCCGAGGTCGCGCACGTCGACCGGATGGTCGGGCTGCTCATGAACACGGTGCCCGTCCGTGTGCGCATCCGCCCCGGACGCGTGCTGGCGGACGAACTCCGAACGCACATGACCGCGCAGTCGGAAGTGATGCACGCCCACCATGTCGGTCTGAGCTATGTGCAGCAGGCGTCGGGTCAGGCCGTCCTCTTCGACACGCTCTACGTCTTCCGGAACCTCCCCGTCGATGAGGCCTCCCAGTCGGAGACCTTCCTCCGGCACGGGATCTCCGAGGCGGAGGCCCACGACGGCACGCACTACAGCCTCGCGATGACGGTCAATCCCGGTGAGCGCCTCGAGGTGGCGCTCGCCTACCGTCCTGATGTGGTGGACGCCGGTCGGGCGGAGCGCTATCTCGATCGGTATCTCGCCGTCCTCGCTCATCTCGCGGAAGACACCGGAGAGCCGGTCTCACGGATCCCCGTCGCTGTAGCGGAGGATCGCCCGGCGATCGACAGGGTCAATGCTGAAGCGACCGAGGTGGCGCCGGCATCTCGCCACGGCGTGGACGACGGCACGGTCGCCGACCTCCTCGCCGATGCGGCCGCACGTCACCCGGAGCGCACGGCGCTCGTCGGGCAGGACGTCGAGGGGGGCGCCGCGTCCTGGACGTTCGCGCGCCTACAGCACGAGATCGACCGAATCGCCGCCCTCGTCGCGGCGCGCACGCACGGCCCGGGCTCGGTGGTCGCCCTCGAGCTGCCCCGCACGATCGAGCACGTCGCTGCGATCTTCGGCGTCCTCCGCTCCGGGCGGGCGTACCTGCCATTGGATCTCGCGCATCCGACCGAGCGTCGCCGCCGTCTCGCCGACCGCGCGGGCGCTGAGCTCGTGATCGTCCCGCCGGGAAGTTCCGGAACGACCGGAGCCGCCGGGGACGTGCCGGGCGGCATCCCCCGACTCGAGCTCCCGCATGCGTCCGACGCCGCGCCGGACGAGGGAGGCCCCGAGGTCACCCTGCCGCAGCTCACCCCGGCACACGCGGCGTACACGATCTTCACGTCGGGATCGACGGGTGAGCCGAAGGGTGTGGTCGTGCCGCACCGTGGGCTCCTGACGATGTACGACAACCACCTCGAGGCGATCTTCCGGCCCACCATCGCGCGGGCTGGACGCTCGCCGCTGCGTATCGCGCACACGGTGTCGTTCTCGTTCGACATGTCGTGGGAGGAGCTGTTCTGGCTGTTGGACGGGCACGAGGTGCACATCGTCGACGAGGAGAGCCGACTCGACGTCGAAGCCCTCGTCGCGCACTACGGGCAGGTGGGCATCGACGTCGTGAACGTGACGCCGTCCTTCGCGCGGGAGCTGCTGCGTGCCGGGCTCCTCGATCACCGACCGCCGGCGCTCGTCCTGTTGGGCGGAGAAGCCGTGCCGGCGGAGCTGTGGACGACGCTCCACCACCATCCGCACACGGCGGGATACGACCTGTACGGCCCCACCGAGTTCACGATCAACGCGCTCGGCGTCGACCTGGCGTCGGGGACCGCCCCGTGCCTCGGGCGACCGATCCTCGGCGCGCGAGCGTACGTGCTCGACTCGGGACTGCGCGAGGTGCCGCCAGGAGGAATCGGCGAGCTCTACCTCGCCGGTGACGGCCTCGCCCGTGGGTACGACCGTCAGACCGCGCTGACCGCTGCGCGCTTCGTCGCCGACCCGTTCGGCGGCCCGGGCGAGCGCCTCTATCGAACGGGCGACCGCGTGCATCGTCGCCCCGACGGGGGGATCGAGTATCGCGGGCGCGACGACGGCCAGGTGAAGGTCCGCGGATACCGCATCGAACTCGCCGAGGTCGAGAAGGCGGCGGAGAGTCACCCCCGGGTGGCGCAGGCCGCAGCCTCGGTGGGGGGCGCAACCGGAGATGTCCTCCGGTTGCACGTGGTCGTGGCGCCGGGCCTCGAGGCATGGCCGACCACGAACGAAGCCGGTGACGCGGAGCAGGTGCTCCTCGACGATGTTCTCCTCGACGATGTGCGATCGCACCTTGCCCGCATCCTTCCTCCCTATGCGATCCCGTCCCTGTTCGCGGTGGTCCCCGTGATCCCGCTCACGGTCAACGGCAAAGTCGACCGCGAGGCGCTCCCCGTTCCTCGCGGCTCCGGCAATGGAGAGCCGCCGCAGGGGCGGGCCGAGCGGCTCGTCGCGGAGGTCTTCGGGCACGTGCTGGGCGTGGCGGTGCGGCATCGGGACGAGGGGTTCTTCGACCTCGGCGGGCACTCCCTTCTGGCGATGCGCGTCGTGGCGCAGCTGGGAGAGGAGCTCGGGGTGCGGGTGCCGGTCGGGACCGTGATGGCCGCGCCGACTGTGCGCGCTCTCGCTGCGGCGATCGGCGATCCCGCGCGGGATGCCGGACTCGCTCCCGTTCTCGTGCTCCGTGAGCCGGCATCGGAGGAGTCGCCCCTGTTCTGTGTGCATCCCGCCGGCGGTTTCGCCTGGCAGTTCGCCCCGCTCGTGCGCTTCCTGCCCGTGGGAGTGGGGGTGGTCGGGCTCCAGGCACCGCTGCTCTCGGGGGGCGAGAGCGCGGCGATGGACGTGGATGAGCTCGCGCTCGAGTACTTCGAACGGATCAGGGCCATCGCGCCGCGGGGTCCGTATCGACTCGCGGGGTACTCCTTCGGCGGCAACGTCGCCCACGCGATCGCCGCGCGGCTGGTGGAGGAAGGCGAGGAGGTCGAACTGCTCGCCCTCCTCGATCCGGCACCGCTCTCGGGTCGACGAGACGCCTCTGGGACCGCGGCTTTCGGTCCCGAGGAGGAGGCGGCGGTGCGCGCGGAGCAGACGGCGTTCTTCGCCGAGCTCCGGGATGAGGGCGGAGACGATCCGGATCTCCGCGCGGCGATCCGTGCCTCACGGGGTGTGCTGGGGCTCGACGACCGCGCCACGGTCGAGGCGATCGTGGCGAGCCACGCCTGGGCTTCCGCCCTCATGGCCGCATCCGCGTCTCCGGTCACCGCTGTTCCCACTCTCCTGTTCATCGCGGGGCGCGAAGAGCCCGCAGCGTCGGGTTGGGGGATGCGCCTCGGAGACGACACGGAGACCACCGTGCTCGATGCCGATCACTCCGGGATCGTCGCCCCTGCCGCGTGGGAGCAGATCGGTCCGGCGATCTCGCGCCATCTGGAGAAGGGGCGATGAACGGACGCGGTCGGCTGCTCCGTGAGACGGCGTGGAGGGTGCGCGCACCACTGGCTCTCTCCATGGCCGGCGCTGTGGTGCGCCAGGGCGGGTTCCTCGCTGCACCCTTCATCCTGCAGTTCGCGATCGACGACGGCGTGATCGGGGGCGACCTGGGGGCGGCGGCGTGGTGGGGCGGAGTCGTCCTCGTGGCGGGGATCGCGCAGTTCTTCGGGATGTGCGTGTGGGACCACTTCGCCAATCTCGCCGATGCGCGTACCGGTGTGATCCTTCGTGAGCGTCTTCGTACGTGTGCGATCGCCGGCGGGAGGTCGTCCTCCGGCGGGACCGGTGATCTGCTGATCCGGGCCGGGCGGGACGTCGACCTGGTCCGGGTCTGGGTGCACGGTCTCCCGACCTGGATCGTGATCGCGGTCACGGTCGGCGTCCTCGTGCCGGGGCTCGCTTCGCTGGATCCGTGGCTGCTGCTCGTCGCCGGGGCGACGGTGCCCTGTCTGATCGTGCTCGCGGTCGTATACCCCCGGCGCTTCGAGCGTGCGTCCATGCACGCGGCCGAGGCGCATGGCCGACGGGCTGACGCGGTCGATCATCTGCTCCGCAGCGCCGTCACCGTGCGCGGAGCCGGGATGGGGCGCGCGGTCGTCGAGCGCCATGAACGCATGTCAGCCGACCTCACCGACCGTACCGTGCGCGTGGGAGGGATCCTCGCCCGATGGACGGCCCTGGGGGAGGGGATCCCCGCCGTCGCTACAGCGGTCGGCGTGGTCGTCGCCGTCTTCGCCGTTCTCGACGGGCGTCTCACGGTCGGTGGGCTCGTGACGTTCAGCGGGTGGATGGCAACGGTCGGGATCGCCGTGCAGGTGGGGCTCCAGCGGTGGACACAGAGCGCGGATGCCCGGGTCGGCGCGGCTCGGCTGCAGCCGGTTCTCCGCGTCCCGCACGCGACGGGTGAGCAGGCTCCGGCGCGGGAGATCGTGCTGGACGCGCTGCGGGCGTTTCCCGACGCGGAGCCGATCGCGCTCACCCTCGCCCCCGGTCGTCTGATCGGGCTCAGCGGTCCGACGGGGAGCGGCAAGTCGACACTGCTGCGGATGATCGCCGGGATCGAGGCGCCGTACACAGGTCGTGTGCTCGTCGACGGTGCGGCGGCCACGGGAGCCGTCGGCGGGGTGCATCTCGTCCCTCAGCGTCCGCTCGTGCTGAATGGAACCGTGCGTGAGAACCTCGCCCTCGGCGCGGCCACGGGAGACCGCGGGGACGACGATGCGCGCTACCGTCGTGCACTCGCCGTCGTCGGTCTCGATGCGGAGCTCGCCCCGCGGTCAGTCGATCCCCTCGACACACCGGTCGGCGAAGGAGGTGGGGAGCTTTCCGGGGGACAGGTGCAGCGGCTCGCTCTCGCCAGGGCGCTGGTGGTCGAGCCCGCGGTGCTGCTCCTCGATGACGTGACCTCTGCTGTGGATCCGGCGACGGGGGCCCGCATCATCGCGGCGATCAGGGCGACGGCGACGGAGCGTATCGTGGTGGTAGCCGGGCACGGGGCGCTCATCGATGCCGCCGACACGGTGCTGCATCTCTCGGTGCGCACCGAGGCGTCGGCATGAGCCCCGTGGCGGATGCCGCAGCCGAGGGGGCCACCGTGCAGGCGGCGTTCCCGGAACGACTCCTCGCCGCACCCTCGCGGCGCGGAGTGGTGCGCGCCGCACTGCGTTTCGCGCGCCCGCACGGCTTCCTGCTCGTGAGCGCGATCGTCTTCGGCGTCGGAGCGAGTCTTGCGGCGACGCTGGCGCCGGTGGTCGTGGGGCGGGTGACCGATGCGCTGCTGAGGGGAGAGCGGGAGACCGCGCTACTCCTCGCGGGGGTCGGGGTGGGCCTCGCCCTGCTGCAGCTGGTGCTCTCGGCGGTCGGGAGGAGTCGGCTGGCGCGCGGTGGCGAGTTCCTCGTGCGGGATGTGCGGGATCGGATCGCGGCGCAGCTGACGACCGTGCCCCTGCGCTTCGTCGAGCGACACCGACACGGCGAACTGCTCCAGCGTGGCACGGCGGAGATCGCGGCACTCTCCGCCTTCGTGCGCGAGTCCTCGACGGCCCTGCTCGTGACGGGGTCGACCGTCCTCCTGCTGGTGACTGTGCTCGCGCTCCAGTCCTGGGCGCTGGCCCTCGTGCTCGTGTTCGTCTTCTTTCCTCCGGCGCTCTTCGTGATGCATCGGTTCCGTTCGCGAGCTGCGGACGCCTACGGCGCAGAGGCGGCGGCAGAAGCGGATGTCGTGGCGGAGCTCGCGGAGAGCGTCCGGGCGCGCTCCCTCATCGCAGGCGCCCCGGCGGTGACGCGTCGCCGACTGGACGACCGCTCGGCGGAGATCAACGCGCACGCGGTCAGGGCGCAGATGCGCACTGTCGTCCTCGGGCGGTGGATCAGTGCCATGGCGCTCATCGAGGGGGTGACCCTCGCGGCGCTGATCGTGGTCGGCTTGCCGCTGGTTGGTGCGGGCACGGTCTCGGTCGGAGTGGTCGTGACCTTCCTGCTGGCGAGCGTGACCCTCTTCTCCGGCTTCTCCGACTTGGTCGCTCTCGTGGGTGCGGTGGAGGAGGCGGCGACGGGTGCCGCCCGCGCGAACGACCTGCTTCGTGCCACGGCGTCGGATCCTCCCGACGAAGGCGCCCCCGGGGAGAGCGTGTCAGATGCGTCCGCGAAAGACGGAGGGGAGTTGCCGGGCGTGGGTATCGAGGTCGACGACGTCTGGTTCGACTACGGCGGCGACCCCGTGCTGCGCGGGGTGAGCCTGCGCTTGGCGAGCGGAGTACGCCACGGCCTGGCGGGGCCCTCCGGAGCGGGGAAGTCCACGCTCGCTCTCATCCTCGCGGGACTGTATGCCCCGACCAGCGGCACGGTTCGGTGCGAGGGTGTCGACCTCGCCGCGCTCACGCCTGCCGAGCGTGCGCTTCGCGTCGCCTTCGTGCCGCAGGAGGTCCAGCTCGGGGCGGGGACGATCGCCGACGAGTTGCGTCTCACCGATGCTTCCGCTGACGAGGGAGATCTGCGCGCGGCGTTCGCCGCTCTCGGCCTGACGTCGTGGCTCGACGGACTGCCGGAGGGGCTGGCGACAGCCGTCGGAGCGGACTCGCCGCTCTCGGCCGGTCAGCGGCAGCTGGTCGGCCTCGCCCGCATCGCACTGCTCGAAAGCCGGGTGATCGTGCTCGACGAGGCGACGTCTGACGTGGACCCGGAGACCGCCGGCCTCGTCGAGGCGGCACTCGATCGTCTCGCGCAAGGGCGGACGGTCGTCGTGGTCGCCCACCGGGAGTCGACTCTTGCACGTCTCGATCGCGTCCTCGAGGTGCACGAGGGCACGGTGACGGGATGATGTCGCCCGTCCTCGGTGTTTCCGTCGCCCTTCCCGTCGCCGTGAGGATCCCCGGCCCGATCCGCACCGTCGAGGCGCGGGTCGAGATCACGGATCGGCTGGTGGATGCGGAGCCTCCGCGGTGGCTTCCTCTCACCGACGACGACCGTGCGCGCCTCGCCGCGTTCCGGCGGGAGGAGGACGCCCGCCGCTTTCTCACCGGGCGGTTTCTCGTCCACCGTCGGCTGCATGAGGAGTGGGGCGTTCCGCTCGGGGGTGCCCGGTTCGCACGGCGATTCACCGCGGCGGGGGAGTGGAAGCCGATCCTGTCGGCGGAGCCGGGACGAGGATGGGCGGGCGCGGCGTGGCCGGACGTGTCCATCTCGCACAGCGGGGCGTTCGTCGCCGCCGCCTTCTGCGAGGAAGCGGAGGTGGGGATCGACATCGAGCAGCACTCGTCTTTCGTCGATGCGGACGACATGCTCGCACTCGCCCTCACCCCGGCGGAGCGAGCGCGCGTGTCGTCGATCGCCGATGCGGCACGCGCCTTCACGGCGAAGGAGGCCGTGCTCAAGGCCGTGGGCTTCGGTCTCGCGATCGATCCCCTCCGGGTGGAGATCCTCGATGGTGCGGTCCGGCGCTTCGATCACGTCGAGCGTCGTCCCGTGGCGCTGGCGCCGGTTCCCGTCTCGGTCTCCGCCTCCGCTCTCGTCTCGGCAACGGTCGCGATCGCTCCGAGGGTCTCCGTCGGCTGACACCTTGCCATCGCCCGCCGACGAGTGGCCCGAAACTCACAGCCCGCTCCCAGGACCACGGGACCAAAACGGGCCGGTCGTCGGTTCTCCTTCTATGACGCCGCAGCCAGCGGCGTCGGACAAGGAGTCAGATCATGTCGAACGACTGCCGCAAGACCCCCGAGGCCGTCAGCGGCCTCAGCCACCTGCAGTACGAGGTGACCCAGGAGGACGCGACCGAACCGCCGTTCCGCAACGCGTACTGGAACAACCACGAAGACGGCATCTACGTCGACGTCGTCTCGGGAGAGCCCCTGTTCTCGTCGACAGACAAGTTCGACAGCGGCACCGGGTGGCCGAGCTTCACCAAGCCCATCGAGGCGGACGCGGTGACCACGCGCACCGACCGCTCGCTGTGGATGAAGCGCACGGAGGCGCGTTCGGCCGGGGCCGACAGCCACCTGGGACACGTCTTCGACGACGGCCCCCGCGCCGAGGGCGGACTGCGCTACTGCATGAACTCCGCGGCCCTCCGCTTCATCCCGGCTGGCAGTCTGGAGGAGGAGGGGTACGGTCGCTACAGCGCCCTCTTCGCACACCCCACCACCGATTCTTCTGACACCGCTGAGGAGCAGTCATGACCGACACGGCGGTGCGGGGACCAACCGGAGGATCTTGTGACGAAACCGTCGTGTCCGGCTGGCGGGTCGCCGCCTCCAGCGAGTCCACACGAGCCGACCCCGGTAGCAGCGTTGGTCTCTATGTGCTGGGCACCCTCCCGGTCCAGGTAAGCGCCCGGCCACGCTGCGCGGCCCAGGGCTTCTGTCGAGATCACAGGGTTCGAACGCGCGACCCTCTGCCCCTCCGGAACCGATGAGTGCTCCCCCAGGGGCCGTCATGCTTGAGGCGACCGATCCATTCGAGCGCTGTGCAACGGCACATACTCTGCGTTCTTCTCCATCGCCAGAACCTGAAATCCCGCTCCAACTGCAGCTTCTACCGTGGTACCGGATCCCGCGAACGGCTCCAGCACGATGCCACCCGATGGAGCCACAAGCGTGACCAGCCACCGCATCAACGCCAACGGCTTCACCGTCGTGTGTGAGACCCCGAACGCGCGGGGCCGTTCTGTCGTTGAGGGTTTGTGGTCGAAGCGGAAGATGGGGAACTTCCGCGACAGCGACTCGCTCTGCCACGTCCCCGTTAATACATCCAGTGCATCCGCCTGACCCGGATCGAATGCGACGTTCGTCGGCCACCGTTCGTCAGCGAACCGTGCGCCGTCGATGTTGATCCCACCAACGCCGTGCTGGAGAACGTTGCGGACGATGCTCCCTTCCGCTGGTTTGCGGGCGATGATGATCGGCTCGAATGCCGGCCGCAACGCCGTTCCCCACCCCTCCCACTGTGCCGCGTCCTCGGTCACTGGAGTGCCCTTGGATAGGACCGTGCGGGTTGCGCCGAGTACCCCGTCACGATCGGTCGTCTGCACGACCCGGTCGGTGCGTTGCATGCCGTGGTGCTTGTCGATGGCGTGCGAGAGGTCCATGCTCTTGGGCATCCCCGTGGTATGCAGCCATGCAATCTGGTCGCGTATCTCGAACCCTGCATTCTCGATCCCGCGCACCATCCGGTGCCAGGTGCGTGCACCACCGAACGCTGCAACATACGCACCCGGCTTGAGCGCGTGGAGTGCTCCTGCAGCCCACGCCGTGCACCACGTCTCGAACACCTCCGGTGCACTCATCCCGCTCGTATCGATATGCGGAAGGGACTCGCGGAACCCGGAAGCGTCGTCCCATGCCTGCCCGTTGAAGCTCAACCCGTAGGGCGGGTCAGTGACCAGGGCATCGATGCTCGCCTCGGGTAAAAGCGGGAGGAGTTCGACCGCGTCCCCGAGATAGAGCGTCGCCCGCTCATCGGTGAACACCGGTTCGGGTAGTTCGGTCAGCGGCGCTCTGGTTGGCGGGGTGGGGTCGGGCATGACGGTGGCTCCCTGCTGTTCGGGGCCTGTCCGCGCTCGTGTGCGACGAACAGGCTCACCCAACAGGTACGGGCCACATCGACAGACCGAGCCCGCATAGCCCCAGCGTCGACGCCGTGCGAGCGTGAGTCCCAGCGGGCTAGATTTGAGGTCCGCAAGGTGCCTGCGCCTCGCTGATTCCCGTGCCAGATTTCTCCCTCACACGATCGGCAATCAACGATCAACGATCAACGATGACGAATCGAATCTGATGCGATCCCATCACCCATGCTGGCTGCGCCCACGGCGAACTGTTCTGCCGCGGAGTTTCAGAGATCTGTCGAGTCGGGATCGTTGCCGTCACGACTGACCGCAGAGCGGCGCGTCGAACGTTCTGATCATGACCCGCAGCCGATGACGCAGACCGCGCCAACTCCTGACACGGGTGACGTCCCGCTGAGTGGTGGAGTTTCTCGACACTGTGCGGGGTCAGCTTCTGTGATTATGCCGCGTTGAGTTCCGGGATTGCCACCTCCTCCTCGTTCGCGGTGAGGAGCTTCATGGAGTGCTCGGAGAAGTAGCGGCGGTCGGCGCCGTCCCATTCGTCGTGCTGCTCGATCAGGACGTGCCCGGCCAGGCGTAGGAGAGCTGCGGGGTTGGGGAAGGTGCCGACGACGTCGGTGCGGCGTTTGATCTCCTTGTTGACCCGTTCCAGCAGGTTCGTGGACCAGATCTGGCGCCAGTACTGCTGCGGGAAGCCGCAGAACGCGAGGATGTCGTCCTTCGCGTCTTCGAGCATGTCGGCGATCTTTGGATGCGACCTTGTTAGCATGCGCACGACCTCATGGAACTGAGCGAACACGTGCTCAGTGTCGGGCTGGGCGAAGATCGTGCGGATGATCGACGCGACCATCGGTCCGGACGCCTTGGGGACGTTCGAGAGGACATTGCGCATGAAATGGACCCGACAGCGCTGCCAGGCAGCACCCGCGAACACGGTCTCGATCGCGGAGATCAGCCCGGTGTGCGCGTCGGAGATCACCAGCTTGACCCCGCCGAGCCCCCGGGCCTTGAGCGAGCGCAGGAAGGTGGTCCAGAACGGCTGCGATTCGGTCTCTCCGACCTCGAAGCCAAGGACTTCCCGGCGCCCGTCGGCGGCAACACCGATCGCGACGACTACCGCTTGGGAGACGACCCGCCGGCCGACTCTGGCTTTGCAGTAGGTCGCGTCGAGGAACACATACGGATACGTGGTGTCAGCAAGCGGCCGGTCACGGAACGCTGCGACGTCCTCGTCGAGGTTCGCGCAGATCCGCGACACTTCGGACTTGGAGATGCCAGTGTCCGCGCCGAGCGCTTTCACCAGATCATCGACCTTCCTCGTGCTCACGCCGTGAACATACGCCTCCATCACCACGGCGAACAGCGCCTGATCGACCCGGCGGCGCCGCTCCAACAGCGACGGGAAGAACGATCCCTGACGCAGCTTCGGGATACGCAATTCCAACTCCCCAGCGGTTGTGGTGAGCGTGCGGGGACGGGTGCCGTTTCGTTGCGTGGTCCGCTCCGGAGAGCGTTCGAACGGGGCGGCGCCGATGAACGCGGCCGCTTCCGCGTCGATCAACTCCTGATAGAGCGTTTCCGTCGCAACACGGATCCGGTCGGTGACATCGGTGAGTTTCAGTTCCCCGAGAAGCTCGAGGAGGGCAGACTGGTCAAGAGCCATCGTGCGTTGTGTCCTTACGTTGAGATTCCTAGACAGTTCTCACTGACCATCGCACGATGGCTCACCCACGTCTACGACGCAGACAACCCGATCGGAATCTCCACCACTCCACGGGACGTCACCCTGACACGGCGCAACTCACTCAATGAAAGACCACCGTTACATGAGCGTGCGTAACGCATCGAAGCTACTGAGGATGCCACGCACTGGGCCGAGTATGCGTGGGCCGGCTCACGCGTTCAGCTAGATCTTCGGTTCCAGGGCGTTGAGCTCGTGCGATCGTGGCGTAGTCGCGTGGGCCCATCCCGAACTGCTTCTTGAACGTACGAGTAGCGATCTCCGGTCTCTCCCATCCCGCTAGCCCTGCCGCCTCCGCGACAGTTATGTGTTTCGTGGACAGAAGCTCCGCCATGCGGTTTGCCCGGAGCATGCTCAGATAAGCAGCAGGAGGTATACCGATCTGGTCGCGGAATAGTCGGTTGAGCTGCGCCCGCGAAAGCGAAACGGCTTGCGCGAGTTCGTCAGCTCGCCACCGACGCTCCGGCGACTTCTGCATCAGGTTGACCGCTTTGAGTACCTCGTCGCGGGGCCTGACTGGCGCTCGATGCTCTTCGGCTGAGAAGGGTGCTGTAGCGGCGAACAAATCCAGGACGATTGAGAACATCGCGCACTGGTGCTCTGCGCTGGCAGGCAACTGAGCCAGGCGCACCAGCCGTGGCGTGAGCGCTGTCATGGTCGCTGTCGGCAGTTGCAGTCGTTGCAGACCTGAATCTTCCTGGAGTGCACGGCGGACGTGATGCACGAGTGGGTGGCGGGCGCGCACCCATCGAATGTGATCGGCGGCGAAATCGGGTTGGGCGTACAGGGTGATAGTGCGTGTCCACCCGGCCGGGACCCCGTAGCATTCGAGCCTCGGAGGGATCGTGAGGACTGCGCCTTGCGCGAGAGACACGGTCTGTTCGGCCGTGAAGACCTCCGCCCAGCCCGACATTACGAAGACGATCTTGAGTGCTTCGGAGGCCACTGGCTCGGTCGCATCACTCGACGTGACGTCTCGTACTTGCAAGGGGACGCCTGCGTCGAAAAGTGCGCGCGTTGACAAGAACGTTACGGGAGCTATGGCTTTAGACGTGGAGAGATGACTCGATCAAGCTGAAATCGCCAGCATCGACGGTCTCTTTCGAGGCCCCACCGCTTTCGCGTTCTGCTACGGACGCATTTTCGCGGCAGTCTCGGATATGAACTGGTCGTCCGCTGGCGCGGGAGCACCGCCGACGCCCACGGCACCCAGGAGTTCCCCGTTCGCGGAACGGATCGGCACGGCGCCGGGCACAGCTGTCATCGGACGGCCCGGCCCACCCGCGTGGGCGAGACCATAAACAGCCTGGCCGGGCTGGGCCGCTGCTTGGAGTTCGTGGGTCGAGGCTCCTAGAGCGGCGGCGGTCCAGGCCTTGGACTGGGAAGACACCACGCTGCCGAGAGTGCTGCCATCCTGTCGGGCGAAGTGGACGAGGTTGCCGTGCCGATCGATGACGGCGACACTGATGTGCCATCCGTGTTGGATGGCGGTGGCGAGGGCCGTGTCGCTGATGCGGCGAGCGTCCTCGAGTGTCAGCTGGGTCATGCGGGTCTCCTTTTTCTCTCGTTGGCTTCAGGCGTTGTGCCAGGAGCCGGCTTCAGTGATCTTCTCGAGCAGTTGGTCGGCGGAGTAGTTCGTGATCCATCCCGGGCTTCCTGGCTGAATCCGTCAGCTCTCGTCGAGCGCTCCGATGTCGACCGGGACGAATCCGATCTCGTCGACGAACTCGGTCACTTGCTGCTTGCTGCTTGCCGGGCAGGTGGTCGCCTGCTACTGCGATTCCGCGCCGGCCCGGGGGATCCGAAGGCCGCGCATCTGCGGGGATGTCGGACCAGACGATGTGGTTGAACGCCTTGACCACGTGCGCTCCCGGCAATGCCCGTTGGACGTGTACTGAAGTCGGAACGCGGTCTCCTTCCACCGCGGGGATGACTCCGTCGCGGGGCGCGTAGTAGTTGGTGGCGTCGAGCACCACTCTTCCGGTCAGGTCGGCGACGGGGAAGGGATTCGATCGCATCGAAAGTCACCGCGATGACGACGATGTCGCCCTGGGATGCAGCCCCTGCGGTGGTGTCGCTGCTGGCCAACGGGCCGAGCTCGTCGACGACGGCTTGCAGGGTTTCGGGTCCGCGGCTGTTGCTGAGCACGACGGGGTGTCCCTGGCGCACCGCCAGTTCTGCGATGGCCTGGCCGATACGTCCGGCACCGGTGACGCTGATCGTTGATTTGGTCATGGCTGTTATGCCCATTCGAGTGGGTTCACTGGCTCTTGGCGGCCGCGGGCTCGGTCACCGTGTCCGTCGCTTTCGACGCTATGGCTGTGGCGGAGGTGCCGGGAAGGCATAGCGCTACGACGACTGCAACGGCGAGCACGATGATGCCGTTGGCGGCGATAGCGGTGGTCAGGCCGCCCAGGAGTGCGGTGGGGTCATCGGCAGCACGATTTCCGATGTTGATGGCGAGAATGGTCGCCATGATGGGCGTTCCGAGAGCGAGGCCGACCTGCTGGCTCGTGGTCGTTAGACCGGTGGCCAAGCCCTGTTCGTGATCGGGCAGTCCCGACGTCGAGGTGACGGTGTAGCCGACGATCGATCCGATGTGTCCGAGTGCTCCGATGACGATACCCGTCAGGACGAGCACGAGCGAGGCCAGGTTCGGACCCGCGAAGGCGAGCACGATCGATCCGACGCCCTGGAGGACTAGCGCAGCAACGACGAGCGCCTTCTGCCCGAACTTGCCGATGATCCGCGGGGTGAAGTTCGCGGCGACAACGGAGACGATGCCGATGACCGCGATCACGAGTCCGGTCAGGACCGCGTTGAGCAGGAGGACATCCTGCAGGTAGAGGGTCAGCAGGTAGGTCAGTGAGGACATCATCGAGAACGTCGTCAAGCCTGCGAGGTTGCCGAAGGCGATGGTGCGCTTCCGGAGGATCCGGACGGCGACCAGTGGTGCCTGCGCCCGCGATTCGACCCACCCGAAGGCGAGCAGGAGCACGACGGCTGACGCGAGCCAGGGGTAGGGGGCGAATGCGCTCAGCCCGGTCTCGCCGGCGATCGTGAGGCCGAATACGAGGGAGGCAAGAGCGGCGCTGATCAGTACCGCGCCGGCGAGGTCGAGGCGGGGACGCTCGTTGGGTCGCGATTCAGCGAACAGGATCGGGGTGAGGATAAGCACGACGATGGCGACCGGGATGTTGATGAAGAACGCCCAGCGCCAGCTCAGTCCACTGGTTAGCACACCGCCCAGAAGAGCACCGGCGGTGAAGCCCGCCGAGATCAGAGCACCGTTGATGCCCAGGGCGCGTGAGCGGCGGGGCCCTTCTTCGAACGAGGTCGTCAATAACGACAGCGCCGTCGGTGCAACCGCGGCTGCGCCGAAGCCCTGGACGATGCGTCCGGCGATGAGCAGCCAACTGGTGTCGGCGATGCCTCCGATGAGGGAGCCGAGGCCCAGCAGGCATATGCCCGCGATGAAGAACAGGCGCCGTCCCACCATGTCGCCCAGCCGTCCGAACAACAGTCCGAATCCGGCTGCTGGGAGGGCGAACGCCGTGATGATCCATTGCAGATCTTGCACCGGGATGCCCACGTCGCGTCCGATCTCGGGGAGCGCGACGTTGAGGACGGAGAAGTCGACGGCGAGGATGAAGCTCGCGCTCAGTAGGACGAGGAGTTTCCACCGTTCGCGAGCGGTCAAGTGTGTAGCAGCCGAAGTCGGCATGGTGTGTCTACCTTTCGTGTTTGCTGGTGTGCTGCGGTCGTGCGACTCTCGCGCCACCGATGACGCGCGACGGAATCTCGCCGGGGCAAGCGAAGCGCCCCTCTTCGATGACGTGCCCATCGGGTCGCACGAGGAAGTAGTGGGCTCGGCGCTCCAGCCCCAGCGACGAGGCAGGCGATGCGGTGCGCGCCAGATCGCGGACGACATGGTGTGTCCGTTGGGCAAGGGATGCGACGATGGCCTCCCACGCGCGCGGCTCAGTGGTGCCGGGCCAGAGGAAGAGCGTGTATCCGTGAGCATCGTGGACAGGCCAGCTTGACCACGGTGCGCGGTCCGGCACGTGGCCCGTGAACGATCGGAATCGTGTGCCCAGCCGGGATCCGCGGGGGGATGCGTCCGCATTGGGATACCTCGTGTCGAGCTGGGCGATGACATCGACGAGATTCGGTCGCTGTCGTTTCCGTGTCGCCAGGAAGATCTCGGCGTCGCGCTTGCGACTCTGGATCGGGCCTCGGGCTGCAGACCATCGCGCGAGCTTGCTGGAGGTCGCCGCGACCCGTCCTGCCGCCCAGCGGCGTTCGAAATCGTAACTGGATAGCAGCCCCTCCGCCGCCCTGGCCTCGAGCACGTGCGCAAGCTTCCAACCGAGGTTGGCCGCGTCCTGAAGGCCGGTGTTCATCCCTTGCCCGCCCGCCGGACTCATGACATGGGCGGCATCTCCGGCAAGCAGGACGCGCCCCTTCTTGAACCGCTCCGCTGTTCGGAAGCGGACGTCGAATGCCGTTGACCAATCGGGTTCGCGCACGTCAGTGACCATGCGCGTGTTCTCGGTGAGGACACGGCGGAAGAAGGCTCGGTCCGGCTCGGGGGCGTCGCTCGGTATCGACACGGCGATCCGCATCGTCTCCTCGGTGAACGGGGAGATACCGATGGCGGCGGAGTTGGAGTAGAAGTAGTGCAGCATCCGCGTGGACAGCGTGCCTTCGATGCCGGCGTCGCCGATCGCGAATCGCGCGGCGCCCGAGGGGCCGGTGAACTGAATTCCGGCAAGCTCGCGGACGGTGCTGTGCGCTCCGTCGGCTCCAACGACCCATTTCGCGCGGATCTCGTTTTCTCCAGCATCGGTGCGCACAGTCAGGTCGACGCCCGCAGTGTCCTGTGAGAGGCGTACGAGTTCACCGTCGCGTCGCAGCGGACCGAAGAGCGCCTCGTAACGGTCGATGAGCACCCGTTCGGTGACCTCCTGGGAGACCGCCAACCCAAACGGATAGGGGGCTTCTCGGATCGTGGAGAACCGCAGCTGACCTAGCTCTCCTCGATCGGAATGGAAGGCCACGCCCTCAATTGCACGGCCTCGATCCATCAATTCGTCGGCAACGCGGACTCCGTGTAGCAGCTCCAGCTGTCGTGGCCACACCACGGAGGCTCGGGAGTGCCGCACTGGCCTGCGCGCCTTGTCGACCATCTGCACAGACACGCCGCGTTGGGCAAGGTCGGTGGCGAGGTACAGACCGACTGGACCCGCACCGACGATCACCACGTCCACTTCGTTCATTGATATCCCTCGCTTGCTCGACAGTGCTCAATCATAGCAGAAGCCTGCTAGAGCATCGTAAGCTGCCATGTCCCCGTGACTCGTGTTGCACCCAACGCATTGGTAGCGACAGTGTTGCGCCCACGATTTGACACATGACTAAAAGCTGTGGACTATCAGTTCATTGATACATAACAGCTTAGGGATATCGGCCAGTCAGCAGCTGTCGCTCTGGGTGGCGGTCAAGTTGGCGCGAGGGGGGATGATTGATGACCAGTTCAGCAGTCGCCAGGAGCACACGAACGATCGACCGGAGATTGGTGCACCGGGCACAGGTACACGAGGTTTTCCTCACCGACGTGGAGGAGGGTGTCGGCTCGTTTCTGGCGCAGCTGCCGAGTTCGCACGCATACTTCTGCGACAGCACATCCATGCGCTATGGATTGGTCGACATCCTCACGCTCATGGAGGCCTGTCGTCAGGCGGCCACCGCAGCGGCACACCTTTTCTGGAACGTCGCCGAAGACCGGCAGTTCATCCTCACCAGATGGCGGGCCTCGTTCCCGGTGGCATCTCGGCCGCGCTACGGAATCGAGGCCGTCGATCTGCGAATGCAGGTCTCGCTGGAGAAGCCGCAGTTCATCGGCGCAATGCTCACCGGCGGCACCACGCGCGTATCGGTATACACCGCAACCGATGGGGAGGCTTTCGTGGGCACCCTCGAACTGAACGTGCGTTACGTCGGCAGGGAGGCTTACCAGTTCCTCCGTGCAGGGGCACGCGGCGGATCTCCGATGCCCACCAGCACAATGCGAGCGCCCGAGGGTGTCGCAGCTGATCCGAGGCAGGTGGGATGCACGCGGGAGGACAACGTGACCATCGGCCCCCCAACGGTCACCGCCGGTGGTGGCCACGCCACGCTGCGCTTGCCATTTCACAACCGCAGCATGTTCGACCACGCCCAGGATCATGCGCCCGCGATGGTTATGGTCGAGGCCGCGCGCCAGCTGGTGCATGCGACTTGTCCGTCAGTGCCCGCGGCTGGCTCCCTACTCACCGAGGTCGGCGGAGACTTCAGCACCTATGTCGAACTGGACACTTCCACTCATCTCGTCGCAGCCGTCCGGGAACCGCAGAGCTTGAGCCTTCCCCTGACGACCGACGTCCAGATCAGTCAGGACTCGCAGCCCGCAGCGTCAATCGTCCTGACCTTTGACAGTCCCACCACCAACACCAGTCGGAAGGAGGACCGGCCATGAAGATCCCGCCGGACATTTCCATCGCGGGGGTGCGCACCGCCCCGGCCCCGACGGTCACCACGGCGACCGCTCTCGAGGAGGGCAAGGTTGCGCGTCTGGTCGCCGAGACCGTCGGCGCCCGCCAGTTACCTGCAGCGACCGAACCGGGAGCTCCCCGGTTGGCGATCGACGCGGCTCACGCTGCACTCGATGGAGCCGAGATTCATGGTGAGGACATCGACATCCTCGTGCACGCGTGGATCCACCACCAGGGCCACGACTTCTGGTCGCCCGCTCATCACATCGCCCATGAGATCGGAGCCGTCCACGCTCTGCCTGTCGGCGTCCAGACGATGTGCAACGGCGGTGAAACGGCCATCGAGATTGCGGTCGCACGGCTCGTCTGCGATCCTGACGCGACTACTGCCCTGGTGACGACCGCTGACATCTTCGCTGGAGACTTCGACCGCTGGAACAGCGACTCATTCCTCTGGTATGGCGACGCCGGCACGGCGCTCGTGTTAACTACCGAGCCTCGCCCCGGCCACCCCAAGCTCCTGGCTTGTGCTGCGACTACCGTCCTTGACGGCGAAGGGCTGCACCACGGTGACGACCCCTACACCTGGGCTCCAGGTCAGCACGGGGACATCTTGGACGTGCGACGCACGAAGAAGGCCTACCTCCGGTCAGGACGAGGTGATGGCTTCAACACGAGCATGCGAGACGCACTCCAACATGTCATCCGCACTGCCGTCAGCGATGCAGGCCTCAGCCTCGACTCGCCGCGACTGCGCTACCTCGCACTGCCGCGCGTGGGACGCAAAGTCATCGGCGACCTTTACGTGCCCGCGGTCGAAAATCTCACGCATGCTGAAATCGTCTACCTCGGCGATGACACCGGCCACCTCGGCGCCGGCGACACGCCTGCCAACCTCAATGATCTCCTCGCGCAGGAGAACCACGCTCCTGACGATATCGGCCTGTTTGTCTGCGCTGGAGGCGGCTTCACTGTCTCCTGCATCGCGGTCGAACTCGGCGTACTTGGGGCCGCGACCGCTCACTCTGTTGCCGACACCTCTATGAAAGCAGGACTCGCACCATGACCCTCGCCGCCGTCATCGCCGCCACAGGCTCAGCTGTACCCGCGCACGTTGAGACCAACGACATGCTCGCTCAGCGTCTGGACACATCTGACGAATGGATTCGGAAGCGGACCGGGATCGGTCAGCGTCACGTCGCCACGACCGAGACCACCGCCGACCTCGCCGTTGCAGCGGGCCAGCAAGCGCTCGAAGCCCTCGGCTCCGATCTCGAGATCGACCAACTCATCCTCGCGACCACCACCCCAGATCGGGCCTGCCCGGCGGTTGCCCCCGAAGTGGCCTACCGTCTCGGCCTCGGAACCATCCCGGCCTACGATGTCGCCGCGGTCTGCAGCGGATTCCTCTTCGCCCTCCGTACCGCGCGCGACGCTATCCTGGCCGGCACTTCGCAGCGGAGCCTTGTCATCGCCTCCGAGACGTTCACGCGCCTGCTCGACCCCACAGATCGCGCCACCGTGGCGATATTCGGTGACGGAGCGGGCGCTGTGGTTGTTGAAGCCGGCGATCCGGAAGCACCCGGAGCCGTGCATGCCATCAGGCTTCGTAGCGACGGTGCGCTCGCCGATCTCATCACCGCTAACGGCAACCCGACCACGCTGGACGGCGCCGACGAGACGCATGACCCCTACTTCCATATGCAGGGCCAGGCCGTGTTCCTACACGCGGTGCTCAACATGGAGGAAATAACCCGTCAGACGCTCGACACCGTCGGCTGGGACGCCGACAGCATCGCGCATTTCGTCGGTCACCAGGCGAACGCACGCATCCTTCATGCCGTCGCCGACCGCCTCGACATCGACGCCATCAAGGTCAGCCTCCATCTCGAACGCGTCGGCAACACTGCCGGTGCCTCGATTCCGCTCGCACTGGACGACGCGCTTCGCCGCGGTCACATCCGGCCCGGCGAACGCATCGCCATGGCCTCGTTCGGAGGCGGCGCGACCTGGGGCGCGGCAGCGATCAACGCCCCCACATTGCCTTCCTCGGCCTCTTGAGCAAGACCCAACGAAAGGAAACACACCGTGTCCAACATCACCACCCTCCGCGACGGCTTCATCTCGATCCTCACCGACAAGTTCGGCGTCCCGGCCGAGGAGACTACCAACGGTGCAGTCACCCTCGACGAGCTCGGACTCGACTCGCTCGCCCTCGTCGAACTGCTCCTGGATCTGCAGAAGAGGCTTCACGTCTCGATCGAGCAGGGGATCATCCTTCCCGAGCACGCCCTCGACGAGACCGTCGCTCTCATCGAAGAGCGAAAGGGTGAGTCCTGATGGGTGCGATCCTGCCTGATGTCGCCGTTACCGGCATCGGGATGATCAGCCCAGCCGGGATCGGGAAAGACGCGAACTGGGCAACCATCCTCGCCGGGGTCGGAACCGCAGCCAGGCACGAGAGCATCGCCCGTCATCGACAGCGTCGACCCGTCGCTCGGGTTCCGGATTTCGATGTCCGCAAGGCCATTGGCGCGTCCAAGGCGTGGCGGCTGGCTCGGTTTGTGCAGCTGGCGATCATCGCCGTGCGCGAGGCGATCAACGACTCCGGGCTCGACCTCGACGCTATCGAGGGCTCGCGCATCGGTCTCGTGTTCGGCAACTCTCTCGGCGGTACCGATACCTTCGAAACCGCCACGGAGGCTCTGCTGACCGAGGGGACTGAACACGTCTCGCCGATGCTTGTTCCGATGTGGATGCCCAACATGGTCGCGGGCTCTCTCTCGATAGAGTTCGGCATCCGGGGGCCAGCTCACGTCGTGGCGACCGCATGCGCGTCCGGTGCGACGGCCATCGGGCATGGTCGGCAGCTCCTGCGCGACGGACGATGCGACCTCGTCGTGGTCGGCGCGTCGGAGAGCGCCCTCTCGCCGACCATCCTGGCGGGCCTGGCCAATATGGGAGCGCTCGTCGATCCATCCATCGAGGCGTCCGAGGCCTCACGTCCGTTCGATAGCCAGCGCGGCGGCTTCGTTCCTGCCGAAGGAGCCGCCGCGCTCATCCTCGAACGCGCCGGAGATGCCCGTGCGCGCGACGCGCGGGTCTACGCCCATGTGGCCGGGTATGGGGCCAGCACGGACGCGCATCATGTCACCGCACCCCGACCTAACGGGCAAGGATTGGAAGCGGCAATCCGGGAGGCGGTGGAAGGCGACGCCGGGCTCGCGCTCGTCGACATCGGCCACGTCAATGCGCACGGCACGTCGACCCCACTCAACGACGCCTCCGAAGGCGGCGCACTGCACAGACTCTTCGGTGACACGGTTCCGGTTACGTCGGTCAAGGGCGTCACCGGTCATCCACTGGCCGCCGCCGGAGCGATCGAGGGAGCCATCGCGGCCTTGACCATCTATCACAGGCAGATCCCGCCCACCGCGAACACCAGCGACGTAGACCCGGCGATCCCAATCGACGTCGTCACCGGTTCAGCGCGCCCCTTGGACTCCGGTGCGGTGCTATCGGTTTCGGCAGGATTCGGCGGTCATAACGCAGCGGTGGTTTTCACGCCATGATCCAACTCGTCGCTACGGAGCCTACCGAGACTGGGAGCGCCGCTTTTTTCGATGTCGACGAGACCCTCATCGACATGAAGTCCATGCAGTCCTTCCTCGACTACTACTTCGAGGATCAGACCCGCGGCCTGCCCACGCCCTGGCAACGGTTCCAGCGCACCGTCGCTGGGCTGCCGCGTGAGGAGGGGAACCGGGCGTACTACCGGCTCTGGTCAGGTCAGAAGCTCTCTGACCTGACCAGAGCCGGACGGGCCTGGTTCGAACAGCACATCCATCGCCCCGGCTTTCTCATTCCAGCCGCCCTCGACGCGGTGCGCGAGCACCGCCGCGCCGGCCGGTTGGTGTTTCTCGTGTCTGGTTCCTTCCACCCGTGCCTTGATCCACTCGCGTCCTTCCTGGATGCCAGCGAGGTCTTCTGCACCGAGCTTGTGGAAGAAGGCGGTGTCCTCACCGGGGAGATCGTGCGCTCACGCATTGGAGAGGGCAAACGACTTGCCGTCAAAGAGGCGGCGGCCCGCTATGGGCTCCGACCGGACCATACCTGGGGATACGGCGATCACATTTCCGACCTTCCCATGCTTACCGCCGTCGGCCACGCCGTGGTGGTGGGCTCCGACCCGCAACTGATCCGAATCGCTCACGAGAAGCGGTGGCCCACCATCGCCGCAGATGAGCGAACCGAGACGGACGGACACAAGTGAGCAACACGAACACATACGGTGATCAGCTCATCGAGACCCTACTCAACGCAGCCAATGAGCTCCACGACGAGACCGGCGTGCCCATGCCCGTGATCGCCGATGCCATGTATCTCGGCTGCGGGATCCCGCATTCCATCTTCGGAGCGGCCGAGCCGGAGACAGCCTCTCGCCCCGAGCAGCACGAAACTGACGTGCCCCCGATCCGAACACTCGGCCTGATCGGAGCCGGCACCATGAGCCAGGGCATTGCGCGTGCAGCCATACACGCCGGAATTGACGTGTGCATCGCGGCCCGCGATCCGAAGCGCGCAACGGCGGCGAGCGACGCCGTGCTTCGAGACGTCTCCGGCGCCACCGCGCATGTCGCTTCGAGTCCCCATCTCGAAACGCTCGCAAGTGCAGACATCATCGTCGAGGCGATCAGCGAAGATCTCGCCGGCAAGCAGCGGGTCCTCTCCGAGGTCGAGCGAGCGGTGCCAGAAGCCATCGTCTTGGCGACAACGACGTCCAGCCTCGCCATCGACGACATTGCCTCTGCTTTGGCGGACCCCCGCCGACTCGTAGGGATGCACTTCTTTAATCCGGCAGATCGGAATCGGCTCGTCGAGCTCGTGGCGGGGCCCGCGCCGCAAAGTCACCAGAGACGGGCGCGCCAGCTTGCCACTCAGCTCAACAAGCACCTCGTAGAGGTTCCCGACACGCCCGGTTTCATCGTCAACCGCGTGCTCATTCCCTACCTCAATGCAGTTTTCGATTTTGTGGATCGGGGAGCACCGCTCCGAGAGATCGATCTCGACATCCGACGACGCTACCGACTTCCGGTCGGCCCGGCGCGCCTGGCAGGCATCATCGGCAGCGACGTCGTCCTCGCCATTCAAACGTCCCTCCACCAAAGGCTTGAACGGCCAGACTTGCGGCCAGCGCGTGCACTACAAGCGTTGGTCGATCGTGGCGTGCTCGGCAACAAGTCCGGTCACATGTTTCCGGCGGCGTTGAACGATGGGGCTTGAGGATGTGCACCTCGTCACGACGTGTCACACTTCTGTCTTGCGACAGAGACTGTATGCTAGGAAGATGCCTGCGACTCAGACATCTCAATGGAGTGATCCGAAGCTCTCACCCCCCCGACGCGGCGAGAAGGCGTTCGCGCAAGACCTTGACGCACGGCTTGGCACGTATGTGAAGCTGGCCGAGCAAGCGATCATCGCGGAGAAGTCCGTGGCCCTTCGCGACTATGATCTCAGTGTCGCTCAGTACGCAACTATGATGGCCTTGTATTACGTGCCTGGACAGTCGGCTGCGCAACTCGCGCGCACGGCACTGGTTACGCCGCAGACGATGGCCAACGTCCTCTCCAAGCTCGAAGGCAAGCGCCTCATTGACCGAGTGCCCTCGGATGTTCACAGTCGTGTCAATGTCGTCACGCTTACCGCTGCGGGCGAGGCCCTAGTGCTCCGTGCCGATGAAGGCGCCCGCAATGTTGAGCAACGCCTCCGTGACGAATTCACCGCCGATGAAGGCGACCAGCTACGCGGCCTGCTCCGCCGAGTCGCCGTCGTGCTGCGAGGCGAGGAGGCATAGATGCACGCCTCGCGCGTGACGTCGACGCGCGCCTGACCCACGCCATCCGGCTGGTTCGTCGGGCGCGCGTCGATGTTGCCGCCTTCATTCTCTCCGATGAGCAGTCCCTGCAGCTCGTGACCGGGATCGACGTGCATGAGGACGACCTGCGGCATGCTGCGCGGAAACGCCCCGCGTTCCGACACAGATCTCTGGCCGCAGCTTGGGTGCTCCGCACAGGCATCCGCGCTTGGAACGAGCCTCGCCGGGCGGACATGCGGCGCGATGGTCGTGGACGCCCGTACAGCACCAGTGGGCGGCCCCGGGTCTCCGTCTCCCATGACGACCTCACCGTCGCCGTGGCTTTCTCCGCTGAACATCCGGTGGGCATCGACGTTGAACCCTGCTCCCGGAGCGTCTCGCCGGCCGTCATCGAACTTCTCGCGCCGCTCGCCGAGCGCGACGCGCTCACTGCGTGGACCGCATACGAAGCGATCGCCAAGGCCGACGGCCGTGGCATCGGTCTGCCCATCGGTCATCTCACGCATATTCCGGGCTCCGCGCGATGGCGCGTAACCGGCGGCGAAGAGTACGCAGTCGTTCATCGCGAGCTCATGACCGACTCACTACTGGCCGTCGCGTGGAACAACGAGACCCCGCCCGTGCTGGCAATCGCCACAGTCGACGGGATCTCGCAACCTTCAATTCCCTAGTATCGCGAGCCCACCGCGGCAGGGACGTCATCCAAGCGCGTCCGCTCGGACGTTCCGAGGTTGACCTCCATCGCGGCGAGATTCTCCGCCAGGTGAGCGCTCCGGCGCGTCCCCGGGATCGGGATGACGTGCTCTCCCAGGTCGAGCACCCACGCGAGGGCCACCTGGGCGGCCGTCGCCCCATGCGTGCGAGCAATCTCCTGGACCGTGCCAGTGATGGCGCTGTTGCGCTCGAACGCCTCCGGCGCAAATCTAGGATTCGTCTTCCGGAAGTCGCCCTCCTCGAATTCGCTGGGGCGGAGGGTGTTCGTCAAGAACCCACGACCCAACGGGGCGAACGGCACGATCGATGCGCCGCGATCGCGAGCCCATGCCACAACGTCACCCGACGCCTGATCTGCCCCTCCGGCAAAACGGGCGCTCCTAGCTGAGAGCCCCTCGCCGAGGGCGTCGCGCGTCCACAATGACAGCTCTGACTGGATCGCGGTCACCGGGTGGATGTTTTGAGCACGAGAAGCCTGGTCGACGGTGACCTCCGACAAGCCGAGCCAGCGCACCTTTCCGGCCTTGACGGCCTCCGCCAGTGCACCCCAGCTCTCCTCAAGAGGGACGTCCGGGTCCACGCGATGCAAGTAGTACAGATCTAGAACGTCCCGCCCGAGATTCCGCAGGCTCTCGTCAATCTGCCGTCGCAGCGCCTCCGGCGACCCGTCTCGATGCATCGTGCGCGCCTCCAGGTCGTCGACGACGATCCCACCCTTGGTCGCAATGACCACATTCCGACGGCCCGCCAGGGCGCGACCGACAAGTCGCTCGTTGTGGCCGTCGCCATAGATCCGCGCCGTGTCAAAGAAGTCGACGCCTGCGTCCACAGCCGCAACGATGGCCGCCTCGGACTCCCGGTCGTCTCGGCCGCTCTCGTTATAGCCCCAGCTCATCCCCATACAGCCCAGCCCCAGCGCGGTGACAACGCGGCCGGTCGAGCCGAGTTTACGTCTCTTCATGCGTTCTCCTCCAGCAAGTAATCCAATAGCAGATGCCTGATACAATACAGTAGACATAGATGAAGCAGATATAGGAGACTGACTATGAAGGCAGTTCAGATCACCAGCTACGAAGGACCGGGCACTCTGGAGTACGGCGACGTAGCTGAGCCCACTCCCGCGGCGGGCCAGGTCTCGCTCGACGTCCGTTTCGCGGGCGCGAACTACGTTGAAGCCTTGTTCTCCGAAGGATTGGTTCCCGACCTTCCGGTGCCGTGGGTGCCGGGCATCGAGGCATCGGGAAAGGTCCGTGCGTTGGGTGAGGGCGCGGAAGGACTCACCGTCGGTCAGGACGTCGCAGCACTGACCATCAACGGCGGCGGTGCCTACGGACAGGTTGCCGTCACGAACGCTCATCTCGTCGCTCCTCTTCCGGAGGGCCTTAGCATCTCCGAGGCCGCTGCGGTGCCCTCGAACACCACGACCGCGCTCATCGCCCTCGAGCTCGTCGCCCGCCTCACCGAGGGTGAGAGCGTCCTCGTCCAGGCGGCCGCCGGAGGGCTCGGATCCCAGTTTGGCCAGGTCGCCAAGCACCTCGGAGCCGGACGAGTCGTCGGCGTCGTCGGCAGCGAGGAGAAGCGCCAGGCAGCCCTCGATCTTGGATATGACGAGGTGTGGCTGCGCAAGGACCTCGCTGAGCAGTCCGCCGACCAGTTCGACGTCATCGCCGACCCGGTCAGCGGCCCCGCCCGCGCCACCTGCATCGACCTGCTCCGTCTCGGCGGGCGGCTGCTGGCAGTAGGCGATGCCGCTCAGGCCGACGACCAGCAGATCAGCAGCAATGCCCTCTGGTTCGGAGGCAAGGGCGTGATCGGCTTCAACCTTGGCGCCTTCGCGGCAACCAAACCCGCGGTCGTCGGCGGTTTCTTCCGCCGCGCGCTCGACCTCGTCGCCAACCATGCCGTTAAGGTGCATGTGGCAGACACCGTGCCGATCCAGTCGGCACCGGCTGTACTGATGGAACTGCGCGGCGGACGCACCGTCGGAAAGACCGTCTTCCAACACGAGTTCTAAGTGTGAACGGGTCTCGGGATTGGCCGAGGCTCGAGACCCCCTCGGACAGCAGATGCATCCGTCGTAGCAGCAGAGACGCGATCAAGAGCGGAAAGTGATCGGAGCGCCGAATCTGAATCTGACCGTACGCTTCATGTCCCCACCAGTGAAAGAACCACGAAATCCATGAGTCACACTTCGAGTTGTGAGACAGCCACCAGCTACACCTGTGCATGCCCTTGTGGCGGCGCCCGGCACGGCGGTGTCCTCATCGCGGGTCTGCGCACGACAGCTGAGACCACCCGCGCAAAGGCGAAGCAGTGGGCTGAGCCCCGACGGTGGGAGAACACCGAACCGGCGGTTAGGCAGACAGGTGCCAACAGCACCTTTAGAGAACGTCGGCCCGCACTCACCGGCGTCATCATGGAACTGGTTCTCGCCCTCATCGATCAAGCAAAGAACGACGGCGAGATCGATGCCGTGGAGATTCTCGCGACCGAGATCTCTGACGAGATCGCCGAAGAGATGGAGAAGCGACTCTCCAACGCAGGACCTGGCGGGAAGAAGAGTCGCCACCTGTGGTGCGTCGTGATCGCGGCGATCTGCCACGTGTACGACGAGATCGGCGACTTCGCGAATACGTCTACCGAGGTTCTTGTCGCCCGCGTCATGCATCTCTTGCGTGAGGCGACTTCCGAGTCTCGGACTGACGAGGCCGAGGTCACGGACATCTACCGGCAGCGCTCAGGTGTGGCCCGGGCATTCGAGATCGATGAATATGACTGGCTGGGTGCGCTCATCGAAAGAGCGCTCAAGGCCGTCGTCGCAGCGATCACATCGATGGGGGAGGAAGCAGCGATGAAGTATGTCCGTGTCATTGGCGCGATCATCTGCCCTGATCCAGACCGACACCCGGTGGTCGTCAAGCACTGTGTCTGGCCGCTCCTCAACGGCCCGTTCCGAGAGGTGCTCGCAGATTCCGTCACCGCTGAAATGCGAACGTGGATCCGAAACGCCTACGCCGTCATTCCGCCCAGCACGACCACATACAATCCCTGACAAGGAGCCCCCATGCAAACAGCCCGCGTAGACGGCGAAGGCGAGATCAGCGCCGCCGCACTCGCGCGTTATAGCCCCGCAGAGCGGGCAACCTATCGCGGGCGCCTGACCTGCCCTGACCGGTCCTGCGGAGCGACCGTTCACTTCCGCTCCCAGAGCGTCAACGGGCAGCCTGCGTTGTTCTACTCGCACGACCACGTCGAAACCTGCGCAGAGAAGTCCCCGGACACGAAGAGCGCCGTCTTCGAGGCGGAAAGGAGAGAAGACGAAGCCATCTGGAACGATGCCAGCGAGCTTGTACTCCGACTCGACACTTCTGATCCCGGTATGGCGTCTACCACTGACTCCGACGGCCCCGCTGGTGCGCGGCCCGGCCTTCGGCACGATCCTCGACACGGGAATCGCCAGACCCACGCCACTTCGATCGGTCTTCGCCCGCTCCTTCGGCGGCTGCGCGACGACCCCGCATTCAGAACGTCCACAATGCCGCTGACCTTGTCCGACGGCACCCAGAGCACTGTCCGGGACGCCTGCACACACGTCTCTGACTACGTCCCAACGCCAGGACGTCGACGCATCGTCTGGGGTCCGATAGTCCGGGCTCCCTACGGGTGGATCAACAGTGGCCTCCGGCACGAAAACCTCCCCGCCGTGCGGATACCAGACACACATATCCGGGAGACGCTTGAGCGCGCACACGTCAAACAGTTCGCCGACCTCGATCCCAGCTCCGAGTACTTGTTCGACTTCATCGTCGAGGGAGGTTTCGGCGAGACCGAAAACGGCACGCCCTGGGTGACGATCGAGAGCGCGAACCATCTCGCCCTTCTACGCAAACCAGCGCCGGGAAGCTAAGTCGACAGCCGCAGCTGGCCTCCTCGCTTCCGGCAGCGTGCCAGCTCGGTGCAAGCTGGACGGCACGGTCAAGTCAGTCTCGTCGGGGGCGCCACTACGTCTCTTGCGGCCCAGGATTGCTTACCTTCTCCCGGTCCATCTCTCGCTGTTCGGGGACCAACGCGCCGTGCATCGGTGAGGGTTTCAATCCCCGTGATCTCGCCGTACTCACGCGTGCGTGGCTGCTCCGCGCGGTCACCGCCAGCCATGGCGACGCACCGAGTCTGACCGGGTGACGAGACACGACAGCATCGCCGAGTGCACCTCGTCCTCGGTCAAAGTCCCGCAGAAGCGCCGGGTCGCACCTGAAGCGTGTGACGGTGTCCATCAGGGTGATGACGGCCGGTGATGGATACCGGTACCTGCTGAACTCTGTCGTCACCGGTGACGGCGACCGTGACGCTGCCTCTGCGTTGACGAGGTACTACCTGGAGTCGGGAACACCACCGGGCACATGGACAGGTTCCGGTCTGACCGGTCTCTCAGGCCAGGTGGCCGCGGGCACTGCCGTGAGTGAGGAGCAGTTGCGGCGTTTGATGGGGTTCGGGCAGGACCCGAACAGTGGTGAACCGTTGGGTCGCCCGTACCAGAAGTTCGCCACCGCAACGGAACGGGTCGAGCGGCGACTCGGCAAACTCTCTGACGCGCTCACCGACGATGAGCGTGCGGCCCAGACCGCGCTGATCGAGTCGGAGGAAGCCACAAAGCCGACGGGCGCTCCGGTGGCCGGGTTCGATCTGACGTTCTCGGTCCCGAAGTCCGTCTCCACGCTCTGGGCGGTCGCCGACGGTGGCATGCAGATGCTGATCGCCCAGGCCCACCACGCCGCGATCCAGGACGTGATCAACCTGCTCGAGCGAGACGTCGCGATGACCAGGGTCGGTGCGAAAGGGCCGCGGGGCGCGGTCGCGCAGGTCGACGTTCGAGGTGTGATTGCGACCGCCTATGACCACTACGATTCCCGGGCATCTGACCCGCAGCTGCACACCCATGTCGTGGTCGCGAACCGCGTCCAGGCCGCCAATGACGGGAAATGGCGGACCCTGGACTCTCGCGCGATTCATGCTGCGGTGACGGGGTTGTCGGAGCACTACAACGCGGTCCTCTCCGACCACCTCACAGCGATACTCGGCGTGAGGTGGGAGGCGCGGGAGCGTGGTGCGGGTAGGTCGACGGCGTGGGAGATCGCCGGGGTGCCGCAGGAGCTGATGGACGAGTTCTCCTCCCGCACCCGTGACATCGAGCAGGTCAAGGACCGCCTCGTCGCCGACTACGTGGTCAAGCATGGGCGGCAGCCGTCTCCGAAGTTGTTGTGGCAGTTCCGGCAACAGGCCACGCTGGAGACGCGGCCCCCGAAGCAGCACCACTCGCTGAGCGACCTCACCACCGGCTGGCGAGACCGCGCCACCGAACTTCTTGGAGAGGACGCTCCGACGTGGGCCACAACCCTCCTGGCGGGGACCGTTGGGGAACCGTTGCTGCGCGCGGACGACATCCCCCTCGATGATCTCGAGCAGGTTGCCGAGGTGGTGGTGGCGCGGGTGGGTGACCGGCGGGCGACGTGGAAACGATGGAATCTCCACGCCGAGGCTGTCCGGCAGACGATGGGAATCCGGTTCGCGTCCGCGAGCGACCGCGACCACATCACCCAGCAGATCGTCGACGCCGCAGAACGCGTCTCGTTGCGGTTGACCCCGCCAGAGCTCGCGTCGAGCCCGCCAACGTTCCGCCGTCCAGACGGGTCGAGCGTCTTCCATCCGAAGGCCGCGACGGTGTTCTCTTCCGAACGAGTGCTCGCGGCAGAGAATCGTCTCCTCGCCGCGTCGAACGACAGGTCTGCGCCGACGCTGCCGCTGGCGTGGGTTGAGCAGGCGGCGCGGACGAAGAACCAGGCCGGGCACACCCTGTCACCGGATCAGGAACAAGCGATCGCGAAGATCGGCGTCTCCGCCCGCACCCTCGATGTCCTGGTCGGCCCCGCGGGGACGGGGAAGACCACGACGATGTCCGCGTTGCGGCGGGCGTGGGAGAAACGCCACGGCACCGGCTCAGTGATCGGGCTCGCACCGTCTGCGGCGGCAGCGAATGTCCTGGCTGGGGATTTGGGGATCTCGACGGAGAACACGGCGAAGTGGCTCCACGAACACCGCCACGGCAACTGGAGCCTCACACCCAGTCAACTCGTCATCATTGACGAGGCTTCCCTAGCAGGCACTCTCGCCCTCGACACCATCACCACCCACGCCCAGCATGTTGGTGCGAAGGTGCTGCTCGTCGGTGACTGGGCGCAACTCGCGGCCGTGGATGCGGGTGGCGCGTTCGGGATGCTCGTCCGCGACCGGGACGATGCCCCGGAACTCACCGACGTCAGGCGGTTCCGCCACGAGTGGGAGAAACACGCCTCCCTCGGCCTGCGCATCGGCGACACCGACGTCATTGACACCTACCTCGACCACGACCGCATCACGCCAGGAGGCTACGAGGACATCCTCGAACAGGCATATCAAGCGTGGCGTGCCGACCAAGCTGCGGGGAAGGCGTCGGTGCTGATCGCGGAGACCCTCGACACCGTCTCCGAGCTCAACACCCGCGCCCGCACCGACCGGATCCTCGCAGGCCAGGTCACCCTCGACGGCGTCCGGCTCCATGACGGGAACGAGGCCTCCCGCGGCGACTTCATCATCACAAGGCAGAACGACCGCAGGCTGTCGCTGGGGCGGGGTTGGGTGAAGAACGGCGACCGGTGGGCCGTCACCCGTGCGAACCATGACGGATCCCTCACTGTCCGCCGCGCGCGCTCAAAGTGGCGCACGACGATCACCCTTCCTGCCGCGTACGTGAGCGAACATGTCGAGCTGGGGTACGCGATCACCGCGCACCGCGCACAAGGTTCCACGGTCGATACCGCGCATGCGATCGTCTCGTCACCAGAAATGACCCGCGAGTCCTTCTACGTCGCGATGACTCGCGGCCGGGAATCCAACCACGCCTACATCGCCGCCGACCAACATCACCTCGAAGAACATCAACACCGTGACGACCTGCAGATGACCGCCAGGAGCATCCTCTACGGCATCCTGCAACACGTCGGTGCCGAACAATCCGCCCACGACACGATCGCCACTGAGCACGAAGCGTGGGGGTCGCTGGCGCAGTTGGCTGCCGAATACGACACCATCGCCCAAGAAGCTCAGCAACACCGATGGATCGCCCTGCTTGAGCAAGGTGGCCTCACCACCGAAGCGATCGATGAACTCGTCCAGACCGAGTCATTCGGGGTCCTGACCACCGAGCTGAGGCGTCTCGAAGCCGCCGGCCACGACATCGAAAACCTCCTGCCACGGGTCGTGCACGCAGGGAACCTCGACGAGGTCGATGATCTCGGGTCGCTGCTGCGGTACCGGATCCAAAAGTTCACCAGCACCTACCCGCCCAGCGCTCGCCGAGTCGCAGGGCTCATCGCTGGTGTCGTCCCGCGAGCTACTGGCATCACTGATCCCGAGATGCAGCGAGCGCTCGAAGAACGCGAACGCCTCATGGTCAAACGCCTGAACGCTCTCACCACAGCAGCGCTCGAACCGCCTGTTCCTTGGACGGCAGGGCTCGACGTCCTCGACGCCGAGGCTCGCATCGTCGCGGTCCGTGCGGTTGCTGCGTACCGCGACCGATGGAGCATCACCTCGACCAGTCCACTCGGGCCGGTACCCGCCGACGATGCGCAACGCATCGACTACGAACGCACCCGAGACACGCTCACCCGCCTGCAACAGGACGCTAGCGAGCAACATCAAGAGACCCCGCAGCGCCCGGGCGGGCGGACCCTCTAAGCACCGTGACGCTGAAGCGCCTCAAAGCGCTCGCCCTTCCTTCTCGCTGAGCACTTGGGTATCCTGACGGTGGCAGGAGCAACCACGCGCCAACCCCTCAGAAGCAGGGAACGGCAGACCGTTCGAGAGATACCTCGGGCACTCAACCACCCAGGACCAGCCACACCACCGTTGTCCTGCGTGCGAAAGTGAGGCCCACCTCATGCTCCTGAATCGACTCTGGAACGCCAGCGTCCACACCCGCGTCTTCCTCCGCAGATGGATGCCCACCAACATCCTCCTCGACGTGCTCCGCACCCGTCGCGGCCTCAAATGGGGCATTCCCGCGATGCTCCTTGGCGTCATCTACCTGCTGATCGCTGTGACCTGTACCGGACTCATCGAACAAGGGTGGAGCAAGTGGCTCTACCTCCTGTTCTTCCTCGCCCTGTGGAACGCGCTGAAGCTCATCCTCTTCGGGCCGTGGAGCCTTGTGCTCCTCGCAGGAGCGAGATTGCATGAACGACGCGCGCGTTCGTCCGTTCGCGTCCCAAGTTAACGCCCGTCTGTGGAGGGCCTCACGCTTGTTGGACGCCCTGCAAACAATTCCACACGAACAGGCGCAGGGTTCTGACCCGACCGCGGGAGGGCTGTTCCTGTTCGTGTGGAATGCGGGAAGTTCCTTTTATCTCCCCGTCGAAGGGCTCAGCGCACTCCCGCACGCACCTCACCGCGCACAGATCGCAGGTCCAGTCGGACGTCGGAACTTACTGACCAGCGCGAAAAAACGGGGGGCGCAGACCCGAACGGCCTGGCTGTCCGGAAGATCCCGGACCAGATGTTCATCGCCCTTCAGCGTCCGCGGGTCAACATGATCCGTGCGCCGGCCATGATCGCCATCTCGAGCACAGGCAGCGACGACTGAAACATCTTCGCCCGACGGGCAGCAGCAGCCTCGTTCGCGATGAACTGCTTGTTTTCGCGACTGCTCTCGACCCGCTTGTCCTGCAATTTCATGAGGTAGTCGAAGAGGAAACGTTCGTGTTCCTCGCTGATGCCATCGCGGTCAAGACGGCCTTTCGCGATGGCCTGCAACTCGCTGAAAGAGGCGCTCAACTCCGACTGATCCTGTGCGTTCGCGGCGAGGGTCGTCTTGAGCGTCTCCTCCGCCGCTTTCATCGCATCGAGCGAGAACTGCAGGAGTCCCGGAACCAACTCGAACAACTTGGCGCGTAGCTCGTCCGACATTTCTGGAATCAAGGCCACGACGTCGGGGTACTTGGATTCCGGGATGCTCTCAACGCTCGACTCGCCAACCGTCTCGGCCAGCTCATCACCGCTGCTAATAGCCACGCTACCCCCCTCTTCTCGACGTCCGGATTCGCCTCCTAGGCTACCTGTTCACCCGTAGCTCATTGAGCTTCTTCCGGGCCTCCACGGCGGCCTTCTCCGCCATCTTGAGTTCCCGCTCGGCCCGGGCGACTCGGTCATCATGCTTCCGCTCGGCCTCCGGCTTCCGCGCGGAGGCCTCGACCGTCTTCGTCGAGGTAACGACGCCACGAGTCATCTGGCACTCCGGACACAATGCCGTCGAAAAGCTCGGATGCAGATTGGTGTGGTGCACGCTCTGCTCGACGACATGACCGCAGGTCAGTGTGCGCTCCCAAATGTCAAGCTCCTCCTCGCGGCGCGGACTGCTCGTGAAGATGCGGTGGATGTGGTCGAATTGCTCGCGCGACATCGGGATGGGCGGGCAACAGTAGCCACAGTGTGTCGCCCTGGACCCAGACATACTCCACCGATGCGCGTCGCAGTCCGGATGCGTTTCCTTATAGCGCTCTTGATCGGCGTCGTACTCGACCCTTTGCTCCGCCGTCAGGTACATCGTCCCGGGCCAGTTCCCGAGGCTATCGATGATCGGGAGTCCGCAGCCCCGACATGGCTCGCCAGCCGCGGCCTGCTCGCGAGTCAGGTACATCTCCTTCTCCTGCCACTCCCGTCGCTTCGCCTCGTCGCGGTGCGCTCGCGATTCCTCCTTCAGCGCGGCCGTCATTCGGCGCTTTGCTGCCCGGGCTTCCTTCTGCTCCTCAGTTAGGGGCACCGAGGACTCCTCACTTCGTCGGCCAATGTCGGAGGTCCCAGGCACGATGATCCCGTGTCAGACCTATACACAAAGAATGGCCGTCCGCTTCGACGTAGCGGTGACAAGTTGTTTGCGCGCTCGGGAACATACGTGGGCAGGATCAGGGGCGACTACGTATTCGACCCTTCGGGACGCTACGCGGGCACGATCGTGGGGGAGCGCATTGTCTATCGCTCCACGCACTCCTCGAGGATCGCGAGCCCGTCGGTATCGGCGAACCGCGGAGGCAGTGGTGCAGGAAATCGCGGCGCCTCCGGCATGTGGGGCGACGAGCCGACCTTCCCTGACTGAGTCGACGGGCTCAGCATGAGCGTTGGCCCTACAGTGAGTCTGGTGAGGGACCTTCCACTATCAGCAGGCGGCGATCTGGTCACGCGCCTGGCGCGCGAGCGCGATCCCGTTCGCGCTGTCGTCGAGCTTGTCTGGAACGCCATCGACGCCGAGGCCGACACTATTCGCGTGCAATTGGCGCGAACCGATATGGACGCCATCGAGCGTGTGACCGTCGAGGATGACGGCCACGGCATCACGTCGGACGAGGTGCAAGCCACATTCGGGCGTATTGGCGGGTCATGGAAGGCACTCGCCAGCCGCTCCAAGAACGACAAGCGCGGCCTGCACGGGAAGCTCGGCGAGGGTCGCCTGCGCGCCTTCGCGCTCGGCTCACGAGTGACGTGGGAGAGCGAGAGCGTCAACATGACCGGGGAGAGCGAACGTATCGTCATCGAGGGCGTCAAGGAGCGGACAGAACCCTTCAGCTGGGAAGCTTCACCTTCGACCGAGACGACGACCGGCACGGTCGTGACCGCTCTGAACGAACAAGACCGCAGCCTCAACTCCCTTCTCAGCGACACGACTCTCGCGACCCTCACGTCTCACTTCGCTCCAGTGCTCCTCAACGACGACTCGCTGACGGTGATCTTCGACGGCTCAAAGCTCAACCCGAGCGATGAGATATTGGATGACACCACTGTCGAAGTCGGGCTCGACATCAACCACAACGCTGTGCTCTCAATCCGCATCATTGAATGGCGCACGGGCAAGCATCGCGCGATCTACTTCGGTGAGGACGCGGAGCGATTCGTCGTCGAAATGTCGGGGGCCGAACTCGAGAGCCAGACGGCCTACTCGGCCTACGTCACCTGGAACGGCTTCGATGTCGACTCGCTGTCGGAGCTCGGACTCGGCGAGATGGCTCCAGACCCGGCCGGCGCCGTGTGGCGAGCCACCAAGACTGCCGTCCGCGAGCACTTCGCCTCGCGACGTCGCTCGCGCCGTCGCGATCAAATCGACGAGTGGAAGTCGAAGGGTATCTACCCGTACGAGGCGGAGCCTACGACTGAAGCTGACAAGGCCGAGCGAGCTGTCTTCGACATCGTGTCTAGTGCCCTTGTGCCGCAGATCTCGAAGAGAAAGGACGGAGCACAGCTGACCCTGAACCTTCTTCGCGATGCGTTGAAGACTGATCCGGAGAACTTGGCCCTGCTGGTCAGCGAGTTCGTCGCCCTCACTGAGCAAGATCGACAGGCACTCACCAAGCTGCTCAGTGAGACAACGCTCGCAGGTGTGATCCGAGCCGCCAACCTCGTGACAAGTCGCACGAAGTTTCTCGCCGGGCTCGAGCACCTGCTCTTCGATCCAGACGACTCGAAGAAGGTTGGCGAACGCGACCACCTCCACAAGATTCTCGAGCACGAGCTCTGGATCTTCGGCGAGGAATACCACTTCATGAATAGTGAGCGAGGGCTCACACAGATGCTGCGTACGCACCTCAAGCTCGAAGGCTTGCCGACAGGCAAGGCCGAGCCGGTCAAACGATGGGACGGCAAGAGTGGACGAATAGATCTCCACCTCGCCGTCAAGGCAAAGGAGCACGACCGAATTCGTCATCTCGTGATCGAGCTGAAGGCGCCGGGCATCACTGCTGGTCGCACCGAGCGGAACCAGATCGAGGACTACATCAACGTCGTCGCCGACAACGCCGCGTTCGCGAGCGATCGCTCGGTGTGGGAGGTCATTCTCGTGGTCACCGACTACGACGGTGTTATGGACAACTCGATCATCGGATCCGACCGCGAACTTGGACTGGTCCTCGAGCCCGACAAGAAGCCCGGCCGTCCGACCGTGCGAGCGTACGTGCGCCGCTGGCGGGACATCATTGATGAGAACAAGAGACGCTTGGACTTCGTGACCAGTTCTCTCGAGTTCGACCCCTCGCTCGCCGAGGGCCTGGCATTCATCCGTGAAGAATATTCGGAGTTAGTCCCGGATAATTTGGCCGCTGACGAGGAGCCCCGTGGCGGGGATAGCTAGCTGGGCCGGTTCGGTTGGACGTGATGCCTAGTTTCGGTTCAAGCCGTGTCTGCGACTGTCGAGAGCGTCCTTGAAGTGACTTTCAGCCGCATCGATGTCCCGAGGGGGCGTCGACGGGTCGAACACGCGCAGCAGCGAGAACCGGAAGCTGGACGGGTCCAGCCTGCGTAGTTCGACGTTCCCTCCGTGACCGTTCGTCGCGTACGCGTTCCAGCGCTGACGAATGCTCTCTGCACCATCCGCCTTGCCGACATAGTGACGCCCGTCGTGAGTGTCGGTGATGAGGTATATGCCGACGACCGAAGCCAACGCCGTACGCCACGACGCGTAGCGGTGCTCACGCATCACCGCTTGCAGCCGCGCATGACTCAGGACGAGCCGGTCGAAACCTGGGAACGGGATCGGCTCGGCATCTGCAATTCCTACGACGGGATAGCTCGCTGCGGTGGTCGCGTTCATTCGCCAAGTGCGGGGGGATCGCCACCCGATCACTAGCCGGTTTCGCAGGTCCGCCATTAGGTCGGACTCAACCACGTCGAACGTTCGGATGATCCCATTGTTCGCGATTTCACCGCGGTTCTCGACGACCGACCAAAGTCGCGCCTGGTCGCCGCCTTCCTTGATGAAGACCACCCACATGCCCGGCGGCACGGCCGGGAATCGCTTCGTGTCCGCGGATTGGTTGCGCGTGTATTCGAGAATCTCCGCATGCGTCGAGTCCGCGTGAAGTCCCGTCAGGCCGCTCTCCTCAGACTCCTGCGCAAAGGCGTGGCGAATCACGAGAGCCCGAGCTGGGTCGATTCCCGCGTCGAGCAGCAGCGGTCCGAAAGTTAGCGCCATTGGTGGATCGCTCCTGCTTCCTCAACGCCGACCGCCCATACGGTCAGATTTGGCGGTGATGGTCTACTCATGGCGAACCTATCGCTTCGCGATGACCTGCTCGCGGATGATCTCGACGATGTTGTCACGGTAGCGCGGCTTCACCCGATGCCGCGTGCCGGCCTTCATCTCCTTGACAAGCTTTTCGATCGACTCGGCGTGGCGGAAGCTACCACCAACCGCGAAATAGGCGCGCAGCCAGGGGGCGGGCTCCACCGGATACCCTTGGGCTGAGAACGCACGAACGAGCTGCACGACAGCATCCTTACCGCGACTGGAACTGAGCCCGTTGTAATCCTCGTTCCGCATCATCTCGGCGGCAGCCAGCATTAGGGAATCGGCAGGCGCGACGCTCTCGCCCGTGTGCAGGTTCGTCGCCCCGAGCGCGTCGAGCCAGATCCGCACCATGTCGTGTCGAGACCAGATTAAGACGAACAATTTTCCCACCGAGTCCGCTTCCACAGTGCGGCGCACGGTCTCAAGCTCACGCTGCTCGAACGGATGCAACACAACGACGGCATGGTCTATGACCTTGTCCTCGCGATCGAGCCGGGAAAGCTCCCTGATGCTGAAAACCTTGCGATCACCTGCTGCGGGGGCAATAAACTCGGCCGCCTCAACATCGGCGCTCCGGTCGTCATAGCTGAACTTCTTCACATCTGTCACAGCAAAGAGATAGGGCGCTTCACCAAGCCACTCACGAATCACGGCGCTCTGCGACACCATGGCGGTTCCGTGCTGGCCCCAGTCTTCACGGACCATGTAGGCAAGTTCAGTCATGGCGAGATGTTCTCATATAGGTCTGACATTGTGGCCGCTTGTCACGCGGGCGGGCGGCCGTCTCGATTCGCTCTCGACAGTAGCTCCCGCCGTCTTTTCCCTCCTCCATCGCGATGAGCTCGTCCGTCCGCCGTGCACTGGCGATCGAGGGATTAGCGCCGTCGACGGACGACTTCAGCGCGAGGACTCCTCGAGCCGGACTAGAGCAATTGGCTCTGCCTCGCCCCGTGGAACGTAGTCAAGTTCCTCCGCTTCGGATCGTGGAGCCTGGTACTCCTCGCGATCGCGGTTACAAGAACGACGCGCGTGTCCGTCTGCCAGCATCCCAGCTTCGCAACGGCCCGGGGGAGCAGCCCAGACTTGACGGATGCACGCAGTACAACTTTCCGGCGAGCTCGACCCCCCGCACCATTCGGGAACGACGACAGTGACGGAGGTGGCTGGTGGTTAGACCACGCACTCCAATAGGTACTTTCGGTGCGATCACCACCACCCGGACGAACGGCGGCCGTTATCTCGCGCGGACCCGCTACCGAGACTGGGACGGCAAGAGTCGCCATGTCCAGATCACCGCGGACACGCGTCCCGCTGTTGTCCGGGCGTTGAAGAAGAAGCTGGCTGAACGAGATCTGTTCCATCCGGGGTTTTCCGGGATGGGTGCCGACAGTTCCTTTCCCGCGCTTGTGTCCTACTGGCTCGAAGATATGGACCTCGAAGACCGGCTCTCCCGCACGACGCGGCTGCTGTACGAGCGGAACATGCGCACGCTCGTGCTGCCGTTCTTTCAGGACGTCACGCTCCGTGAGATCGGCGTAGCCCGTTGCGACTACTTCCTCAAGCAACTCGCAAAGCAGAGCTACAACCGCGCCCGCCAAGCCCGCGTCGTTCTCCGCCTCGCCCTCGGACTCGCCGTTCGGCACGAAATCCTGCCACGCAACCCGATGGACCACGTCTCACGCCTGCGCAGACCCGCCCGCAGCCCGACGTGTTCACCTGGGACGAGATCACGGCCATCCGTACCGCGATCCGCGACTGGGAGAAACGCCCCATCGTCGCCGGACCCCGCCCTGACGGGCAGCTCGGCCAGATCGTCGAGGTTATGCTCGGCACATCCGCCCGCATCGGCGAAGTCCTCGCGATCCGGCTCGGCGACCTCGATCTCGACGCACCCGTACCGATGGTCCGGATCGCCGGGACGATCGTCAGGATCACCCGAAGACCGCACGCTCAGTCCGTCGCGTCGCGCTACCCGGGTTCGCGTTGCGGGCCGTCCGTGCCCGGATCCGCGGCCTGCGTTTCACCGGCCCAGAGACGCTGTTGTTCTCCACTCGCGTCGGGACACCGCACACGACGAACAACGTCCGCCGTCAACTCCGCGACGTCATGGACCAAGCCGGCATCGAAGACGTCACCCCACACCGCTTCCGCCGCACCGCCGCCACAGCGATCAACGACATCGGAGGACTCCAGCTCGCCTCCGAACTCCTCGGCCACAGCGACCCCGCGATCACCCGAGAGCACTACATCCGCCGCAACGAAACCGTGAACCCCGCCACCGCCGACTTCCTCGAGCAGGCGTTCGGGAAAGCAAGCTGAACGCCCGGCTGTCGGCGCAACTGCCTACAGTGATGAACGAGAGCTACTCGTTACCGGGGGAGGACGCCGTGGACGTCGGGGACGAGCTGATCTATCGCCTGCGTGACTTCTCGCCGTCCGAGCATGTGCGCATCGTCAGTATCGACAACCGCAAGAAGACGCCCCGGTACGACGTCGAGTTCCTCGACGGTCCGAATCAGGGCACGGTCGAGAACGTCCCCGCCGGGCGGCTCCGGGGACCGTGGAGCACAGTGCGTGAGTACGACGAACGGATGGCCCACTGGGAACGATTCACCCAGCAGACCATGGAACCAACACGAAGAAGACGCTGTAGAACGGGTCTTCACCCTCCTCGTCCCTGACGTGGCCGCCGCCCTGGACTGGCATCACTCCGTATGGTCGACGAGGATCCTGGATGCTGATGCACTCGGAACCGTAATCGGCATCCAGGTCTCGGAACTGTTGGAGAGCGTCGACTCGTATGTCGATGAGGAAGAGACGGTCGTTTCGCCGGAGGGAACGATGCGCATCGCCGAGTACGCGTGTCGCGTGAACCCGATGCCCGTGTTGGACGCGGTGATCGAGGACGAGAAGCAATACCGGGAGTACAGCAAGCGCGGCCGTCCCACGGTTACCTACGACAACCGCTCCACTACGTCGTCACCGGAGTGGGAGTACGCGTACTACCTTGAACACGGCCGCCCCGTACACGAGATCCTCCGGGCCTGGTGCGGTCACCGCGCCATCACACTCCAGGAGCGCCTCGCGGCCGCTGAAGCCGAGGTGCGGCGGCTGGACGAACTGCTCGCCCGTGTCCTGGATGAGCTCAAGTCCCACAACCATTCCATCGTCGCTGAAGTCATCGAGAGCGAACATGTCGAGGAGCGCATCACGCCCGAGAAACTCCGTCCCGTCATTGACCGCCCGTTGAAGCCCTCGGAGATTCCCGTCCGGTACGAGCGTGCCCCGCGCCGATGGGGGAGATGATGAGCCGGGGATCAGGGGCGATACGGTCCGTGCTTGCCCATGAACGGCTCCAGATCCTTCATCGTGGGTTCGGGAGGCGTCGGCGTCGCGGCTGAGTTCGGGAGTGGATTGACGCGGTCGGCATGAGCTTCGATCTGGGACGTCCACTCCAGCGCATCGGAGTTCTCCCGATCTTCTAGGCTCTGTGCTTGGTGGCGCACCGCGTCCGCGTACCGCTGCAGCAGCGCCGCCTGCTGCCACGCGGCCGCCTGATCGAGCATCTGCGTGACCAAGAACTGTCGCCGGAACGCGGCGACCGCGTCCTCACGAGCGCGGTCCCACGCTTCTCGCCGGACCTTCAGAGCCCGAAGCTGCGCTTCCTCGCGGCGGCGTTCCGCTTCCCGTAAGGCGACCGCGGCGTCGAGACGGAACAAGACCTCCTCCAAGATGCGGGGGATCATCTGCTCGAGATGCTGCTCGTCTGAATCCGTCCACGATCCGGCCCACATGATCCCGGACCTGCCATCCACCATGAACGTCAAGTTCTCATCGGGAACATCATCGAAATCAGGGAAGAGGTAGCCCTGTCGAGCACGCGCGAGCTCCCGGACTGTGGGCTCATGCTTCACTTGCAGCGTCTTCTGCACGAACCACGCCTTAACCTCGTCTGGCTCTACCGCGAACACCAACTCGTCGCGGTGAACTTCGTTGTAGCGGCGCCCGTCGTCGATGCGCACGCCGAGGGCAGCGCTCACTGCGACGCCCTCAGATGCCCCACCCTCGACCAGCGCGTCCACCAGCCGCAACGCTCGCTCCCGCGGCGCACCCTCGACCTGGAACCTCTCGCTTCCATCCAGCTCGACGGCCGACGTCGTGTGCTCGACCACCCCGCGGCGCCGCGATCTCTGTGCGAGCACGAACCAGTTCGGGAGTCGCTCCATCCGGACACGCGCTCCGTGCTCCTCCTCGCGACGGAACGGCCGAACCGCGATCCTCATCCCATCGGGAATACGCCCAGCGCGCTCCGCGTCAGCCACACGCCGCCGCAGGAGATGGATCTTGTCCATCGGCATCTCCACACCCGCGGGACCTGCGTCGATGAGTTCGTCGATGAAGCGCTCCGTCACGCTCGGCTTCTGCGGACGGTCACGCCGCTTCTGCGGCGTTCGCTGCGCGGGCATGTCTCCGAGTGCGCCCGGCTCTGGCAGTGCCAGGTCGGCTGGGGGAGGAGGGCCGGGGCGCGGAGCTGGCGCGGGAGGATACTCACCGTGGTCGAGGTAATACACACCCTCCTGCTCGATCGACGCCGTCCAGCCCCCGCCGTGACCGGACACCCGTATGAGACCCCTGTTGTGAAGGGCACGCGCGGTAATCCGATGGGACGAGCCTTCGTGCACGCCGCTCGGGCACCCGTCACGCACCCATGCCAGGACCTCAAGCTGAACCGGGTTCAGAGGGACATCGCGAATGACCATATGTCGATCGTCCACTCGGCGCGCGGCTGGGCACAACGGCCCGCCGGCGATTTCGGACCCGATCGAGCCTGTCAGCAGCGGAGAACACTGCGAACTGCGCGGTATCAGCCGCCTGCGGGGCCGGGTAGCTGTCCGACCGCATTGTGGAGCGAGTCGGCGCGGGCGACGAAGCAATCGTCGTGCCTGAAAACATGCCGATCGAGAACGATACCGACCGGGGAACGGCCGACGATCTGACTCTGGCGCTCGGTACCGTCATCGGCGAAGCATGCTGATCACGGAAGGACTGTGCCGGCAGTTCGGCCGTGCGATGCATGCGCTGGGGACGAGTGCCTGTGGGCGGTCTCTGTCTCCTGCGCTAGTTAAAGCTCAGTCGAGATAGTCGCGCAGTATCTTCTTGGAAGCGCCTCCGATGGCTGCGTAGTGGTGCGCGCCGGTAGACGATCGAGTTCGCGCGTGCGCGTGCACGCTGCGCATCAGTTCGTCGCGGACGTCGTACTTCGTGACGGCCACGGGAATCGGTCCCGTGCTGGTCATCCGCAGTGTGCTGACGGCGTGGCCAGCTCAGCTGTCGGAGGCCCTCGGTACGCTGTACCTATGAGCTTGATTGACCGCGCCGAAGCGCGCCGCAAGTCCGCACTTGCGGCGATGGACCCATCTGAGCAAGCGGCGCTCGGACAGTACTTCACTCCGTATCAGGCGGCGCTCATCATCGCTGGGTTGCCTCGCGTGCCACAGGGCGACACGATTCGCATTCTTGACCCGGGCGCAGGGAGCGGAATGCTGACCGCTGCACTCGTCGACCGTATCCGGGCGGAGCGTCCGGCCGCTCCGATTGACGTGATTGCAGTCGAAGTTGACGAAACACTTCAATCTGCGCTGCGTGAGACGCTCTCGGACATCGAGGCGCTCGGCGACGTGAAGACCACGCTCATTGCTGAGGACTTCCTGTCGTGGGCTCTCTCGTCGGGCAAACGTTTCGACGTCATCATTCAGAACCCGCCGTACGCGAAGCTTCAGACTGGCAGCGAGCAGCAGAACCTGCTTCGCGCCGCGAGTATCGATGTGCCGAACATCTACGCCGCGTTCCTCGCGCTCGGCGTCCGTTTGCTTGCGAATGATGGTCAGCAGGTAGCGATCACCCCGCGCTCGTGGATGAACGGCACCTACTATTCCCGCTTCCGGCGCGAGTTCGTCGATACGGTCGGTATCGATGGAATCCACACGTTCGAGAGTCGCTCGAAAGTCTTCGGGGACACGGGCGTACTCCAGGAAGCAATTGTCGTTTCGGTGACTCGAGGCCGACGGCCTGACACTGTGCACGTCTACACCTCACACGATCATCGTGACGAGGCCAGCGTCCGCTCCGTCGCGTACGACGACGTCGTGACGGCTGACTTCATCCACGTCCCGGCGACTGAGAAGGACGCGGCGGCAGTCGCCTGGATGACGCGCCACGCACACCACACGCTCGCTGATCTGGGTCTGACCGTCTCGACCGGACGCGTCGTGGACTTTCGCTCTCGGGACATGCTGCATCAGGAACCGATCGATGGCTCATGGCCAATGGTCAACGCCAGCCACATTCGCAACGGCCAAACGAAGCACCCCATCGGGGCGAAGAAGCCTGAATGGTTCCACACCGTTCCCGAAGTCGCCTCGAAGCTCCTCGTGCCCGCTGGTGCGTATGTTCTGATCAAGCGCTTCTCCGCTAAAGAGGAGCGCCGCCGTGTGTCTGCTGGTGTCTGGCAATCGGGCGACGCGGTCGCGTTCGATAACAAGCTGAACTACGTACACCAGAATGGGGCCGGACTGGACCTTGCCGTTGCGCGCGGTCTCGCGGTCTTTCTGAACTCTTCAAGGCTCGACGACTACTTCCGGGTCTTCTCCGGCCACACTCAGGTGAACGCTACTGACCTGCGTCAGATGCGGTTTCCCTCGCTCGAGCAGCTGCGGGCTCTGGCATCTGTCGACACGACCTCTCAGGACACGATCGATACAGCGGTTGAGAACGTCATGGCTGCTGTGGAGATCGCAGCATGACCCGACTTGACGAAGCGAAGCAGATCCTCGAGGTGCTTGGCTTTGATGCGGCGCGATCGAACGATCGGAGCGGCCGAACACTCCTCGCGCTTGCGCGTCTGACCGAGGCAAGCTCATGGGCAGATGCTACGAACACGAGGCTCGGCGTCCGTGCGATTCTGGACTGGATCCGCGAGGAGCTCGACTTTCCTGTCGCAGAGAACACCCGCGAAACCTATCGTCGACAGACTCTCCATCAGTTTCGGGACGCAGGTTTCGTCATCCTGAATGAGGACGACCCGTCGCGAGCGACTAACTCCTCCCTCAACAACTACAAACTCACTGATGCGGCACTGAGCGTACTGCGTGCGTTTGGAACACGTGAGTTCGACGACCTCGTCAATCGCTATCTCGAGAATGCGCCTGGTCTGCTGGCCATCTACCGAGCCGAGCGAGATCTGACACGCATTCCCGTAACGTTGCCTGGTGGCGTCGAGCTGACGCTTGGAGCTGGCGGACAGAACGTGTTGATCAAGCAGATGATCGATGACTTCTGCGCCTACTTCATTCCGGGCGGAGAGGTGCTTTACATCGGCGATGCTGACAGTAAGCTCATGCATTTCGATGAGGCCAAGCTCGCGGAGCTGGGCATCGTGGTCAACACGCACGGCAAGCTGCCAGACCTTGTTGTTTACCAGCCGGAGAAGAACTGGCTGTTCCTGATGGAGGCGGCGTCGAGTCACGGGCCGGTGGACGCGAAGCGCTACGGCGAGCTCAGCACATTGTTTGCCGGATCGACGGCGGGGCTCGTGTACGTCTCCTGCTTCCCTGACCGAGCAGTCATGCGGAAGTTCCTGGCTGACCTCGCCTGGGAGACGGAGGCGTGGTGCGCTTCTGACCCGACGCACATGATCCATCTCAATGGGGACAAGTTCCTCGGGCCGCACGCTGTGGCTGCTTCGTGAGCGCCGATACCTTTCCGCTCTTCCTCGATGAGCCGACCGACGTTGACCTGTTGTCATTCGACGCTGTCGCCGGCACGGTCGTCGATGCCCTGCTCGACCCTCGTCTCGATCCCATCGCCCTCGGGCTCTCGGGCTCCTGGGGGAGCGGTAAGACTTCAGTGCTGCGCATCATCGCAAAGCAGCTGAAGCAGAAACAGGGCGAGCCGGTGTCCCGGCTCGTCATCGAGACTGATCCATGGCGATACGACCCTCAGCTCGGAATCAAAGAGTCGCTGATCGGCGAGATACTCTCCGCCATCGAGGAGGCTCTTCCCGAAGAGGGTGTCGGAGCGCAGTCGAAGGCTCTCGTCAAGCGCCTCTTGAAGCGGATCGACTGGACCAAGGCGATGAAGCTCGCTGCCCAGTCTGCGGTAACAGTGACCCTGCCCTCACTCGATAGCGTGCTGAGCCTCGTCAAGCCGAACGAAGTCGGAGACGAGAACAGCCCTGAGCCGATCACGGACATGGTGCAGTTCCGTGCTGAGTTCCGCGCTCTCCTTGAGTCGGAGGGTATGGAGACGATCAAGAACGTCGTCGTGCTTGTCGACGACCTGGACCGCTGCCTTCCCGAGACCGTCGTCGAGACGCTTGAGACCATCAGGCTCTTCCTATCGGTGTCGAAGATGTCTTTTGTCATCGCTGCTGACGAAGAGCGCGTTGCAGATGCGATCGCCACTCGCTATCCAGCTGCACCTGAGACAAAGCCGGGCGAAGAGACACCGGCGCAGCTCTATCTACACAAGATCGTCCAGACCTCGGTGCCCGTACCCGCACTCTCGGATTTCGACACCGAGGCCTATCTCGTTCTCCTTCAGATCCGCGCGCTGGTCGAACCAGCCGAATACGCGCAGATTGTGAGCGACGTCTCCGTCGCGCGGCGTGGAGCAATCGCGCTGGAAACGGTCGCCTCGCTCCAGAAGGACGAGTTCCTCGAACAGCGCAACAACGCGGCCCGCATCCGCCCCATCGTTCATGAGAAGACAAAGGGCAATCCCCGACGCATCAAGCGGTTCCTGAATGACCTGTCGGTTCGTTTGAGCATCGCGGCTCGGCGCGGGATCACACTGGATGCGGCCACGATCGCGAAGCTCATGGTGCTCGAGCAGTACTTCCCTGATGAGTTCAAGGAAGTCACCGGCTGGCTGCGCGAGCAGACGCTCCGCCAGAATCTGGCCGCATTGGAAGCACAAGCCGGGACGCCTCAGGCTGATGACGAAGCAGAACAGCAGCTGGAACCGGCCGGTGCTACCGAGACAGAAAGCACCGACGACACTGAAGCGAACGCGGAGGCTCCTGCGGAAACTGGAGCGACCAGCGGCGCCTCGAAGCCTCGGTTCGGCGACGGACTGATCCGCTGGGCGCGGCTTTCTCCACCGCTCGCTAAGAAGGATATCGCGCCGTATCTCGTCTTCGCGGCAAGCTTTAAGAGCGTTTTCCTGGCTTCCGAAGGACTGCCGGAGTCGATCCGCGACATCGCGACGCAGATCCTGTCGCGTTCGGTCGGTGAGGCCCGGCGCGTGACCGAAGATATGCTTCGCAACTTGCAGAGCAGCGAAGCAGACAAGCTGATCCACCATATTGGTGGCGTGATCGCTGACGAGCCGCAGAAGCAGTCGGCTGGCATAGTCGCGATACTTCGGATTGTTCGTGTTCAGCCATCGTCTGTTGCGACGGCTGTCTCGGCGCTGAAGCGGTTGCGGCCTGAGGATCTCAAGGTGGGCGGTTTCGCCCAGCTTCGCGCAGACGATCCTGAGCCGATTGTCGAGCAGATGTCGCAGATGGCGAACGCCAGTGGACGTAAGCAACTCATCGAAGCCGTTGCTGCTGCCAAGGAGGGCATCTAGTCATGGGGACAAGCTCGTCGTATAAGGGGTCGACGGGCAAGGTCGGTCGTGCCCTCCGTGATGGTGTCGACCAATGGGTGGACGGTCAGGCGGACGGCCAGAAAACTCGCATTCCTGAGGGTGTCGTCGCCCAGGCGCTGAAGATCCCTGTGTTCTCGCGCCGCTCATCAGGCGGCGGAGGCGGTGGAGCCAGCGGTGGCGGCGGGGGCACCGGCCGCAAGCAGAGCGCCCCGCGTCGTGACGCGCGCGCGTACGCCTCGACCGCGAGCCGTGCTGCCAATCTCGCCCGCGCATTCCGCGAAGGTGATCGCGAGGCCCTCGCGAAAGCCGGTCTCGACTTTGATTTGCTATCCGCCCTGCCTACCCGAGCCGAAATGGTTCGAGCCATTCTCGACGTCGTCTGCGAGGCGCAGACTTCCAGCGACATCCCCGCCGAAGAGCAGCGAGACATCGCGCATCACCTTCTCGAGTGGATGCTCGATACGGATGTGAACCCGTCGACGCCGGACGCTGCAGCCACTGCCGAACACGCGATTGGCGTGATGATCGCGGAGATCTTCATCTCCGAGTCAGATGAATTTTCATCGACCGGCTCGGTCTCGCGCGAGGACTTCATCGATGAGGTCTACGACACGAGTCATCATTTGGCCGCACGCGCCAACCTCTCAGATACGGGTGCAAGTCCGGATGCTATCGATTCGGCTATCGAGCGTGGTCTCCGTTATCTCCGTCGCATCTACAAAGACGGAGCCGAGTAACCATGTTCTCTTACGAGCTGACTGTTGCGCCCGTCCCATCCACGCCGACCTCCGACGCGGATCGAACCTTCTACTGGCATGATGGCCATTCCCACCAGTACTTCCGAGCCAACTACGGACCACTGCTCGGTGGTCTCGGCGCAGTCACTGACCGCAACATCGATCTGGTCCGCATCGCCGTTGCCGTCCTTGCAGCAGACCGCTCGTCTCTGCGCTCGGGGCGACTGTCCAATTGGAATCAGCGGGACATCTCCATTGCCGTAGACGTGCTGGCGGCGAATCCGTGGCAGACCGTGCAGCCTGAGCTCGAGAGGCTTCTCGGCTTCCTCACCGGAGATATTTGGCGGTTCACGTTTCGTGAGAACGTCGGAGCTCCGGAACAGATCGCGACGGTCGGACTTGGCGCAACGCGTGTCGTGCTTCTGAGCGGCGGAGCAGATTCAGCGACCGGTGCCTTGCTGTCCGCTGTCGACCTCGCTTCGCGCGGTGAACAACAGATACTCGTCTCGCACTGGGCCTCTCCGAACCTGTCTCCGATTCAGACTCGAGTGGCGGATGCGATTGAGGACCTCGCGCCTGGTACGACGGCCGATCATGTGAAGGTGCTACTGGCGCGTGGCCGTCACTCACCGACCAGCAAAGCCTACGGCAAGGAAAACTCGACAAGGTCTCGTTCCTTCCTGTTCATTGCATTGGGGCTCGCGGTGGCTTCGGTCCACAAGGTGCCGCTCTGGCTGCCCGAGAACGGCTATGCATCGATCAACCCGCCGCTCTCTCGAAGTCGTCGGGGGAGCCTCTCGACCAAGACAACGCATCCAAAGTTCCTCGGCGACCTGATCGCCCTGCTCGCATCGGTGGGAGCGCACCACGACCTGGTCAACCCGCACGCCGCTGAGACTAAGGGTGAGATGTTCCAGCGTGTGCGGGAGCTGCTTGGAAACGAGCGTGCCAGCGCGTTTCTCAGCGACACGTCGTCGTGCTCGCATACGGGCGCGAAGTCGTACGGAATCTCGGCCAAGATCGCCTGTGGGGTGTGCTTCGGGTGTGTACTGCGACAGGCCTCGTTTGAGGCGGCAGCGTTGGACGACAGCACGCCATACCTCGTACCCGCGGGCGACAAGCAATTGGCTTGGGTAATGGAGAAATCCGTGGTGCCAGCCATGCGTGATTTCCTTCGCGAGTCATTCGGAGAATCAGATCTTGCGAAACTCCAGCTTCCGTCGAGCATCGCTCTAGCCGATGCCCTCGAGCTGTGCCGGCGAGGTCGCGAGGAACTGCGGGGACTCGACCTATGAGGATCCCCCCTCCGCTCGATACCCATGCGCACGTGGACCCGGGTATCGACGGCTCTGAGTTGCGAAAGCTCGGGGCCTTCATCTTCGCTATGACTCGGTCACTCGACGAGTTCGAAGCAGTGCGGTCCCGCACTGATCTCAGGACGCTCTGGGGTGTCGGAGTTCACCCCGGACTCGTTCGGGCGCAGAAAGCATTCACTATTGAGCGCTTTCGGCAGCTCCTTCAGGACACGCCGCTTGTGGGTGAAGTTGGCCTGGACGGCTCGAGCCGTGTGCCAATCGAGCTGCAGACGGCAACGTTCCGACTCGTTCTCGAGGAGCTTCAGCGCCACCCTCGGATCGTGAGCGTGCACAGTTCCGGCGCGCACCTCCGCGTGCTGCGAGAGCTGCATCGCACTCCGGTCGAAGGTGTCATCCTGCATTGGTGGACCGGGGGACCTGAGGTGACCGAAGAGGCCGTCAGGCTCGGGTGCTACTTCTCGCTACCGCCAGCCATGATGCCCTCCGAGGAGACGGTTCGCGCGATCCCCCCGCATCGACTCCTTACAGAAACTGATCACCCGTATGGAGATCGGCGTACGCGAGGCGCCAAGCCCGGTCGTGTTGACGAGGTGGAACAAAGTCTTGCTGAACTCCGCGGCATCGAGTCTCGCGTGCAGCGGGTCGAGGTGTGGGCCAACTTCGCAAGGCTTGTAGACGAGGTTGGAGTCGGGGCGGCGCTGCCCTCTGGATGGCAGTCAACGCTCCGCGGTGGAACAGAGACGAGCGGCACTGTGACAACGTCAAGTCGCCGCATCGCGGGGGCGCGTTCGAACGCAATGAGGAGCACCCATGGCCACGGTTCGTAATCAAATCTCAGGACGCCCCGCAGGAGGAGCGAAATGACCCTCAATGAGGACTTGGCTAGTTGGCTCGCTGCGCGGCCGGATTGGCAAAAGGACGCGGTTGCGCGCTTCTGCCGCAATGAGACGTTGTCGGCGGACGACGTGTCGGGCATCGCGGACCAACTGATGGCGGGAACGTATCCAGTTGCCATGAACATCGAGGCCGCTGACATTCCCGGCTCGACAGCGGCGGGCGATCCCGTCAGACTCATTCAGGTTTCAGGCGTCCAGGGCGTCAACGCACTGACCGCAGGACAGACGCTCTCATTTGGCGCTGCGGGCCTGACAATCGCCTTCGGCAACAACGCGAGCGGAAAGTCTGGCTACGCGCGGCTCATTCGTGAGGCCGTCACCGCTCGCGTCAAGGATGCGCAGCTCCTAGGTGACGTCTTCTCGGATATGGACACTGCGCAGGCGGCGAAGCTCGACTACCAGGTCGGCGCCAATGCTGATACTTGGAATCTCGGTGAGACCCAAAGCATCGAACTGTCGCGGATCCGCTTTTACGACGAGGACTGCGGTGACGCGTATGTCACGACCGCGTCGGAGGCGAACTACCGCCCATCAGCGCTCACAATTCTGGACCAGCTTTCCGAAGCTTGCGAAGCGGTCGCTGGTGAGCTCACTCAGCGACTCACTACGAACCAGACTGAGCGACCGCAGCTTCCGGTACTCCACCCGGAGACTCGTGCGTCTACGTTCTTGTCCAGTATCTCGGCCACCACGTCGAATGAGGCAATCGCAGAGGCTACGAACTTGGCCGACGATCACGACAGGCAACTTGCGCAGTTGCTCACAGAAGAGGCGCGGCTCAAAGGAAGCGATCCGAACAAGGAGAAGGATCGGCTTACGATGCTCGGGCGCGACTGGTCGACGGTCGGAACGCACGCCAGGACGGTGGAAGCTGCCCTGGGTGATGACAAACAGCGCGAACTCAGAGACCTGCAGCAGAGGGTCGTTCAGCTCCAGGAAGCAGCGCGCATCGCATCCGCTCGCACTTTCGACTCCGAGCCTCTGCCGAGCGTCGGCTCTGATACTTGGCGGGCGCTATGGGAAGCAGCGCGCAAGTTTTCACTGACCGACGCCTATCACGATCACGACTTCCCGGTGACAGACAGTGACGCTGTTTGCGTGCTCTGTCAGCAGCCCTTGGACGAGCAGGCCGCCGACCGCCTCGGTCGATTCGAAGCGTTCGTCACCGACACAACGTCACGTGACGCGGAAACAGCCAGCGGGGCGCTCGCGGCGTTCCGAGACCACTTCGCCGACCTTCAGACACTGCCAGTCGCGGTCTCTGCGGCGATCAATCGGTTGCAGGACGCGGGTGAGGATGCGCAGTCGGTGCTCGACTGGTTCGAGACTGGGACGCGCGCAGCTACGGCGGCTGTTGTATGGCTCGACGGCGAGGAAGATGCCGAACTGCTTCCGCTCGCGGGCTCGATCGTTGATCAGGCCGAAACGCGAGTGCAAGCGTTGACGATCAAGGCGCGAGACATCGATGCATCGACTTTCGCTCGGACGCTCAGCACGACGAGCAAGCAGGTCGTCGAACTACAGGACGCCAAGACGCTCAACGAGACAAGGGCGGCTGTTGAGACTGAGGTGACGCGACTCTCGCGACGAAAGACAATCGAAGATGTTCGCCGCCTCACCGCAACAAACGCGATCACGACGAAGCGCGGAGAGCTGACCGAGACATACGTCACGGCGGAAGTCCGGGATCACTTCACGCGAGAGACCGAGCGCCTCGAACTGCGTCGAGTCACCCTCAATCGAACTGGACGTGGCCGCAACTCCGCACTCGAGCATCAGCCGAGCCTGCTCGGATCACGACGTAACGCAGGCGTCGATCAGGTGCTGAGTGAAGGAGAGCAGACGGCGCTCGGATTGGCGGGATTCCTCACCGAGGTGGAACTCGACAAGTCACGCTCCAGCGTTGTTTTCGACGATCCTGTCTCATCGCTCGACGCAGAGCGACGGTCGAAGGTCGCACACCGCCTCGTCGAGCTGGCACGCGAGCGACAAGTGATCGTCTTCACGCACGAGATCACGTTCGTGCACGCACTGATCAAAGCGTCAAAGGGTAAGGCGGTCGCCACGACAACACGATCGATTCAGCGGATGGGCGGCACCGAGCCCGGCCTCATCGTTGATCAGCTTCCTTGGGCCGCGAAGGATATTCCGGAGCGAATCAACAAGCTCGAGGCAGATTTGGCTCGTCTGAGAAAGGAGCGCGAGAGTCTGACGGACGACGACTACACGGATCGGACCGCACAGATTGCGGGCCGACTTTCTGAAACCCTTGAACGCGCGATGAACCTGCACATTGTCAATGAGCTCGTCGATCGCGGGACGAACGAAGTGCAGACGAAGATGCTCAAGATCCTTCCGAAGTTCACACAGGCTGATCATGACGAATTTCAGGTCGCCTACTCGAAGACATCGAGCTGGGCAGCGCGACATGACAATGCGCCCGAGGAGAATTACGTGGCGCCGGCGGTTGACGAGCTCTGCGACGAGGTCTCCTGGCTGAAGGGATGGCACGCTCGCATCAAGCAGTACGCGAGATGATCCTGTCTCTGCGTGCTCAGTTCGCACCAGCCGGTGGACGAAGCGATACTCCGGCATGGATATTGCGACGCGCATCGTCTCCCGATCTACGGACATCCGGTCAGCGACGCCGGAGAGGGGCAGGCCCGACTTATGGAGCCTCGAAGCCTCTGCAACCTGCTCGACCGGCAGCGGCTGCCGCCGAACGACGACGTTGTCGGATCGCAGGATGCCGAGGATCGTGGATTTGGCGACGCGAACTCTTCAGCAGTCCGGCTCGCGGTAGTCGGCCGATGTGTTAGAGGGTCCCTTCGGCGGCGGCGGCGGCGGCAGCAGCCTGGCGCGGCGCTTTGCGTTCAGCAGCGCGACCTCTGCCACGATTGACGAATGGCACCGCTTTCCTCGTGGACGACATCCACACGCGAACCGCTGAGGCGGCACGCGATGGTGCACATGGTCGCTTCGCCGACGACCGTCGCGCGGGGTGTCGACTGGGCGGCAGCGCAGATCTCGAACCAGTATGCGGGTCCGGACCGGATTGCCACCATCCTCGCCGAGCTGGGGAAGCCTGCTGCCGCCGCATACCTGGAGGGAAAGCTCCCCAGTAGCAAGCGCACCCGCTCAGGCGACCTCGGAGAGATCATCGGAGCGCAGTACGCGGCGCGTGAGCTCGGCTTCCGAGTCGTGGAACGTCTGCGGTGGAAGGACCACCGCGAGATGTCGATGCGTGGCGATGACCTGGTTGGCGTGCGCGCGGCTACCGACGGATCGCTCGAATTACTGAAGGGTGAGGCCAAGAGCCGGGCAACGCTTGGCACTGCGACGGTCACGGGTGCGGACCTTGCGCTCAGAAGCGATCGGGGACGCCCATCGCCTCACGCTCTCAGCTTCGTAGCCGACCGACTCCACGAACTCGGCGAGCATACATTGGCCAACCTCGTCGACGACGCCCAACTGACCACAGGGATCAACCAACGGCAGGTGGTGCAACTGCTGTTCACCTTCACAGGCAATGATCCACGCAACCTCCTCCGCACGAACACGACCGCGTATCGGGGACGCGTAAGACGCCTCGCTGTCGGTCTGCAGGTCTCAGAGCATCAGGCGTTCATCGCCGACGTCTACTCGAAAGCGATCGCCGATGCCCGAAACAGTTGAGGACATTGAGGCCGCTATTGCGGAGGCGACCACCCCCGGATTTCGCGAACAGCTTCTCGCGCGAGGAGAGGCCCGCTCGATGATCTGGCGGGACGGCGTCCTGCCAGAAGACGCGCCCGCGTTCGATCAGTCGCTCAGTTACGAACTTCTCTCCTACGGCTATTCGCTTCTGGGTTTGGGCCTGCGTCTGGTGGAGGGGAGTGGGTCGCAGAGCCTCGTGCAACGCGCCTTCGAGGGCGCAGCCACAGCCATCGAATCAGTCATCGCGAGAGGACCCAACTCGCGCGAACGGGGCTTTCACCGTGTCGTCGCAGCAGCCGCCTACCACCTCGGCAGCTTCTCCGCCCGGGCATACTCCTTGCTTCAGACTGCGCTCGACTCCGGTGAAGTCACGACGGGCGAGCGATGCCTCATCCATATCATCCGCAGAGAGCTCGACACCCTGGCCACGCTCATCTTGAGCGACCGTGACGAGGACGCGGCAGCAGACCCCCGCCTCGTCGATACGTTGCGCCTGCTCATCGAGCCCGCCAACGATGAAGAACCCGACGAGGACCAAGGTGACGCCGATGTCATCGACGTCGTCGACCTCGCGCTGACCGACGCGTTCGTCGGTGCGATCAGCATGGCGCTGCTTGCGTTCGAACGGGGCGAGGAAGCGCTGCTGGATGAGGCACTCAGCACGCTGCAGGTCGGTCTCCGAGCCGCAAGCGAACTGAACATGGTTCCCCAGTGGTGGTGCCATCGGCTCGCGATTCACCTGCTTCGCGGTCTTTGGGACGCCAGTTTCCACCGCCTGCTCCCGGACGGCCCCATCGATGGCGACGGTGCCGACTGGGCACGACTGCGTGCGACGTTCATCGCATCTCTCTTCCGGAGGCGACGTTCGGAGATCGACCTATGGCCATCGCAGCTCGCCGCTGCAGACCGAGTGCTGAACACCGGTGAGAACCTGGTGTTGTCATTGCCGACAAGCGCCGGTAAGACCCGGATCGCCGAACTCTGCATCCTCGCGTGCCTAGCCGAGGGCCGGCGAGTTGTCTTCGTAACCCCCCTACGGGCGCTGTCGGCCCAGACGGAAACAGCCCTGCAACGCACCTTCACCCCCCTGGGGAAGACCGTCACCTCCCTCTACGGCGCGATCGGCGCTAGCAGCGCCGACGAGGATCTGTTGCGCGAGAGGGACATCGTCGTCGCCACGCCCGAGAAGCTCGACTTCGCCCTTCGCAACGACCCCACACTCCTCGACGATGTTGGACTTGTCGTCCTCGACGAGGGGCACATGATCGGCGCGGACGAACGCGAGGTCCGATACGAAGTTCAGGTACAACGACTGCTACGCCGCCCGGACGCGGACACCAGACGCATCATCTGCCTCTCGGCGATCCTGCCAGAGGGAGACGAGGTCGAAGACTTCGTGAACTGGCTGACCGATGACCAGCCGGACGGTCTCATTGCAAGCTCGTGGCGGCCGACGAAGCTTCGCTACGGCGAAGTGCTTTGGCAAGGCGATCGAGCCCGCCTGAGCATCATTGTGGGAGACGAGGAGCCCTTCGTTCCCAAGTTTCTCGAGCCCTTTGTCCCCCCGATCGGCCGCAGGAGGACACCGTTCCCCAAGAATCAGCAGGAACTGACGCTTGCCACCGCCTGGCGACTCGTCGACGACGGGCAGACTGTCCTCATCTTCTGCCCGCTCAAGGCATCCGTGAACGCCTTTGCCAAGATCATCGTTGACCTTCATGGACGAGGAGCACTCCAAAGCGTCTATCACGGAGACCCCGGCGACCTCGCCTCGGCGATCACGATCGGTGAGGAATGGTTCGGCCGAGAGCACCCGATCCTCGCCTGTCTGCGGTTGGGCGTGGCGATCCATCACGGCTCGCTGCCCGCGCCCTACCGAAGAGAGATAGAGAGGTTGCTTCAGCGGGGCGCGCTGAAAGTCACGGTCTCCTCGCCGACCCTTGCGCAGGGGCTCAACCTTTCAGCCAGTGCCCTCGTGATGCACGGTCTTTGGCGTAACCGTGAGCTGATCAAGGCGTCGGAGTTCCGTAACGTCGTCGGCAGAGCTGGCCGAGCGTTCGTGGACTCTGTCGGTCTCGTCGTCCACCCGATCTTCACGGACATTTCCCGGGGCAGGCGAAACTGGAGGGAGCTGGTCGAGAACACCACTTTGCGAGACATGGAAAGTGGCCTGCTGCAACTGGTGGTGAGCCTGCTTAGCAGGATGCTGGCGAAGCTCGGTGTCGACGACTTGGACGCACTACTGGACTACGTCGCCGGTACCGCCGCGTGGGACTACCCAGATGTCGGGGCCGAGACCGATGAGGAGGCCGAGCACGCCCGAACTGCGTGGCGCTCGCAGCTCGCCAGCCTCGACAACGCCCTCCTTAGCCTGCTCAGCGATTCCGCGATTGCTGAGGATGGAATCGAGGGGGCTCTCGATGACGTCCTCGCCTCCTCCCTGTGGGCCAGGAGCCTGGCTCGACGGCGGGAGCCGGTTCAGACCGCGCTTCGAGCCGGCCTGGCCGCTCGCACACGCTTCCTCTGGAGCCAGTCGACCTCAGCACAGCGCCGAGGCTACTTCCTCGCGGGAGTCGGCCTCGAGACCGGGCGCCAACTCGACGAACACGCCAGCAGCTTGGAACAGCATCTGCATGACGCAGACCAAGGCATCGTAAACGGCGACGACCAGGCTGCCATTGACGCTCTGACTAACTTCGCCAGGATCGCATTCGGCATCCACCCGTTCGCGCCGCGCGTGCTTCCTACGCGATGGGAGGAGGTCCTCGCCGCATGGCTTCGCGGTGAGGACGCCGCGCAGATGGTTGGGGAGGAGATCACGGACAAGCTGGAATTCATCGAGGACTCACTGGCCTACCGGCTGCCATGGGCGCTGGAAGCGGTCCGGGTCCGAGCGACGGCCCACGAGGAGCATTCTGGCGACCCTTGGGCGTTCCTCCCCGACGAGCACGGACTCGCGGTTGCAGCGGTGGAGACGGGCACCCTGAGCCGCTCTGCCGCGTTGCTCATGCAGGCCGGATTCTCCTCCCGAGCCGGTGCTCTCGCCGCGGTTACAGCTGGGGGCGGCACCTTCACGACAATGGCAGAGCTTCATCAGTGGATGAACGCGGAGGAAGTGAGGCAGCGCGCGAACGACACCCACTGGCCGACCGCCTCATCGCACGAGCTCTGGGTCGGATTCATCAGCCGTAGCACTGCTGCGCCGGAGAGAACCTGGATCCACATTGTTGAGGAAGCGTCGGTGACGTGGCTCCGCGATCATCAGCCGAGGAACGGCACCCCCTATAGGGCCGTGTCGCTTGCCAGCGGAAGGACCATCCTCGAGTCCGCTGACGGTCGACGAGCCGGCCTGCTCGAGGAGCCGCTCAATCCGAATCGGCGCGGACTGCTCACCGTCACTGGGGCAGGCGCTGGCGACGTCGTCGAACTGAGCTATCGAGGCCCATCGGATCTTCGCACGTAACGGGCGCATCATGCTTTGCTCTGCAACTGAACGCACGGGGGCGTTGCAGCGCGGTCGCTCCTGGTCTCGGATAGCCTGACAACCAAGTCGAAAGCGGGGACTGGGGATGAGCCGATCAAGCTCGAAGGCACGACAAGCTGCCCGGGCAGCGAAGGTGACCGCTCGCAGCGCTCAGAGCTCCGGCATCGTCAAGTGCTATGTCGAGCGGTTCGAGAATGCCGCCGGCGCGCCCGATCTGCGCCTTCGCGAGAAGTCGACAAGACGGCTCGTGAGGGTTCTGACGAACAACCAGACATTCAGGTCATTCGCGCCGCTGTCAAACCTGCTGCGGGACTGTGACGAGCATGGAGGCGGCCTCGCTGAGCCGCGAGGTCGTGCGGAGTACATCGCCATTTCCGCGCCAATCGTGACGCAGAGTCCTCACGAGATCTCTGTGGCGTTCGAGCGCTTCTCGGTGAAGGTCCACATCGCATCCTCGGACATCGCCTTTCCTCCGACCTCCGTGTGGTCCTACATCGAGGAGTATGCCCTCGAGGACAGTGGCCTTGGTCGGCGTCTTCGAGAGAAAGTCACCGGCCGAAAGATCGAGTTGTATGGCAGGAACCAGGACCACCTGCTCACATTCCTCAGTAGTCCGCAGTTCACAGGTGCCAAGACACACATGGCGAACCTCTACCAGAAGGACGGCTTCGACGACTACGTGCTGGTCTCCGGAGGCACGGCCACAGACTCGTACGATGTGCTGCTCTTCAACGACGGCGCCGAGCTCACCTACCTGCTTGGCCCGACACCTGACACCGCTTACCGGGATGCGTTCCGCGTGCTGACGGAGGAGTCAGCGCCGGAGGCGCACGCGCGCACCGCGCAGACGCACTTCGACAGCGGCCGGTACCGCGAGGCCGTGCTCTCCGCGCGACTCGCTGTCGAGACGGCGTGCGGCGGACGTGGGCCCGATGTCAAACGCCGGCTTGCTGATGCTCCCGCTGATGTCGCGACTGCCGGCAAGGCCCTGTATGGGAAGCGCCACGTCGCCGTTCATGAGGGCGACACGCGGGTCGAGCAGCCCGACGCCGTACAGGCGATCCGCGCGATGCGCCGCGTTCTGGACTACCTGGCTGACAATAGTTCCTGAGCCCGCTAGTAGGCGTGGTCGGGTCCAGCTACGCGCACGGCACGACGTCGTTTCGATACGTCCGCGGGACGTACCTCATCTGACTATGTCAACTCGAAGTGGCCCAGGGTGTCGGCCTGAATTGGCCCAGGGCTCAGGCCACAGTTGAGCGGGTGCGAATCGGATTCGCGTCGTTGTGGACAACCGGTCCGGCAACATCGTCACCGTTACGAAGGGCTAAGGAATGAGACTGACGTATGACCGCGAAGCGGACGCCGCCTACTTGATGGTGGTGGACAACATCGGTCCCGGGGAAGCGGTGCGCCAGGTTCAGGTACCCGATGACGAGAGTGCTGTTGGGCAGTTCATCCTGGACTTCGACGCGAACGGGAAGCTGCTCGGGATGGAAGTTCTCTTTGCCTCGGACGCGCTGCCGGCGTCGGCTATCGCGGACGCCGAACCGCGATAGTTGGTCGGGGTGTGGGTCAAGTCCCGCGTAATGGTGTAGCGCGGCGTCCTTCGATTTGAGGGGTTAGG